>JBBSEG010000004.1:0-149267 GCA_038239945.1 Burkholderiales bacterium
AAGGTCAGGATGACGGCCAGCCACCCGCTGGTGGAAAAGCCGGCATCGACATGCAACGGGTGGACGAGCGTCGAAAGCGTCTTGCCGACGCCGCCGATGGGCACTCCGCGAAGCGAGACCGTCCGCGCGAACCAGTGCCGCCGCCTGCCAGCGCGGAGGCCCCGGTGGCCCATCGGGCGCACCCATCGCCGTGGATGCGCGTACGCTTTCCGCGTAGGCTTCTCGCGGAGCATTCATGCAGTCCATCCTGCACGTCAGTACCAACGGCCCCGCTCTTTACGAGTTCACGCAGGACGTCGCACGTGTCGTCTGCGCGAGCGGCCTACGGGAGGGCCTGCTCACGCTGTTCGTGCAGCACACCTCGTGCTCACTGTGCATCCAGGAGAATGCCGACCCCGACGTCCGCCGCGACCTCGAGGAGTTCTTCCAACGACTCGTGCCGCCGTCGGACGCGCCGGGCTCCCGCTGGATGACGCATACGACGGAGGGTCCGGACGACATGCCGGCGCATATCAAGGCGGCGCTGACGGCCGTGTCGATCGCCATTCCCGTCAGCGACGGATGCCTCGCCCTCGGGATATGGCAGGGCATCTACCTCTTCGAACATCGCGATGGCCGGCACGAACGGCGGGTGGTGGCGCACCTGTCGCCGTGAAGTCGCCAATCGGCGCGTCCTCTGCATAGTTGGCCGAGGCCGGACCTACGCTTCCACCACGGCAAACGCCGGTGGCTTGACGGTGAGCGTTAGCGCCTCACCGCTGCATCTGCATCATCTTGTCCATCGGCATCGTCTGGTGCTTCAGATGCGTCATGATCCACAGCGAGCCGAACACCAGCAGCATCACGATCAGCAGGCCGAAGGCGAGTGCCATGACATTGTTGATGTTGTCGGACCCGGACGTGATGTGAAGGAAGAAAACCAGGTGCACGCCCATCTGCGCGATCGCGAGCACGGAGAGTGCGATCGGAATGCTGGGCGCCCAGACGAGCGTGCTGTTGGCGAGGTAGAACGAGACGGCCGTCAATCCTACTGCCAGCACGAAGCCGATCAGGTAGCCGCGGACGCCGGTGGCGATGTCGTCCGGCCCGTGCTCGTCGCCCGGTGCGACGTCGCCGATCGGCGCACTGTCGCGGCCGACTTCGAGCTCGGTGCCGCCGGTCTTGGCGGCGGGATTCTCGACCTTGTTCATGGCGCAACTCCCACGAGGTAAACGAGGCTGAACAGTCCCACCCAGATGATGTCGAGCGTGTGCCAGAAGAGGCTGAAGCAGAGCAGGCGCCGCAGAATGTCGTCGCGGTAACCCTTGGCGTACACCTGCGCGACCATCGTGAGCAGCCAGAGCATGCCCGCCGTCACGTGCAGGCCGTGACAGCCGATGAGCGCGAAGAACGCGGAGAGAAACGCGCTGCGTGACGGTCCTGCGCCGGCCTCGATCATGCTGACGAACTCGTGCACTTCGATGCCCAGGAAAATGGCGCCCAGCACGAAGGTGGCCGCCATGGAGCTGTAGTAGAGGCCGTTGCGTCTTGCGTTGGCCCCGAGACCGGCGAAGCCGCAGCAGAGCGTCGAGGCGAGCAGGCAGCCGGTCTCGATGGCGACCAGCTTCAGATCGAACAGGTCGCGGCCGCGCGGGCCACCCGCCGTGCTGTCGGTGAGAACGGCGTAGCTCGCGAACAGCGCGGCGAAGATGATGATGTCGCTGATCAGGAAGATCCAGAATCCGTAGGCGACTACGATGCGCTTGGTCGCGCTCTGCGCGCCCTCCGCCGTCAGGCCTGCGGCGAGGTGCCCGGTGCCTCCCCGGCCATGCGCGCCGCGCCCGTGCCGGCCGCCGCCGCCGCTCCCGGGCGGGAGTGCGGGGCTGGCCGCGCTCATGGAGCGTTGCTCATGCGGCCTGCCCGATACCGACGCGAGCGGCGCGATTCGCACGATCGAGTTTCGCCACGACATCGGCGGGGATCAAGTCCTCGTCCTCGTCGCGCCAGGCGAGCACGACGAAGGTCGCGTAGGCGCACACGAACGCGAGGCCCACTAGCCACCAGATGTGCCAGATGAGCGCGAAACCCAGTATCGTCGCGAAGAACGCGCAGATGAAACCCGTGGCACTGTTGCGCGGCATGTGGATGTCGGCGTAGTCGGGCTCCGTCACCGCCTTGGCCTCGGCCTGCGCCCGCTGCTTGGTGCCCCAGTAGGCGTCCTCGCCCTCGACGCTGGGGAGCACGGCGAAGTTGAAGAGCAGCGGCGGTGACGCGGTGGCCCATTCGAGCGAGCGTCCATTCCAGGGGTCGCCGGTGCGATCCCGCAGCGCTACGCGCGAGCGAATGCTCACGACGAGCTGCGCTACCTGCAGCGCGATGCCGATCGCAATCAGTACGGCGCCCACCGCCGCCACGATGAGCCACGGCTGCCACGCCGGGACGTCGTAGTGCTGCATGCGGCGCGTCATTCCCATGAGGCCGAGCCAGTAAAGCGGCATGAACGCGACATAGAAGCCGATGATCCAGAACCAGAAGGCGGCCTTGCCCAGACCCTCGTGCAGCTTGAATCCGAACGCCTTCGGGAACCAGTATTCGTATCCTGCAAAAGCGCCGAACACGACGCCGCCAATGATCACGTTGTGAAAATGCGCCACGAGGAACAGGCTGTTGTGAAGGACGAAATCCGCCGGCGGAACGGCGAGCAGCACGCCGGTCATACCCCCGATGACGAACGTGACCATGAAACCGATCGACCACAGAGTGGGCGCATTGAAGCGGATGCGCCCCCCGTACATCGTGAAGAGCCAGTTGAAGATCTTCACGCCGGTGGGAACCGCGATCACCATCGTCGCGATGCCGAACACCGCGTTCACGTCCGCCCCCGCGCCCATCGTGAAGAAGTGATGTAGCCACACCATGAACGAGAGAAGGCAGATGGCCATCGTGGCCGCGACCATCGAGCGGTAGCCGAAGAGCGGCTTGCCAGAAAACGTCGATAGCACCTCGGAGAAGATGCCGAAGCACGGCAGGATCAGGATGTACACTTCCGGGTGGCCCCAGGCCCAGATGAGGTTCATGAACATCATCGGATTGCCGCCCGCCTCGTTGGTGAAGAAGTGGAAGCCGAGGTAACGGTCCAGGAGGAGCATCGCGAAGGTCGCGGTGAGAATCGGGAAGGCCGCGACGATTAGCAGGTTGGAGGCCAGCGTGGTCCAGCAGAACATCGGCATGCGCAGATAGTCCATGCCCGGCGCCCGCACTTTGAGCACCGTTGTCACCAGGTTGATCCCGGACAGCAAGGTCCCAACCCCGGAGATCTGCAGTGCCCACAGGTAATAGTCCACGCCCACCCCGGGCGAGTAGGTGAGCTCCGATAGCGGCGGATAGGGCAGCCAGCCGGTGCGCGCAAATTCGCCGACGATGAGCGAGATGTTGACCAGCAGCGCGCCGGTGGCGGTCAGCCAGAAGCCCACGGAATTGAGCACGGGAAACGCCACGTCGCGCGCGCCGAGCTGCAACGGCACCACGAAGTTCATGAGCCCGATCACGAACGGCATCGCCACGAAGAAGATCATCATCGTGCCGTGCGCGCTGAAGATCTGGTTGTAGTGGTCCGGCGGCAGGTAACCGGCCGCGCCCATCGCGATCGCCTGCTGCGAGCGCATGAGGAGCGCGTCGGCAAAGCCGCGCAGGAGCATCACCAGCGCGAGGATGACGTACATGACGCCGATGCGCTTGTGGTCGACGCTGGTCAGCCATTCCTTCCACAGGTAGGGAAGGTGTCCCTTGACCACGATCCACACCAGGAGGCCGGTGAGCGTAATCGCGACCACCGCCGAGGTGATCATGACGATCGGTTCGTGGAACGGGATCGCGTCCCAGCTCAGCTTGCCGAACATGTCAGGGCTTGCGGCTCGTCTTCGTGGCGGCGGGCGTTTCCGCCGCGCCTTGGCGCTCCACGGCGGGGCCCGGCCCCGGCGGGAGGTCCTGCGCCACGATGCGGTCGAAGAGCTTCAGATCGACCGAGGCATAAGTGGTGACGGGCGCCGGGCTGCCCTGGCGGGCGAGCGCTAGATAGGTGGAACCGTCGAGTGTGCGCCCGGCGCCGCGAGTCGATGCGACCCAGGTTTCGAACGCGCGCGCATCCACGGCCTGCACCGTGAAGCGCATGTCGGAGAAGCCGTCGCCGCTGAAATGGGCGGACATGCCCGCATAGCGGCCCGGCGCGTCCGCCTGCAGGTGCAGCGTGCTGCGCATCCCGTTCATCGTGTAGATCATGCTGCCGAGCTGCGGCACGAAGAACGTGTTGAGCACGCTTGCCGATGTGAGCGAGAACCGCACCGGAGTGCCCACCGGAATGACGAGCTGGTTCACCGATGCAACCCCCTGCTCGGGGTAGATGAACAGCCATTTCCAGTCGAGCGACACGACCTGCACGTCGAGCGGCTGGGTGCGCGCATCGAGCGGCTGCGAGGGGTCGAGCTGGTGCGCGCCGATCCACGTGACGCCGCCCAGAAGGATGATGGTCATCGCGGGAATCGACCACACGACGAGCTCGAGGCGAGCCGAGAACTCCCAATCCGGCAGGTAGGTCGCCTTGTGGTTCGAAGCGCGAAACCACCAGGCGAACGCGAGCGTCGCGACGATGACCGGAATCACGATCGCCAGCATGATGGCCACGGAATCGATCAGCAGCGTTCGATTCGCCGCGCCGATCGGGCCACGCGGGTCGAGCACGCCGTCCCCCCCGCAACCGGCGAGGGAAACCGCCAGCAGGAGTGCTGCTGCGCGCCAGCAGGGCCTGTTGCTGCCGGTTTCGAGTGAGGGTCGACGTGTCACGAGAGGCTCAATGATGCACGCCTTTCCGCCGGGTCGCTGAGCTTCCAATGCGGCGATACCGGTTTCGAGTTCTGGTGGCCGGGCGACATCCGCAACTAGGATACCAATCCTTTTCGCACCGCTGATGTTGAGGGATACTGCGCGGCAACGGCTACCCGTGGATGAGAGCGAGCATGCAAGCGAATGCATCCGGGTCGAGTCGTTGCAGACTGAAGGGAAGCGTGCCGCACTCGTCTTCTTCGTGCTCGCTATCGCCGCCCCGGGGGCCTTTGCGCAGACGACGCCTCTGGTGGGCGGCGTGCAGCAAAGCGCGCCGCCGCCGCTCCAGGGTGGCAACAACCAGGACGAGTTCCGCAGTCGCGGTGGTGACGACAAGCGCCCTTACGTGACCGACGACGGGCGCTGGTTCGATCGGTGCAACTACGAGCGGGACCACCCGGGGCCGTATGACCAGCTCTCCGGCAAGCCGGCCACGGTGCCGGTCGACACGATCACGAGCATCGAAGCGCGTCGCCTCTATGTGCGCTGCGCGGTCAACATATGCGATCCATTGCAGCGCACGGCGATCTGCTGGCGCAACCCGAACCCGGACCCGCCGCAAGGCCAGGACGGTACGAGCTTCTCCGTCCGTACCCGGGGGCCGGACGGTCAACGGGTCGACCGAACGGTCGTCCGACCCGTCGGATCCTTCTGCCGTGCCGCATACTACGCCGCCAAGCTCTTCACCCGGCCCCGGTCCCGGTCCCGGGCCCGGTCCTGGCTCCGGGCCCGGTCCTGGCTCCGGGCCCGGATCGGTTCCCTACAATCCGGGCGGTGACGAAGCCTCGGCACGGCGCCAGAAATTCAACGAAGGCTTCGCCAAGGGCGTCGCGAATTGCCTCAAGGAGATCGGCACCAATCCGCTGACGATCGGTACGGTGGTGGCGAGCGTGGCGGCGCAACGCTACGTCGGTTTCTCGGGACCGCCGTCGCGGCCAAGCGCTACGCGGATGCGGCCGCGGGCGTCGGTCTGGCCGCGCGCGCAATGGCGCTCCAGTCGGCGATGAACGCGCCCAACGATGCGCCGGCATCGATCGATCCCCAGGACATCGGCGAGTGGCAGGGCAAGCGCTTCTGCGCGTGGGTGGGCGTCGGCGCATCGTTTCTGCCCGCCAACACGTGCCCGGTGAACAAGTCGCCGCCCGTTCCGCGCAACTTCGGGCCGGGTGGGCTTTCGCCGGGACCGGTGATCCCGAGGCTGAAGCCGCCGCTGCTGGACGACCCGAACTACCTGGGGTTTCTCAAGGGCGTCAACAGTGCGCGCGGCAACACGCCGCGCAACTACAACAATTGCGTCCCGTGCGCGGTTTCGGTGGATGCGGCGCTGGACGGCCGTCCGGTCGGCCCTGCGATCCCGCTCGACGACGGCACCCCGATCTGTCAGGTCGAAGCGTTTTTCGGGCGACCGTTCGGACAGAAAACGACCACCGCCTAATTTCGAAATGGATTCGGTGTGTTCGGCGGGTGATATTCGCTCTTCCAGATGGTTTCGGCTCCTCGCGCGAGCACACCCACTGCGCCATGGCGCAGCTGCCGCTGCCGCCCGCACCGTTCCACCGGGCTGTGGCTGGAGCACCCCCGTCCACCGACGTTAGAGAAGATGCGCGAAGTCGGGCGGCGCTAGTAGAGTAGCGAAATGCCAGCGCAACCATCGGAGAAGCGGGAACTGCGCATTACCTTGCCACGACACGCGCGGCGCACCGTCCTCGCCCTGAGTGCCGCCGTCCTGTGGGTCGCCTGCGGCAGCGCGTACCCGGCGTCCCCGGCTCCTGCAGCCGCCGAGCACGGCATGGTGGTGACGGCGCACCGGCTCGCCACGTTGATCGGTGTCGACGTACTGAAGCGCGGCGGCAATGCGGTGGATGCGGCCGTAGCGGTCGGCTATGCGCTGGCTGTGGTCTACCCCGCCGCGGGCAATCTCGGCGGTGGCGGCTTCATGACCCTCCAGTTCGCCGACGGGCGCAAGACCTTCCTCGACTTTCGCGAGAAGGCGCCGCTTGCGGCCACGCGCGAGATGTACCTCGACGCCGCGGGCGACGTAGTCCGCGGAGCGAGCACGACGGGGCATCTCGCGGTCGCGGTGCCCGGAACGGTTGCAGGCCTGGAGTACGCGAGACGCAAGTACGGGACGCGCTCGCGCGGCGCGCTGATTGGGCCGGCGATGGCGCTCGCCCGGCGGGGCTTCGTGCTCGACGCCGGGGATAGCGCGATGTTTGGGGCGGCGAGCCGCGACTTGCAAGCCGACCCGCCGACCGCCGCGATCTTCCTCAACCACGGGAAGCCGTTCCGGCCGGGCGACCGCCTGGTCCAGACGGATCTTTCGAAGTCGCTGCAGCGGATCGCGCGCGGAGGACCCGACGCCTTCTACCGCGGCGCGATTGCGGAGGCGATCGCCGACTCAAGCGCGGCAGGGAAGGGCGTCCTGGTGAAAGCGGATCTCGAGGGCTATCGGGTCCGCGAGCTTGCGCCCATCGAATGCGATTACCGCGGCTATCACATCGTGTCGGCGCCGCCGCCGAGCGCCGGCGGCGTGATCGTCTGCGAGATCCTCAACGTGCTCGAAGGCTATCCACTCGCAGCGCTCGGGTTCCGCTCCGCGCAGGCGGTTCACTACCAGATCGAGGCCATGCGGCATGCGTACGTCGACCGCAACACCTATCTCGGCGACCCGGACTTCGTGCAGAACCCGCTCGACCGCCTGCTGGACAAGGCTTACGCCGGGACGATTCGCGCGGCCATCGACCCGGCGCGGGCGGGCGTCTCCGCCGATCTCGGCCCGGGTGTCGCGCCCCACGAAGGCCGCAACACCACGCACTACTCGATCGTCGACCGGATGGGCAACGCCGTCGCGGTCACCTATACGCTGAACGACTGGTTCGGGGCGAAGGTCACCGCGCGCGGAACGGGGATTCTTCTCAACGACGAGATGGACGACTTCACGTCGAAGCTCGACGCACCCAATCGCTACGGGCTCGTGCAGGGCGAGGCGAACTCGATCGCTCCGGGCAAGCGGCCGCTGAGCTCGATGAGTCCCACGATCGTCTCGCGCGACGGGAAGCCCGTGATGGTGATCGGCACGCCGGGGGGAAGCCGCATCATCACCACCGTCGTCCACTGCATCCTGAACGCGGTCGACTACGGCATGAACGTCCAGGAGGCCGTAGACGCGCCGCGCTTTCACCAGCAATGGCTGCCCGACGCCACCTCGGTCGAGCCGTTCGCGCTCAGCCCCGACACCCGCCGGATCCTGACCGCAATGGGCCACCGGCTCGAGGAGCACCCAGCGTCCGGACACGCGGCCGGCATCCTAGTCGGTGCGCCCACGCTTCGCGCAGCGCCCAACGGGCACGCGGCGTTCTACGGCGCCAACGATCCGCGGTCGGGAACCGGATCGGCGCTCGGCTACTGAGGAGGCGCACGGGGCTGCGCCGCCGACGAACATGGTTCGCGCGGCGCGGCAGCTAGCGGCTTTGCCGGGGCCGCAGCGCGTGCGTCTTGGCGCTGCGGCGCCGCTTGATCGCGGCGCGCCGTTCGGCTCGGCGGCCGCGCCGGTCCTCCTGCTCGAATTGCTTCTGCTTGGCCCGCGATCCGAAGCGCGTGGTCCACTTGCCGTTCACGTACACGCTCTGGTAGCCGCGCACGTGAATCTGGAACGGTCGCCGCAGCACGCGCAGGTGATCGAACTTGACCGAGCCGGGTTTGTGGAACGACTCGAAATAAGCGGGATAGACGAAGTCGGTCATCCGGATGCCGTTGACCATGAAATGCAGGTCCTCGACCGGATCGGCGACTTCGTAGCGGTGTACCAGCTTGCCGTCGGGCTTCATCACCTCGAGGTTCATGCTGGGATCGACGAGCATCTCGACCAGCTCATGCGACGCCGCCATGCTGATGGCCGTCTTGTTGGCGGTGGTCGTCTTCACGAACACCTTCGACTGCGGATAGCCTTCGGGCGTTAGATGGTGGTAGGCCAAGGCCTTGGCGTGGTCGGCGTGGTCGAGGAAGACGATCGCCCAGCAGCCGTCGCGGTAGCCGTCGGTCTTGATCAGCGTCGCGGGGGTTCCCCACACCGGCGCGACGTGCTCGGTCACGAACACCTGCAGCGCGGCGTTCAGGACGTCGAAGTCCACGCCCAGCGAGGCCGTCGCGTGGTTGAAGCACGCGATGGTGGGCGTATGCCCCAGGTAGCGGGTGTCGGGCTTGGCAGGCTTGGCTTTCATGTCTCCTCGGCATGCAATGGCATCGCCCGGAACGCAGGTTCGATCAGCCCCAACTTGCGCAGGAACGCCTGCCACCGCGGGTCGGTGTGGACGTTGCGCATCAACAGGTCGGCGTTGATCTCGATGAGCCCGGGATCGCGCTCCCGGTCGGCCCGCTCGAGCCAGTCGAAGGCGGCGTCGGCATCGCCCTGGTAGGCGTAGGCCCGCGCAATCTGCGAGGCGCCTCCCACCGCGTGCTGCGCGATGAGCTCCTGCAGGTTCGCACGCGCCGCCGCGGCATTCCCGAGCGCATGCTCCGCCACCGCCAGCCCGAGCAGCCTCAAGGCGGCGTTGCGCTCCTGCCGGAACGCTTCCCGCGCAGGCTCGAAACGGGAGCGGGAGAGCTCGATCATGCCGAGCCAGTAGTGCGCGAGGCCCCCGGTGGGATTGAGCGCGAGCGCCGCGCAGGTCGAGCGCTGCGCGTCGTCGAGCAGGCCCGCGTGCAGATAGCGCGACCCGAGGACGCGATGCGCACGCGCGCTCAGTGGGTCGAGCGTCACCGCTCGCCGCAACAGCGCGATGGCTTCGTCGGGACGGCCGAGGCAGGGCCATGATCGCGGCATCGCCCTGCACGCCGGCGTTGCCGGGGGCGAGCTCGAGCGCGCGGCGGAACGATGCGTGCGCGCCCTGCCAGTTGCGGTCGTGCGCCATCCGGACGAATCCGAGCGCGGCATGCCCCTCGGCGAGCGTCGGCTCGAGTTCGAGTGCCAGCCCGGCCGCGTGCCGCGCCTCTTCGAAGGCCTCCTGGCAAGGCGCCCACGCGTACACCGCCTGGTTCGCGTGCGCACGCGCCAGCGAGGCCCAGGCCAGCGCGTAATTCGGATCGAGGGCCACCGCCTGCCGGTAGTAGCCGATCGCCTTCGCCGTATCCTCGGCGGTCTGCCGATCCGCAAACAAGCGGCCCTGCAGATGCAGCGGATACGCGTCCGCATCGGCGCGGCGTCCCTTCGCCGCCGCGTCCACCTCGTCCCTCACCTGCGCGCTCGACGACGCATCGCTCGGCGCGCCGAGCAGCGCGGCGCGGAGCTCCTTCACCACGGCACGCGCGATCTCGTCCTGCGCGGCGAAGATGTCGTCCAGCTCGCGGTCGTAGGTCTCCGACCACAGAGACGAATCGCTGGCGACCTTGACGAGCTGCGTCGTGTTGCGCAGGCGCGTGCCGACCTTGCTCACGCTGCCCTCGAGCACCGCCGCCACGTTCAGCTTCCGGCCGATCGTCGGCAGGTCCGCGCTGGCCCCCCGGAAGCTGAACGCCGAAGTGCGCGAGGCCACGCGCAGCCCGCGGATCTTCGCGAGCAGGTTCATGAGCTCCTCGGCCAGGCCGTCGGCGAAGTATTCCTGGTCCTTGTCAGGATTGAGGTTCGCGAACGGCAGCACGGCGATCGACGGCGTGTTCTCGTCGATTCGCGCGAGCAGCGATTGCAGCGGGGGAAAGGCCTGCGGCAGGCCCGGATGGCACAGCTCGTAGACCGCCTCGCGGCGCGCCAGGCCCTTGAGCCCGTGCTCGCCGTGCGCCTTGAACGACACGTCGGACGCCACCAGATCGCGGCAGAGGCTATGGGTGACCTCGGACAGCAGCGTCTGTCCGCCGCGCCCGAGGGCCATCAGGCGCGCCGCGCGATTCATCGCGGGTCCGTAGTAGTCGCCTTCGCGCAGCTCGGCCTTGCCCGTGTGCACCGCCATGCGCACTCGCAGCCGGACGGCTCCGGGCCACGCCTCGGCGTGCAGCGCGTGCTGCGCCGCGAGCGCGGCGGCCACCGCATCGGGCGCGCTCGCGAAGGCCGCGTGAAAGCCGTCCCCCATGGTCTTGATCACGAGCCCGCCATGCCGCTCGATCGACGCGCTCACTACGGCGTCGTGGCGCGCGAGGGCAACCCCCATGGCCGCGCGCTGGTCCTCCCACAGCTTGGTGCTGCCCTCGATGTCGGTGAACAGGAACGTGACCGTTCCGAACGGATATTGCATGCGGTCGAGTCTACCAGCGCGGGAAGAGCCGATCCAAGGAACGGTGGGCGAGCCTGGCGCGTCCATCCCGGCAGGCTCGCGAGCGTGACGCGCGGCGTTTCGGCGCCGTGACGGCGTGCATCCGCTGCGCGGCTGGTACGGACTGGAGCCGCCTCGCCGCCTTGACCACTCCACCGCCATGCGGAATACTCGAGCGGCGCGACATCCCCATGCCTGCGTGCACGCCACGACGACCATGCCCGCTCACGACGTTTCGCAGCCCACCGTCGCCCCGTTGGACGCGCGGGTGGGGGCCATCGAGGCGGCCTGCGAGGCCCGCGGCATGGATCCCGATGCGATCGTCGCAGAGCTTGCGCAGCACGCCGACGAGCAGTGGCTGCCCCGGCATGGCGCGCGGGTGGTGGCAAAGGCCTGGACCGATCCCGAGTATCGCCGCCGACTGCTCGCCGACGGCCGCGCGGCCGTGACCGAGCTCGGGCTCACGCTACCCGTTCACCATCGCCACCTCGTCGTCCTCGAGAACACGCCGACGGTGCAGAACGTGATCTGCTGCACGCTGTGCTCGTGCACGGCCTTCACGATCATCGGTCTGCCGCCGGACTGGTACAAGGACCTGGAGTACCGCGCCCGTGTCGTGCGCGAGTCGCGTACCGTGCTGCGCGAAATGGGGCTGGACCTCGCGCCGCAGGTGGAGATTCGCGTATGGGACACCACGGCCGACAAGCGCTACATGGTGTTGCCGGAGCAGCCCGCCGCGACGCTCGGCTGGGGCGAAACTGCGCTCGCGCAGATCGTCACCCGCGACGCGATGATCGGCGTCGCCCGCCTGTAGGCGCGCCCGGCCATGGATGGCATTCACGATCTCGGCGGCCGGCAGGGCTTCGGGCGGATCCGCTATGCGCCGAATGCCCCGGCGTTCCACGCGCCGTGGGAGGTTCGCCTCAATGCCCTGTACTCCGTCGCGGTGAAGCTCGGCATCTTCAACATGGACGAGTATCGCCACGCGATTGAGCGGATGGAGCCCCGCCACTATCTCACGGCCGGCTACTACGAGCGGACGCTGACGAGCCTCGCGACGCTCGGCGTCGAGAAAGGCGTGTGGTCGTCCGAGGAGCTCGAGCGCCGCGCGGGTGGACGCTTTCCGCTGGCCGCGCCAAGCGCCCGCGGGCGTACGAACGTCACGGGACGCGAGCGGTTTGCTGCGGGCGACCGGGTGCGTGTGCGCTCTGATCACGTGCCGGGCCATGTGCGAATGCCCGGCTACATTCGTGGCAAGTGTGGCGTGGTGGTGAGCGAATCGCCCGCCTATCCGTTTCCCGATGCGCACGCACATGCGGTCGCCGCGGTGGACGAGCCGACGTACGACGTCCGTTTCGAGGCGACCGAGCGATGGCCCGATTGCGCCGACGCGGCTCTCGTGCACGTGGGTGTGTTCCAGAGCTATCTCGAGCGCGAGCCGTAGCCGCGCCCGCGAGTGCCGGTCACGCAGGGGGCGGGACGTAGCCCTGCGGCATGTCCGCGCCGCCGCCGAAGAAGTGTTTTTCCATTTGCTCGGCGAGCCACTTCCGCGCGCGGGGATCCGCTAGCGATAGCCGGTTCTCGTTCACGAGCATCGTCTGCTGCTTCTGCCACTGCTGCCAGGCCTCCTTCGACACGCCTTCGTAGATGCGCTTGCCGAGCTCGCCAGGATACGGGGCGAAGTCCAGACCCTCGGCCTCCCGGCCGAGCTTGATGCATTGCACGGTGCGCGCCATGGCGGCTCCTCGAGGACTCGAATGCGGTGGCGGTCGCAGATCGACGACGCCGGGGCGCCTGGGCGACCGTCGCTACAGGGCCTTGCGATAGACCTGCGACTTGCGGTGGTAATTGTAGAGCGCCTGCTTCTGGTGCGGTAGGTCGGCGATCGCGCCGGTGCGAAAGCCGCGCTCCAGGAACCAGTGGGCCGTTTTGGTGGTGAGGACGAACAGGCTCGCGAGCTTGAGCCGCCGCGCCCGCTGCTCGATCTCGTGCAGCAGCGCCTCGCCGTAGCCCTCGCGGCGAAAGTCCGGGTGCACGGCCAGCGCCGCGAGCTCGCCGACGCGATCGTCGGGGAACGCGTAGAGCGCCGCGCAGCCGATGATGTGATTGTCGTATTCGGCCACCACGAAGCGCTCGATCTCCGCCTCGAGGCGCTCGCGCGAGCGCCGCACGAGCACGCCCTGCTCCTCGAGCGGCTCGATCATCGACAGGATGCCGCCGACGTCGTCGATCGTCGCGTTGCGGATGTGGGCGAGTGCGGTGGCCGCGACCATCGTGCCGACGCCGTCGCGGGTGAAGAGCTCGAGCGGCAGCGCGCCGTCGTGGTGGCGGCTGATGAGGTGGCCGCGCTTCACGCCGTTGTTGCAGGCCCGGATCACCGCCGGCAGGTACACCCGCACGTCGGGGGCGAGCCGGTCGGACTTGGCGAGCAGCGCCTCGGCGTCGCGCGTCGACAGGTCCGACAGCAGCTTGCGGCGGCCGTTGCGCACGCCGTCGGTGTCCATGAGGAAGATGAGCTTGGTCGCGCGCATGTGCACGGCGACCTGGGTCGCGACTTCCTCGACGGTCAGGTTGAAGATCTCGCCCGTGGGGGAGTACCCGATCGGCGAGATCAGCACGATGTCGCCGTCGTCGAGGCGTTGCTGGATGGCTTCGTTGTCGACCCGCCGCACCTCGCCCGTGAGCTGCATGTCGACGCCGTCGACCACGCCCATCGGCTTGGCGGTCAGGTAGTTGCCGCTCGACACGCGGTTGCGCGCGCCGGCCATCGGAGAGTTGGCGAGGCCGAGCGAGAGCAGCGCCTCGATGCGGGCGCGCACCTGGCCTGCCGCCTCGAGCACGCAATCCATCGCGTCGACGTCGGTGATGCGCGCGCCGCGAGCATAGCGGCTCTCGTAACCCTGCTGCTTCAGGATGGCCTCGACCTGCGGCCGGCAGCCGTGCGCGACGACCAGCTTGATGCCGAGGCTGTGCAGCAGGTTGAGATCGTGGACGACACCGAGAAACGACTCGTCTGCCACCACCTCTCCGCCGAACGCGATGATGAACGTCTGGCCGCGGAATGCATGCACGTACGGCGCGGCGGCACGGATCCAGTGCACGAACGCCCGCATCGTCGCGGAGTTGGCGGGAGGAGTTTCGTCGAGGGCGCGGGCCATGCAGTGACGGGGTCGTGGCTGATTATAGCGGGCGAGGTCCGGCAGGGCCGACGGTGTCGGGGCCGTTTACAGTGGTCGCCGCGTCCCTGTCGCCCCCCGAGTCAAGATTCTGACCGCGTTGATAAATTCGCCTTGGCGCGGTTATCGCTTGCGCGCCCCGTTGTCGCCGACGACCTGTAGGCTATGGCGTTGCGGCGAGTTTCGAGGCAGACTTTCGCGGCATCGTATCGGCATGGCAAGGCTACCCGGGGGATCACTGCAAATGAAGCGCACCTTTTGGACCGCCGTCCTGTTCGGCGTCGTTACGACGGCGCAGGCGGGCGTGGTCTCGCTCACCCAGAACTTCGACAACCTGGCGGCCAGCGGCTGGCTCGCCATCAACGTGAGCAGTCCGCTCGGGACCACCAGCTGGTTCCAGGGCAATCCGGCCGTGTTCGCGGCACAGTCGGGTGCTGCCGATTCGTACGCGGCGGCCAATTTCCTCAGCACCGACCCCGGCGGCGGCACGATCAGCACCTGGCTGCTCAGTCCCGAGATCGATTTCTCCTCGCAGACGCTCTCGTTCTTCGCGCGCGCCGCCGACGCGCTCGACGACGCGCTTAACGTCATGATCAGCCTCGACGGCGCGTCGGTCTCGCTCGCCGATTTCAGCCTGCTGCTGGCGATCAACGCGGGCAATGCCACGGGCGGGATGCCCACCGACTGGACGATGTTCTCGGCCCTGCTCGCGGGCAGCGGGTCGGGCCGCATCGCCTTCCAGTACACCGCCGGGCCGAACAACTTCGCGGACTACATCGGCGTGGACACCGTCGACATCAGCGGCAAGCGGACCGTCCCCGAGCCCGCGACACCCGCGTTGCTCGTGATCGGCCTGGTGGCCCTCGCCCGCGCGACGCACCAGCGGAGGCGCGTGCGCGCGGCCATTTCCGGACCTGCAGGAGAAGCATGATGGCGAACTCGACGAAGACTTGCGCGCTCGGCGCGGCCATGACGGCATTTATCACCGCGGCGGTCGCGGCCACGGCGCAGGCGCAGATGCCGGCCGCGCCGGCGACCGCCGCCGGGCTGCTCGCGTTCCCGAACGTCACGGTCGCCCAACGCCCCGATCCTGCATTGCGCGCCAGCGTGGCGGGCCTTCCGGCGACCGCCAATGCGCCGCTCCGCGCGTATGTCGACACGGATACCGGCGCGCTGACGAGCGATCCCACTCCCGCGCAGGTCGAATCGCTGCAATCGATGCATCCGTCGTTGTCCGCACAGGCGAAGTCCGCGCCGAAGGCCACGCTCGTGACCGTCGGCAAGGGCGTGCGGTGGGCGCGGCTCGATCGCTCCCGATGGAGCTACATGACGGCCCGCCGCGGCGCCGGCAGCGATGTCGAGCTGGCTTGCGTAGACGGCGACGAGCGTGTCGATGCGCTGCTCGAGCCCACTGCCTCCACGCTGCAGGACGTCCTCCCGGCCAAGGCGCAACAATGATGCCGGCCTGGCGGAGCGGGGTGGCGCAGTTGCTGGTGGCGGCGGCGCTCCTCGCGGTCGGCCTGCCCGCGGGTGCGGCGGCGACCTTCCAGATCATCAACATCGACGATCCCGGAGTTGGCTTCAACGATCCGACCCCTGCTGCGCCCGTCGGCGGCAACACCGGCACCACGCGCGGCGCGCAGCGCCTCAACGTGTTCATGGCGGCGGCGAGCACGTGGGGCGCGACGCTCACGAGCCCGGTGACTATCTACATCGCGGCGTCGTTCGCGCCGCTCACCTGCACGCCCACCTCTGCGGTGCTCGGCGCGGCCGGCGCGTACGGCATCTGGACCGATTTTCCCGGAGCCGCCCACGCGAACACGCTCTATCCGCAGGCGCTTGCCAACAAGCTCGCGGGACAGGACCTGAGCCTGCTCGACCCGGCCGGCCCGTATCCCGACATCATCGCTTTCTTCAACGGCAACCTGGGCCAGGCCGGCTGCCTCACCGGTCTTTTCTTCTACCTCGGCCTTGACAACAACCACGGCGCGAACATCGACCTGTACACCGTGCTGCTGCACGAGTTCGGCCACGGCCTGGGATTCCAGACCTTCACCGACGAATCCACCGGCGCTTATTTCGCCGACCTGCCGTCGATCTGGGACTACTTCATCTACGACGACACGCAGGCCAAGAGCTGGGTGGCGATGACCCAGTCCGAGCGGATGATCTCGGCGATCAACGTGCGCAAGGTGGTGTGGAGCGGCGCCAACGTCACGTCCGCGGTGCCGACGGTCCTTGCGCTCGGCACGCCACGGCTGCACGTCGACAGCGGCCCGGTGCCGAGCGCGACGGGCGATTACCCGGTCGGGCCGGTCTCCTTCGGCGCGATGCTGGCGAGCCCGGGCGTGAGCGGCCAGTTGATGCCCGTCATCGCGCAACCCGGTGGCACCGGTCCGGGCTGCGACCCGTACAACGCCGTCAACGCGCTGGCGGTCAACGGCAACATCGCGCTGGTCGACCGCGGCGTCTGCCCGTTCGCGGTCAAGGCGAAGAATGCGCAGAACGCCGGTGCGCGTGGCGTGGTGTTCGCGAACAACGTGCCCGGCTCGCCGCCGCCCGGCGCCTCGGGAACCGACCCCACGGTCGTCATTCCGGCGGTGGTCATCAGCCTGGCCGACGCGAATTTGCTCAAGGCCGCGCTCGTCTATCGCTCGCGCAAGACCTCAGGTGTGGTGGCGAACCTCGGCGTGAACGCCGGCCAGTTCGCCGGCGCGGATACGCTCGGGCGGATGCTGTTGTTCACCCCCAACCCAGTGCAGCCGGGCTCGAGCGTGTCGCACTGGGACCAGATCGCCACCCCCAATCAGCTGATGGAACCCGCTATCAACGCCGACCTCCAGCACACCGTCACCGTGCCGCGCGACATGACCTTCCAGCTCCTTAAGGATATCGGCTGGTAGGTCAAGGGCTGTACCGTTTCAAGCGAGCCCGGGCGCGTCCCGGGCTTTTGCCAAGTGCGCCTGCCCAGCTGTCCACCTCGGCGAGCGTGCGATCCGGAGGCACACAGGTGGCCCCTCTGCCGCGGGCAGCTCCGCTCCCGCCGCAGCCGGCGTTTCGACGGGCCAGGGCGGGTGACGGTCGTATAATTCAGGGGCGGATCGGCCACTCTGGTCGGCACCCCTGTCGACACCCCCGACCGGCAACCCCGGCTCGGTCCACCCACCCCTCGCGCTTTCGCGCCGCGCGCCGCCCTTCGGCATCGCGGCAGGCCGTCCGCATGGCTTCGCCCCTACTCGCCAACCTCAATCCCGAGCAGCTCGCGGCCGTCACGCTGCCGCACGCCTCGGCGCTGATTCTCGCCGGCGCGGGCAGCGGCAAGACGCGCGTCCTCACCACGCGCATCGCCTGGCTGATGGCGATCGGGCAGGCGACCCCGCTGTCCATTCTGGCGGTCACCTTCACCAACAAGGCGGCGAAGGAGATGCTGACACGGCTGTCCGCGTTGACGCCCCTGCAGACGCGCGGTATGTGGATCGGCACGTTCCACGGGCTGTGCAACCGCATGCTGCGCGCCCATTTTCGCGCCGCCAACCTGCCGCAGGCGTTCCAGATCCTCGACACGCAGGACCAGCTCGCCTTGATCAAGCGCGTCTACCGGGCCCACCAGATCGACGACGAGCGCTATCCGGCGCGCCAGCTCGCGCATTTCATCAGCGCTGCGAAGGACCAAGGACAGCGTCCCAACGCGGTGGAGGCGCTCGACGAGTTCACGCGCCGGCAGGTCGAGCATTACGCGCTGTACGAAGCCGCGTGCCAGCGCGAAGGCGCGGTGGACTTCGCCGAGCTGCTCTTGCGAAGCTACGAGCTGCTCGCCGGGCACGAGAACCTGCGCGAGCATTACCGGCGTCGGTTCTCGCACCTGCTCGTCGACGAGTTCCAGGACACCAACCTCCTGCAATACAAGTGGCTGCGCCAGCTCACGGGTCCCGCCGCAGCCGTGTTCGCCGTCGGCGACGACGACCAGTCGATCTACGCCTTCCGCGGCGCGAACGTCGCCAACATGCAGAGCTTCGAGCGCGATTTCAGCCGGAGCGACCATCCGGTCCGCCTGATCAAGCTCGAGCAGAACTACCGCTCGCACGGCCACATCCTCGACGCCGCCAATGCGCTGATCAAGAACAACCAGACGCGTCTTGGCAAGAACCTGTGGACCGACGAAGGGAAGGGCGAGCCGGTGCGCGCGTTCGCGGCGCCCTCGGATCTGGTCGAGGCGGCGTTCGTCGTGGACGCGGTCAGGAGCCTCTCCGACGACGGCATCGCCCTCGACGAGGTCGCGCTGCTCTACCGCAGCAATGCACAGTCGCGCGTGCTCGAGCATGCGCTGTTCAACGCGGGCCTGCCGTATCGCGTGTACGGCGGGATGCGCTTCTTCGAGCGCGCGGAGATCAAGCACGCGCTGGCCTACCTGCGCCTGGTCGCGGCCGCGGAGGACGATGGCGCGCTGCTGCGGGTGATCAACTTCCCGCCGCGCGGGATCGGCGCGCGAACGCTCGAGCAGCTCCAGGAGCAGGGGCGCGGCCAGGGCACGACGCTCTGGCAGGTGGCCTGCGCCGGCGCGGTGGGCGGCAAGTCCGGCGGCGCCGTGGCGGCATTCGTGCGGCTCATCGCCGGCATGCGGGAGGCCATCCGCGGACTGCCGCTCGCCGAGACCGTCGCGCATGTGGTCGAGGCCGCGGGGCTGCTCGCGCACTACCGGCAGGACAAGGATGGCCACGAGCGGATCGAGAATCTCGAGGAGCTCGTCAATGCGGCGGCAGGGTTCGCGGGCGAAGCCGACCTGGCCGTCGATGCGCCGTTCGTGCCCTTCCGCGCATCCGCCACCGAGGTGCCCGCCGACGCGATCATCGTCGACCCTTCGGCCGGTGCTGCGCGTGCCGACATCCCGGCGGATGGGGCGGGCGGCGGGGCGAGCGCTCCGGCCGAGCCGGCGACGCCGGGCGACTCTACGCTGGCCGTGGCCGACGCCATCGACGAGCTGACCGCGTTCCTCGCGCATGCGGCGCTCGAGGCCGGCGACACCCAGGCAGCCGATGGCCGGCCGGCGCTGCAGCTCATGACCGTGCATTCCGCCAAGGGGCTCGAGTTCCACACGGTGTTCGTCACCGGCCTCGAGGAGGGCCTGTTCCCCCACGACAACAGCATGAACGAGCCCGACGGCGTGGAGGAGGAGCGGCGCCTGATGTACGTCGCGATTACGCGGGCGCGCCGCAAGCTCTATCTCACGCACGCGCAGACCCGCATGCTGCACGGCCAGACCCGTTACAACATCGTGTCGCGATTCTTCGACGAGATCCCGCGCGAGCTGGTGCAATGGCTGTCGCCGCCGTCGCGCCGCGCCGCGCTCGACCTCACGCCCGGCGCGTGGAACCGTCCGCAGGCCGCGCCGCAGGCGACGCCGCCCGCGCCGGCGTGGCGGATCGGCCAGAGCGTCCGGCATGCCAAGTTCGGGGTCGGGGTGATCATCGACGCCGAGGGGCGCGGCGACGATGCGCGCGTGCAGGTGAACTTCCGCGACACGGGCGTGAAATGGCTGGCGCTCGAGTACGCCCGGCTGGAGCGGGTCTAGGTCGGCGGCGCTTTCAGGTGACCGGCTGCGTCCGGTCGACGGGCGTCACGGTCTCGCCGGCGTGGAACACATCCCGGTAGCTGATGTAGTCCGAGATCTGCACCACGGCGATGACGCACAGCGCGTACGGCGCGAACACGGCGGTCGCGACGTAGGCGACCAGCGCCTCCGGCACCACGGCGAAGATCAACAGGTTGACGAGGCCCTGGAAGAGCGAAAAGAAGAAAAACACCACCAGGCAATAGCGCAGGAGCGCACGCCAGTTCGCGGCCGCGGCCCGGAAGCTCGCGCGAAGCGCCTTCACGACGCCCGCATCCTGGAACACTACCAGTGCGGGCGCCCACCACAGCGCCAGCAGCGTCGGCACCATGCACACCGCCGCGAACAGCATCCCGGCGTGCACCTTCGGGTCGGCGAGGGTGTCGGTGATCCGCTGCGCGGAGGCTTCCTGGTCTAGATCGGCGGGCGCCGGGTCGATCATCAACCCGAGCAGCCGCCCCTGGTCGATCAGCGCGGTGGCGGCGATGGCCAGGCCCGAGCCGACGACGAAAATGACGCCGAGCGGCAACAGCGCCCACACGTTGGACCGGAAACCGCGCAACAGATCGGTGGCGATCGGCCGCTCGCCGCGCTCCTGCCGCCACGCGCCTGCCAGGAACCCCACCGACAGCAACGGCTTGACGAGGAACGGCGCGAGACCGCCGACGAAAGGCAGGAAGCGGCACGCGATGATCACGAGTACATAGAGTCCCGCCAGCGCGAGCCAGCGCCAGGGCGCGCCGCGAAACATGCGATAGGCGAGGCGCACCCATTCGAAGCCGCGCCGGCCCTCGTGACGGGTGAATGTGATGTCGGTCGGGTCGGCCATTGCTTCAGTCGTCTGCGATGTGCGCGGGCGTGGCCACGCGCTGCCGCAGGATCCGTTCGAACGGCGCGGGATCGTGCGCATGCGTGAGCTCGCCGGCGCGCGGCAAATGTAGATCGTAGAGACGCGACAGCCAGAAGCGCAGGGCGGCCGCGCGCAGCAGCGTGGGCCACTGGGCGCGCTCGTAGGGGGTGAGACGGCGCGCACTCTGGTAGGCGTCGACCAGGGCCGCGCTGCGCCCATCGTTCAACGCGCCCGAGTCCGCATCGGTGCACCAGTCGTTGACCGTGATCGCGAGGTCATAGGCGAAGAAGTCGGTGGCGGCGAAGCCGAAATCGATGATCCCCGCCACCCGGCCTTGGTCGAACAGGACGTTGTCGCAGAAGAGGTCGCCGTGAATCGCGCCTTTCGGCAGGGTGGCTTTCGCGTAGCCGGTCTGGAAACGGATCTCGTTACCCAGCAAGGCCCGCTGGTCGTCGCTCAGGTGACCTTGCACCGCCCGCGCCGCCTGGCGCCACCAGGCCGGGCCGCGCCGATTGGTGAGCCGCGCGCGATACGTTTGCGCCGCGACGTGCAGGTGGCCCAGCGCCGCGCCGACCGCCCCGCAGCGTGGTGCGTCGGGGCGCTCGACCACCACGCCTTCGATGCGCGCCACGAGTCCTGCCGGGCGGCCGTTGAGCAGCGAGAACAGCGCGCCGGTGCGGTCCGGCTCGGGGTTCGGCGCCGGCACGCCGGCCCGTGCCAGGTGGGCCATCAGGTTGAGATAGAAGGGCAGCTCCCCGGCCGGCAGGCGCTCGTAGAGCGTCAGCACGTAGCGGCCGTTGCGCGTGGTGACGAAATAGTTCGTGTTCTCGATGCCGGCCGCGATCGGCTCCAGCTGCGTGACGGTGCCCACGCCGTAGCGCGCAAGCCAAGCGTCGAGCTGCTCGTGAGTTACGGTGGTGTAGACGGACATGAGGCAGCGCAGCGCGGACCCGCGCTACGCCGATCGACGTCGATCGTGTCAGCTCAAAACGAGAACAGGACCCACATCGGGACCTTCAGGTGCGAGTCCACGCTGTCGCGGCGGATATAGGTGTTGCCGTTGGTGTCGGGAAGTAGGTAATAGGGGCGGCCGGTACGCGGCGTCACCCGCACGTACCGGAGTTCGCCCCGTACCCGGACTTCTTCCACGACATCGCTATCGCGACGGATGATCGTGACCTGGGGGTCCAGATCCGCGTCGCCCGAAAAATCCGGCGACGGCGGCGGTGCCGCGAGGTCGACCGCGGGCGCAGGCGGCACCTGCGCAGATGCGGTCCCCGCTGCCAGCAGCAGGGCGACGATCAGCGAGAGGCTCGAGCGCGAGAAATTCATGGTCGATGCACCGTTGGATGCAGCGATTCTAGCAAATAGCCCGGGTCCCGCCGTAGGACGGAGCCTCGGCATGACGTCGGCCGCTCTCGGATTCGCATTTCCTGCAACAGTGGCGCGAACGCCGCGTCGCCGCGCGACCCTCCGACCGCCGCTCGCCAGCGGCGGCGTGGGGAAGGACGCAGCTCCGAGATTGAGCATGCGCTCGCGCTCTTCCTGGGATGGCTGGAAGCCGCGATTCTCGTAGAAGTCGAAGATCGCCTCGACGATCGCGTCGGGCTCGTCGATCACGCGCATCAGGTCGAGATCGCGCTCGTCGACCATACCTTCGGCGACGAGGCGCTCCTGCAGCCAGTCGAGGAGCCCCCGCCAGAACTCGCTGCCGACCAGGATGATCGGAATGCGGCGCGTCTTGCCGGTCTGCACGAGCGTGAGGCATTCGGAGAGTTCGTCGAGGGTGCCGAATCCGCCCGGCAGCACCACATACGCGGATGCGAAGCGGACGAACATCATCTTCCGCGCAAAGAAATAGCGAAAGTTGATCGAGATGTCCTGGTAGGGGTTGCCGCCCGTCTCGTTGGGCAGGTAGATGTTGAGCCCGACGGCCGCGGAGCGGCCCTTCTGCGCGCCTTCGTTAGCCGCCTGCATCAGTCCCGGACCGCCGCCGGAGATCACGGCGAAGCCCGCGTCCGAGAGCTTCCGCGCAATGCTGCGCGTGGTCTCGTAATACTTGTGCGCGGGCTTGATGCGCGCGCTGCCGAACATGCTCACGGCGGGGCGGATGCCGCGCAGGCGATCCGTCGCGAGCTGGAACTCTGCCATAATTCCCAGCACCCGCCACGCTTCCTGCCCGTTGCTCGTATAGAGCGCCTGGGGGTCGACCAGCTCGGGAATCTTGTCCGTTTGCGGCAGCATGCCTACGCTCGTCCTCGTCGACGGTTCATCGTACCTGTATCGCGCCTACCACGCGCTGCCCGACCTGCGCACGTCGCGCGGCGAGCCTACTGGCGCGCTGCGCGGTGTCGTTTCGATGTTGCGCCGAATGGTCGAGGACTTCAAGCCGGACTACTTCGCCGTCGTGTTCGACGCACCGGGCAAGACGTTTCGCGACGACTGGTACGCCGAGTACAAGTCGAACCGCGTGGCGATGCCCGACGACCTGTCGCTGCAGATCCCGCCGCTGCATGCGCTCGTGCGCGCGCATGGCTGGCCGCTCGTGATGATCCACGGCGTGGAAGCCGACGACGTGATCGGCACGCTCGCGCGGGAGGCGCGCGAGGCGGACGTCGACACGATCATCTCGACCTCCGACAAGGATCTTGCGCAGCTCGTGGCGCCGCGGGTCAAGCTCGTCAACACCATGACCAGCGAGACGCTCGACGAGGCCGGCGTGCTCGCCAAGTTCGGCGTGCGTCCCGACCAGGTGCTCGACCTCTTGACGCTCACCGGCGATGCGGTGGACAACATTCCCGGCGTACCGAAGGTCGGGCCGAAGACGGCCGCCAAGTGGCTTGCGGAGTACGGCACGCTCGACCGTCTCGTCGCCGGTGCCGCGTCGATCGGCGGCGTGGTCGGCGAGAACCTGCGGCAGACGCTCGACTGGCTGCCGCAGGGGCGCCGCCTGTTGACCGTCAAGACCGACTGCGCATTGCAAAGCGGCTACGCCGAGCTCGGCCTGACCGCGCCGGACGACGCGGCGCTGCGCGAAATGTTCGAGCGCTTCGAGTTCAAGAGCTGGCTCAAGGATCTCGTACCGTTCGCGCCAGCGCCGGGCGGCGCGGCCGTGCAGGGCGGTGCGGGATACGGCGCTCCGGTCGGCGCGAGCGGTGCCGCGCCGGGCCCCGCCCGCCTCGCGGAGGACGACAAGCACTACGAGCTGATCGTCGACACTGCGCAGTGGGAGCGCTGGTGGGCCGCCATCCAGGACGCCGACCTAGTCTGCTTCGACATCTCGACCACCCAGGTCGAGCCGCTGCAGGCGGAGGTCGTCGGGCTGGCGTTCGCGCTCGAGCGGGGGCGCGCCTGCTATGTGCCGCTCGCGCATCGCTACACGGGCGCGCCGCCGCAACTGGACCGCGCGCAGGTGCTGGCGCAGATCGCGCCCTGGCTCGCCGATCCGGGCCGCCGCAAAGTCGGCCAGAACCTGAAGTCTCACGAGCACGTGCTGGCGAATCACGGCGTCGCGCTCGCCGGGATCGCGCACGACACGCTCCTTCAATCGTATGTGCTCGAGTCGCACAAGCCCCACGACCTCGACAACCTGGCGTGGCGCCATCTCGACGTCCATACGCTGAGCTACGACGAGGTCACCGGCAAGGGCGCGAAGCGGATCCCGTTCGAGCAGGTAGCGGTCGAGCGCGCCGGCGAGTACGCCGCCGAGAACGCGGATGTCACGTTGCGTATGCACGAGAAGCTGTTTCCGCAGATCCGGAACGACGCGAAGCTGAGCCACGTGTACGAGGCGATCGAGCTGCCCGTGCGCGACGTGCTGTTCACGATGGAGCGCCACGGCGTGCTGATCGACAGCGCGCGGCTGGCCGCCCACAGCCGCATACTCGGCGAGCGCGTGATGGCCCTCGAGCAGCAGGCCTTCCACGAAGCCGGCGCGCCGTTCAACCTGGGCTCGCCGCGCCAGCTTTGCGAGATCCTGTTCGACCGGATGAAGCTGCCCGTCGTCAAGCGCACGGCCACCGGCCAGCCGTCCACCGACGAGGACGTGTTGCAGGAGCTCGCCGCGGACTATCCGCTGCCCAAGCTCATCCTCGAGCATCGCGGCCTGTCGAAGCTCAAGTCCACGTATACCGACAAGCTGCCGCAGATGGTGAATCCGCAGACCGGCCGCGTGCACACCACGTTCTCGCAGGCGACCGCGGTCACCGGCCGGCTCGCGTCGACCGAGCCCAACCTGCAGAACATCCCGGTGCGCACCGCGGAGGGACGCAAGATCCGCGAGGCGTTCATCGCGCCGCCGGGGCACACGCTGCTGTCGGCCGACTATTCGCAGGTCGAGCTGCGGATCATGGCGCACCTGTCGGAGGACCCGGCGCTCCTCCGCGCGTTCCAGGAAGGCGCCGACATTCATCGCGCCACCGCGGCGGAGATCTTCGGCGTGCCGCAGCCCGACGTCACCGCCGACCAGCGCCGCTACATCAAGGCCGTGAACTTCGGCCTGATCTACGGCATGAGCGCATTCGGCCTGGCCGCGCAGCTCGGCATCGAGCGCTCGGCGGCGCAGGTCTTCATCGACAAGTACTTCGCGCGCTATCCCGGCGTCGCCGACTACATGCAGCGCACCCGCGAGGTGGCGCGCACCCAGGGCTACGTCGAGACGGTGTTCGGGCGCAGGCTATGGCTGCCCGACATCCGCGCGGCGAGCGGTCCGCGCCGCGCGGGAGCCGAGCGCGCGGCGATCAACGCCCCCATGCAAGGCACGGCCGCCGACCTGATCAAGCTCGCGATGATCGTCGTGCAGCGCTGGATCGTCGACCAGCGGCTCGGCACCCGGCTGGTGCTCCAGGTGCACGACGAGCTCGTGTTCGAGGTGCCGGAGAGCGAGCTGCCGCGGGTGGAGCGCGACCTGCCGCCGCTGATGTCGGGTGTCGCGTCGCTGCGCGCGCCGCTGGTCGTGGACGTGGGGCACGGAGAGAACTGGGACCAGGCGCACTAGCCCGCACGCGCGCCGAAGCCAGCCGCGGGGCGAGCTCAGCTGAACACGGTGCGCCAGCCCGCGTAGCAGCTGCCGGCGATCATCGGCGCGAGCACGAGCCACCCGAGGCCGAATGGCAGCGTCGCGAGGATGGCAAGGCCGATGTAGAGCAGGCCGTACACGAAGACCGCGCCGAGATTGCGCCAGGACGCGCGAAAGCTCTTGCGCATCGCCGCGATGGGCTCCTCGCCGTTGAGCACGACCAGCGCGGGGGCGAACCAGTACGCCATTGCGATCAGGCTCGCGCCGACGAAGCCGACCAGGAACGTCAGAAGGAACGCGAGGCCCGAAGTCATCAGCATGTCCATGTTGAGCTGGGTCGGGTCGGAGAACGCGGCGAGCGTCGACAGGCCGGCGATGCCGATCGTCGCGAAGATGATGGCCACCACGATGAGCCCGAGTACGATGCTCGCCGCCAGGATCACCAGGCCCAGGATCACCAGCGCTCCGAAGCGCCCGGAGCCGAAGCCGTCGAACAGGTGGCCGATCCGCAGGGGCTCGCCCCGGGCCAGCGCCTGGCACCCGAGCATCACGCCGCCCGCGAACACGGGCATCAGCAGCGTTTGCGCGATGCCGCCGATGAACGGCACGAGCAGCATCAGAAACATCAGCACGAACAGGATGAGGATGATGCCGATCCACGTGCCCGGCGCGGCGGCGAAGATGCGCCAGCCTTCGCCCCACCACGATGCGCCGTAGCCGGCGGTCAGCTTGCGCGACTCGGGAGCGGTGGATGCCATGGGCATCATGGGAATCGACTGCGGCGCTTGCGGCGTGGCCATGCGTGCCCCCGTGGCATGATCGGCGCGGCGGTGGCGCCGGCCAGCCGCGATTGTCCCGCAGGACGCGCGAAAACACGAGGGGGCTTGCAAAGACCGCTGTGTGGACCCATGTCTGGGCGTCTCCCGTAACCTGTCTCCCGTAACCTTACGGACGTTCACGATGCTTCGGCCCGTCGCCTTTCGAATCGCCGCGCAACGCACCGTCGAAGGCGGCGGGTTCGTCGTGCGCCGGCCGTTCCCCACGCCGGCGCTGAGCGACTTCGATCCGTTCCTGCTGCTGGACGAGATGGGGCCGGTCGACTACGCACCCGGCCAGGCGGTAGGCGCGCCCGACCATCCGCACCGCGGCTTCGAGACCGTCACCTACCTGCTCGACGGCGAAGTCGAGCACGTGGACTCGGCCGGCAATCGCGGCCGGCTCGCGCCGGGCGACATCCAGTGGATGACCGCGGGGAGCGGCGTCATTCATTCCGAGATGCCGAGCGAGCGCGTGCGCCGGGACGGCGGGCGGGTACACGGCTTCCAGGTCTGGGTGAACCTGCCGGCCCGTGACAAGATGGTGGCGCCCCGCTACCAGGACGTGATCGCCGCGGAGCTGCCGGTCGCCCGCACCTCCGACGGCCTGGCAAGCGTGAAGGTGATCGCCGGCACCGCGCTGGGCGTTGCGGCGCGGGTGGAG
This sequence comes from Burkholderiales bacterium, assembly GCA_038239945.1. GTDB lineage: Bacteria > Pseudomonadota > Gammaproteobacteria > Burkholderiales > Casimicrobiaceae > VBCG01. The sequence goes on from JBBSEG010000004.1 coordinate 27,230, forward strand.
ACGCGCACGCCGATCCTCTATTTCGACGTCGCGGTGCAGCCAGGCGGACGCGTTGCGCTCGAGGTGCCGGCCGACTACAACGTCGCGGTGTACGTGTACGACGGCGAAGGCCGCATCGCCGACGATGGCGTCGCTGCGCCCAGCGGAACGTTCGCGATGCTCGGCGAAGGCGACGTCGTGGCGCTCGCGTGCCGCGAGGACGCGCCGCGCCCGGTCCGCGCCCTCGTCCTCGGGGGCGCGCCGCTGGGCGAGCCGGTCGCGCGCTACGGTCCGTTCGTGATGAACACCGCGGCGCAGATCACGCAGGCGATCGAGGACTTTCGCAGCGGCCGCTTCGGCGGCATCGCGCGCTGACCGGACGCCGCTCGGCATGCAACCCGTCCTCGACCAGTTGTCGCAGCACGGCGTGTGGGTGGTCGGGCTCAACGTGCTCCTGCAGCAGCTCGGGCTCCCGATTCCGGCCGTCCCGACGATGATGATCGCCGGCGCGCTCGCGGCGGCGGGCAAGATCAGCGGCGCCGGCGCGTTCGCGCTCTCGATCGCGGCATCGCTCGCGGCCGATCTCGCGTGGTTCTGGGCCGGGCGCCGCTTCGGCTACCCGGTGCTGCGCTTCCTGTGCCGGGTTTCGTTGTCGCCCGACGCGTGCGTGCGCCAGACCGAGGGCATCTTCGAGCGATGGGGCTTCTACTCGGTGGTGCTTTCCAAGTTCGTGCCCGGCTTCGCGACCGTGGCGCCGCCGATCGCCGGCGCGCTGCACATGCGCCTCGGCTCGTTCGCGCTGGCGTCCCTGGCGAGCGCCGCGCTGTGGGTCGGCGCCGCGATGAGCGTGGGCTACCTGTTCGCGCCGCAGATCGACGCCGTGCTGGCGTGGATGAGCGCGAACTTGGGACTTGCCGCAGGCGCGGCGGCTTCGCTTGTCGGGCTGTACATCGGCGTGAAGGCCTGGCAGCGCTTGCGCCTGACGCGCAACGTCGGCGCCGCCATGATGACCATCGAGGAGCTGCGCATTGCGCTCGAGGCGGACGTGCGGCCCGTCGTCGTGGACATCGGCACGCGCCTCGCGCAGGAATCGCGGCCGCGCATTCCCGGCGCGATGCTCACCGATCTCGATCGCATCGGCAGGATCGACGACCTGCCCCGCGACCGGGACATCGTCGTGTACTGCAACTGTCCGAACGAGGCCTCGGCGCGCCGCGCGGCGCAAATCCTGTTCGAGCGCGGGCACCGGCGCGTGCGACCGCTGCTGGGCGGACTGGACGCCTGGGTGGCGGCGGGCTTCCCGACCGAGAATTCCGTGGCGGCGCAGGGCGACCTGCGCGAGGATGCGCCGCGCGCCCGTACGCCGGCTTGAGCGTTTCTCGGGCGGCGGCGCCCCCTGGCGTTCGGCTCAGTTCACCGGTCGCTGCCCCGCCACCGATTCTCGAATGCGCACCGCCAACGCCGCGGGCGCGCTGTCCCGCACGAACCAGCGCAGCCGTGACGTGTCGCCGACGGGCGCGAAGCCCAGCGATTCGAGCAGGTGCGTGACCTGCGGCACGTAGCGCGAGTTCCTCTGCACGCGCACGACGTAGGTGGACTGGCCGCACGACGTCGCGAACAGCGCCTCGAGCAGCGCGCGGCCGTGGCCGCCGCCGCGGCGGGCGAACTCGAGCCCTGCGAGCCACAGCTCGTAGCCGTCCTGGAGCGCGCGGAACAAGCCGAAGCCCACCGGGGGCATGCCTGAGTGGCGATCGTCGGGCCAGTACACGTATCCCGGCACGGCCACCGTCTCGATGCGGCCGGTGCGCGGGTCCTGCTCGACGAAATAGCCGGTGAGGAGCGCCCGCTTCAACTGGTCGAAGAATTCCGTCGACTCCGCCGAATCCGCCGCGAGCTCGCGATCGAAGCTGCCGTCCGATGCGCCTTGCCGGATCAGTGTGCGCAGCAGGGCGAGGTGACCGGCGTGTGCAGGTTGCAGCATGTGGTTTTCTCCTCGAGGACCGAACGCTACGCCGAGCCGGCGGGGTCGGGGGCGCTTGCCTTACGAGTGGCGAGGGTGCGCGCCTGAGCGGTCGGCGCCCTTGACCGGCGGTCGTCCGGGCCGCGCTACCGGTGCGACCCAAAGCGCGATGCCCGCCCGGCCGGAAACGTTTGCTTGCAAAATGGCGTCCCGGACAGCCTCCCGCGGCGCGCCGCGCCTGAACGAACGGCCGGCGGGTGGCTCTGACGGGCGGGCGGCCCAGCTGGCGCCCAGCCGCCGACCGCCGACGCGCCCGCGCCAAGAAGGACCACGCGATGCACATCGATTCCCCGCCCGCGCCCTCGCCGCCCCGCGAGCGGGTGGACATGCCTGCGCCGCCACGGCGCCGGCTGCCCGTGCTGTGGCTGATCGCAGGGCTGGTCGTCCTCGCCGCCGCGGGCGCATGGTATTGGCAGCAGCACGCCGCGGCTCCCGACCAGGTGGCGTTGCCGGGTGACCGCCCGGCGGACGGGCCTGCCAATGCCGCCGGTGGCAAGGGCGGGGCGGGCGCGGGACGCCGCGGGGCGGACCCGCGCACCGTGCTTCCCGTCGCCGTGGCGCCTGCGCGCACCGCCGATTTCACGGTCTGGCTGAACGCGCTCGGTAACGTCAACGCGCGCAGCACGGTGACCGTGCGCCCCCGCGTGGACGGCCAGCTCGTGCGCGTGCTCTTCCGCGAGGGCCAGATGGTCAAGGCCGGGGAACTGCTCGCCGAGATCGACCCGCGGCCGTTCGAGGTGCAGCTCGCACAGGCGAACGGGCAGATCGCGCGCGATTCGGCGCAGCTCGCCAACGCCCGCATCGACCTCGAGCGCTATCGCACGCTGCAAAAGCAGGACTCGATCGCGCAGCAGCAGGTCGACACGCAAGCGGCGCTCGTGCGCCAGTTCGAGGGCACGATCGAGGCCGACCGGGGCGGCGTCGAGAGCGCCAAGCTCCAGCTCTCGTTCACGCGCATCGTGGCGCCGGTGGCCGGGCGAGTCGGGCTGCGGCAGGTGGATGCCGGCAACATGGTCCGCCAGGCCGACGCCAACGGCATTGTCGTGATCACGCAGGTGCAGCCGATCAACGTGGTGTTCGCCATTCCCGAGGATCGCCTGGGTGCGGTGGTGCGCCGCCAGCAGACGGGCGACGACCTGGTCGTGGACGCGTTCGACCGCGACGGCAAGGTTCGCCTCGCGACCGGGAAGCTCGTCACCATCGACAACCAGATCGATCCGACCACCGGAACCATCAAGCTCAAGGCCGAATTCGCCAACGAGGCGCAGACGCTGTTTCCGAACCAGTTCGTCAACGTGCGGCTGCAGCTCGATACGCTCAAGAACGCGACGGTGGTGCCGAGCCCGGCGATACAGCGCGGCTCGCCTGGCACCTTCGTCTACCAACTCAACGACGACAACACGGTGAGCCTGCGCGTGGTGAAGCTCGGTCCAATCGACGGCGAGACCACCGTGATCGACGGCGGGCTCGCGCCGGGCGAGCGGATCGTCATCGACGGCGCCGACAAGCTGCGTGACGGTGCCAAAATCGAGCCGGTCACGCCCGAGCAGCGCGCGGCACCTCCCGCCGCGGCGCGACGCGACGACGCGGGACGCGGCCCGCGCCGCGGGGCCGCCGGCGCGGGTACCGCGCCCGCGGCCGGCCCTGCGGGTGCCGCGGGTGCCGTGGGTGCGGCGGGTGCGGCGGGTGCGGCGGGTGCGGCGGGCGCTCCGGCACCGGCGGCGCCGGTGCCCGCAGCCCGGGCGCAATAGCGGCCGTGAGGCGTCGATGAACCCGTCCCGGCTGTTCATCCTGCGGCCCGTCGCGACCTCGCTGCTGATGGTCGCGGTGCTGCTCGCGGGGATCGTTGCCTATCGCGTGCTGCCGATCTCGGCCCTGCCCGAGATCGATTATCCCACCATCCAGGTAGTCACGTTGTACCCGGGAGCGAGCCCCGACGTGATGACCTCGTCGGTGACCGCGCCGCTCGAGCGGCAGTTCGGGCAGATGCCGGGCCTCAACCAGATGTCGTCGACGAGCTCGGGCGGCGCATCGGTGGTCACGCTCCAGTTCAGCCTCGACCTGTCGCTCGACATCGCCGAGCAGGAGGTGCAGGCGGCAATCAATGCGTCGAACGGCTTCCTGCCGACCGACCTGCCGCAGCCGCCGATCTACAGCAAGGTCAACCCGGCCGACGCGCCGATCATCAGCCTCGCGGTGATGTCGGCCACGCTGCCGCTGCCGCGCGTGCAGGACCTCGTCGACACCCGCATCGCGCAGAAGATCTCGCAGCTGCCGGGCATCGGTCTCGTGAGCATTGCGGGCGGCCAGCGGCCGGCGGTGCGCATCCAGGCCAATCCGCGTGCGCTCGCGTCCTATGGGCTCGGCATGGACGACGTTCGCACCACCATCGCCAACGCGAACGTCAACCAGGCGAAGGGCAGCTTCGACGGACCCACGCGTGCCTCCACCATCGACGCGAACGACCAGCTCCGCTCCGCGGACGAATATCGCAACCTGATCGTCGCCTACCGCAACAACGGCGCGGTGCGGATCCGCGACGTGGCCGACGTGATCGACGATGCCGAGAACGCGCGCCTCGGCGCATGGGCGAACGACCGCGCGGCGGTCATCGTGAACATCCAGCGGCAGCCGGGCGCCAACGTCATCGAGGTGGTCGACCGCGTGAAGCAGCTCCTGCCGCAACTCCAGGCGACACTGCCAGGCGCGGTCGACCTGGTGCTGCTGACCGACCGCACCACCACGATCCGCGCCTCGGTGCGCGACGTGCAGTTCGAGCTGCTGCTGGCGGTGGCGCTCGTGGTGATGGTGATCTTCCTGTTCCTGCGCAATGTGGCCGCGACGATCATTCCGAGCGTCGCCGTGCCGCTGTCGCTGGTGGGCACCTTCGGCGTGATGTATCTCGCCGGCTTCTCCATCAACAACCTCACGCTGATGGCGCTCACGATCGCGACCGGCTTCGTGGTCGACGACGCGATCGTGATGATCGAGAACATCGCGCGCTACATCGAGCAGGGCGACGCGCCGCTCGAGGCCGCGCTCAAGGGCAGCCGCCAGATCGGCTTCACCATCATCTCGCTCACCATCTCGCTCATCGCCGTGCTGATCCCGCTGCTGTTCATGGGCGACGTCGTCGGTCGGCTGTTCCGCGAGTTCGCCATAACCCTCGCCGTCGCCATCCTGATCTCGGCGATGGTGTCGCTGACGCTCACGCCGATGATGTGCGCGCGGCTCCTGCGGCACATTCCGCCCGAGCAGCAGAACCGCTTCGAGCGCGCGAGCGGACGCTTCTTCGAGCGGGTGATCGCGCGCTACGGCGTCATGCTCGACTGGGTGCTGCTGCGCCAGGGTGCGACGCTGCTCGTGGCGGTGGCGACCCTCGCGCTGACCGCGCTGCTGTACGTGCTGGTACCGAAGGGCTTCTTTCCCGTCCAGGACACGGGCGTGATCCAGGCCATCTCCGACGCCCCGCAGTCGATCTCGTTTCCCGCGATGGCCGCGCGGCAGCAGGCGCTCGCCGAGGCGCTTCTCAAGGATCCAGCGGTGGCGAGCCTCACGTCCTTCATCGGCGTGGATGGCCAGAACGCGACGCTCAACAGCGGGCGCATGCTGATCAACCTGAAGCCGAAGGGCGAGCGCGACCTCGACGCCTCGCGCCTGATCGGGCGGCTCAAGCAGCGGGCGGCGGCGGTGGAGGGCATCGCGCTGTACATGCAGCCGGTGCAGGACCTCACCATCGAGACGCGCATCAGCCGCACGCAGTACCAGTTCACGCTGGACAGCGCCGACCCGGTCGAGCTGTCGGCGTGGGTGCCGCGCATCGTGGAGCGGCTTGCGCGCCTGCCCGAGCTCGCCGACGTGGCGAGCGACCTGCAGGACCAGGGACTGCAGGCATACGTCGACATCGACCGCGAGACGGCGGGCCGGCTCGGCATCACTCCGGCGGCCGTCGACAACGTGCTCTACAACGCCTTCGGTCAGCGTCTGGTTTCGACCATCTTCACGCAGTCGAACCAGTACCGGGTCGTGCTCGAGGTGAAGCCCGAGTTCCAGCGCGGGCCCGCGGCGCTGGGGGGACTCTACGTGCCGGGCAGTGGCGGCCGGCAGGTTCCACTCGATGCCATCGCGCGCATCTCCGAGCGCGCGGCGCCGCTCGTGATCAACCATCTCGGCCAGTTTCCGGCGGCGACGATTTCGTTCAACCTCGCGCCGGGCGCGTCGCTCGGCGCCGCGGTCAAGGCGATCGAGGCAGCGGAGCGTGACCTGCGCGTTCCGGCCGGCCTCACGATAAACTTCCAGGGCGCGACCCTCGCGTTCCAGGCGTCGCTCGCCAACACGCTGCTGCTGATCCTCGCCGCGGTAGTGACGATGTACATCGTGCTGGGCGTTCTCTACGAGAGCTACATCCATCCGATCACGATCCTGTCGACGCTTCCGTCGGCCGGCATCGGCGCGCTGCTCGCGCTGCTCGTCTCGGGCAACGACCTCGGCATCATCGCGATCATCGGGATCATCCTGCTGATCGGCATCGTCAAGAAGAACGCGATCATGATGATCGACTTCGCGCTCGAGGCGGAGCGCGAGCACGGCCGCGCGCCGCAGGACGCCATCCGCGAGGCGGCGCTGCTGCGCTTTCGCCCGATCCTGATGACGACCATGGCCGCGCTGCTCGGCGCGCTGCCGCTGATGCTCGGCGGGGGGGTCGGCTCAGAGCTCCGGCATCCGCTCGGGATAACGATGGTGGGTGGCCTGATGGTGAGCCAGGTGCTCACGCTGTTCACGACGCCCGTCGTCTATCTCGCCTTCGACCGGCTCGCCGCGCGGGTGCGCGGCAGCGCCGCGGGCCGTCTCCTCGCCGCGCCGCCGGCCGCCGCCGCGCCGCCGGGATCCGCGGCGGCACCGCCGGAGAGTCTCCCTTGAGTCTTTCCGACCCGTTCATCGACCGGCCGGTCGCGACCACGCTGCTGACGATCGGCGTCGCGCTGGCCGGAGTGCTGGCGTTCTTCAAGCTGCCGGTGTCGCCCTTGCCGCAGGTCGACTATCCGACGATCTCCGTGCAGGCGTCGCTGCCGGGGGCCAGCCCCGAGACCATGGCGGCCACCGTCGCGACGCCGCTCGAGCGTGCGCTGGGGCGCATCGCCGGCGTGACCGAGATGACGTCGGGCAGCTCGCTCGGCTCCACGCGCATCACGCTCCAGTTCGAGCTCGACCGGGATATCGACGGCGCCGCGCGCGATGTGCAGGCCGCGATCAACGCCTCGCGCAACACGCTGCCGACCGGGCTGCCCGGCAACCCGACCTATCGCAAGGTCAATCCCGCCGACGCGCCGATCATGCTGATCGCGCTCACGTCCGACTCGCTGACGCGCGCGCAGATCTACGACGCGGCGTCGACCATCCTCGCGCAGAAGCTGTCGCAGGTCGCGGGGATCGGCCAGGTGAGCGTGGCCGGATCGTCGCTGCCGGCCGTCCGCGTGGAGCTCAACCTCCCGCAGCTGAACAAGTACGCGATCGGCCTCGAGGACGTGCGCAACGCGATCACGGCGACCAATGCCAACCGGCCCAAGGGCGCGCTCGAGGACGACGACCGGCGCTGGCAGATCGGCGCCAACGACCAGGCGTTCAAGGCGGCCGAGTACGCGCCGATCGTGGTCGCGTATCGCAACGGCGCGCCGGTGCGCCTGGCCGACGTGGCGGAGGTGGTCGATTCGGTCCAGGACCTGCGCAACGCGGGCTCGGCCGACGGCAAGCCGTCGGTGCTGCTGATCCTCAACCGGCAGCCGGGCGCGAACATCATCGAGACGGTCGACCGCGTGCGCGCGTTGCTGCCGCGCCTGCAGGCATCGATCCCGTCGGCGATCGACCTCAAGGTGGTGCAGGACCGCACGCCGACGATCCGCGCGTCGCTGCGCGAGGTGGAGCGCGCGCTGCTCATCGCGTTCGGCCTGGTGATCGTCATCGTGTTCGCGTTCCTGCGCAACGTCCGCGCTGCGCTGATCCCGACCGTCGCGGTGCCGGTCTCGCTGATCGGCACGTTCGGCGTGATGTATCTGGCCGGCTTCTCGCTCGACAACCTGTCGCTGATGGCGCTGACCGTCGCCACCGGGTTCGTCGTCGACGACGCCATCGTCGTGCTCGAGAACGCGTCGCGCCATCTCGAGCACGGCGACACGCCGCTCGAGGCAGCGCGCAAGAGCGCGCGCGAGGTCGGCTTCACCGTGCTGTCCATGAGCCTGTCGCTGATCGCCGTCTTCATCCCGATCCTGCTGATGGGCGGCATCGTGGGGCGCCTGTTCCGCGAATTCGCGATCACGCTGTCCGCCGCCATACTGGTGTCCCCCGTGGTGTCGCTGACGACCACGCCGATGATGTGCGCCCGGCTGCTGCGGCCCGTGCCCGTGCGCCGCGCGCGCTGGCACGACGTGTTCGAGCGGGGTTTCGCCGCGGTGGCGAATGGGTACCGGCGCAGCCTCGGCGTAGCACTCGCGCATGGCGCCTTCATCATGCTCATTCTCGCGGCGACCGTCGGGCTCAACGTCTATCTCTACATCGCCATTCCGAAGGGCTTCTTCCCCCAGCAGGACACCGGCCGGCTGATCGGATTCATCCAAGCCGACCAGGGCATCTCGTTCCAGGCGATGCAGGACAAGCTCGCGCGCTTCGTCGAACTGGTGCGCACCGAGCCGGAGGTCGAGAGCGTGGTGGCGTTCACGGGCGGAGGGCAGCGCAACTCGGGCTCGATGTTCGTTGGCTTGAAGCCCCGCGGGGAGCGCACGCTGACCGCCGACCAGGTGATCGCCCACCTGCGTGCCAAGCTCGCGCGCGAGCCGGGCGCGAGCCTGTTCCTCACGCCGGTGCAGGACATTCGCATCGGCGGGCGGCAGGCGAATGCGCAGTACCAGTACACGCTGCAGGCCGACGACTTGAACGAGCTCCGCGACTGGGAGCCGCGCATCCGCCAGGCGCTCTCCGCGCTGCCCGAGCTCGTGGACGTCAACACCGATCAGCAGGACAAGGGACTGCAGACCTCGCTCGTGATCGACCGCGACGCGGCCGCGCGGCTGGGCGTCACGACCCGCATGATCGATACGGCGCTAAACGATGCGTTCGGACAGCGCCAGGTGTCGACGATCTACAACCCGCTCAACCAGTATCGCGTCGTGATGGAGGCTGCGCCGCAGTACTGGCAGAGTCCGGCGGCGCTCGGGGACGTCTACGTGAGCGTGCCCGCCACGGCCTCGTCGAGCGCGACGACGGCATCCTTCGCTTCGAGCGCGGCCGCCGCCGCGGCCGCGGCGGGCGGCGCGGATGCGTCGAGCGCCTCCTCCGCGGCAGCGTCGGCAAGCGGCTCATCCGCAGGATCCGCGGCCACCAGCGCCGTGACCAGCGCGACGACTGGCGCTGCGACCAGCCCGGCAGGCGGTGCTGCAAACACGGGAAGCGGCGGCACGGCCGACGCGATCGGCACGTCCGCGCCACGCCAGGTTCCCCTCGCCGCGTTCAGCCGCTACGGGCCCACGAATACGCCGCTGGCGGTCAATCACCAGGGGCAGTTCGCGGCCTCGACCATCTCGTTCAACCTTCCCGACGGCGTCTCGCTGTCGAACGCTACCGGCGCGATCGAGCAGGCGATGTCGCGCATCGGCGTGCCGCCCAGCGTGCATGGCACGTTCGCCGGGTCGGCGCGCGCGTTCCAGCAGTCGGTCCAGAGCCAGCCGATCGTGATCCTCGCGGCGCTGCTGACCATCTACATCGTGCTGGGCGTGCTCTATGAGAGCTACGTGCATCCGCTGACGATCCTCTCGACCTTGCCCTCCGCTGGAGTGGGCGCGCTCCTCGCGCTCGAGCTGTTCAACATCGAGTTCAGCCTGATGGCCCTGATCGGCGTGATCCTGCTGATCGGCATCGTGAAGAAGAATGCGATCATGATGATCGACTTCGCGCTCGACGTGGAGCGGCGCGAGGGCATCGGCCCGCGCGAGGCCATCGAGCGCGCGTGCGCCCTGCGGTTCCGGCCGATCGTGATGACCACCCTCGCCGCGCTGCTCGGCGCGCTGCCGCTCGCGCTCGGCACCGGCGATGGCGCCGAGCTGCGCCGCCCGCTCGGCATCTCCATCGTCGGCGGACTGCTGCTGAGCCAGGTGCTGACGCTCTACACCACGCCGGTGGTCTACCTGTATCTCGACCGGTTCCGGATCTGGGCGCAGCGTCGCTTGCGCCGCCGCCCGCCGCTCGCGCTGGCCGCGGAGCCGTCCCGGTGATGGAGGGCGGCGTGCCCGGGCTCGCCGCGCTCCTGCGCGCGGCTGCGTCGGCCATGCTCGCCGCCAGCCTCGTCGCGTGCACGCCGGGCCCGACCTATGGCCGGCCCGACGCGCCGGTCCCTGCCGGCTGGAAGGAGTTGCCGCCGCACAAGCTCGCCGAGCCCGCCGACACTCGTCCGGCCGGCGCATGGTGGGGCCTGTTTTCCGATCCGGCGCTCGACGCGCTGGAGTCGCGGGTGATCGACGCCAACCAGACGCTGCGCGCCGCCGAGGCGAACTTCCGCGGGGCGCGCGCGGCCGTGGGCGCGGCGCGGGCGGGCCTCTTCCCGACCGTCGGGGGGTCCGCGTCGGGCGCGCGTTCGCGCAACGGCGCACGTTCGGGGGGCGGCTCGACGGCGGCCTACGCAGCGGCGGCGGATGCGCAGTGGGAGATCGACGTATGGGGCCGCGTGCGGCGGCTGGTCGAGGCGGCGCAGGATACCGCCGCGGCCTCCGCCGCTGACCTCGCCGCCACGCGCCTGTCGCTTCAGTCCGAGCTCGCCGCCGACTACCTGCAGCTACGCGTCGCCGACGCCACGCGCCGCATCTTCGAGGAGACGGTGGCGGCATTCGAGCGCTCGCTCGTGCTCACCCAGAACCGCTACGTCGCCGGCGTGGTGGCCCGGGTCGACGTGGTGCAGGCGGAGACGCAGTTGCTGGGCGCGCGCGCATCGCTGCTCGACATCGAGGCGACGCGCGCGCAACTCGAGCATGCGATGGCCGCGCTCACCGGCCGTGCGCCCGCGGACGTGTCGATCCCGCCGGTGGAAGGCCTTCCGGCGGTGCCGGACATTCCGGCCGGCGTGCCCTCGGCGCTGCTCGAGCGGCGCCCGGACATCGCGGCCGCCGAGCGGCGCGTCGCCGCGGCGAACGCGCAGGTGGGCGCCGCGACCGCCGCCATCTATCCCACGATCACGCTGACGGGCTCCGTCGGGTTCGCAGGGACGAGCCTGGCCAATTGGTTCTCGCTTCCCAACCGCGTATGGTCGCTCGGCACCGCGCTCGCGGCGCCGCTGTTCGACGCGGGGCTGCGCCAGGCCCAGCGCGAGCAGGCGGTCGCGGCGTACGACGCCACCGTGGCGGACTACCGGCAGACGGTGCTCGACGCGTTCCGCGACGTCGAGGACAACCTCGCACTGCTCCGCGTGCTGGCCGACGAGGTAAGGGTGGAGGAGGAAGCGCTGCGGGCGGCGCGCGAATCGGTGGCGCTCACCACCAACCAGTACAAGGCGGGCCTCGTAGGGTTCATCGACGTGGTGACCGTGCAGAACGTCGCGTTCAGCGCGGAGCGGACGGCGCTCGAGCTCAACGGGCGGCGCCTGGTGGCGGCTGTCAACCTCATCAAGGCGCTGGGCGGCGGCTTCGACGCGAGCGAGCCGCCGCCCCCTTAGCGTGTGCGCGGTCAGGTCGCCGCGTCCGGCGCCGGGCGCTCGAGGATGCGCGCGGAGCGCAGCCGCTCCACCAGCTCCGCCGGCGCGTCGCCACGCAGGTACCAGGCCTGCGCCGCGCTCTCCCGCGCGGGGGCGAAGCCCAAGTCGAGCAGCAGACGGTGCATCGCCGCGCTGGACGACCCGGCGAGGTTGACGCGCACTGTCCAAGCCAGGCGCCCGGCGGGCGTCTTCAGCACGGCCGCGAGCATCCGCCGTCCGTGCCCCTGTCCTCGGTGGGCCGGATGGATCGCCGTCATCCACAGCTCGTGGCCGAATGGAGCGAACCCCTTGAACAGGCAGAACCCGATCGGCGCCTCGTCCGCCGACGCGTCGTCGGCGCGGTATACGTAGCCACGCAGGGGCACGGAACGGCCCTGCCCCTGCGTCTGCGGGTCGGGCTCGACTAAGGAGCCGCTGATCAGCGCCTGGCGCAGGTTCGCGAAGAAGAGGCGCGCTTCGGGTCCGTCCTGCGCGAGCTCGGGATCGAACGTGCTCTCGCGGGCAGCCTCCTCAATGATCGGGCGCAGCGCGGGCAGGTGGTCGGGATGGGCGGCGGACAGCATGGTTTATCTTCGGTCGCTACTTGATTTGTCAGGCAAAAGACCCTATTATTAGCACTCGTTACGGTTGAGTGCTAGTAACGGGCGCCCAGGCTCGAAAGGGTCTACCCGGGTCCGTTGCCAGAGATCTTTCCGTCCTCAAACCCCTTCTAGGAGTGAGTACTCACATGAAGCTTCGTCCTTTGCACGATCGCATCATCGTCAAGCGCGTCGAGGAAGAAAAGAAGTCCGCCGGCGGCATCGTCATACCCGACACCGCCGCCGAGAAGCCCTCGCAGGGCGAAGTCATCGCGGCCGGGCCTGGCAAGACCGACGACACCGGCAAGGTGCTCGCCATGGGCGTGAAGGTCGGCGACCGCATCCTGTTCGGCAAGTATTCCGGGCAGGAATTCAAGATGGAAGGCGCCGACTTGCTGCATATGCGCGAAGACGACGTCATCGGCGTCGTGGCCTGACCCTTCCAACCTCATCGACCGCTCCAGGAGACTCCACTATGTCAGCCAAAGACGTTCGCTTCGGCGAAAACGTCCGGAACAAGATGGTGAACGGCGTGAACATTCTCGCCAACGCCGTCAAGATCACCCTCGGCCCTAAGGGCCGCAACGTTGTGCTCGAGCGCAGCTTCGGCGCCCCCACGATCACCAAGGACGGCGTATCCGTCGCCAAGGAGATCGAGCTGAAGGACAAGTTCGAGAACATGGGCGCGCAGATGGTCAAGGAAGTCGCGTCCAAGACCTCGGACGTCGCCGGTGACGGCACCACCACCGCCACGGTGCTTGCGCAATCCATCGTCGCGGAAGGCATGAAGTTCGTCGCCGCCGGGATGAACCCGATGGACCTGAAGCGCGGCATCGACAAGGCCGTCGCATCGGTCGTCGAGGAGCTGAAGAAGATCAGCAAGCCGTGCTCGACCAGCAAGGAAATCGCGCAGGTCGGCGCCATCTCGGCCAACGCCGACGAGTCGATCGGCACCACGATCGCCGAGGCGATGGACAAGGTCGGCAAGGAAGGCGTGATCACCGTCGAGGACGGCAAGGGCCTGGAGAACGAGCTCGATCTCGTCGAGGGCATGCAGTTCGACCGCGGCTACATCTCCCCGTACTTCATCAACAATCCGGACAAGCAGGTCGCCGTCCTGGAAGACCCGTACATCCTCCTCCACGACAAGAAGATCTCGAACATCCGCGATCTGTTGCCTGTGCTCGAGCAGGTTGCCAAGGCGGGCAAGTCGCTCGTCATCATCGCCGAGGACGTCGACGGCGAGGCCCTGGCCACGCTGGTCGTCAACAACATCCGCGGCATCCTGAAGACCGTGGCCGTCAAGGCACCGGGCTTCGGCGACCGTCGCAAGGCCATGCTCGAGGACATCGCCATCCTGTCCGGCGGCACCGTCATCGCGGAAGAGCTCGGGCTCAAGCTCGAGAACGCCACGCTGAAGGACCTCGGACGTGCCAAGCGGATCGAGGCGGGCAAGGAAGACACCACGATCATCGACGGCGCGGGCGAGAAGGCCTCCATCGAGGCGCGGGTGAAGAACATCCGCAAGCAGATCGAGGAAGCCACGTCCGACTACGACAAGGAGAAGCTGCAGGAGCGCGTCGCGAAGCTGGCGGGCGGCGTTGCGGTGATCAAGGTCGGCGCGGCCACCGAAGTCGAGATGAAGGAAAAGAAGGCGCGGGTCGAGGATGCGCTGCACGCCACGCGTGCGGCCGTCGAGGAAGGCATCGTGCCGGGCGGCGGCGTCGCCTACCTGCGCGCACGAGTCGGCCTGAAGGACCTGAAGGGCGCCAATCCCGACCAGGACGCCGGCATCAAGATCGTGCTGCGTGCGATCGAGGAGCCGATGCGCATGATCGTGCAGAACGCCGGCGAAGAGCCGAGCGTGGTCGTCAACAAGGTGCTCGAAGGCAAGGGCAACTTCGGCTTCAACGCCGCGACCGGCCAGTACGGCGACATGGTGGAGATGGGCGTGCTGGACCCCACCAAGGTCACGCGCTACGCGTTGCAGAACGCCGCTTCGGTGGCGAGCCTGATGCTGACTACCGATGCCATGGTTGCCGAGCTGCCCAAGGAAGACAAGGGCATGGGCGGCGGAGGTGGCGGCGGCGGCATGGGTGGCATGGGCGACATGGACATGTGATGTCGCCGGCGCGCGCGGCAGGCAGTTTTGCCGCACACGCCGAAAGGGTTGCGCCACGCATCGGCGCCATTCGTTGCACGCCAATGAAAAGCCCGGCTTCGGCCGGGCTTTTTCATTGCTGCGCGCGTAGCGGGCTGTCAGTCGGCGCCCGCGCCGTCGTCCACGTCGCCGTCGGCGTCCGCGGCCAGGCGATACTGGCGCACCGGAAACCCGACGACACCTTCGACGAAGGTCGTCAGGCGCAGCGGCAGGAAGCCCGCCGGCTCGCGGACACGCACGTCGGCCGCCTTGCCGCGCGCAAGCGCCTGCCACGCCTCGACATGGCCATCGACGCGGCTCTCGATGTCGCGCACGTGCAGCACGGCGCAACGGCATTCGGGCTCCCGGTCGAGCGCGCCGCGCGTCGCGCGCGCAACGCGTAGGCTACCCGCCGGCAGGTTGACCGCCCGTGAATCCGTCACCGGCGGATCAGGTTGCGCGGGCCCGTCGGCGAAGGCCAGCACCGACGCGCCTGCGGTCACGCTGAACAGGGTGACCGCGACGGCGCGGAAGAGGGAGCGACGCGTTTTCATAGCCTGAGTGTGCCCGCGACGCAATTGCGCGCGACAGCGGGCGCGGGCCGATCTTGATGACGGTCCATGTCCTACAGGGCGGGGCAGGCGGCGATGCAAGCCGGATCCCCGGTGCGCCGCTCCGGGCCGGGTGACGGCGCTAAAGTCCGCGCTGAGCGAAATGCATTAGACTAGGGCGCTGCAGGCTGCTCCGGCCGCATAACAATAACGCTTATGCCGAAGTCATCCGCCGCCGGCCGGGCGGGAGTCAGGGATAACCGACGATGACCTCCGGTGTCGTGTTCGCGCTCGCGATCGCCGCGCTCTTGGTGGCCATCGGGGTCGGCCTGCTGCGCCGCAATCGCGGGGGCGCGCCCGGCTCGCGCACCGGCCTCGACGGCCCGAACACGGTCGCGCAATGGACCGAAGGCGAGACCACCCGGCTGCTTTCCTCCGCCGAGCTGCCCGGGCTCTACCTGCTGCGTCCGCGCTTCCTGTCCAAGGCGGAGGCCGTGGTCTTCCTGCTGCTCAAGGCCGCGTTTCCGCGCCACCAGATCTTCGCCCGCATCCGGCTTGCCGACGTCCTGCAGGTGAAGATCGGGCCGCAGGGGATGGAGCGCCTGCGCGCCTTTCGCAAGATCGCCAACCAGCACGTGGGCTTCGTCGTCTGCGATCGCGACATGACCATCATCGCGATCGTCGACTCGAAGGAACCCGACCAGGTGATCAATCCCCGCGACCAGAAGCTCGAGATCATCAAGCAGCGCTGCCTGCAGGCCGCGCAGGTCAAGTACCTCTGCGTGTACCCCCCGCAGCTGCCGCGCTACCGCGAGCTGCGCGAGCAGATCCTCGGGACGGCCGGCGACCTGGCCTGAAGCCCGGTCATTTGAGGTAGTTGAGGTACACCCACAGCACCGCCAGCGACCCGATCACCGACATGAACCAGCCTGCCGGATGAAAGCGACCGTCGCGCGTGCGCCAGAGCATGCCGCCGACCACGCCGCCGACCACGGAGCCGATGATCCCCACGATCGCCGTGGCCCAGAAGCCCATCGCGACGGTGCCCGGGTAGATCCAGCGCGCAAGGTAGCCGACGATGAACCCGATGATGATCATGCCGATCAGGCTCAGAATGCCCATGGCTGCTCCGTCAAGGATGCGCAGGACGCGCGGCAAAAAGCGTAGCACAGCCGCCGTAACGGAACCGCCGCAAGGAACCGCCGTAAGGGAACGGCGCAACGGATCGACCCATGCCCATGAACCGACACCCGCTCGTCATGTTCGCCGCCGTCCTCGCCGCCACCCCTTTGCTGGCGGCGGCAGAGCCAGCCTGCCGCGCCATCAGCGGCACCCTCACGCGCCCGCTGGTCGAGCTCTACACCTCGGAAGGATGCGACAGCTGCCCGCCGGCGGATCGCTGGCTGTCCGCCACCTTCGCGGGCGGACGCGCGGCCGCGGTGCCGCTCGCGTTTCACGTGGACTACTGGGACCGCCTGGGCTGGAAGGACCGTTTCGCGACGGCGGCGTATACGAGCCGCCAGCAGCAGTCGGCCGATGCGAACGGCGCCACCTTTGTCTACACGCCGCAGGTCCTGCTGCAGGGCCGCGACCAGCGCTGGAGTGACGCCCGCGTGGGCGAGCGCCTGGTGGCGGCGGCCGCGGCGCCGGCCCGCGCGTTGCTGGACGTCACCGCCACGCCGGCTGGGCGGACGGTGCAGGTGCGGGCGACGGCGCAGGTCGCCGATGCGGCCCTGCGCAGCGGCGCCGTGATCAACCTCGCGTTCGTCGACAGCGGGCTCGTGTCGGACGTCAAGGCCGGCGAGAATGGCGGCGTGAAGCTGCGTCACGACCACGTCGTGCGCGCCTTTGCCACCGGCGGCGGCGCCGACGCGCGGGGCGCGCTCCTCGCCGAGGCCACCTTCGAGCTTCCCGCCGAGCGCGGGAGCATGCCGGAGATCGTGGCCTTCGTGCAGCGCACCGGCGACGGCGACGTCCTTCAGGCGCTGCCGCTGTCGCTGGCCGACTGCCTGCCGCGCCAGGGCTTGTAAACAGAGCCTAGACCCGCCTAGACACGCGTTTTCCCCAAGCCCGCGTGCCCCCGCTACCATGAGGGTGGGGAGGTGAAGGGTTGCGCATCCTGGTTGCCGAAGACGATCCGCTGCTGGGCGAGGCGCTGGCCAAGCATCTCACCCGGAGCGGCCACGCGGTCGACTGGGTGCGCGACGGCGCCGAGGCCGATGCGGCGCTGCGCGCTCAGCCGTTCGACCTCGTCGTCCTCGACCTCGGGCTGCCGCGCATCTCCGGGCGCGAGGTCCTGCGGCACCTGCGCTCCCGTGCCTGCGCCACGCCCGTCCTCATCATCACGGCGGCGGACGCCATCGCCGACCGGGTGGCGGGTCTCGACGCCGGCGCTGACGATTACCTGATCAAGCCCTTCGCTCTGGCCGAGCTCGAGGCGCGCATCCGGGCGCTGATCCGGCGCACGCACGGCCACGACCAGAACGTCCTCGTGAACGGTCCGCTGGCGTTCGACACGGCCGCGCGCACCGCGACCGTCGGCGGGGCGATCGTCGACTTGTCGTCGCGCGAGCTCGCCGTGCTCGAGCTCCTGCTGATGCGCTGCGGGCGCGTGATCGCGAAGGAGCAGTTCGTCGAGCACCTGTGCGGCTGGGACCAGGACGTGACCGCCAACGCGATCGAGGTCTACGTGCACCGCCTGCGTCGCAAGCTCGAGCCCGCCGGCGTGCAGGTGCAGACGGTCCGTGGGTTGGGCTACTACCTCACCAAGGCCTGACGTGCCCACGCCGCGGTGGGCGATGTCGACGTTCCTCAAGTATTTCGTGTGGCTCGTGGGCCTGCTCGCGTTCGTGTGGCTCGCGATGACCAGCGTGACGGAGTTCATCGTCCGCAGCGCCGTGGATGCGCCGTACGACGAGAAGCTAGTGGAGCTCTCGCGGGCGCTCGCCAACGAGATCCGGCTCACCCCGAGCGGCGTGATGATCCGCGCCGGCGCCATCCAGCTCCTGCGCTCGGACCGGCGCGACAGCGTCTACTTCGCGCTGCGCGACGCCGGCGGCGAGACCCTCGAAGGCGACGACGAGATGCCGTCCCCCACCATGCCCCCCGGCGCGTCGGACGTGGCGCTCAACACCGGTGCGATCCGCGACCAGCAGGTTCGCGTGGCGTCGCTGCAGGTGCCCGATCCGCGCGCCGTCGGCGCCCCGCTCACGGTCCAGGTGGCGGAGACCCTCAACAAGCGCCGCGCGCTGGTCGAGTCGCTGCGCACGCCCTCCGTGCTGCTGCCGCAGGTCGTCGTCATGCTGGGCGCCATCCTCATCGTGCTCTACGGCTTCGCATACGTCGTGGGGCCGATGCGAAGGTTGAAGGAGTCCATCGACCAGCGTGGTTCGAGCGACCTGGCGCCGCTCGATCCCGACCCGGCGCCGCGCGAGCTGCGCCCGTTGATCGCGTCCATCAATGGGCTGATGGCCCGGCTCGCGACGACGATGGAGTCGCAGCGCCGCTTCATCGCCGACGCTGCGCACCAGCTGCGCACGCCGCTCGCGGGGCTGCGCTCGCAGACCGAGCTCGCGCTCGCCGAGCGCGACCCCGTGGCGATGCGCCGCCACCTCGAGCGCCTCGCGGCTGGCACGGAGCGCGCCACGCTGCTGGCCAACCGCCTGCTCACGCTGGCGCGCGCGGGAACCTACGTGCGCACCAAGCAGGCGGAAGTGGACCTTTGTCTCCTCGCGCAGGACACCATCGCCGATCACCTGCCGGCCGCCAACGCACGCGCGCAGGACCTTGGCTTCGAAGGCCCGGGCGAAGGCGCCCCGGTGGCGGTGCGCGGCGACCGCGTGCTGCTGCGCGAGCTCCTATCGAACCTCGTCGACAACGCGATCCGCTACACCCCGGAGGGTGGCGTCATCACGGTCCAGGTGCGGCGCTCGCGCGACCGCAGCGCCACCCTGGCGGTGCGCGACACGGGCCCGGGCGTGCCGGACGACGAGCAGACGCGCATCTTCGAGCCGTTCTACCGGGGCCGGGACGCGGTGCCGAGCGGGACCGGCTTGGGACTCGCGATCGTGCGGACCATCGCTGGGGCGCACGGCGCGTCGGTCCACATCGAGCCGAACCGGGACGGGCCTGGATTGTGCATTGCAGCAAGCTTTCCGCGACTCGCGGAGGCGACTGCGTAAGGTTCATGTAAGTGTCGGTCTCTAGTGTCCGCCGCACGGGTCGATCGAACCCGGGGAGACATTCTCAAAGAGGAGGAGTGCCGATGGCCACCACCGTCCCGCCTGCGACCGCACCGCGCGGCAGCAACCCGAACCTGTCGAAAGAGGAAACGAAGGTCATCTTCGCTTCGTCGCTCGGCACTGTCTTCGAGTGGTACGACTTCTACCTGTACGCAACGCTCGCGCCGTTCTTCGCGGCGCTGTTCTTCCCGAAGGGCAACGACACCGCGGCGCTGCTGTCCGCGTTCGCGACCTACGCGGCGGGCTTCCTGGTGCGTCCGTTCGGCGCGCTGGTGTTCGGCCGCGTTGGCGATCTCGTCGGACGCAAATACACGTTCCTCGTCACCATCCTCGTGATGGGCTTCGCCACGTTCGCGGTCGGCCTGCTGCCGACCTACCAGTCCATCGGCTGGGCGGCGCCGATCCTGCTCGTGCTGCTGCGGCTCCTGCAGGGCCTGGCGCTCGGCGGCGAATACGGCGGCGCGGCGACCTACGTCGCGGAGCACGCACCGCCGGGCAAGCGTGGCTACGACACGGCATGGATCCAGACCACCGCCACGCTCGGCTTCTTCCTGTCCCTGGCCGTCATCTACATCTGTCGCTTCTCGGGCGTGATGGCCCCCGCGCAGTTCGCGGAGTGGGGCTGGCGGATCCCGTTCCTGGTGTCCCTGGTGCTGCTCATCTTCTCGGTGTACATCCGGCTCAAGCTGAACGAGTCGCCGGTGTTCCAGCGCATGAAGGCGGAAGGGCGCGGCTCGAAGGCGCCGCTCACCGACAGCTTCCTCAAGTATCCGAACAACAAGTACGTGCTCCTCGCGCTGCTCGGCGCCACGGCGGGGCAGGGCGTGGTCTGGTACACCGGCCAGTTCTACGCGCTGTTCTTCCTGACGATCACGCTCAAGATGGACGGCAGCCTTGCGTACATCATGATCGCCATCGCGCTCCTGCTCGGCACGCCGTTCTTCGTCGTGTTCGGGTCGCTGTCCGACCGCATCGGGCGGCTGAAGATCATCCTGGCGGGCTGCCTGATCGCGGCGCTGACCTACTTCCCGCTGTTCAAGGCGCTCACGCACAACGTGAACCCGGCGCTGGAAAAGTACCAGTCGAGCACGCCGATCAGCGTGTCGGCCAATCCCGGCGACTGCGAGCTGCACATCTTCGTCGGGCCCTGGTCCAAGTTCTCGGATTGCGACCGCACGAAGGACTACCTGACCAAGCAGGGGCTGTCGTTCACGTCGACGCCGCTGCCGGCCGGATCGACGGCCAAGCTGGTGACCAAGATCGGCGAAACGACGATCGACGGCCACGACGAGAAGAAGATCGCCGAAACGCTGAAGGCCAGCGGCTACCCCGCGAAGGCCGATCCGGCCGCCATCAACTGGCCCATGTCGATCCTGATCCTGTGGATCATGATGATCTACGTGACAATGGTATACGGACCGATCGCGGCGTACCTGGTGGAGCTCTTCCCGACGCGCATCCGCTATACGTCGATGTCGTTGCCGTATCACATCGGCAACGGGTGGTTCGGCGGCATGCTGCCGCTGCTGGCCACCGCGATGGTCGCGGCGACGGGCGATATCTATTTCGGGCTGTGGTATCCGATCGTCGTGGCGCTCATCACCGTGGTGGTCGGCGTGCTGTTCCTGCGCGACCGCAAGGTGGCGGACCTGAACACTGATGAGGGAATGGCCGTCGGCGCGCCGGTCCGGTAGCGCCCCGACGGGTACGCGCAACCCCGGCCCGGGCAACCCGGCCGGGGTTTTTCATGGTCAGTGCGCGACCTGCCGCAAGTCGCCCGTCTGGTACTTCGCGGCCATCTTCTCGAGCCCCACCGGCTTGATCTTCGAGGCCATCCCGGCGCAGCCGAACTGCTGATAGCGCTGCTTGCAGACGAGCTTCGCCGCGGCCATCGCAGGCTTCAGGTACTCGCGTGGGTCGAACTTGCCGGGATTCTCGCCTAGGAACCGGCGGATCGCGCCGGTCATCGCGAGGCGGATGTCGGTATCGATGTTGATCTTGCGCACGCCGTGCCGGATGCCTTCCTGGATTTCCTCGACCGGCACGCCGTACGTTTCCTTCATGTCCCCGCCGAAGGCGCGGATCTCGGCGAGCAGCTCCTGCGGCACCGACGACGAGCCGTGCATTACCAGATGCGTGTTCGGAATGCGCCGGTGGATCTCCTTGATCCGGTCGATCGCGAGGATGTCGCCGGTCGGCTTGCGCGAGAACTTGTAGGCGCCGTGCGACGTGCCGATCGCGATGGCGAGCGCGTCGACCTGCGTGCGGTCGACGAAGTCGGCGGCCTGGTCGGGATCCGTGAGCAGCATCTCCTTGGTCATCGTGACGTCCGCGCCGTGGCCGTCCTCCTTGTCGCCGCGCATCGTCTCGAGCGAGCCCAAGCAGCCGAGCTCGCCTTCCACGGTCACGCCCACGGCGTGCGACATGTCGACCACCCGGCGCGTGACGTCGACGTTGTAGTCGTAGCTCGCGATCGACTTGCCGTCCTCCTCAAGCGAGCCGTCCATCATCACCGACGAGAAGCCGAGGCGAATGGCGCCGAGGCAGATGGCCGGCGACTGGCCGTGATCCTGGTGCATGACGACGGGAATGTTCGGATAGCTCTCGACCGCCGCCTCGATCAGGTGGCGCAGGAACACCTCGCCGGCGTATTTGCGGGCGCCTGCCGACGCCTGCATGATCACCGGGCTGTCGGTCTCCGCCGCCGCGGACATGATGGCCTGCACCTGCTCCAGGTTGTTGACATTGAACGCGGGCAGGCCGTAGCCGTGCTCGGCCGCGTGGTCGAGCAGCTGGCGCATGGAAACGAGCGGCATGGGGGCCTCCTGGCGTGGCGCGGGTTGCGGGCCGGTTGCCCGCGGGTCGACGCCATCTTACCGCGGGGCGGCGGCTCGGCCCGGGGCCCGCGCGGCGCCGGTCAGCTTGCCTCGGCGTGCCGGTGGCGACAGGCGATCAGCACCTCGTCGGGATCGCGGCGCCACCAGTTGCCGGCGGAGAAGATCTCGACCTCGTGCAGGCCCCGGTATCCCGCGTCGTCCATCCAGCCGCGGATGCGGGGCAGCTCGATCACGCCGTCGCCCATCATGCCCCGGTCGTTCAGCAGGTCGGTGGTGGGCACCAGCCAGTCGCAGATGTGATACGCGAAGAGGCGGTCGGCGGCGCCGGCGCGGACGATCTCGCGCTGCAGCGCTGGATCCCACCACACGTGGTAGACGTCCACGGCCACGCCGAGGCCGTCGGCACCGCGCGGCGCGAGCTCGTCGCACAGGTCGTTGGCCTGCGCGAGCGTGTTCACGCACGCCCGGTCGGCCGCGTACATCGGATGGAGGGGCTCGATCGCCAGCGGCACGCCCGCGCCGCGCGCGTAATCGAGCAGCTCGCCCAGGCCGTCGCGCACCATCGAGCGCGCGCCCGCCAGGTCCTTCGACACGACGCGGCCCTCGCGGTCCTTCGGCAGCCCGCCGACGACGAGCACGAGGCAACGGGCGCCAAGCGTGGCGGCCTCGTCGACGGCGCGACGGCTGTCGTCCTGCGCGGCGCGGCGGCCCTGCCGGTCGGGCGCGGGGAACATCCCGCCGCGGCACAGTCCGGTGACGGTCAATCCTGCGTCGCGGATGCGCGTCGCGGTTTCCTTCAGGCCGGCCGCGGCGACCTGGTCGCGCCAGGGCGAGATGCCCCGGATGCCGTGCCGGACCAGCCCATCGATGATGTCGGGCAGGCGCCACTGCGCGCGCACTGTGGCGGTGTTGATCGACAGCAGGCCGGGATCGGCGGCGGTGGTCATGCGTTGACTCCATGCCCGGCGAGGAGCGTGCCCATGCGGTGGACGGCCAGCGCCGGATCGCGCAGGAGGCCGGCCGCGTCGGCGAGGCGGAACAGCTCGGTGAGATGGAGCAGGCTGCGCGCGCCCTGCTGCCCCCCGACCATGGTGAAGTGCGACTGGTGGCCGTTGAGCCACGCCATGAATACCACGCCGGTCTTGTAGAAGCGCGTCGGGGCCGCGAAGATATGGCGCGACAGCGGCACGGTCGGCGCGAGGATGGCGTCGAAGCCCGCCCGGTCGCCGCGTGCTAGCACGGTGAGCGCCGCGCACGCCGCGGGCGCGATCGCGTCGAAGATGCCGAGCAGCGCGTCGGAGTGTCCCGTCGCGTCCCCGCCGATCAGGGACGCGAAGTTGAAATCGTCGCCCGTGTACATGCGCACGCCCGCCGGCAGCCGCGCGCGCAGCGCGACCTCCTTCGCATCGTCGAGCAGCGAGACCTTGATGCCGTCGACACGCCCCGGCTGCGCCTCGATCACGCTTGCGCACACGTCCATCGCGAGCGCGTGGTCCGGGTCGGCGCGTCCCCGCCCGACCCAGTAGCCGGCCAGCGCCGGGTCGAACGTCTCGCCCAGCCAGTGGAGGATGACCGGCTCGCGCAGCTGGCCCAGCACGCGCGCGTAGACCTCGCGATAGTCGTCCGCATCGCGCGCGCACGCCGCCAGGGCGCGGCTCGCCATGAGGATGATGCGTCCGCCCGCGCCTTCGATCGCCGCGCACTGCTCCTCGTACGCGCCGACGATGCGCGCGAGCGGTGCCCCGGGATCCGGCGCCAGGTGATCGGTGCCCGCGCCGCTGAACACGACGGCACCGGGCGTGGCGCGGGCCTCGGCCAGCGTGCGGCGGATCAGCGCCAACGACGAGGACCAGTCGAGGCCGGATCCGCGCTGCGCGGTGTCCATGGCCTCCGCCACGCCGAAGCCGAGCGACCACAGGTAGTGGCGGTACGCGAGCGTGGCCTCCCAGTCGATCGCCGCCTCGAGCCACGGGTCGGCCAAGGCGAGCGGATCGGCCACCACGTGGGCCGCCGCGAACGCGATGCGATTCCATGCCGGCGGGGCGGACGGGACCGCCCATGCCTTCGCATCGCGCAGCGTGTAGTTCCGCAGCGTGCGCTCCGCGGTGGGCAGCCGGATGGCGTTCATCGGGTCGCTTCCGTCACGCGGCCAGCGGCGGCACGGCCATGAAACGCCGCTCGCGCCAGCTCGCGAGCCCGAGCTCGGCGAGCTGCACGCCCTTCGCACCTTCGAGCAGGTTCCACCGGAACGGGCCGCCCTCGACCACGTGGCGCAGGAACAGCTCCCACTCCACCTTGAACGCGTTGTCGTAGATGCGGTTGGCGGGCATCTTCTGCCACGTCGAAAGGAAGTCGATGGTTTTCGGGACGTCGGGGTTCCACACGGGCTTCGGCGTGGCCGCGCGCGGCTGCAGGTGGCAATCGGTGAGCCCGGCCACCGCCGAGCCGAGCGTCCCGTCGACGTGGAACGTGACCAGGTCGTCGCGCCGCACGCGGGTGCACCAGGAGCTGTTGATCTGCGCGACGATGCCGCCGGCAAGCTCGAAGGTGGCGTAGGCGGCGTCGTCGGCGGTCGCCGCGTACGGGCGGTCGTGCTCGTCGACCCGCTGCGGGATGTGCGTGGCGCCGAGGCACATCACGCTCGTAACGGCGCCGAACAGGTTGTCGAGCACGTAGCGCCAGTGGCACAGCATGTCGACGATGATGCCGCCGTCGTCCTCCTTGCGGTAGTTCCAGCTCGGCCGCTGCGCCGGCTGCCAGTCGCCTTCGAACACCCAGTAGCCGAACTCGCCGCGCACCGACAGGATGCGGCCGAAGAAGCCGCTGTCGACGAGCGTCCGCAGCTTCAGGAGACCCGGCAGCCAGAGCTTGTCCTGCACCACGCCGTGCCGGACTCCGGCGGCCTGCGCGCGCCGGTAGAGATCGAGCGCGTCGGCCAGCGTGGGCGCGACCGGCTTCTCGGTGTAGACATGCTTGCC
Organism: Burkholderiales bacterium; assembly: GCA_038239945.1. Taxonomy (GTDB): domain Bacteria; phylum Pseudomonadota; class Gammaproteobacteria; order Burkholderiales; family Casimicrobiaceae; genus VBCG01. Next base: position 52,284 of record JBBSEG010000004.1, read on the forward strand.
GGCGTCGATGGCCTTGCGGATCAGCGCGGGGCGCAAGCCGGTGCTTGCCGAGTCGAAATACACGTGCTCGTCCGCGCTGCGCAGGGCGGCGTCGAGATCGGTGGTCCAGCGCGCCACGCCATGCGCGTCGGCGAGTGCCGCCAGCTTGGCGGCATCGCGCCCGACGAGGAGTGGATCGGGCAGCGCGCGCCGGCCGTCGCCCAGCGCCACGCCGCCCTGCGCGCGGATGGCGAGGATCGAGCGCACCAGATGCTGGTTGGTGCCCATGCGCCCGGTCACGCCGTTCATGATCACGCCGATTCGTACCGTTTCCACGCGATTGCTCCAGTCGTTCAGGATGAAGGCGCCATGGGCGCGAGCGTTGCCGTGTCGGGCCATACGGCTGCTCCGTAGCCGGTCACCGCGAGCGAGCGCAGGTCGATGCGGCCCGCCTCGATCCGCAGCCGCACGTGCGTCCCCGCTTCGCCGTACAGGTCGGGATGCGCGGCGAGGAATGCCCGGGCCTCGCGCAGGCTCGCGTGCTGGCCCGCGAAGCCGTCGACGTAGTGGTGGCCGTTCCGCTCGACGTGCGCGAGCCCCAGCAGCCCGACCAGTGCGAGGTCCTGCTGCACCGCGAGGCCGGCCTGCGAGGTGAGGTCCTCGGCCGAGAGAAAGGCTGTCGGACCCGGGGACGCGCCGGCGTTCCAGCGCGCCACGCGCGCCGCGTTCAGGAGAGATTTGTAGGCGCCCTTGCAGCTCTTGCTCGACACGCCACCGTAGCCGAAGGCGCGGGCGCGAGGAAACGCGTCGAGCGTGGCGTCGGCCTCGTCGATGAGGAGCGGCATGCCGCGCGCCACGTCCGCGACGCTGGCCGAGAAGGTGACACCGCGCGCAAGCGGCTGCTCGACGAACGCGACGGCCCCGGCGAGGCGGCGCAGAGCGGGGGCGCGCGCGAGTTGGTGACACATGTCGCCAACCGCGGCGGGACTGTCGAACTGCTCGTTGCCGTCGAGCGTTGCCACGTAAGGCAGCGGGCTTTGGTCGAGCACGCGGGCGATGCGCCCCAGGCGGGCAAGATCGGCGGCCACGTCGCCTGTGAGCTTCAGCTTGAAATGGCGGTGCCCGTAGCGCGCGATCACGCCGTCGAGCCGGACCGGCAGCGCGTCGGGCGCGGTGGTGTCGGCCGGTGCGTCGTCGGCGTCGAGCGCGTCGGCCAGGCCGACGGTATGGCGCGCGGCAATTGACGCCTGCGGCACGAGGCTACCGAGGAACGCGTCGAGGTCGAAGCCGGCCAGGTCGGGCGTGAGCCGCGCATCGAGTCCCGGCAGGTTGTTCTGCACCGCCGCTGCGAACGGCAGCTGCTGCGCGCGGCAGGCGGCGTCGAGCAGCGCGCGGTCGACGAGCGCGCTGCCGTAGCAGGCGGTCAATGCGTTGCCCGCTGCCGCAGCGCCCGCTTCGATCAGCGGAAGGTAGTGCCGCACGGCGTGCCCGAAGGCGGTGTCGGGGATGCGGCTGGCGGCGTAGAGCTCGCAGGCGGCGCGCACGGACGCCCGCAGGTCGTCGAGGTTCTCGTCGTTCGTGCGCGCCGGATTCTTGTCGAACCACTTGGGAATCATCAGCTCGGCCGCCCAGCCTTCGGCGACGTGCCCGGCGGACGTGACGATGCGCGCCCGCACAAACGCCTGCGCCGCCGTATGCACCGTCGCCGCGCCGAACCGGAACGGCAGCCGCAGGTCGACCCGGCGCTCGAACGGGTCGAGCGCGATGACGGCGAAGCGCGGCGGGGACATCATGTGCGCCTTCGGAAGGTTCAGGCGTCCAGCGTGCCCTGCGAATAGAAATGGCGCCGGATCGATTGGGTCAGCGCCACGAACGCCGGATCGCCCATCACGCCGAGCGTCCGGGGACGCGGCAGGTCGACCGGATAGATCGCGGCGATGTCGCCCGGCCGCTCGGTCATCACCAGCACTCGATCGGCGAGGAACACGGCCTCGGGGATGCTGTGGGTGATGAACAGCACGGTCTTGCGGGTCTCCGCCCAGATGCGCTGCAGCTCGAGGTTCATCTTCTCGCGGGTCATCGCGTCAAGCGCCCCGAACGGCTCGTCCATCAGCAGGACGGCCGGATCGTGCACGAGCGCCCGGCAGATCGACGCGCGCTGCTGCATGCCGCCCGAGAGCTGCCACGGGAACTTCTGCTCGAAGCCGCGCAGCCCGACCATCTCGAGCAGCGCCTGCGCCTTCTGCCGGTAGCGCGCGGTCGGCAGCCGGCGCATCTGCACCTGCAGCATGACGTTCTCCAGCACCGTGCGCCAGGCGAGCAGGACCGGGCTCTGGAACACGATGCCGACGTCGTCGGGCGGCCCGGCCACGGCCTTGCCGTTGACGGTGATGCGGCCGGCGGAGGCAGGCAAGAGCCCTGCGACCATCTTGAGGAGCGTGGACTTGCCGCAGCCGGACGGGCCGACGATGGCCATGAACTCGCCCCCGCCGATCGCGAAGGTCAGCGGACGCAGCGACTCGACCGCGCCGTTGCGCGTGCGATACGTCTTGGCCACGCTGTCGAGGCGGATCGACGCAGCGGTGGCGTCCGGCGGCGGGACGGGCGGGACGGCGTGCAGCGTGTTGGTCATGGAAACGCGGGCGGCGTGCGCACCGTGGCGGCCGCCGCGAACCGGGTCGGCCACAAGCGGCGGTACGCGGCGCCGGCAGGCGCTACGGCAGGTAGGCGTTGGTGTAGTAATCCTCGGGCTGGCCCGCCGCGGACTTCTCCAGGCCGCCGTACTCGACCAAAAGGGCGAGCGTGTCGGCCATGTTGCGGCTGCCGACGCGCAGCGGCCGGTCGGCCGGATTGTCGGGGCCCTTGTACAACGCTGCGGTGTTCTTCATGCCGATCACGGCGGTCTCCTTGACACCCGACTTGGGCTGCGCCTTGAGCATCGCGTCGATCGCCGCCTCGGGGCTCTTCGCCGCTTCCTCCATGGCGCGCGTCGCGGCGCGCAGGAACCGCCTCACGACCTCGGGCTTGCTCTTGAGGTAGTCCTTCTGCACGATGATGCCGGAGCTCACCATGTTGACGCCGTAGTCGGCGAAGCGGATCGGATAGATCGGCTTGTGCGTAGCGTCCTGCAGCTTGATCGCCTGGTCCATCACGTAGCCGAGCAGCAAGTCGGCCTGGTTGTTGATGACGGCGTTCAGCTTGGTCTGGGCGTCGCCGGCGACCTGCTTGAAGTCGTCGTCCTTGAGATTGGTCTTCTTGAGGAAGAGCGGCCAGATTTGGGACATCGAGTCGCCGGGCGTCACCGCGACCGTCTTGCCCTTGATGTCCTCCGGCTTGCGGATGTTCTTGTCCGCGAAGCCCATCACGGACATCGGCGAGGTCTGCAGCGCCACGCCGACGGCCGTCACGGGCGCGCCTTTCGACGCTGCCTTCATCATGGTCGGCACGTCGGCGTAGCCGAAGGTCGCCGTGCCAGCCGCGACGGCCTGCACCGTGACTCCGGAGCCGCGCCCCTCCTGGATGTCGAGGTCGATGCCTTCCTGGTCGAAGTAGCCGCGTTCCTTGCCGAGATAGAACGGCGCGTGCTCGCTGTAGGTGTACCAGTTGAGGAGCAGCGTGACCTTCTCCTTCGCCTGCCCGAGAACGGGGCCGGTGACGAGCGCGAGCGCGGCGGCGGCTAACGCGATGCGGCGTGCGACGTTCATGGTTTCCTCCGGTTGAACGGCCGCGTCTTCAGGCGACGGCCGCGAAGTCGTGGCGATGCGAAACGTGCCAGGGAATCATCCAGCGCTCCACCACGTCGACGGCGATGAACAGCACCACCCCGATGGCGGACAGCACGGTGAGCGCGGCGAACATGAGCGGCAGGTCGAACGTCCCGTTGGCGATCTGCAGCAGGTAGCCCAATCCCGAGTTGGAACCGACGAACTCGCCGACCACGGCGCCGACCACCGCGAGCGTCACCGACACCTTGAGCCCCGCGAAGATGGACGGCAGCGCCTGCGGGAGACTGATGCGCAGGAACGTCGCCAGCCGCGACGCCTTCATCGAGCGCGCGAGATCGAGCATGTCCGGATCGACGGACTTGAACCCCATGACCGTCGACACCACGACCGGGAAGAAGCCGAGCATGAACGCCGCGATCACCTTCGGGACGAGGCCGAAGCCGAACCACACCACGAACAGCGGCGCGATGGCGATCTTCGGCACGCTCTGCGAGAACACGAGCAGCGGATACACGTAGCTCTCGATCGTGCGCGAGTAGGCGATCAACAGCGCCATCGGAATGCCGAACGCGATCGACAGCGCAAAGCCGCCCAACGTCGCCGCGGTGGTGGGCACGCTCTGCTTGAGGAGCGTCGGCCATTGCTCGATCAGCTGGCGGATCACGGCGCCCGGTGTGGGAATGAGATAGGGCGGGATGCGGAAGACCCGGATCGCGACTTCCCACAAGGCGACGAGGAGCACGATGAGGACGAGCGGCCGCGCCCACGCCGAGAGCAGCGTCCTTCGCCACCATGGTTGCCGCATCGCCTCTGCTCCACGTCCGGCCGCGGGCTGGCGCGCCCCGTCTATATAACCAGACAGTTAATTATCGCGGGCGCCGGGGGAGCCCGTCAACGCCTGCGACGGGGCGCAGATAGCCCTGCACCATTTCGACCATGTGGGCGAGCCGGTCGCGCCGCGCCGCCGGCCGCGCCAGGTCGCGCCCGAACACCGCTGACAGCGTGTGATGGTTGCCGAGGTAGAAATAGGCCAGCCCCGCGATGGAGATGTAGAGCTGCAACGCGTCGACGCCCGTGCGGAACGCGCCGGCGGCTCGGCCGCGCTCGAGGACGCGGCCGAGCGTGTCGATCAGCGGGGAGTTCATCGCCAGCAGGTCCCGCGAGCGCTTCAGGTGCACGCCGCGGTGCAGGTTTTCGTTGTTGAGGAGCGTCAGGAATTCCGGATTGGCGAGGTAGTACGACCACGTGAACTCGACGAGGCGCCTCACGCCCTCGGCCGGCTCGACGTCGAGCAGCGACAGCGACTGCTCCGCCGAGCGGATGCGGTCGTAGGCGCCTTCGAGCACTGCCAGGAACAGGTCGTCCTTGCTGCCGAAATAGTAGTAGAGCATCCGCTTGTTGCTGCGCGCGCGAAGCGCGATGCGGTCGACCCGCGCGCCGCCAAGCCCGTGGCGCGCGAACTCGTGCGTGGCCGCCGCGATGATCGCATTGCGGGTGCGCTGCGCATCGCGGATCGGACCGCGGCGGGTGCGCGCAGGCGGTGCGGCAACCGCAAGGTCGGAAGCGGACATCGGCGCGGCTCAGCGGGCGGTCGGGGCGAGCATCAGGTCGATCGCCGGCGGCTCCTGCCGCGCGATGATCGCCAGGCGCTGGTCGGGCGAGATCGCAAGATTGCCACCGATGGCGAGCGGCCCCGGGGCGATGCGCGCGGTGACCCTGTGTTGGGCAAGATCGAAGCGGACGAGCTCGCCCGGCGTGCCGTACAGCCCGATCCAGAGCGCGTCGTCCGCAAGCGTCCACCCGAGCCGTCCGTCGAGGGCGCTCACGCCCGCGGTGCGCATGCGAGCGCGGGCAGGTCGCACGCGACGATGTCCGGCTGGCCCGCCGCGGTGTAGGCGAGCCTCGCGCCGCGCAGGTCGTACTCTTCCACGACGGGCAGCGCCAGCCGCTCGCGGCGCTCGAGGGCGTCCACCGGGGCGCGCCACAGCCGCATGGACCCGGCTTCCCGCGTGCCGAAATACAGGAGGCGGCCATCGGCGCTGTCGCGCACGTCATTGATGTCGCTGCCCAGCGCCGCGAGCACTTCGATGCCGCCCGTCGCCGCGTCGATGCGCACGCCGTATTGCGGAGCCTCATCGTCGTTGGCGACGCCGCGCACGGCGTACAGGAAGCGCCCGTCGTGCGACCAGTGGAAACGGACGAACAAGGCGCCGGCCGGCAGTGGCAGGCGCCGCGCGGGACCGTCGAGCTCGCCCACGAACACCGACGCCGCGTTATCCCGGTTCGACATGAACGCGACGTGGCGGCCGTTCGGCGCGAACGCCGGGAAGTTGGTGTAGCGCGCCGACGGCCACAGCGTACGCGGCGCGCGCGTCGGGTCGGCAGTGTCCAGCAGCCGCAGGTTCGCCTGGTAGGCCGCCACTTCGTAGACGACCTCGCCCTGCCGGGAGATGTCCGGAAACTGGGCGCCGCGGGCGCCCACCATGGTCACGGCGCCGCTCGCAAGGTCGAGCGTGTTGAGGGCGCGAAAGCCCGTCCAGTCCGCGGCCACGAGCAGCGGTCCCGCGTCGGCCATCCAGGCGAGACCGTAGGACAGGCCGCGCGCGACGCCAACCATGCGCGCGTCGGCGGGTGCTGCGAGCGGCAGCACCCAGGTTTCGCGCGCATCGGTGGCGCCGTGCATGTACGCGGCGCGCTTGCCGTCGGGCGAGAAGCGGGGGAAGACGTCGAGTCCCGCGGCGGCCGCGGGTGTGGTGAGGCGGGTGGTGGCGCGGGTTGCGAGGTCGACGCTCCGCAGCCCCGTGTCGCCCTCGCGCGTAGCCGCGTATACGAGCACGGTTCCGTCGGGCGACAAATCGAAGCGCGCGCCTGGCCGGTCGGCGCACGTGACGACCGATTGTTCGGCGCCGCTCGCCAGGTCGCGCGCGTAGATCCCGCACTGGGTGCCGTCGCGCCGGAAGTACGCGAGGCGCTGCCCGTCGGGGAAGAACACCGGTGCGGCGAGCAGCGCCGTGCGCCCGCCGAATTCCGTGCGGCTGCCGGAGGCGACGTCCTGCACGACGATGCTCGAGCGCTCGGCGTCGCCCAGCGCGAACGCGACGCGCTTCCCGTCGCGCGAGAACCGCGGCGACGTCTCCATCTCGAGCTCCGAGGAGAACGGGCTCGCGACGGCGAGCTGCTGCTCGATGCCGCGCGCCGTGGTGGCTGTATCGGCGGCGCGGCGGTCGCGCCACGCCACCATTGCCAAGGTGCCGGCCACCAGCACGGCCGCCAGTACGGCGGCAAGCGCGAAACGTCGTGCGCTGCTACGCGCCGGCGCGTCCCGCCGCGAGCGAGCGAACGTGCCGCTGGCCGTCGCTGCGAACGCCGTCGCGGCAGTGGGCGTGCCTGCAACGATCGCGTTCCCTGGAGCGGGTGCGCCCGCGGCACTCGATGGCATGTCGCAGGTCGCAAGCGCTTGCTCGTCCGCACCGGCTGGAGCGTTCGGTGTAGCTGGCCCAGCGGCCACGGCGGATGCGGCGCGCGCGATTGGCGTCAGCGGCGCAATCAGCCGGTAGCCGATCTTCGGCAGGGTCTCGATGTAGCTCGATTCGCGGGCGTCGTCGCGCAGCGCGATGCGGAGCTCGGCGATCGTGCGCGACAGGACTTCGTCGGCGACCAGCCGGCGCGGCCAGACGTCGTCGAGCGGCACCTGGCGGGGGACGACCTCGCCGCGCGCTGCCGCGAGCCGGAGCAGCACGTCCATCAGCCGCGGGCGCAGCCGCACCACACCGTCCGGTCCGGCCAGCTCGTTGGACGCGGCGCGCACCGCAAAGAGTCCGATGGTGGCCGGCGGATCCCGCCGGAAGGGCATCGATGCAGGTCGCAGCAACGAGTCTTCAGGCATGGCCGCCTTCCCTAATCAATGACTTGGCATGGCGGAGAAAAATCGGAGGAAAAAAGGAGGGATCCGTCGGGACGCCGATGCATGCGGCGGCCAACCTGCCGGGCATCCGGACTCTCCGCAAAGAAGCTCATGCGTCTGGCCTTGCTCGGCTCGTTCTGGGGATTGCTTTCAACGCTTGCGTGCGCACAGGCGCCCTCTCCGTGTCCCGCCCGCCTGTTCGTGAGCGGCTACTACAGCAACGTCCACGTATTCGACGCGTGCACCGGCGCATACGTTCGCGATCTCGATGCGCCGGGGCGCATCCGCGGGGCGCAGGCGGTGGTGAGCGGCCCCGACGGCAAGTTGTACGTCGTGAGCAAGCTCACGTCCGAGATTCTAAGGTATCGCAACGATACGCTGGCCTTCGACGGGGTGTTCGTGACCGTGCCCGGCATCGCGCCGACCAGTGTCGCGTTCGGACCGGACGGGCTCGCGTACGTCAGCGGTTACGCCACGCACGACGTGCGTGCGTTCGATCCGGCGGGAACCCTGGTGCGGGTGGCGGTCCCGCCCCATGCAGCGGGGCTGGCAGGACCGGACATCGGCATGCGCTTCGCGGGCGGCGCGCTCTATGTGCCGGGCTACGATTCGAACAGCGTGGTGCGCTACGACCCGACCAGCGGCGTCACGTCACTGGCCGTGCCGGCGCGCCGGCGGGATGTCGAAGCCGCGCAGCATCGTGGTCGCGCAGGACGGCCAGTCGCTGTACATCTCCGCCGAAGGCTCGAGCCAGGTGCTGCGCTGGACGATCGCCACGGGGGCGATCGAGCAGGTCGCGCACGTGGCGCGCGCGCAAGGCCTCGATTACGCACCCGACGGCGATCTCCTGGTCGGCACCGGCGAGGGTGTTGTCAAGCTCGACGCCGTTACCGGCGAGTCGCACGGCACGCTCGTGCCTGCCGGTGCGGGCGGGATTGCCGGCCTCACCTACGTGGGCGTAATCGGCGTACCGCCGCCCGCGGCCCGCGTGCGCGTGGTCGAGTTCTACAACGCGACCCTCGATCACTTTTTCATCAGCAGCCTCGCGCCGGACATCGCCGCGCTGGACGCGGGAACGCAGAAGGGATGGCGCCGGACCGGCCTCGGTTTCGACGCCGACGACCGGCCCGCGCCCGGCACGAGCCCGGTGTGCCGCTTCTATCTGCCGCCCGCGGCGGGCGATTCGCATTTCTACTCGGCGTCCGCGGTTGAATGCGCCGCGGTCCGCGCACGCTTTCCCACGTTCGCGTACGAATCGCCCGAGGTGTTCGACATCGCGCTGCCGGACGTGAACACCGGCGCCTACCCGCCGGGCACGGCGCCCGTGTATCGGCTCTGGAACCAGCGTGCGGACACCAACCATCGCTATACGACCGACCCGGCGGTGAAGGCGCAGATGGTGGCGCTGGGCTACGTGCCGGAAGACTATGGACCGGACGCTGCGATCATGTGCGCACTCGCATGAGCCTGGCGGGAGATCCGAAGGCCGCGGTCGAGCGGGCGAGCGGCTCCTATCGCCGCGCGGTGCGCGAGGACGTCGCCACCCGCGCGCCCCCCCCTCGCCGGGCACGGGCGCGCATATGACGCCATGGAGCGCGGCGGCGTCGCGCCCCTGCCGGACCCGCCGGCGGCGGAACGGCGGCCCGACGGTGCCACGGGGGTGCGCGTCCACGACGGCGTTTCCCCGTCGCCCGGGTGCATCCCCGTGCGCACGCTCGACCGCATCGTGATCGTGCGCGTGGCGGCCATCGTGCGGCTCGAGGCGGACGACAATTACGTGCGCATCTGGACCGACCGCATGCACCTGCACAAGGAGACGCTGGCAAGCCTGTGCGCGCGTCTTGGCCCGCGCGACTTCGTGCGGATCCACCGCTCGCATGCCGTGCGCATCGATTGCGTGCGCGAGCTCGTGCCGCGCTTGCACGGCGAGTACCGGGTGCGCCTTTCGAGCGGCGTGAGCTGACCTCGGGACGCAGTTACCGCGCTGCACTCCGCGCGACGTTCGGCCTGGACTGAAACGCTGCGGGTCAGGCGCGCTGGTCGCCGACCCGGACGATCTTCATCGTGTTCGTGCCGCCCGACTTGCCGATCGGCTCGCCGATCGTGAGCACGATGAGATCGCCGCGCTGAACCTGCCCCTTGGCGAGCAGCAGGTCCTCCGCGGCGCCCAGCACCTCGTCGCGATCCGCACCCTGCTCGAGGAAGAACGACTGCACGTTGCGATACAGCGCCATGCGCCGCTGCGTCTCGAGCTTCGGGGTGAGCGCGTAGATCGGCGCGCCCGGGTTGTGGCGCGACATCCACAGGGCCGTCGAGCCGGAATCGGTGAGCGACGCGATCGCCTTGACGCGAAGGTGGAACGCCGTGAACAGGGTGGCCATCGCGATCGACTGGTCGATGCGCGTGAACGTGCGGTTGAGGAAGTCGCGGTCGAGCTCGACCTCGGTGGTTTTCTCCGCTTCGACGCAGATCTGCGCCATGATCTCGACGGTCTCGGCCGGATAGCGGCCGGCGGCCGTCTCGGCGGACAGCATCACGGCGTCGGTGCCGTCGAGCACGGCGTTCGCGACGTCGGACACCTCGGCGCGCGTCGGCACCGGGTTGTGGATCATCGACTCCATCATCTGGGTGGCCGTGATGGTGACCTTGTTCTTCTCGCGCGCCATCCGAAGCATCCGCTTCTGCAGGCCCGGGACGGACGCGTTGCCCACCTCGACCGCCAGGTCCCCGCGCGCGACCATGATGCCGTCGGACGCGTCGATGATCTCCTCGAGCGCGGTGATGGCCTCGGCGCGCTCGATCTTGGCGATGATCTGGCCGCGGCCGCCGGACGCGCGCACCAGCTGGCGCGCCATGTACATGTCTTCCTTGTTCTTGGGGAACGACACGCCGATGAAGTCCGCCTGGAGCTGCGCGGCGGTCTTCACGTCGTCCATGTCCTTGGCCGTGAGCGCCGGGGCGGACAGGCCGCCGCCCATCCGGTTGATCCCCTTGTTGTTCGAAAGCGACCCGCCGAGGACCACGCGCGTGACGATGCGCGGCCCGTCGACGCTCTCGACATCCAGCTTGATGAGGCCGTCGTCGAGCAGCAGCACCGATCCCGGCCCGACGTCGTGGACGAGCTCCTTGTAGTCGAGGCCCACGCGCGTCGCGTCGCCGACCTCGCAGGTGGCGTCGAGCACGAAGCGCTGGCCGGGCGCGAGGTCGATCCTGCCCGTCTCGAACTTGCCGATGCGGATCTTCGGGCCCTGGAGATCGGCGAGGATGGCGACTTCGCGGCCGAGCTCGCGCGCGATGTCGCGCACGGCGGCGGCGCGGTCGACATGGTCGGACGCCTTGCCGTGCGAGAAGTTGAGGCGCACGACGTCGACGCCGGCGGCGAGCATCCGCTTGAGGACGGCCGGCTCGCTACAGGCGGGGCCGAGTGTGGCGACGATCTTGGTGGCGCGTTGCATGCGTGGCGTGGCGTTCGTCCGTGAGCGAGCGTGCGATGGTAAGGGATTCGAGGGCTTGGGTGTCAGCCCGCGGCACGCGCCTCGAGCGCCGCGACCGCCGGCAGCGTCCGACCCTCAAGGAACTCCAGGAACGCGCCGCCGCCCGTCGAGATGTAGCCGATGGAATCGGCGACGCCGAATTTGGCGATGGCCGCGAGCGTGTCCCCTCCGCCGGCGATCGAGAACGCTGGCGACGCCGCGATCGCTCGCGCCAGCGCGCGGGTGCCCCCGGCGAATGCGTCGATCTCGAACACGCCCACCGGCCCGTTCCAGACGATCGTCCCCGCGCCGGCGATAACCTCCGTGAGGCTTGCGATCGTGCGCGGACCGAGGTCGAGGATGAGGTCGTCGGGGGCGACGTCGGCGATGGCTTTTGTCTGCGCGGGTGCATCCGGCGCGACGCGCTTGGCGCATACGGCATCGACCGGCACGGGCACCTTGCCGGGAAAGCGGTCCAGGATGGCCTTCGCTTCCGCGACGAGAGCGGGCTCGGCCAGCGACTTGCCGACCGGGCCGCCGGCGGCGAGCACGAACGTGTTGGCGATCCCGCCGCCGACGATCAGCGCATCGACGCGCGCGGCGAGGGTGCGCAGCAGCGTGAGCTTGGTCGACACCTTCGAGCCCGCAACGATCGCCACGAGCGGGCGCGCCGGGTCGGCCAGGGCACGCCCGAGCGCGTCGAGCTCGGCTGCGAGCAGTGGTCCTGCGCACGCCACGGCGGCGAAGCGCGCCATGGCGTGAGTGGTCGCCTCGGCCCGGTGCGCCGTCCCGAACGCGTCGTTGCAATAGACGTCGCACAAGCGGGCCATGCGGCGCGCGAGCGTCTCGTCGTCGCGCTTCTCGCCCGCGTTGAAGCGACAGTTCTCGAGCAGGACCACCTCACCGGGGACGAGCCGGTCGTGCCACGCGCCGCCGTCGACCCAGTCGCGCACGAGCTCGACACGTTGCCCCAGAAGCGCGGACATCCGGACCGCGACGGGCGCGAGCGAATCGGCGGCGCTGAAGCGACCTTCCACCGGCCGGCCGAGGTGCGACGTGACCATCACCGCGGCGCCGCGGGCGAGCGCGTCGCGGATGCCGGGTAGCGACGCCCGGATCCGGGTGTCGTCGGTGATGGCGCCTTGGTCGTCCTGCGGCACGTTCAGATCGGCCCGGATGAACACGTTCTTCGCCGCCACCTCGACATCGGCCAGGCGAAGGACGCGGGCGGCCGGGGCGTTCACCGCGCGTTCATCAGCGCCACGGTCGTGTCGAGCATGCGGTTGGAAAAGCCCCATTCGTTGTCGTACCAGCTCGCCACCTTGACCAGGCGGCCGGCGACCTTCGTCAGCGTGGAATCGAAGGTCGACGATGCCGGATCGTGGTTGAAGTCGCTCGAGACGAGCGGGCCGGTGCTGTAGTTGAGCACGTCCTCGAGCGGACCCGACTCGGCGGCCGCCTTCATGATGGCGTTCACCTCGTCGACGGTGGTGTCGCGCGCGGCGATGAACGACAGGTCGACGATCGACACGTTGATGGTGGGCACGCGGATGGCGTAGCCGTCGAGCCTGCCGTTGAGCTCGGGGAGCACGAGGCCGACCGCCGACGCTGCGCCCGTCTTGGTGGGAATCATGTTCATGGTCGCCGACCGGGCCCGCCGCAGGTCCTCGTGGTAGACGTCCGTCAGCACCTGGTCGTTGGTATAGGCGTGCACCGTGGTCATGAGGCCGCTGACCACGCCGATGGCGTCGTGCAGGGGCTTGACCAGGGGCGCGAGGCAGTTGGTGGTGCACGACGCGTTGGAGATCACCGTGTGTGACGCCTTGAGCGTCCCGTGGTTGACGCCATAGACGATGGTCGCGTCCACGTCCTTGCCGCCCGGCGCGGAGATGATCACCTTCTTGGCTCCGCCGCGCAGGTGCGCCGAGGCTTTCTCCTTGGTCGTGAAGAAGCCGGTGGACTCGAGCACCACATCGACGCCGAGCTCCCCCCACGGGAGCTGCGCAGGATCGCGCTGCGCGAGCACGCGGATGCGGTCGCCGTCCACGACCATGGCGTCGCCGTCCACCGTCACCTTGCCCGGAAACCGGCCGTGCGCCGTGTCGTAGCGCGTGAGGTGCGCGTTGGTCTCCGGGCTGCCGAGATCGTTTACGGCGACGATGGCGAGGTCGTGCCGCTTGCCGCCCTCGTAGTGGGCCCGCAGGATGTTGCGGCCGATGCGGCCATAGCCGTTGATGGCGACGTTGATGGTCATCGAATGTCTCCTGGTTCCTTCATTGCGGCGTCGCGGCGGGGTGGCCATAGGTGGCGCAGGCAGCGGCGAGGGCCGCGAGGTCGCGCCACACGTAGCCGGCTTCGATCAGATCCATGCCGTCCCAGTGGAACGGCTGCTCGACGACGAGCTCGCCGCGAAGCGCTGCGTAGAAATGCCGCGCGCGCTGGTTGCCGGCGATCACCCAGACGACGAGCGCCGTGGCGCCGTGTGCCCGCTGCGCCTCCACCACGGCGCCCACGAGCCGGTGGCCGATGCCGACCCCCTGGAAGTCGGGGCGCAGGTAGGCGGCGGTAAGCTCGGCGTCCGCGCCGTGCATCGGCTCGGCGAGGCGGTTGCCGGCCGCGAAGCCGACCACCTCCGCATCGCGTGCGGCGACGACCACGCTCGCGGTGTTGGGCGGCGCATTGAGGATGCGGTCCCAGATCGCGACGCTCGCATCGTGCTGCATGCCGTCGAGGTAAGCGTCGGGGATGAGCCCGCGGTAGGTGACGCGCCAGCTGTCGATGCGCACCCGCGCGATCGCCTGGGCGTCGGCGGGTGTCGCGCGACGTATCTCGATGCCGGCCATCGTCAGAGAGACGCCGCGACGCGGCGGGTCGCGGCGGCCACCGCGGCGCCGGTGAACCGGAAAGACGCGAACTTCGCTGCCTCGACGCCACCCATGGCAAGGGCCCGCAGCGCCTTCGCGAGCCGGGCGGTGCGCCCGCGAGCGGGGTTGTCAGGAGGGGTTTCAGGCATCGGGACCGGTGTTCGGGAGCGGTGCGAAAGTGCCAAGATCGCAGGCGCAGCGTGCGCGAGAGAATTGAAAATTATGGCGAAAGTACCCATATTGTGCAATGATCTCCGGTTTATTTCGGCGCGTGACCGAGGGGATCGGGCGCGCGCTTTGTCGCGCAAAGTCGCTGTGCATGTCCCGGCGGACAGTACGACCTGCCGGGCGGGGCCAGCCCGGGCAAGGGCGATTGGGAGGGACGGCTCATGGACGGCATCCATCTGTTGGGTGAGTGGTACGACTGCCCCGGCGACACCCCGGAATTCACGCAGGCGGAGCCGTTGCGCGCGCTGTGCGTCGAGGCGGCGCGCAGCGCCGGCCTGACGGTCGTAGGCGAGCGGTTCTTCCAGTTCGAGCCGCAGGGCGTCACGGGCACGGTGCTGCTCGCCGAGTCGCACGTCGCCATCCATACCTGGCCCGAGGCCCGGTTCGTGACCGTCGACGTGTACGTGTGCAACTACACCACCGACAACTCCGACAAGGCCGAGCGCCTGTTCGAGGCGCTCGAGAGGGTACTCAAGCCCGCGCGCAAGCGCTTTCAGGCGATCCATCGCGGAGGACGCGATGCCTGAACCTGGCGTCGACCCGGCGAAGTCCTTGGCCGACGTCGCGCCCGGCGCGCTGACCGAGCACCTCACGGACGACTGGGCGTTCTTCATCCGCTCCGCGCGCGAGTACGAGCGGTTCCGCTCGCCGCACCAGGCCGTCGAGGTGCACGACACGGTGCAGTTCGGCAAGCTGTTCCGCCTCGACGGGCACTTCATGACGTCCGAGCGCGACGAGTTCTTCTACCACGAGAATCTGATCCATCCCGCCGCGCTCGCGCATCCGAAGCCCGAGCGGGCGCTGATCGTCGGGGGCGGCGACGGCGGCTCCGCCGAGGAGCTCCTCAAGTACGCCACGATGCGCTCCATCACGCTGGTCGAGATCGACCTCGCGGTGGTCGACATCGCGCGCAAGTACCTACAGAGCGTGCACAAGGGCAGCCTCGATGACCCGCGCGTCGACCTGCGCATCGAGGACGGCTTCGCGTTCGTGCGCAACGGGACCGAGCAGTACGACCTGATCGTGCTCGACCTGACCGATCCCGGCGGCCCCTCCTCACCGCTGTACTCGACCGAGTTCTACCGCGCCTGCGCCGCGCGTCTGCGGCCGATGGGCGCGATGGCGATGCATCTCGCGAGCCCCGTCGCGCATCCGGACCGCATTCGCGGCGCGCTCGCCGACCTGCGCGCGGCGTTTCCCGTCGTCACGCCTTACCTCACCTCGATTCCCCTGTACGGCGGGATGTGGATGATGGCCTGCTGCGCGGCGCAGCTCGATCCGCATTACCTCACGCCGCTCGAGGTCGACCGCCGCATCGCGCAGCGCGGCATCCGCGATCTCCAGTACTTCAACGGCGACGTGCATCGCGGCTCGCTCGCGCTACCCAACTTCGTCCGC
Organism: Burkholderiales bacterium; assembly: GCA_038239945.1. GTDB lineage: Bacteria > Pseudomonadota > Gammaproteobacteria > Burkholderiales > Casimicrobiaceae > VBCG01. The sequence continues at coordinate 67,855 of JBBSEG010000004.1, forward strand.
GCGCTCGTCGACTGACTTCCGCGCGTCCCGCGGAAGACCCCCGCACCGCTGACAAGCGAAGCCGTGCCCGGCTGACAGGCGTTCCCGCGCTTCGCCGACGGGCGCACGGCGCGCGGCGTGGAATGCTTCGCCGGCATGCAGTTCGACCGTACGAAGGGCCGCAGACGAATCTGGCCGGGCATGCGAGGGCCGATCAGGCGGTCGAGCGCGAGGTTGAACCATGGTGCCGCCGCCCGCACCTAGGGTCTAACCGTGGAACGGGCCCCTCGAGGGCAATGTATCCGGAGAGAGGAGCAGCGACCTTGATCAACTTGATCGAAACGATGCACGACGCGGATTTCGTGGTGATCGACGGCGCGGTGTTCGAAACCGAATACCTGCGCGTGCCCGACGAGTTCACGGTCGCCGACGACATCGTGCTGGAGGCGAAGCGCGGCAGCACTGAGATCGAGCTCACGCGCGAGGAGCTCGACGGCGCCCAGTACGTCGGCGAGGGCGTCTATCGCCTGAAAAGCGGGTCGCACCTCCGCTTCCTGGCTTCCGCCACTGTGCACTGAAGCCATTGGCCGTGGCGCGCGTCGGTAGTGGGTCCTGACCCGCTACGGGGCCTTCGCAACCGAGGAATCGAGCGCCCGCACGAAGTTGCGCACGAGGCGCGCGTGTCGACCAGGGACAGGGCGTCGCTGGCGCGCTCAACGGGAAGAAGTCAGTTAGCCTAGATCTGCTCCACGGATCGTTGAGTGGTCGTCTTCGAACGTGCTCTCCGAAGTGTGCGGCATCCGCGCTCAGTATTCCGAGCACAGCGCCTGCTGCAGCTTCAGCGGCAATATCGGCGCACTGCGCAAGCCCTAGCGTTCCGATTGAAGTGAAAAGGGCCGGCGAGGGTCGGGTCTTTTCACGGCAACGACGCGCGCAGCGTGCCCGGTGTGCAGGGCGTGTCGAGCGTCAAGTGGCTGCGGCGGCTCAAGGTGGGCGACGGGCCCTGGAACACGCGCGAGGAAGCGCTGCACTACGTCGACCTGATGCCCGGCGGCATGCATCGGCAGTACACCTGGATCCACGAGGCGAAGAGCGTGATCACGTCGCCGTCGGGCGGGCAGGTGCTGCTCGACCGCGGCTACCACGCCATCACGGGTCTCGCGTGGTCGGGCCGCGGCAAGGTGCGTCGCGTCGACGTGTCCACGGACGGCGGCCGCAACTGGCGCACGGCGGCGCTGTCGCCCCCCGTGCTCACCAAGGCGCTCACGCGCTTTTCGATCGGCTGGGAATGGCAGGTCGCTCCGGCATTCGTTCCGCCTGCCTTGCGTGCCATTCCGTCGACCGCGCGGGGGCGGGTCCGGCGTTCGCCGCCGTGGCGCAACGCTACGCAGGCGAGCCGCAGGCACCGCAGCGTCTCGCGGCGAAGATCCGCGCGGGGGGCAGCGGAAGCTGGGGCACGCTGCCGATGCCGGCGCAGCCGCAGCTCGCCGCGCGCGACGCGGAGCGGCTCGCGCGCTGGGTCCTCGACCAGGCGCGCTGACCCGCAGTCCGATAGGCGCTGGGACTACAATCGTGGACATCCCTAAAACAGGAGGGAACGGCCTTGAACGCACGCACGCAGGAGACGGTGGATCAACCGCGCCGCGCGGCGCTCGCCGGCGGCGGGGGACTGACGCTGCTCGCGCTGCTGGCGGCCGCCGGCTGGCTGCGGCCCGGCGGCGCCGCCGCGCAAAGCTGGAACCAGGGCGCCTTCGACACGCACTCGATGGACGAGACGCTGAAGGCGCTGGGCGCGAGCCCGCCCGCCCAGAGCAAGGACATCGCGTTCGTGGCCACGCCCGACATCGCGGAGAACGGCGCGGTCGTGCCGATCGGCATCGCCAGCAGCCTGCCCCGGACCGAGTCGATCGCGATCCTGATCGAAAAGAACCCGAACATGCTCGCGGCGACATTCGACCTGCCGGCGGGCACCGAGCCTTCGCTGTCGACGCGCGTCAAGATGGGCCAGACGTCCAACGTCTACGCGCTCGTCAAGGCAGACGGCAAGTACTACGTCGCGTCCAAGGAAATCAAGGTCACGCTCGGCGGCTGCGGTGGCTAAGGGTGACCTGCCGATGAGGAGGCGGAATGGCTGATCCGATGAAAATCAGGGCGAGCCTGGTCGGCGACTCGACCGAGGTGAAGGTGCTGATGAACCACGAGATGGAGACCGGCCAGCGCAAGGATGCGCAAGGCAAGGTCATCCCGGCATGGTTCATCCAGAACGTGACCGCCACCTTCAACGGCCGCACGGTGCTGGCTGCGCAGTGGGGGCCGGCGGTCGCGAAGAACCCGTTCCTCGCCTTCAAGTTCAAGGGCGGCGCGAAGGGCGAGAAGGTGCAGATCGCCTGGACAGACAACCGCGGCGACAAGCGGACCGACGAAGCCACGATCGCCTGAGCGACGGGCGGCGCGCCGTCCGGCGCTTGCGTCGAGTCGGCGAACGGCGCGCCGGATGCGCGCATGGAGGATGGATGGCAATGCAATCGAGGCGCACGGCCGGCGTGGCGCTGGCGGCGCTCGTCGTCGTCGCCGGCTTGGCGCTCGCGCAGGGCAGCGCGGTCGACGAGATCGCCAAGTATCGCGAGGCGCTGCAGGATGGCAATCCCGCCGAGCTGTGGGAGTTGCGCGGCGAGGAGATGTGGACCGTGCCGCGGGGCCCGCGGCAGGTGGCATTCACGCGCTGCGATCTCGGCCTCGGGCCCGGCGTGGTCAAGGGTGCTTATGCGCGGCTGCCGCGCTACTTCGACGACGCGAAGCGCGTGCAGGACCTCGAGTCGCGCCTGGTCTTCTGCATGGTGAGCCAGCAGGGCTACACGCCGGCCGAGGCGACGAAGGTGACGTTCGGCGACGGAGCTGCGCGCCGCTCCGACCTCGAGGCGCTGACCGCCTACGTGGTGGGCCAGTCACGCGGCGTGACGATGGACGTGGCCCTCGATCATCCGCGCACCCGCGAGATGTATGCGCTGGGCGAGAAGATGTTCTACTACCGCGGCGGCACGCACGACTTTGCCTGCGCCACCTGCCACGGTGAGGATGCCCGGCGCATCCGGTTGCAGGAACTGCCCAACCTGACGACTATCGAAGGCGCGCAGAAGGCCTACACGACGTGGCCCGCGTACCGGGTGTCGCAGGGGGAGCTGCGCACGATGGAGTGGCGGCTTTACGACTGCTTCCGCCAGCAGCGCTTTCCCGAGCTCGCCTACGACAGCGACGCCGCGATCGCGCTGACCACCTTCCTGGCGCGCAACGCCAACGGGGCCGCCTACGCGGGCCCGGCCATCAAGCGCTGAGGAATCACACGATGCTGCGCGCGCTTCCCGGATATGCCGCTGCCGCGGCGCTGCTGCTCGGCTGCGCCACGGTGCCGTCCGACGCCGAGCTGCGCGCCAAGGCCGCCGCCGTGCTGAGGGTTTCGTTCAACGCGCGTGGTCAGGCAGGCCTCGACCGGCTCGAGCAGGACGAGACGCAGCGCGCCTGCAGCGAGTACGCGCCGAAGCCGCCGCCCGCGGAGGTTGCGTCGCGCATCGAGGAGCAAAACCTCGCGTCGATCCGCTACCCCGCGGACGGCAAGCTGACGGGCGACTGGAAGAACGGCGAGCGTATCGCGCAGGAAGGCCGCGGCAAGCAGTTCAGCGACGATCCCGCCGGGCCCGTCGGCGCCAACTGCTACGCGTGCCACCGGCTGTCCGGCACCGAGCTGTCGTACGGGACGATCGGGCCGCCGCTCTACCAGTTCGGCAAGCTGCGCGGCTTCACGGAGGACACGCGCCGGTACGCCTACGGCAAGGTCTTCAACGCGCAGGCATACGCGGCGTGCTCCAGCATGCCGCGGTTCGGCCACAAGGGCATCCTCTCGGAGCAGCAGATCAAGGACGTCGTGGCGCTTCTGATGGACCCGCAGTCGCCCGTCAATCAGTAGCCGCGTGACCCGCCGCGAGTTCCTCGAGGCGCTCGCCGCGGCGCTGGCGGCGGGGCTGCCGGTCGACGGCGTCGCGGCCGGTCGTCGCGCGCGGGACGACGAGCACTTCTACGCCGCCGCGCTGCGGCCGTTCGGCAACGTCGGCCTGCTGCACGTGACCGATACGCACGCGCAGCTTCTGCCGGTGCATTTTCGCGAGCCGAGCGGCAACCTGGGCGCCGGCGCCGCGCGCGGCCAGGTCCCGCATCTCGTCGGCGGGGCGTTCCTGCGCCGCTTCGGCATCGCATCGGGCAGCCTCGCAGCGCATGCGTTCACGCATCTCGATTTCGCGGCCGCCGCCGCGCGCTACGGCGCGATGGGCGGGTATGCGCACCTGGCGACGCTCATCGCGCGTCTGCGCGGCGTGCGGCCCGGCGCGCTCCTGCTCGACGGCGGCGACGCCTGGCAGGGCTCGGCGACGTCGCTGTGGACGCAGGGCCAGGACATGATCGATGCGCAAAAAGCGCTGGGCGTGGACATCGCCACCGGGCACTGGGAGTTCACCTACGGAGCGGCGCGCGTCGCCGAGGTGGTGGCGCGCGACTTCGCCGGACGCGTCGAGTTTCTCGCCCAGAACGTGCGCACCGCCGACTTCGGGGACGCGGTGTTCGCGCCCTACACGCTGCGCACCGTCAACGGCGTTCCCGTCGCCGTCGTGGGACAGGCCTTTCCGTACACGCCGATCGCGAACCCGCGCTACTTCGTACCCGACTGGACGTTCGGCATCCAGGAGGAGAGCCTGCAGAAGGTGGTCGACGAGACGCGCGCGCGCGGCGCGGCAGCGGTGGTGCTGCTGTCGCACAATGGCATGGACGTCGACCTGAAGCTCGCGGCACGCGTCACCGGCATCGACGCCATCCTGGGGGGACACACGCACGACGCCGTGCCGCGGCCGGTGACCGTGGACAATCGCGCCGGCCGCACGCTGGTCACGAATGCGGGCAGCAACGGCAAGTTCGTCGGCGTGCTCGACCTGGACGTGCGCGACGGCCGCGTGCAGGACTATCGCTACCGCCTGCTGCCGGTGTTCGCCCGGCTGCTGCCGGCGGACGCCGCGATGGACGTCCTGATCCGCCGTCACCGTGCGCCGTTCGAGGCGCGCCTGGCGGAGCCTCTGGCCGTCACCGAAGGGCTGCTCTATCGCCGCGGCAACTTCAACGGCTCGGCCGACCAGATGATCCTCAATGCCCTGATGGCCGAGAAGGAGGCGCCCATCGCGTTCTCGCCCGGCTTCCGGTGGGGAACCACGCTGCTGCCGGGCGAGACGATCACGTTCGGGCACCTGATGGACCAGACGGCCATCACCTATCCCTACGTGACGGTGAGCGAGCTGACGGGAGAGACGATCAAGACCGTGCTCGAGGACGTCGCCGACAACTTGTTCAATCCCGATCCGTACTACCAGCAGGGCGGCGACATGGTGCGCGTGGGCGGCCTGCGCTACACGATCGAGCCGGACGCGCCCGCCGGCCAGCGGATCACGGGCATGGCGCTCGCGGGCGTGCCGCTCGAGGCGGACAAGCGCTACCGGGTCGCCGGCTGGGCGCCCGTGGCGGAGGAGGCGAAGGACGCGGGCGGCGAGCCGGTGTGGGACGTCGTTGCGCGCTACCTGCGCGGCCGCAAGGTGCTCGCGTCGCCGCGCGTCGATCGTCCGGCGGTCAGGGGCCGCGCGGGCGATCCGGGCTACGCCGACGGGTGACCGCGCTGCCGCTTCAGTGCAGCGTGACGCGGGCGAAGCGCCGCTTGCCCGCCTGGATGACGACCGTGCGGCCGGCGCCGATGGCAAGGCCCTTGTCCGTGACGACGGCGCCATCGATGCGCAGCCCACCCTGCTTGATGAGGCGCAGCGCGTCGGACGTCGACTCGACCACGCCCGCCTGCTTCGCGAGCTGCGCCACCAGCAGCCCATCCCTGCCGGCCGGCAGCGCCAGCTCGGGCATGTCGTCGGGCAGCGCGCCGTCGCGAAAGCGCGCCTCGAACCGCGCCAGCGCGTCCGCGGCGGCGCGCGGCGAATGGAACCGGGCGACGATCTCCTGCGCGAGCGCGACCTTCGCCTCGCGTGGGTTGCGGCCCGCGGCGCACTCCTCCCGCAGCTTCGCGATCTCGGCCGCCGACCGGAACGAGAGCAGCTCGTAGTAGCGCCACATCAGCACGTCGGAGATGGACATCAGCTTGCCGAACATTTCCGGCGCGGGCTCGGCGATGCCCACGTAGTTGTCGAGCGACTTCGACATCTTGTTGACGCCGTCCAGGCCCTCGAGCAGCGGCAGCGTGATGATGCACTGCGGCTCCTGCCCATAATGCCGCTGCAGCTCGCGCCCGACCAGCAGGTTGAACTTCTGGTCGGTGCCCCCCAGCTCGACGTCGGCGCGCAGCGCCACCGAGTCGTAGCCCTGCGCGAGCGGGTAGAGGAACTCGTGGATGGCGATCGGCTCGCCGGCCGCGTAGCGCTTGGCGAAGTCGTCGCGCTCCAGCATGCGCGCCACGGTGTGCTGCGCGGCCAGCCGGATCATGCCGTCCGCCCCCAGCGCGGCCAGCCACTTCGAGTTGAAGGCCACCTCGGTCCGTGCGCGGTCGAGGATCAGGAACACCTGGTCGGTGTAGGTCTGCGCGTTGGCGGCGATCTCCTCCGGGGAGAGCGGCGGCCGCGTCACGTTGCGGCCGGTCGGGTCGCCGATCAGCGCGGTGAAGTCGCCGATGAGGAAGATGACGTGGTGCCCCAGGTCCTGCAACTGGCGCAGCTTGTTGAACTGCACGGTATGGCCGAGATGCAGGTCGGGACGAGTGGGGTCGAAGCCTTCCTTGATGCGCAGCGGCACGCCGCGCGCGAGCTTCGCGGCGAGCTCGCGCTCGACCAGGAGCTCGTCGGCGCCGCGGCGGAACACGGCGAGCTGGCGCTCGATGTCGGGGGTCATCGGATGGGTCGGTACAGCGGGAAGGTTCGGCGCGGGGGCGCGAGGTCCGCGGTGTAGAATCGGCCCGGACTCGTTGGCCGGTCCGCTTCTTCGCCGCATGCTCGTCAAACTTTGCCGGATTCTAGCGCAGGGCGCACGGATGCGCGTACGCCGGGTCGCGCACGGCGTTGCGCGCAACGTCGCGCCCGGCCCGGCACTCGCGGTGGCGGTGCTCGGGCTGGCCGGCGCTGCCGCGTTCGGGATTACGCCGGGCAGCACGCTCGAGACGGTGCCCACGTTCACCGTGTCGCGAGTCCTGCCGACGCCGCGCCTGGTTCCGGCGCACGATGGCGCGGCGCCGTACTGGCGCGAGGCGCGTGTGCAGCGCGGCGACACCATCGGCAGCCTGCTCGCCCGCGCCGGTGTGGACGATCCTGCCGCTTTCGCCTTCCTGTCGACCGATCCGTCCGCGCGTCCCATCTATCAGCTGCGCCCGGGACGACCCGTGCGGATCGCCACGACCGACGCGAGCGGACGACTTGCGTCGCTGCGCATGCTCACGAGCGATGGCGACCATCTCGTGATCGCGCGCGCGCGCGACGGCTTCGTCGCGACGCGCGAGCCCGCCGCCAGCGAGCCCGGCGTGGCCGCGGCCGCCGGCGTCGTCGAATCGTCGCTGTTCGCCGCGGCCGATGCCGCTGGCCTGCCCGATGCCGTCACGCTCGGCCTTGCCGATGCGTTTGGCGGCGACATCGATTTCTACCACGACCTGCGCCGCGGTGATCGCTTCGCGGTGGTGTACGAGACGAGCCGCATCGACGGCGAGCCGCAGGGCGCGGGCCGCGTGCTCGCCGCGGAATTCGTGAGCCAGGGCCGCACGCTGCGCGCGTTCCTGTGGCGCGCTCCCGATGGCCGCGAGGGCTACTACGACGCGACCGGGCAGAGCGCGCGCCGCGCGTTCCTGCGCTCGCCGATGGAATTCTCACGCATCACATCGGGGTTCACCCAGGCGCGCTTCCACCCGATCCTGCAGACGTGGCGCGCGCACCGCGGCACGGACTTCGCGGCGCCCGAGGGCACGCCCGTGCGGGCCACCGCCGACGGCGTCGTTGCGGTGGCGGAGCCGCAGACCGGTTACGGAAACGTCCTGGTCATCCGCCACGCCGGGACGTACACCACGCTCTACGGCCATCTGTCGCAGTTCGCGCCGCTCGCGCGGCCCGGCGAGCGCGTGCGCCAGGGCGACGTCGTCGGCCGCGTGGGCCAGACCGGCTGGGCGACGGGCCCGCACCTGCATTACGAGTTCCGCGTCGCCGATGTGCCGCGCGACCCGATGTCCATCGCGCTGCCGACCGCGCCCCCGCTCGACGCGGAGGCGCGCGCAGCGTTTGTCGCGCGCGTCGCGCCCCTGGCCCAGCAACTCGCCGTCGTGCAGGCCGGCGCGTTCACGCGGGTTGCGGCGACCCGCTGACGAGCCCGCGTGACGCGTGACCTCTTCGCCGGCGTGATGTCCGGCACGAGCCTCGACGGCATCGACGCGCTGGTCGCCGATTTCTCCCCGCCGGACGGCGCGGTGTGCGCCACGCTCGGCGCCGCGCACATCGCCTACCCGACGATGCTGCGCGACGAGCTCCTCGCGCTGCAGACGTCCGGCACGAGCGAGCTTGCGCGGGCGGGCGCGGCGGCCAACATGCTCGCCGAGCTCTACGCGGACGGCATCGCCCGGGCGCTCGCCGCGGCCCGGATCGGCCCGGAGTCCGTGCAGGCCGCGGGCGTGCACGGGCAGACGCTGCGCCATCGTCCCGACCGTGGCTGGACGCTGCAGCTCAACAATGCCGCTCGCGTCGCCGAGCGCGCGGGCATGGCCGTGGTCGCGGATTTCCGCAGCCGCGACGTGGCCGCGGGGGGCCAGGGCGCCCCGCTGGTGCCTGCGTTCCATGCCGCGCTGTTCGGACGGCCGGATCGGCATCGCGTAGTTGTCAACCTGGGCGGCATCGCGAACATCACGGACCTGCCGCCCGGCGGGCCCGTGCGCGGCTTCGACACCGGCCCGGGGAACGTGCTGTCAGACCAGTGGTGCGCGCGCAATCGCGGCGACCCGTTCGATGCGCAAGGCGGCTGGGCGGCCACCGGCAAGGTCAATGCCAAGCTCCTGGCGGCGCTGCTCGAGGATCCGTTCTTCGCCGCGGCGCCGCCCAAGAGCACGCACCGCGACAAGTTCAACATCGGCTGGCTGATGGAGCGTCTGGCGGCGATCGGCTGGAAGGGCGACGGCGGCGACGTGCAGGCGACGCTGGTTGCGCTCACCGCCCGCACGGTCGCCGACGCCGTGCGCACGCATGCACCCGGCGCGACCGAAATGCTCGCGTGCGGGGGCGGCGCGAACAACGCCACGTTGATGCGTGCGCTCGCCGGCGAGCTTGCTCCGCGCAAGGTGGGCACTACGGGCGCGGAAGGGGTGCCGGTGGAGCAGGTGGAGGCGCTGGCGTTCGCGTGGCTGGCACGGGAAGCGCTGGCCGGCCGGCCGGGCAACCTGCCGGAGGTGACGGGCGCTCGGGGCCCGCGCGTGCTGGGCGCGATCTATCCGCGCTGATGCGGCTAAGGAGGCCCCGGCGACGCCGGGGTCGCGGACTAGACCGAGAAGCTCGAGCCGCACCCGCAGGTGGTGGTGGCGTTCGGATTCTTGATCACGAACTGCGCGCCTTCGAGTCCTTCGGAGTAGTCGATCTCGGCGCCCACCAGGTACTGGTAGCTCATCGGGTCGATGAGGAGCGTGACGCCGTTCTTCTCCATGGCGGTGTCGTCTTCGGCCACCGCCTCGTCGAACGTGAAGCCGTACTGGAAGCCCGAGCACCCGCCGCCGGAGACGAACACCCGCAGCTTGAGGTCGGGATTGCCCTCCTCGTCGATCAGCGACTTGACCTTGGCGGCCGCGGCGTCGGAGAAGACGATCGGAAGGGGCATTTCGGTCATTGCATTCATGGCAGGGCTCCAGGGCGCGCTTGCGGCCCCATGGTCAATCGGCACCGACGCGCTTCAGTTCGACCACGTCGGCGGTACCCGGTTCGGCGTGATGGAGCCGGCCCGCCACGACGGCGCCCAGCTGCATCTCGATGGTCCGGTAAGTCAGGTCGCCATCCACGCGCGCCCGGCGCTGCAGCTCGAGATAGTCCCGCGCTACGATCGGGCCGTTGACGGTGCCGTTGACCACCACGTGCGACACGATGATCCGCCCGTCCACCCGCGCCTGCTCGCTCACCACCAGCGTGCCCGGCTGCGCATCGGCGGTGGTGACGTTACCCTCGATGGTGCCGTCGATCCGCAGGCCGCCCGTGAACACGACGTCGCCGCGCACCACCGTGCCGGCGCCGATGAGGCTGTCGATGCGCTTTTGCGGGACGGGCTTCCTGCGCTGGAACATATGCGGCCTCCTACGGGATACTCAACGTCCGCGTGGCCCGCGGAGCGGTGCTGCCGTCTTCGTAGGCCCGGGCCGTCACCCCGGTCACCCGGGCCCCGGCGGGTACGCGCAGCACGCCTTCGATACGCTGATAATACTTGAAGCGGAGCTTCAGGGTGGGTGCTGCGTCCGGTTGGTCGTCGGGCAGCGTGACGGTGCGCGTGCCCGCGGTCGCCGGATCGGCCGGCGCCACCGTGGCCTGCAGGACCAGCGTGCCGCGGTAGTCGTCGGCGGTGCCGCCGCCCCCGCGCACCACCAGGACGCCGTAGCGCCACCCCTCCGGCGTGTCGCGCTCGGCCGTCAGGCGGGTGATGGTGAGACCTCCGGGGCCCTTGGTGTCGGCGAAGAGCTTCTGCAGGAACGTCAGCTCTTCCTTGATCTGGGCGTTCTCCGTGGCGAGCTCGGCCGCCTGGCGGCTCAGCGCCTCCTGGGTGCTGCGGGTCATCGCCAGCTCGCTCTCCAGCTGCGAGTTGCGGGCGCGCAGGTCGGCGGCATCGCCGCGATCGCGGGCGGTGTCGGCCTCGAGCGTGGCCAGCCGGGCCTGAAGCTCCTTGCGGTTCACTCCGCCGAACAGCTGGCCGAAATCGAATCCCCACCACCACATTCCGCCTACCACCGCGGCGAGCGCCACCACCACGACGCCCCGCCCCCACCAGGGCAGCGGGGGCCTGACGGCCATGCGCGGCGCGTTGATGCCGAAGTTCCGGCGCACCCGGCGCCACCACTGCGGGGCAGCCAATCGCGCGCCGCTAGGGCAGGACCGGCACCGCGGTGAGCCCGGTGGTCTCGGGCAGCCCGAACATCAGGTTCATGTTCTGGATCGCCTGTCCCGCGGCGCCCTTGACGAGGTTGTCCTCCACCGCCACGACCAGCGCCTGGTCGCTGTCCGGCGGGCGGTGGACGGCGAGGCGCAACACGTTCGAGGCGCGCACGCTGCGGGTATCGGGCAGCGAGCCGGCCGGCATGACGTCCACGAACGGCTCCCCGCGATAGCGGCGCTCGTACAGCGCCTGCAAGTCGGCCGTGGTGTCGATCAGCGGGGCGTAAAGCGTGGCCAGGATGCCGCGGATGATCGGCGTGAGGTGCGGCGTGAAGACCACCTTCACCGGCGCGGCGGTGGCGCGCTCGAGTCCCTGCACGATCTCGGGCAGGTGGCGGTGCCCCTTGATCGCATACGCGGCGAAGTTGTCGGCGACCTCCGCGAAGTTCAAGTTCAGCTCGGCCTTGCGCCCCGCCCCCGAGACGCCCGACTTGCAATCGGCGATGAGGTGGGCGGTGTCGACCAGCCCCGCCTCGAGCAGCGGCAGGAAGCCGAGCTGCACGGCGGTCGGATAGCACCCCGGGTTGCCGACGATGCGCGCGCCGCGGATCGCCTCGCGGTTGATCTCCGGGATGCCGTAGACGGCTTCCGCCAGCAGGTCGGGGCACGCGTGCGGCATCTTGTACCAGCGCTCGAACACCGCCGGATCGGACAGGCGGAAATCCGCCGCCAGATCGATGATGCGCACCCCGGCGGCCACGAGCTCGGGCGCCTGCGCCATCGCGACGCCATGCGGGGTGGCGAAGAACACGACGTCGCAGCCGGTGAGTCCGGCCGTGGCCGGCTCGACGAACGCCAGGTCGTAGTGGCCGCGCAGGCTCGGGAACAGTTCGGCGATGCGCGTGCCGGCGTCCTTGCGGGAGGTGATCGCACGCACTTCGGCCTGCGGATGCGCCGCCAGCAGCCGCAGCAGCTCGACCCCGGTGTAGCCCGTCCCCCCCACGATGCCGATCCTGATCATGCCATTCCTCTCGAGGTCGATTCTAACGCCCGTCGCCATTCGCGCCCGTTGGCGGATGCGCCGGCGCGGCCGTGCAAAATGAAAAGGCCGCCTGCGAAGAGGCGGCCTTTTCGGTGTTGCGTGGGAAGCGGGTCAGCGCTTCGAGAACTGCTTGCGGCGGCGCGCCTTGTGGAGGCCGACCTTCTTTCGCTCGACCTCGCGGGCATCGCGCGTGACCAGCCCTGCCTTCGAGAGGGTGGGCTTGAGCTGCGCGTCGTAGTCGATCAGGGCGCGCGTGATGCCGTGCCGCACGGCGCCGGCCTGGCCGGACTCGCCGCCGCCGTTGACGTTGACCCGGATGTCGAACGTCTTCTCGTGATTGGTCAGCACGAGGGGCTGGCGCACGACCATCCGCCCCGTGTCGCGCGAGAAGAACACGTCGACGGGCTTGTCGTTGACGACGAACTGCCCGGTGCCCGACTTGATGAACACGCGTGCCACCGATGACTTGCGGCGGCCGGTTCCGTAATAGTAGTTGCCGATCATGAGGAGGCCGTTAGCGGATTTCGAGGGACTTCGGTTGCTGCGCCGAATGCGGATGGGCGGGGCCGGCATAGCACTTGAGCTTGCGCAGCATCGCGTAGCCGAGTGGCCCCTTGGGGAGCATGCCCTTGACGGCCTTCTCCAGCGCGCGGCCGGGGAAGCGCTCCTGCATCTTGCTGAAGTTGGTGGTGCGGATGCCACCCGGATAGCCGCTGTGCCGGTGGTAGAGCTTGTCCTCGGCCTTGTTGCCGGTGACGCGGATCTTGTCCACGTTGGTCACGACGATGAAATCGCCGGTGTCCATGTGGGGCGTGAAGATCGCCTTGTGCTTGCCGCGCAGCCGATGGGCGATGCCCGCCGCTAGGCGGCCCAGCACCTGGTCGCTCCCGTCCACCACGAACCAGTCGTGCGTGATGTCGGAAGGCTTGGCGGAAAAAGTTTTCATTGCGTTATCCGAAATCGTCGACGCCCGCGCGGGTTCGCGGCCTCCTGTTGGGCCGGGGGCGCGGGCGCGAGACTGCCGCATGCCCGGGCGGGCTCGGCAAAGTCAATGATTGTACTATGCGGACCCGCCGAGGGTCAAACGCAGGGAGCGGACGACCCTGCCGACGCTGGCGCGCGGCCAAAAAAAGGCGCGGTCTTGTGGACCGCGCCGAGGATTCCACCATAGGAGGAGAATGGAGGAATTAGCCCACGGTGCCGAAGGAGGAGATCGGCGGGCCGCAGACGCAGACGAGTGTGCAATATTGCGCTGCACAATGCAAGCCGGAAAAGCGGGGAAAATTCACCCCTTGTCCAACCTTCGTCGGCACGCTTCGCGTCGCGCAGCACGGCCACGAGCTTCTCCGGCGCCACCTGGGCTGATAGCAACTCCATGAAAGCACGCATCAAATGGGTTGAGAACGTCAGCTTCGTCGCCGCGACGGGGAGCGGACATGCCGTGGTGGTGGACGGCGCCCCCGAAGCGGGCGGACGCAACCTGGGCCCGCGGCCGATGGAGCTCGTGCTCGCGGGTGCCGCCGCCTGCACCGCGTTCGACGTGGTCTGGATCCTGCGAAAGGGGCGCCAGCAGGTCACCGACTGCGTCGTCGACGCGGAGGCCGAGCGTGCGCCGGTCGAGCCGAAGGTGTTCACTCATATCCATCTGCGCTACCGGATCGCGGGGCGGGGGCTGGATGTGCGCCAGGTGGAACGGGCGGTGAAGCTCTCGAAGGACAAATACTGCTCGGCGACGATCATGCTCGCCGGGGCGGTGAGCGTCACGACCGAGGTGATCGTGGTGGACGTCGACGCGCCCCAACCGTGACCCCAGCCTTACCTGCCGGCGGCGCGCGGAGCCGGTGTTAGAAGCGGCGAAGCGGTGTCGCCGGCCTTACCCGCCGGCGGCGCGCGGAGCGTAGAGCCCGCGCACGAGGAGGTCGGCCTGGGCCGCAATCCTGTGCCCCGCCGCGTCCCTGAACATCAGCATCACGGGAACGGGCGTGCCGTTGTTCACGTCCTGGGCAAGGCGGCGCAGCAGCAGGTGGTTGCCCTTGTACGCGAGGCGGGTCGGCGTGCCGGGAACCACGCGCAGGCGCTGCACCGGCCTGCCCGGGTCGACGCCGTCGAGCCTCGTGACGACGCGGATCTCGACGCTCCTGGCCAATGGCGAGGTGGCGCCGACTAGCGTCAGCGGCACATCGCTGTCGATGTCGACGTATGCGCGCGCATCCGCGCCTGCCGCAGCCGGGCGCAACCAGCCGGAAGTGAGCCGGGGGTCCGCCGCCGTCGCACCGGACGCGCATCCTGCGCCGATCGACGCCAGCAGCGCGACCGCCAGCCAGCGCCGTCCGGAGGCTGCGCGCACGGCGCTCCTCATGGTGCGTTGCCGAGCAGGCGGATGAGACTCGACGTGTCCCAGCGCCCTCCGCCCAAGACCTGCACCTTGCCGTACAGCTGATCGACCACGGCCGTGACCGGCAGGAGCGCGCCGTTGCGGCGGGCTTCGTCGAGGCAGATCGCGAGATCCTTGCGCATCCAGTCGACCGCGAAGCCGAAGTCGAACTGGTCGGCGACCATGGTCTTGCCACGGTTCTCCATCTGCCAGGACTGCGCCGCGCCCTTGCTGATCACGTCGAGCACACGCCCCGGATCGAGACCCGCGCGCTGCGCGAACGCGATGCCTTCGGACAGCGCCTGAAGGAGGCCGCCGATGCAGATCTGGTTCACCATCTTGGTCAGTTGGCCCGCGCCCGGGCCGCCCATGCGCGTGACCGCGCGTGCGTAGTGCGCGAGCACGGCCTCGGCGCGTGCGAAGGGCGCGGCGTCGCCGCCCACCATGATCGTGAGCTTGCCGTTCTGCGCGCCGGCCTGACCGCCGGACACCGGAGCGTCGAGGAAGGCGACACCGCGCGCCGCCGCTGCCGCGTGCATTTCGCCCGCGACGCGCGCCGACGCCGTGGTGTGGTCCACCAGGATGGCGCCGGAGTCCATGCCGGCGAGCGCGCCGTCGGCGCCGGCCGCGACGGCCTTCACGTCGTCGTCGTTGCCGACGCACATCATGACCAGCGCCGCGCCGCGTGCCGCCTCGGCCGGCGTGGCCGCGCGCTGACCGCCGTGCTGCGCGACCCACAGCTCCGCCTTGGCGGGCGTGCGGTTGTACACCGTCACGCGGTGTCCCGCGGCGGCGAGATGGCCCGCCATCGGGAAGCCCATCACTCCGAGGCCGAGGAAGGCCACCTGCTGGCCAAGGAAGGCGGACTGTTCGCTCATGGGGAAGCTCCTGGTTCGACTGGGGGGCGCGCGGCGGGCGCGTCGAGGAAGCGGAGGGTCGGCGCAGCGGCGACGTCCGCGAGGCCGGCGCGCGCGGCTGCGATGGCCTCACGCACCCGCCGCGGCGCCGTGCCGCCCGGATGGTCGCGGCTCGCCACCGAGCCTTCGAGCGTCAACAGGTGCGAAACGTCGGCCTCGACCTGCGGCGCGAAGCGCTGCAGCTGTGCGAGCGGCACGTCGGCCAGGTCGAGCCGTGCCTCCTCGGCGTGACGCACCGCGCGCGCCACGGCTTCGTGCGCATCGCGAAACGGCACGCCTTTGCGCACGAGGTAGTCGGCGAGGTCGGTTGCCGTCGCATGGCCCTCGCGCGCCGCGGCGCGCATCGCGTCGGGGTTGGCGGTGATGCCCGTTGCGACCAGCTCGGCGGCGATCGCCAGCACGTCGGCCAGCGTGTCGTGCGCATCGAACAGCGGCTCCTTGTCTTCCTGGTTGTCCTTGTTATAGGCGAGGGGCTGGCCCTTCATCAGCATCAGGAGGGCGGTGACGTGGCCGGCCATGCGCGCCGACTTACCGCGGATGAGCTCGGCGACGTCGGGGTTCTTCTTCTGCGGCATGATCGAGCTTCCGGTGCAGAAGCGGTCGGACAGCGTGACGAAGCGAAAGCGCGGATTCGACCACAGGATCAGCTCCTCGGCGAAGCGCGACAGGTGCACCATGCACAGCGCCGCGGCCGCGGCGAACTCGACCGCGAAGTCCCGGTCGCTGACGGCGTCGAGCGAGTTTTCGCACAGCGCGTCGAAGCCGAGCTCGCGCGCCACCGCCGCGCGATCGATCGGAAAGCCCGTGCCGGCCAGCGCTGCGCTGCCGAGCGGCAGGCGGTTCACGCGCGTGCGGCAGTCGGCCAGGCGCTCGGCGTCGCGCGCGAGCATCGCGTCGTACGCCATCAGGTGATGACCGAAGGTCACCGGCTGCGCCACCTGGAGATGCGTGTATCCCGGCATGATGGTTGCGGCATGCTGCTCGGCCAATGCCAGCAACGCACGGCGCAGCGTCGCGATTTGCGCGCGCAGGCCGTCGATCGCGTCGCGCAGCCACAGGCGCACGTCGGTCGCCACCTGGTCGTTGCGCGAGCGTGCGGTGTGCAGGCGCTTGCCCGCGTCGCCGATCAGGGTCGTGAGCCGGCGTTCGATGTTGAAATGCACATCCTCGAGCTCGCGCGACCATTCGAACGTGCCGGCGGCGATCGTCGCGTCGATCGCGCCCAGGCCGCGCGGGATGTCTGCGTGGTCGGCGGCCGTGACAATGCCCTGCGCGGCGAGCATGTGCGCATGCGCGAGCGAGCCGGCGATGTCGGCGTGCGCGAGCCGTCGGTCGACGTCGACCGACGCGTTGAAGCGCTGCATACGAGTGGACATGGGCTCGGCGAACCGTCCCGACCATGTGCCGCCCGGCGGCAGTGCGGGGTCGGAAAGCGGCCGTTCGGCGGCGCCGGCTGGCGGCAGCGCGGGGTCGGGGGCGGACATCGGGCGGGTCAAGGGGGTGCGCGGGTGAAGCGCCGGGGCGCGAGAGGGCCGGCCGGCCGGCGAAGGCGTCTGCCGGGGAAAACGACCCGCGCGAAGCGGCCGCGCGACGACCCGAAGGCCGTCCGCGCGGCACCGGGAGCGGCCAGCCGCCGACGCCGGCACAGTGCTTGCATGCCGACGTCTTTATGCAGGGAATTATAAGACAAAAAGCGGCGTTGCCCGCGCTGCCGGACCTTCGGAATCTCGGCACGATCCTGCGCATCCTGGTGGGCGTGAACGGGGCAGCGCTGGTAGCCGCGATCGCGCGCGAGCCCGCGCCGGCGCTCTTCCTGCGCGAATGGGTCACGCTGGTCGGCTTCGTGGAGCCGCACCTGCTGCTCTTGCTCGCGCTCCTGTGGCTGTTCCATCCGGCGCTCGCGCGCATGCCCTATCCGACCGGCGCGGCCATCGTCGCGCTGGTCAGCGTCGCCGTGGCCCTGATCGTCCACATCCCGGCGCAGTACGGCGGCGCATTCGACGGCGCCGGCCTGGCGCGCCACGTCCTGCTGGCCCTGATCGCCACCGCCGCGCTGCTGGCCTATTTCAGGCTCCGGGCAAGGGCGCTGTCGCCGGCCCTCGTGGAAGCCCGCCTGCAGGCGCTGCAGGCCCGGATCCGGCCGCACTTCCTGTTCAACAGCATCAATGCCGTGCTGTCGCTGGTGCGCCAGGAGCCGCAGCGCGCCGAGACCGCGCTCGAGGACATGGCGGAGCTCTTCCGCGTGCTGATGCGGGACAACCGCGACTTGGCGCCCCTGGCCGACGAGGTGGAGCTGTGTCGCCAGTACCTCAACCTGGAGAAGCTGCGCCTCGGCGAGCGGCTGCAGGTCGAATGGAACGTGAAAAGCATGCCGAAAGATGCGCTCGTGCCGCCGCTGATGCTGCAGCCGCTGCTCGAGAACGCGGTCTATCATGGCATCGAGCCGTCGAGCGAGCCCGGCACGGTCTCGATCAACATCTTCCTGTCGCGCGACGAGGTCCATGCCGTGCTGAAGAACCCGTATCGGGCCCGCGGCGGCAATCATCATTCGGGCAACAAGATGGCGCTCGCCAACGTGCGCGAGCGCCTCGCCCTCCACTTCGACGCCGAGGCGGGGCTCGAGTCGCGCGTCACGCGCGACGGCTACGAGGTCCACATCCACATCCCCTATCGGACCGCCGTGGCCGACGTGCCGGTCCCCGCGCCCGTGCGGCGCGAGCCGACCCGATCGTCGACGACGCGCGCGTCCGGCGTCCGCCGCAACCATTCCCGCGCCGCCCTTCCGGTGGCGGCGCTGCATCATCCGGAGGTGTCCCGTGCCTGAAATGCCCCTGCGCGTAATGATCGTGGACGATGAAGCCCCCGCCCGCCGGCGGCTGCGCGAGCTGCTCGACGATTGCACCGCCGCGCTTCCCATCGCCGTGGTCGGCGAGGCGCAGCACGGGCGCGAAGCCCTCGACCTGCTCCAGTCGGCACCCGCGGAGCTCGTCCTCACCGACATCCACATGCCGGACATGGATGGCATCGAGCTCGCGCGGCACCTCCTCAAGCTTTCGCATCCCCCGGTCGTGATCTTCACCACGGCGTTTCACGAGCATGCGTTGTCGGCGTTCGAGGTGAACGCGGTCGACTACCTGGTCAAGCCGGTGCGCGTGCAGCGCCTGCTCGCGGCGCTGCAAAAGGTGCCCCGCCTGCGGCCCGTTGTGAGCGATCGCGTCGCGCACCTGCCGGCGTCCGCCCGCCGGTTCCTGTCGGTCACCGAGCGCTCGCGCGTCGTGCTGGTGCCTGTCGACGACATCGTCTACCTCAAGGCCGAGCTCAAGTACATCACGATCCGCACGCCCCAGCGCGAGTACCTGCTGGAGGAATCGCTCACCCGGCTCGACCAGGAGTTCGGCTCGCGCTTCGTCCGAGTGCACCGCAACTGCCTGGTCGCGCGCGACTACATCCGTGGGTTCGAGCGGCGCGTCAACGACGACGGCGATGCGCACTGGGAAGTGCTGCTCGACGGGGTCAACGAGTCGCTGCCCGTGTCGCGGCGCCAGCAGTTCGTGGTCCGCGAGATCGGTCGCGAGGCGTTGAGCGGCGCGGCCGCCTGAAGCGTTAGCGGCGCGCCGGTCCCGCCGGCCGCCTGAAGCCGCGGTCGAAGCGTCCGGCGCCACGCCGGGTCCGCAGCACGGACGCCGCGCCCTTCGTGCCGCGCGGGCGGCTCGTGCGCGCTCGGATCCCCCGCGCGGGCTGCCTGCGCCGGCGCCGATGCGGCCCGGCACCCGTAGTACAGTACGCGCCCTTTCCCGGAGCTCCGATGCCCACGAGAACGCTCGTCTGCGGGTCGCTCGCGTACGACACCATCATGGTGTTTCCCGACCGCTTCTCGCGGCACATCCTGCCCGAGCAGACGCACACGCTCTCCGTGTCGTTCCAGATCGGGCAGATGCGCCGGGAGTTCGGCGGCTGCGCGGGCAACATCGCGTACAACCTGCAGGCCATCGGCGGGGCGCCGGTGATCATGGCCACGCTCGGCCACGACGGCGCGGACTACCGCGAGCGCTTGGCCGGCCTGGGCGTCGAGATGGCGGGCGTGCGCACCATCGCCGACCAGTTCACGGCACAGGCCTTCATCATCACCGATCTCGACGACAACCAGATCACCGCGTTCCACCCGGGCGCGATGAACGAGTCGCATGCCAACCGGGTGGGCGACGTCGGCGACATCGGGCTCGGCATCGTCGCGCCCGACGGCAAGCAGGGCATGCAGGAGCACCTGGCGGCGCTCGCCGCCGCCGGCATTCCGGCGCTGTTCGACCCGGGTCAGGGCCTGCCGCTGTTCGACGGCGACGAGCTGCGCGCGATGATCGACCAGTCGAGCTACCTCGCGGTGAACGACTACGAGGCGAAGCTGCTGGCCGACCGCACGGGTCTTTCGGTGGCGGAGCTTGCGGCGAAGGTGAAGGCGCTCGTGATCACCCGTGGGGCGCAGGGCTCGACGATCCACGCCGGCGGCATCGTCCATGAGATCCCCGCCGTGGCCGCGCAGGCCGTGGTCGACCCGACGGGCTGCGGCGACGCGTACCGCGCCGGTCTCCTCTACGGCATCGCGCACGGCTGGGACTGGCAGGCGACGGGCCGGCTCGCCTCGCTGCTCGGCGCGGTGAAGATCGGCAGCCGCGGCGGCCAGAACCATGCGGTAAACCGCGCGGGCATCGCAGCGTTATACTCGGATGCCTTCGGAACCTCACTCTGGTGAACCTATGACGAACCACGTTTCCAAGCCGGGCCGCGCCGCGGCGCTGGCGATCATCCTGGCCGCCGCGGTGGCCGCCGCCGGCTGCGCTCCCTCCCTTTCGGGCGACACTTATCGGCGCGGCGAGACGATGCGCGCGCAGACCGTCGAGCTCGGCGTCGTCGAGAGCGCGCGGCCGGTGCAGATCGAAGGACGCGATACGGGCGTGGGCACGGTAGGCGGGGCCGCCCTGGGCGGCGTCGCGGGCAGCGCGATCGGCGCCGGGCGCGGCAGCGTCGCCGGCGCGATCGGCGGCGCGATCCTGGGTGGCGTGGTCGGCAACGCGGTCGAGCGCGACGCCACCAAGCGCAACGGCGTCGAGGTGACGGTGCGCCTCGACAGCGGACGCACGATGGCCATCGTCCAGCAGGAGACGGGCGAGGGCTTGCGTCCGGGCGATCGCGTGCGCGTGCTGTCCGACGGCTACACCACCCGCGTCACGCGCTGAGCCCGATGCCGTCGCCGCGCGTCGCGCACGAGCGCGTGCGCGCGTGACGCGCGGGACCGTCCCCGCCGGGGCGAACGCGCCGGCCTCCGATCTTGCGCTGCCGCTGCGCGCCTTCCGGGCGCTGCGCACCTTCGTGCACGTGTTCGCGGGCATCGCGACCACCACATTCGTATTCCCGTTCGCCACTCCTTCGCGCCGCCGCGCGCTGACGCAACGCTGGAGCCGCAAGCTCCTGCGCGTGCTGCACGTCGACCTGCGCCTGCAGGGCGCGCCGCCGCCGGCCGGCGGCAACCTGCTGATCGTCGCCAACCATGTCTCGTGGCTGGACATCTTCGTGCTGAATGCGCTCCATCCGGTGCGCTTCGTTGCCAAGGCGGAGCTTGGACGCTGGCCGATCGCGGGCAGCCTCATCCGCGGCGCCGGCACGCTGTTCGTGGAGCGCACCCGGCGGCGCGACACCCACCGGGTGAACCGGACGGTCGCCGAGGCGCTCGCGCGCGGCGACGTGGTGGCGGTCTTCCCCGAGGGAACGACGTCGGACGGCGCCGGCCTGCTGCCGTTCAAGAGCTCGCTGCTGCAGCCGATCATCGACGCCAAGGGCACAGTCCAGCCGCTCGCGCTGCGCTATCGCGACGTCACTGGCGCTCGCACGGCGGCCGCCGCCTACGTGGGCGACGACACGTTCATGGCGTCGTTCTGGCGCGTCTGCGGCGTGCGCTCGCTGCAGGTGGAGGCCATCGCGCTCGAGCGGATCGCCTCGGGGGACCAGCACCGGCGCTCGCTCGCGCGTGCGGCCGAAGCCGCCATTCGCGCGGCGCTACTCTGAGCCGCCGGGCTTGGGAATGACCGTGGCGCGCCCGTTCACCTGGTAGATCCGGCGATCGGCGAGGCGTACGGCGGTGAGCGCGCCGCCCCACACGCAACCCGAGTCGAGCATCAGGACGTTGGGCCGCAGCATGAGGTCGAGCGTGGACCAGTGCCCGCATACCACCGTCACGTGCGCGCTGCGGCGCGCGGGCTGGGCAAACCACGGCTGGAAGCCCTCCGGGGCGTAACCGGCGGCGCGTTTCTCCCGAAATTCCATGGTGCCGTCGGCGGTGCAGAAGCGCAGGCGCGTGCATACGTTCACGATGGCGCGCAACCGGTCGATGCCGGCGAGATCGTCGCGCCACGTGCGCGGCTCGTCGCCGTAGAGGTCGCGCAGGAACTCGCCCGACGCGGGCCCTGCAAGCACCGCCGACACTTCGCCGGAAAGCATGCGCGCCGTCGCCGGTGTCCAGCCGGGCAGCAGGCCCGCGTGCACCATGAGGTGCTCGTCCTCGATATGCACCAGTGGACGGTGGGCGAGCCAGTCGAGCAGGTCGGACCGGTCGGGGGCGGCAAGGATGTCGTCGAGCGTGTCGCCGCGATGCGGCCGCCGGTGGCCCGCGGCGACGGTCAGCAGGTGCAGGTCGTGGTTGCCCAGCACCACGGTGGCGGCGTCGCCGAGCGAGCGGACCTCGCGCAGCACCGCGAGCGAGCCGGGGCCGCGATTGACGAGATCGCCGACCAGCCACAGGCGATCGGTGGACGGGGCGAATCCGATCAGCGCCAGGAGCTCGCACAGCTCGGCGTGGCAGCCCTGCAGGTCGCCGATCGCGTAGGTGGTCATCGCCGGCGAAGGTTCGCAACGGAGGCCGCACGGCGCGGCGCGCCGTGCCGCCGCGTCGGGCCGTTGCTAGAATGCGCCCGCGATTCTAGCAATAACCGAAGCACCTGCCCTTGTCGTTTTCCCTGAACGCCCCGCAGCGCGAGGCGGTCCGCCATGTCGACGGCCCGCTACTCGTGCTCGCCGGCGCCGGCAGCGGCAAGACGCGCGTGATCACCGCGAAGATCGCGCATCTGGTCGAGCGTGGCGTGGACCCGGCGGCCATCGTGGCGATCACCTTCACCAACAAGGCGGCCGGCCAGATGCGCGAGCGCGCGCAGGCGTTGCTGCGCGGCATGGGCCGCGCCGACGCCGCGGACGCGGTGCGCATCCAGACGTTTCACGCGCTCGGGCTGTCGATCGTGCGCAGCGAAGCACGCGCGCTCGGGCTCAAGCCGTCGTTCTCGATCCTCGACCCGGCCGATCTCGAGTCGCTCGTCGCGGAGCTGATCGGCACGGTCGACCGCGCCCGCGCGCGCCGCGCGCAGTGGCAGATCAGCCGCTGGAAGAACGCGCTCGTCGACCCGGCCGCGGCGTGCAAGGCGGCGGACGGCGACGACGA
The DNA here is from genome assembly GCA_038239945.1 of Burkholderiales bacterium. Taxonomy (GTDB): domain Bacteria; phylum Pseudomonadota; class Gammaproteobacteria; order Burkholderiales; family Casimicrobiaceae; genus VBCG01. The sequence continues at coordinate 90,761 of JBBSEG010000004.1, forward strand.
GGCCGCCGCCGGACGCGCCTACGCGCTCTACGGGGATTCCCTGCGGGCCTGGCAGGCGGTCGACTTCGACGACCTGATCGGACTCCCGGTCGCGCTGCTCGAGCGCGACGCCGCGGTGCGCGAGCGGTGGCAGGTACGCTGCGCGCATCTGCTCGTCGACGAGTACCAGGACACCAACCCGGCTCAATACCGGCTGATGCGCGCGCTCCTCGGCGAGCGTACGCCGTTCACCGCGGTGGGCGACGACGACCAGGCGATCTACGGGTGGCGGGGCGCGACGCTCGACAACCTCGCGGCTCTGCCGCGCGACTATCCGGCGCTGCGCGTGATCAAGCTGGAGCAGAACTATCGCTCGACGGTGCGCATCCTGCGCTCGGCGAATGCGCTGATCGGAAACAACCGCAAGCTGTTCGACAAGCGACTGTGGAGCGAGCTCGGGCACGGCGAGCCGCTGCGCGTCACGCCGGTGCGCGACGAGGACGCGGAGGCGGAGCAGGTGGTGCGCCGGGTGATGGGGCACCGCTTCGACCATCGCACCCGCTACGCCGACTACGCGATTCTCTACCGCGGCAACCACCAGTCGCGCGGCTTCGAGGCGGCGCTGCGCGCGCAGGGAATTCCCTACGAGCTGTCCGGCGGCCAGTCGCTGTTCGACAAGACCGAGATCAAGGACATCGTGGCGTACCTGCGGCTGGTTGCCAACGAGGACGACGATCCGGCCTTCCTCCGCGCCGTGACGACGCCGCGCCGGGGCATCGGCGGGACGACGCTGGCCCGCCTGGGCGAGATCGGCGCGGCGCGACACGAGAGTCTCTTCGCTGCGGTGTTCGCGCCGCAGGCGGGCGACGCGCTGCCCGCGAAGCAGCGGCAGGGCCTCGAGGCGTTCTGCGCGCTGGTCAACGGCATCCGCCACCGCGCGGCGAAGGAGCCGGCCGGGCGCCTGCTCGACGAGCTCGTGAGCGCCATCGGCTACGAGGACTGGCTCGCCTCGACACTCGACAAGCGCGACGCGCAGGCGCGCATGCAAAGCGTCGCCGATTTCTGCGGCTGGCTCGCGCGCCGCGGCGAGCAGGACGGCCGCAACCTCCTCGACCTCACGCAGATGGTCGCGCTGATCACGATGTTCCCGCGCAATGACGGCGAGGGACCCGACGCGGTGCGGCTGTCGACGCTGCATGCGGCGAAGGGGCTCGAGTTCCCGCACGTGTTCCTGGTGGGGCTCGAGGAAGGCATCCTCCCGCATCGCGAGGCGATCGACGCGGGCGACGTCGAGGAGGAGCGCCGGTTGATGTACGTCGGCCTGACGCGCGCACAGCAGACGCTGCACCTGTCGTTCTGCCGCACCCGCAAGCGCGCGGGCGAACGCGGAGCTGTGATTCCCTCGCGCTTTCTCGCGGAGCTCGCGCAGGAGGATCTGCGCTACGCGGATGTGCCGCTGCCTCCGGCCGAAGCGGCGGCCGAGAAGGCGGCCGGCAGCGTGCGGCTCAAGAATCTGAAGGCGCTGCTGCGGTAGGCGCCACGGCGGCCTCTGCCGGCGGTTTGCGCCGCAGCCAGGGCCGCAGCACCTCTCGCGCTCGCTCGCCGGCGGCGAGCATCAGGCCGTGCGCCGTGCGCGGGTTGCAGGCCAGCAACCCGACGCGCTCGCGCCGGGACCGCATCCAGGTGCGCTTGTAAGCGTCGTCGCCGGTGAGGTAGTCGATCTCGACCACGCGGTCGACCTCGAGGCTGTGCCGCATGAGCAGGGCGGTGAGCAGCGTGCCGGCGGACCAGGTCGCGTGCGCCTCGTCGTAAGCCAGCTTGAAGATGAACGCCCGGCGGTTGCGCGTGAACCAGAACTGCACCGCGATGGGCGCATCGTTCATCCAGGCCACGCCGAGGCGCAGCCAGCCGTTTCGTGCGCAGGCGGCTGCCCAGCCGGACACGAACGCCGGATAAGGCTCGGGCTGCTTCCAGCTCTTCGCATAGATCGCCTCGTAGGCGCGCATCCCGGCCTCCACTTCGTGCGGGGCGGTACGAATCTCGAGGCGGCCGCCGCTCGCGTGGAACTTGCGCCCTTTGCGCTGCAGCGTGTTGCGCGCCTGCGACGGCAGCTGTGCGACGTAATCGTCCATCGCCAGCCCTTCGCATTCCAGGTGCCAGTTGCCGAAGGCGAAGTATCGGTGGACGTACCAGCCGCGTGCGCGCAGCGCGACGGCGAGGGCTTGGGTATCCGGTGCGTCGTGTGCGAGCGGCGCAAGGCGCAGCGCGCTCACGCGCGGCCGCGTTGTGGCGATCCGGTCGACCAGCGCGACGGCGGCCGTCGCGACGTCGCCCGGCGCCGCGATCACGGGGGAGTAAAGCGAGGTGTAGTAGTTGGCCACCGCGTGCCACTCGCGCCGCGCACTCCGTTGCAGGAGCATCAACGCACGACCCGGCAGGTCGACTGCGCCGAACGTATCGACGTCGCGGCCGACAGTCTGCACGTAGTGCGTAAGCCACGCCGCGGAGGCGAACGGATTGATGGGCGCCGAGGCGTCGATGCGGTCCGCGTGCTCCTCGATCAGCGCGAGCAACTGTGCGCGGCCGAGCGGGCGCAGGAACGGTGACAGGGCGCTAACGACTGCCCGCGGCCATGTAGTCGACCGCGGCCTTGACGTCGGCGTCGGGCAGCGACGTGTTGCCGCCCTTGGGCGGCATCACCCCTGCCTTGCCCTGAAAACCCTGCAGGGCATGCTGGTAGAGAACGCTCGCGCCTTGCGCGATGCGCGGGGCCCACGCGGACTTGTCGCCGAACTTCGGCGCCCCGGCAATGCCGGCGCCGTGGCACACCGTGCAGGTCTGCTCGAACACTTTCTTGCCATCAGGCTTGCCCGGCGCGCTTGCGGTGGTCACAGCCGCAGCAGGGGGAGATGCGGCAGGCGGCGATGCGGCAGGCGCAGCCGCGGCGGGCGGCTGGGGGGCCGATGCGGGGGGCGTGGCTGCCACGGCGATTGCGGCTACTGGAGCACCCGCGCTCCCCTGCACCACCGGCGCCGGCGCACCGGGCGCCGAGCTCGAGGTGCTGCGAGTGGCGGCCGAGGCCGCGCCCGGCGAGGCGGTCGCAACACCCACCGAGCCGGCGGGAACAGAGCCATCGGCGACGGTCGCTGCGGGCGGCGCGGCCGCGGGCGGCTCCTTGAAGGCGGCTCCCGCGAGGTTGGCGATCAATACCACCGCGCGATGCACCTCGACATCGGCCAGGTCGGGATTGCCGCCCTTCGCCGGCATGGCGCCCGCCTTGCCCTGGTATCCGGCAATGGCGTGCTGTAGCAGCACGTTCTCGCCCTGGGCAATGCGCGCCGACCACGCCGCCTTGTCACCGGACCTGGGCGCGCCCGCGATGCCGGCGCCGTGGCAGGTCTTGCACACCTGGTCGAATACCTGCTGGCCCGACAGGTTGCCCCGCCGGCCCGCGGCGTCCGCCATCGCGATCACCCCCACGGGCTTGATGCGCTCGAGCATTCGGGCGGTGTCGGGCTGGGCGCCGCCGCCGTGGCCCGTGACGCCGCTCATCACGAGCTGCGACAGCGCGACGATCACGGCGACGGGCACGGCGAACGCGAGCACCACGACGATGACGAGCTGCCGGGGTGTCTTGATCGGAGTGCTGTGCGAATCGTGGTCGGCGGCCATGGGCAGGGAGAGTGGAGACGAATGAGCGTGGCGAGCGAACGGACGCGAGGCCGGCAAAACGTCGCATTATACCGAGCGCTCGACCCGCGGGCGCCGCGATGGACGCTGCGCGCGTCGAACCGCTAGAATGACGAGCTGCGCGCCCGTAGCTCAGTTGGATAGAGTATTGGTTTCCGAAGCCAAGGGTCACAGGTTCGAATCCTGTCGGGCGCGCCACCGCTTACGCTGCAACCTCGACCGCACGACCCAAAAAAAACGGCCGCGAACGCGGCCGTTTTCCTTGGAGCGAAGCGACGTCTCGAGGTCAGCGGCTCCGGCGGCGGGCGAACCCGGCACCGATCAGGCCGACGGCGAGCAGCGCGAGCGTGGCGGGCTCCGGAACACGAGTGGGCGGGCCCGTCGTGACGTTGATCGACCAGCGCACGGAGTCGGCGTTCATGTTCGCGAAGATGTAATGCACCACGTACGTATAATCGCCGCCGGGACCGACCGGGATGTTCGTGGGCATCTGGTTGTTGTTGCCGAAGCCCGAGCCGCTGGCGACGACCACGTTCGACGGGTTCTTGAGCATCCATTCGAACGTGGTGAACATGCCGGTGGCGTCGGGCGTGATGCTGGCGGACGCGCCGGCATTCTCGATGCCCGCGGACGCGAAGGCGACCGTGAACATCACCGTGTCCTCGATATTGGCGTGGGCCGCGCACGACGGCGCGGTCGTCATCGGATCGATGTCGCATACCGACGACGAGAAGGTGCCGTTCTGACCGAACGTGGGGTTCAGGTTCAGATCGGCGCCCGACGCCGCAAGCGGCAGTCCGAGGAAGCCGACGATCGAAACCAGCTTAGCGAGGCGATTCATAGTGTCCATCTCCTGTATCCCCGGCCCATTCGCCGGATTTGCCAACCTAAAAGCAGGTAGCGTGCCATATACAGTTTCTGACATCGAATCATGGAGTTGTTCGAGGGGCCGGGCGTTAGCCCTGGCCGACTGTAAGAAGCCTCGATACCTTTCGGATCGGGCCCGGGACCCCGCCGGCGCATCGCCCCTTCCGCCGCGCATCGCCGCTTCCGCCGGCGCGAGCGTCCGGACTACCGCGCCGCGGCACCGACGCTGCCCTTCGCCTCGCCACGTCCGGGGCGCCCGCCGCGCGGGGGGTGTCGGCATCCTCTCATGAACCCGCGCGTCAGGGGGGAGTGCCCCGCGCCCGACACGGCGCAACCGGGAGCGCGCTGCCGGCGCAGCCGAGGTCCGCGCTACCGCGCAGAGGAGTGTGCTCGAGTCACGAGCTTCAGCCAAGGGAGCGGATCGGGAACTCCGGAGGTGCAAACCCGGCCGGGATCGACCCTGCGGCCCGCGGCTATCTGTAAAAATCCCCGACATCCACACGCTCCGCGGACGCTCGTCCGAGCATCGCCATACGAACGCATCGGTTGGTCGCGCCGATGGGCGAAGGCATGCGCGCCGTGGGTCTGAAGCATCACGCGCAAGCCGGCGGGGACGGCCGGGGGAATAGGCGCGTGCGCGCCGGGCGCACGCAGCGCATCATCGCGCGGCAACGCGGAGCGTGCGGACCGACGCAATCAGGGCGGTTCGGCCGCGTCCGGGCGGCGGCATGCGCGCCTCGCGTCGTTGCATGCGCAAACTCATGCCACCGCGCGAGCCATTACGCGTACTGGCATGTGAGCCGGCATGTGAACCACAAAGCCGCGCCACCGGCCGCGCGCGATGCCGGCACTCGTCGGGCCGACGAGCAGCACGCGAATGGCAGCGAGCCCGGTGCTAACATGCAAGGCTTCGTTTCGAGCCGTCGACCAGGAGACAATATGAAGGCATTCATCGCGCACGCCGGCGCGGCCTGCACCCGGTGCCGGTCGACCCTCGCGACGCTCGCAACCGCGGCGCTCCTCGCGGCCTGCTCCACCCCCGGCTATCCGCCGGCGCCCGCCGATGCCGCGACCAGCGACTACGTCTATCACATCGGCCCCGCCGATGTCGTGAACGTCATCGTCTGGCGCAACCCCGAGCTGTCGCTGTCGGTGCCCGTGCGGCCCGACGGCCGGATCACGATGCCGCTGGTCGACGACCTGGCCGCGCTGGGCAAGACGCCCACCGAGCTCGAGCGCGACATGGAGAAGGCGCTCGCCAAGTACATCCGCGACCCGGTGGTCACCGTGGTCGTCACGAGCTTCGTCGGCCCGTCGAACGAGCAGGTGCGCGTGGTGGGAGAAGCCGCCAAGCCGCAGGTGCTGCCCTACCGCCGCAACCTGACGGTCCTCGACGTGATGATCGCCGTGGGCGGCCTCACCGACTTCGCCGACGGCAACGGCGCGCGGATTTTCCGGGTGGCGGACGGCGGCAAGCTCTATAGCGTGCGCCTGCGCGATCTCGTCAAGCGCGGCGACATCACGGCCAACGTCGAGATGAAGCCCGGCGATATCCTGATCATTCCGCAAAGCTGGTTCTGACGGGGCTTCTTTGCGCCTCGTTTCCGGCATCTCCCTGTCATGAAAGAAATCCTCGAGCAACTGACCGCCTACCTGCGCGGGATGTGGCATCGGCGCTGGATCGGCCTCGGTGCGGCGTGGATCGCGGCGATCGTGGCGATCACCATCGCGTATCGCATCCCGGAGCGCTATGAAGCGCAGGCGCGGGTTTACGTGGATACGGAGTCGCTCCTGAAGCCGCTGCTCGCCGGGCTCGCGATCCAGCCGAACCTCGACCAGCAGGTTGCGCTGATGAGCCGCACGCTGATCAGCCGGCCGAACGTCGAGCGGCTGATCCGCATGACGGACCTCGACCTCGGCGTGCGCACCGCGAGCGAGCGCGACGAGCTCACCGATAGCGTCATCAAGACGATCAAGCTCGGCAATCTGTCGTCGAATCTCTACACGATCGGCTACCGCGATCCGAATCCCGAGCAGGCGAAGCGGGTCGTGCAGTCGCTCCTGAACATCTTCGTCGAGTCGAGCCTCGGCGACAAGCGGCAGGATACGCAGAGCGCCGTCAAGTTCCTCGACGAGCAGATCCAGCGCTACGAGGACTCGCTGCGCGCCGCCGAGAATCGCCTCAAGGAATTCAAGTTGAAGTACATGGGCGTCGCCGACAAGGACAGCGACTTCTTCCGCAAGCTCGCGCAGCTGCGCAGCGACAGCGACGCTGCGCGGCTCGAGCTCCAGTCGTATGAGCAGGCGCGCGAGTCGTACAAGCGGGAACTGGCCGGCGAGATCCCCAACTTCCTGCCGGAGGCGCCCGATCCCGATGCCGTCGCGGTCTCGCCCGAGCTCGACAGCCGGATCACGGCCCTGAACAAGGAGATCGACGACCTGCTGCGCAAATATACCGAGCAGCATCCGGACGTCCAGACCGCGCGGCGCCTGCTCTCCCAGCTCGAGGAGCAGCGGCGCACCGAGATCGCCGCCCGCAAGAAGGTCGCGGTCCCCGCGTCCCCGGGCGGCCCCGTCGCCAGCCGCAATCCGGTGTTCCAGCAGCTGCGCATCTCGCTGGCCGAGGCCGAGGCGAGCGTCGCGTCGGCGAAGGCGAAGCTCGACGGCTACGAGTCGCAGTACCGGTCGCTGCGCGCGCAGGCGCAGCTCGTGCCGCAGGTCGAAGCGGAGTTCGCGCAGCTCAATCGCGACTACGACGTGCAAAAGAAGACCTACGAGAACCTGCTGTCGCGGCGCGAGGCGGCGACGATGGGCAAGGACGTGCAGGACACCGGCGGCGCGCAGTTCAGGGTGATCGACCCGCCCCGCGTCGCGCCTGCGCCGGTCTTCCCGAATCGCGTCGTGCTGCTCGCTGTGGCGTGCCTGCTCGCCATCGCGATCGGCCTGCTCGCGAGCTTTGCGGCGAGCCAGCTCATGCCGACGTTCCACAACGCGAAGATGCTGCGCGAAGTGTCGAAGCGCCCCATCCTCGGCATGGTCTCGATGATCCCCGGCGAAGGCGCGCGCCGGCGCCAGCAGCGCGAGCGCGTGCTGTTCGCCGGCAGCCTGTCCGGCCTGTTCGCCGCCTTCATCGCGGTGCTGACGGTCGCGATTTTCGTCGGCCGTGTCGCCTGAGGAGCGCCCGATGAGCTTGATCGAACAGGCCGCCCGCCGGCTCGAGGAGCTGCGCCGCGCCGGCGCCGAGCTGCCCGATGCGCCTCCGGCGGCCGCGGTGCCGGCCCGCGACGTCCTGCCCACGCCGGCGGCGCTCATGCGCGCCGTCGACGCACACCGCGAGGCCGCGCGCCCGTCCGCGCCACCGCCGCCCGAGCCCGTCGCGCGCCGCGCCAGCCCGGCAACGGTTCCACATCGCATCGAGCTCGACCTGCCACGCCTGCGCGAGTTGGGCTACATCACGCCCGATTCCCCGATCAACCAGATCGCCGACGAGTTTCGCGTCGTCAAGCGTCCGATCATCCGCAATGCGCTCGGCAAGGAGGGCATTCGCGTCAAGAACGGCAACCTCGTGATGGTCACGAGCTCGCTCCCCGGCGAGGGCAAGACGTTCACCTCGCTCAACCTCGCGTTGAGCATCGCGCTCGAGTACGACAACACGGTGCTGCTGGTCGACGGCGACGTCGCCCACCCGACGCTCCCGGCGCTGCTGGGCGCGCCGCACTCGCCGGGCCTCCTCGACCTGCTCACGCGCGACGACATCGACGTCGCCGACGCGCTCGTCAAGACCAACGTCGAGAAGCTCTCGCTGCTGCCGGCAGGCTCGCGGCACCGGCGCTCCACGGAGCTTCTCGCCAGCGAGCAGATGGCGAGCCTCCTGCGCGAGCTCGGCACCCGCTACGCCGACCGGATCATCGTGTTCGATTCGCCGCCGCTGCTCGCGACCACCGAAGCGCGCGTCCTGGCCACCCTCATGGGCCAGATCGTGATGGTCGTCGCGGCGGACTCGACCAGCCAGCACGCCGTCACGCAGGCCCTCTCCACGATCGAGAATTGCGAGATCGTGCTGATGATGCTGAACAAGGCCCGCCGCACGGATGTCGGCACGTACTATGGCTATTACGGGGACGACGCTGCACGCTGACCCGCGGTGCGCTTCGCAGGCGTGGCCCGCCGGCGCGCCGCAGCGATCCCGTAGCGCCAGCCGGTGTCGGTGCCGGGGCTTGATCCCTGCCGTCGCGCTGGCCACGGCGGGCGGCGCGTTCGCGCAGACTCCTACCTACGATCCGACCGCGCCGTTGCAGACGCCGCTGCGCACGCAGGCGGCACGCGCGGGCGAACCCGCCACGACGGCGCGCGCACCCGGCCAACCCCCCTTCCGCTTCGAGCTCGGGGTCGAGGAAACCTTCACCTCCAACGCGAATTTCGACCGCTCGTCGTCCGAGCGCGTCGCCGACTTCGTGACGCTGCTCGCGCCCGCCGTGCGGATCGACAGCGAGACGGCGCACACGAGCGTGGTGGGCACCGCCGCGATGCTGACCTACGTTTATGCGCGGAGCGGCAGCGACAACAACCGCGCGATCCCGCAGGTCAACCTGGTTGGCCAGGCGCATGCGCTCGACCGGCACCTGGTGCTCGACGCGACCCTCGATGCCCACCGCGAGTTCGCCTCGCCGCTCGGCGCGCGACCGTCGGGGGCGTCGGTCAACACGGACAACGAGTATGTCGCGGCCAACTACCTGGTGAGCCCCGCGTATCGCGGTGAGCTGCCGGGCGACGTGCGCTACGAGTTGCGCGACAAGAACCTTTGGACCAACGTGTCGCGCGCGCCGGGGTCGCTTGGCAGCGCGTACACGAACGAGGTCATCGGCACGCTCGCCAAGGAGCCGCGTCCGCTCGGCTGGGGCTTCGACTACGACCGCACCACCGTGTCCTTCGACTCCGGCCAGGACATCACCACGGAGCTCGCGCGGCTGCGCGGCGAGTACGCACCCGATCCGCAGTTCCGCATCAGTCCAGCCGTGGGCTACGAAAGCAACCGCTTCACGCTCTCGCATGCCTCGGGCACCATTTACGGCATCGGCGGGCGCTGGCGCCCGGGCGAGCGCACGTCGGTCGACGCGAGCTGGGAGCATCGCTTCTTCGGATCGTCGTACAGCGTGGCGGCCGACCATCGCACCCCGCTCACGGTGTGGTCGCTGCGGGCCTCGCGCAATTTGTCGACCTCCGCCCAGCAGCTGCTCAATTTCGGCGGCGGCCAGGATCTGTCCGTCCTGCTGAATTCGCTGTTTTCGAGCCGCTTTCCCGATCCGGTGCAGCGCCAGCAGGCGATCGATCAGCTGGTCCAGCTGTACGGGTTGCCCACCACACTCGCCGGTCCGGTCAACCTGTACACGCAGCAGGTCAGCATCGTGACCGACGCACGTGCCTCGGTCGGCTTCCTGGGCGCGCGCAACAGCGTCTTCGTGGCGGTGTATCGCACGCGCGACCAGGCGATCGTCACGGCCACCGGCAACGAGCCGTTCACCTTCAAGGAAGTGTCCCAAACGGGCGCCAGCCTGGTCTGGGCGAGCCGCCTCGACCCGACCGTCACGCTCACCGGCATCCTCGATTTCACGCACGCGACCGGCGATTCGCTGAGCGCTTCGATCACCGACCAGCGCACCAACAACGGCACCGGCTCGCTCACGCTCAGCACGCCGGTCTCGAACGCGACCGATTTCCATGTCGGCACGCGCTACCAGTTCGTGCGCTCCAACGTCGTCCTCGACCGGCAGGAGGCTGCCGTCTTCGCCGGCATCGTCCATCGCTTCCGCTGAACATGTACGAAGCGTTCTACGGGCTGCGCGGCAAGCCCTTCCAGCTCAATCCCGACCCGGCGTTCTATTTCGGCAGCAAGGGTCACAAGCGCGCGTTCTCGTACCTGCAGTACGGCGTCCACCAGAGCGAAGGCTTCATCGTGGTCACCGGCGAGATCGGCGCCGGCAAGACGACCATCGTGCGAAGCCTGTTCGAGCAGCTCGACCGCACGCAGCTCGTGGCGGCGCAGATCGTCAGCACGCAGCTCGATGCCGACGAGATGCTGCGCGCCGTCGCGCTCGCGTTCGGCCTGCCGGTGCGCACCGTCGACAAGGCCCTCCTGCTCGGGTCGCTCGAGGCGTACTTCTGCCAGCTCGCGACGGAGGGCAAGCGAGCGCTCCTGGTGGTGGACGAGGCGCAGAACCTCACGCCGCGTGCGGTGGAGGAGCTGCGCATGCTGTCCAACTTCCAGCTCGGCGAGCAGGCGCTTTTGCAAAGCTTCCTGATCGGCCAGCCCGAACTTCGCACGATGATGCAGAAGTCGACGATGCAGCAGCTGCGCCAGCGGGTGATCGCGTCCTACCATCTCGGCCCGCTCGACCGGACCGAGACGCAAAGCTATATCGAGCATCGCCTGAATCACGTCGGATGGAGCGGTGACCCGAAGTTCGGCCTGTTCTGCTTCGACCTCATTCACGACATGACCGGCGGTATCCCGCGCCGCATCAACACGCTCTGCAACCGGCTGATGCTCGGCGGGTTCCTCAACGAGAAGCATGTGTTCGAGGCCGCCGACGTGCATGCGATCGCCAACGAGATCCGCGACGAGATGGGCCCCGAGTCCGCGCGCGCCGTGCTGCCGGCGGCGGAGGCCGTCGGCCGGCCGCCGCGCGCGCTCGCCGACGCGATGCCCGGCGATCCCGGCTGGGAGGCGCACTTCCGGCACCTGGAGGAGCGCATCGACCGCCTCGACCGCACCGTCGGCGCGGCGGTGGATCTCCTGCACCATCTCCTGCATCCCGACAAGCCGGCCGCGAAGACGGAAACGCCGGTCTCGCGATGAGCGGCCAGTCCGGCAAGCCGGGTCCGCTGGTCTGCGTGGTCGGCGCGCGCCCCAACTACATGAAGATGGCCCCGCTGGTCCAGGCATTTGCGCGGCGCCCCGCGCTTCCGCCGGTGGTGCTGGTGCACACGGGGCAGCACTACGACGCGGCGATGAAGGAGCGGCTGTTCGCCGATCTCGCGCTGCCGCTGCCCGACGTCGACCTCGAGGTCGGATCCGGCACCCACGCGGTGCAGACCGCGGAGATCATGCGCCGCTTCGAGCCGGTGCTGGACGAGCGCCGGCCCTCGTTCGTCATCGTGGTCGGGGACGTCAACTCGACGCTCGCCTGCAGCCTGGTCGCGAGCAAGAAGGGCATCGCCGTCGCGCACGTGGAGGCGGGCCTGCGCAGCTACGACCGCGCGATGCCGGAGGAGCTGAACCGGCTCGTGACCGACCAGCTCGCCGACGTGCTCTATACCACCGAGCGCGGGGCCGGACGCAACCTCGCGCGCGAGGGCGTCGCGGCCGAGCGCATCGTCTTCGTGGGCAACGTGATGATCGATTCGCTCGCGGCGCATCGCGGCGCGGCGGTGCCCGCGGCGGCCATCCTCCGCGGCGCGGGGTTGCCGGTACCGCCGGCTCAGCCGGGCTACGGAGTGGTCACGCTGCATCGCCCGTCGAACGTCGACGAGCGCGCTGCGCTGGTCGCATGCCTGACGGCGCTGGCCGAGGTCGCGGAGCGCTTGCCGCTGGTCTGGCCGATGCATCCGCGCACCCGCTCGTCCATCGACCGCTTCGGTTTGTCGTCCATGCTCGAAGGACCGCGCTTCAACGTGCTTCCGCCGCAGGGATATCTCGAGATGCTGGGCCTGATGCAGGACGCCCGCCTGGTGATGACCGACTCGGGCGGCGTCCAGGAGGAGACCACGGCGCTGGCCGTGCCGTGCCTCACCATGCGGGCCAACACCGAGCGGCCCATCACGGTCGAGCAGGGCACCAACCTGCTGGTGGGGTGCGACCGCGCGGCGATTCGCGCGGCCGTCGACGACGTGCTCGCGACCGGCGGCAAGCGCGGCCGCGTGCCGGAGCTGTGGGACGGGCACGCCGCGGACCGGATCGCGGTGGACCTCGAGGGCCGGCTCGCGCGGCCGGGCGTCCCCGCAGACGGAGTGCCGGCATGAGCCCCGCCCAGTCCACCACGGGCATCGTCAACGCGCTGACGATCGACGTCGAAGACTACTTCCACGTATCGGCGTTCGCGCCGCAGATCGACCGCCGCGACTGGGCCGGCATGCCGTGCCGCGTCGAGCGCAACGTCGACGTGATCCTTGCCTTGCTCGCCGAGGGCGGCGTCAAGGCCACCTTCTTCTGCCTGGGTTGGGTGGCCGAGCGTTATCCCGCGCTGGTGCGCCGCCTCGCCGACGAAGGCCACGAGGTCGCCAGCCACGGCTACGACCACCTGCGCGCGACCGACCAGACGCCCGCGGCGTTCCTGGCAGACATCGGGCGCGCCAAGACGATGCTCGAGCAGATCGCCGGCCGTCCGGTGCAGGGCTATCGCGCGCCGAGCTTCTCGGTGGGCGAGCGCAATCCTTGGGCGTTCGATTGCATCGCTCGCGCGGGCTACCGGTACAGCTCCAGCGTCTACCCGATCCGGCACGACCACTACGGGATGCCGGACGCGCCCCGCTTCCCGCACGAGGTGCGACCTGGCCTGGTCGAGCTGCCGGTGGCCACCGTGCGCATCCTCCGCGCGAACTGGCCGGCCGGCGGCGGCGGCTATTTCCGGCTGCTCCCATATCGGGTCTCGCGCTGGACCCTGCGCCGGATCAACGCCCGCGACCGACAGCCCGCGATGTTCTATTTCCACCCGTGGGAGCTCGACCCCGCGCAGCCGCGCGTGGCAGGCGTCGGCGCGAAGACGCGCTTTCGCCATTACGTCAACCTGGCCCGCATGCGGCCGCGGCTGGCGCGTCTACTCCGCGATTTCGCGTGGGACCGCGCCGATCGCGTCTATGGGTTCGCCGCACCGTGATGCACGCGGAGCCCGCCGTTTCCGCGGTGCCGTCGCAAGCGCGTGCCGGGCTGCGCGTGCGCGCCTGCGGCGCCGCGGACGCCGCGGGCTGGGAAGCGTTCGTCGAGCGCTGCCCGAACGCGACGTTCTTTCACCGCATCGCGTGGCGCACCATCATCGAGGACGAATTTCGCCATCGGACGCACTATCTGCTCGCTGAGCGCGGCGGCGAGCTCGTGGGGGTACTGCCGCTGGCCGAGGTGAAGAGCCGCCTGTTCGGGCACTCGCTGGCGTCGCTGCCGTTCGCGGTGTACGGCGGTCCCGCGGCAACCGAGCCGGCCGCGGCGCAGGCGCTCATCGACGCCGCGGTGGGGCTGGCCGAGTCGCTCGGCGTCGCGCACCTCGAGCTGCGCGATCGTGAGGTGCTGCGCCCCGGCTGGCCGAGGCAGGATCTCTACGTGTCGTTTCACAAGGCGATGCTGCCGGACGTCGAGGCGAACCTGCACGCGATCCCGCGCAAGCAGCGCGCGATGGTGCGCAAGGGAATCCGCAACGGGCTCGCGAGCCGCATCGACGACTCCGCGGCGCGGTTCTTCGACCTGTACGCCGACAACATGCATCGGCACGGCACGCCGCCGTTCGGCCGGCGCTACTTCGCGCGCCTGCTGGACGCGTTCGGCGACAGCGCGCAGGTCCTCACGGTGGAGGATGCGCGCGGCCGGCCGGTGAGCTCGGTCCTCTCGTTCTATTTCCGTGACGAGGTCCTGCCGTACTACGCCGGCGACAGCCTGGCCGCGCGCGACCTCGCCGCCAACGACTTCAAGTACTGGGAGCTGATGCGCCGGGCCTGCGAGCGCGGGTTGCGCCGGTTCGACTACGGCCGCAGCAAGCGCGGCACCGGCTCGTTCGACTTCAAGTCCAACTGGGGTTTCGAGCCTGCGCCGCTCTACTATGAATATTGCCTGCTGCGCGGCGCCACGATCCCCGCCAACAACCCGTCGAACCCGAAGTACCGGGCTTTCATTGCGCTGTGGCGGCGCCTGCCGCGCCCAGCGGTGGTGGCGCTCGGCCCGCACCTCGTGCGCAACCTGGGGTAGGCAATGGAGCCGCTCCTCTATCTCGTGCACCGGATGCCCTACCCCCCCGACAAGGGCGACCGGCTGCGCTCGTACCACCTCCTCAGGTTCCTCGCGAAGCGCTTTCGCGTGCACCTCGGCACATTCGCCGACGGCAAGCCCGATGCGGCCCACGTGGCCGCGCTTCTGCCGCTGTGCGCGTCGATCCACGTGGTCACGCTGCGGCCGCTGCGGGCGCGGCTGCGCAGCCTTGCCGGGCTGGTCACCGGCGAGCCCCTCACGCTGCGCTACTACCGGCACGCCGCGCTGGGCAAGTGGGTGCGGCGGACCGTGCGCGAGCAGGCGATCAACCAGGCGGTGGTGTTCTCGTCGGCGATGGCGCAATACGTGACGGGCCTCCGCGCGGTCCGTACGGTGGTGGACTTCGTCGATGTCGATTCGGCCAAGTGGACCGAATACGGGCGCACGCGTCGCTGGCCGGCGGCGGGGATCTACCGGCGCGAGGGGCGGCGCCTGCTCGACTACGAGCGCCTCGTCGCGCAGCGCGCCGCTGCGAGCGTCTTCGTCACGCGCGCGGAAGCCGACCTGTTCTGCGCCCACGCTCCCGAGAGCGCCGCGCGCGTGACCACCGCGCAGAACGGCGTCGACACCGACTACTTTGCACCCGATGCCGGCCTGCCTTCGCCGTTCGCGGCGGACGAGGAGGCGATCGTGTTCACGGGCGCGATGGATTACTGGCCGAACGTCGACGCCGTGCGCTGGTTCGCCGCCGAGGTTCTGCCCGTCGTCGCCGCCGTGCGTCCGGGCGCGCGGTTCTGGATCGTCGGCATGCAGCCGGCTGCCGCCGTCACGGCGCTCGCGCGCGACCCGCGTGTCACCGTCACGGGCCGGGTGCCCGACGTGCGCCCGTTCCTGCAGCACGCCCGCGTCGTCGTGGCGCCCCTGCGGGTGGCCCGCGGCATCCAGAACAAGGTGCTGGAAGCGCTGGCGATGGCGCGGCCTGTCGTCGTGTCCGCGCCGATCGCCGCGTCGCTCGGCGCGGTACCGGACGGCGCGCTCGACGTGGCGGACACCGCCGCCCAGTTCGCGGAACGGGTGGAACGCGTGCTGTCCGGTCGCGCCGGGCAGGTCGACGGCGCGGCCGCGCGTCGCTACGTGCTGGGCGCTTATGCATGGTCGGCCAACCTCGCGCCCTTCGGCGCCCTGCTGGACCACGGCCCGGTCCCGCACGGACGCGGCCGCTCGCCCGAGCCTGCGAGCTACGCATGCACGCCGAACCGCACCTAGCCGCGCTGCATCGCACAGCGCTCGGCCGCCCCGGCCTCGACCGGGTGATCGCCGTGGCGGCGCTGGTGGCGTTTGTCGGCGTCACGCATTACCAGACCGTCGCGTCGATGGTCGCCATCTGGCTGCGCAACGAGACCTTCGCGCACGGCTTCATCGTCGTGCCTTTGTTCCTGTATCTCGTGTGGCGCCGGCGCGCGGTGCTCGCCACGCTGCGCCCCGTGCCGTGCCTCCCGGCGCTCGCTGGCATGGCGCTGGCCGCGGCGGTCGGCTGGCTGGGCGACCGGATCAACGCGGTGAGCGTCACGCAACTCGCGATGGTGGCGCTCGTGCCGCTCGGCGTGTGGACCGTGCTCGGCACGCGCATCGCGCGCGAGCTGTCCTTCCCGCTCGCCTTCCTTTTCTTCGCGGTTCCGATCGGCGAATTTCTCGAGGCGCCGATGACCGACTGGACCGCCAACTTCACGGTGCTGGCGATCCGCGCGAGCGGCGTGCCCATCCTGCGCGAGGGCAACATGTTCACCATCCCCACCGGCCAGTGGTCGGTGGTCGAGGCGTGCAGCGGCCTGCGCTATCTGATCGCGTCGACGCTCGTGGGCGTCCTCTTCGCCTACCTCTCGTACCGCTCATTCCGCCGGCGCGCGGCTTTCATCGCGGCGTCGATCGTCGTGCCGATCATCGCCAACTGGCTGCGCGCCTACTTGATCGTGATGCTCGGCCACTTGACCGACAACCGGCTCGCCGTCGGCGTCGATCACCTGATCTACGGCTGGATTTTCTTCGGCGCCGTGATGCTGCTGCTGTTTCACGTCGGCGCGCGCTGGCGCGAGGATGTCGCGGGACCCTCGCCGGGCGAACCCCAGACCGCGTGGATGCCTGCGGCGGGGCGCGCGTCGCCGGCGCTGCCGTGGGCCGGCGCGGCGGCCGTGGCACTCACGCTTTCCTCCGCGATGCTGCAGGCGCAGTCGGGCGTCGACACGCCGCCGAGCCAGGTCCGGCTCGCGCCGGTCCCGGGCGACGGCAGCTGGATGCGCGTGGACGGTACATGGTCGCAATGGCACCCCGACCTGGCGGGACCGACCGCGCAGTTGCGCGAAACGCTCGCGCGAGGCGACGCGCGCATCGGCCTTCACGTCGCGTTGTTCCAGGACCAGTCCCGCCGCGCGAAGGCGGTAGCGTCGGTCAACCAGCTCGTGCAGTCGACCAACCCGGCCTGGATGCGCACCCGCGCGGGCACCGATCGCCTCGAGCAGGCCGGCAACGGCTTCGATGTCGCGACGGCCACGGTCGCCTCGCGCAGCGAGCGCCTCGCCGTGTGGCAATGGTTCTGGGTCGACGGCCACGTCGCCGCCAATCGCTACGAGGCGGCGTTGCGGCAGGCGCTCGCGGCCTTGCGAGGCCGCGACGAGGCGGTGGCGTGGGTGGTGATCTACACGGCTGCGGGGAGCGACGAGGCGCGCGCCCGGAACGTTCTGTCCGACGCGGCCGCCACGATCGCGCCCCAGGTCGATGCCATGCTGCGCCAGGCGACGGAGACCCGGTGACGGCCGCGTCGCCCGTCATCGCGCGCGATCCGCGTCCGCTGATCGCGCATGTCGTCTATCGGTTCGATACCGGCGGGCTGGAGAACGGCGTCGCCAATCTCGTCAACCGGCTGCCGCGCGAGGCGTATCGTCACGCGATCGTCGCGCTCACCGAGGTCACGGCGTTTCGCTCGCGCATCGTGCGCGACGACGTGGAATTCATCGCGCTTCGCAAGCCGCCGGGGCAGGGCCTGCGAGTGTTCCCCGCGCTGTACCGGGAGTTCCGCCGGCTTGCGCCCGCCATCGTCCATACCCGCAATCTCGCGGCCCTCGAAGCGGTGCTGCCGGCGTGGCTGGCGCGCGTGCCGGCATGCATCCACGGCGAGCACGGGCGCGACGTCGGCGACCGCGACGGATCCAACCAGCGCTATCGCCGCGTGCGCCGCTTCTACCGGCCGTTCGTGCGCCAGTTCGTCGCGGTGTCGGCCGACCTCGAGCGCTATCTCGTGGACGCGATCGGCGTGCCGCGCGCGTCGGTGGCGTTGATCTGCAACGGTGTCGACACGACGCGTTTCGCGCCCGCGCCGGGCGGCCGCGCGCCAATCGCCGGCTGCCCGTTCACCGACCCGGCGCTCTGGCTGGTGGGCACGGTCGGCCGCCTGCAGGCGGTCAAGGACCAGGTCACGCTGGCCGAGGCGTTCGTGCACGCGGCGCGCCGCGGCGGGCCCAGCGCCGATCGGCTGCGGCTCGTGATCGTCGGCGACGGCCCGCTGCGCGGCGCGGTCGAGCGCGTGCTGCGCGAGTCCGGCCTGGCGGAGCGTGCCTGGCTCGCGGGCGAGCGCCCCGATGTGCCAGGCGTGCTGCGCGGCCTGGATTGCTTCGTGCTGCCCTCGCTCGCCGAAGGCATCTCGAACACCATCCTCGAGGCCATGGCCTGCGCGCTGCCGGTGATCGCCACGCGGGTGGGTGGCAACGGCGAGCTCGTGCTCGACGGCACGACGGGCCGCCTCGTTGGCAGCGCCGACCCGGCGGCAATGGGACAGGCGATCCTCGCCGCGGGCGCGGATCCAGGCGGGTCGCGCGCCCAGGGCCGCGCGGCGCGCGCACGCGTGCTCGAGCGCTTCAGCCTCGAGCGGATGATCGACGCCTATCGCGGCGTCTACGACCGCGTCCTGCCGTCCGTGCGGGGGGCATCAACCGCACCGTCCGGTGCGACCTTCGCCACGCGCGCGCGGCCGCGCGGGCGCTAGCCACCATGTGCGGCATCGTCGGCATCTTCGCCACCCGCGACCGTCCGGCCGTATCGCACGACGCGCTCGCGCGGATGAACGACAGTCAGCTCCACCGCGGTCCCGACGACGAGGGCTATCACGTTGAGGCCGGGGTCGGCCTGGGGTTCCGCCGGCTCTCGATCATCGACCTCACCACCGGGCACCAGCCGCTCTACAACGAGGACGGCTCGGTGGCCGTCATCTTCAACGGCGAGATCTACAACTATCAGTCGCTCGTCACGGAGCTTGCGGCGCTCGGGCATTCGTTCCGCACGCGCAGCGACACCGAGGTGATCGTGCACGCGTGGGAGGAGTGGGGCGAGGATTGCGTGCAGCGCTTTCGCGGCATGTTCGCCTTCGCCATCTGGGACCGCAACCGCGAGACGCTGTTCCTCGCGCGCGACCGGCTCGGCGTGAAGCCCCTGTACTACGCGCTCCTGCCGGACGACTCGCTCGTGTTCGGCTCCGAGCTCAAGTCGCTGCTGGCGCACGGCGGCCTCGACCGCGCGCTCGACCCGTGCGCCGTCGAGGAATATTTCGCGCTCGGCTACGTGCCGGAGCCGCGGACGATCTTCGCCGCCGCGGCGAAGCTCCCGCCCGGCCATACGCTCACCGCGCGGCGCGGCGAGCCGGTCGAGCTGCGCGAATACTGGGACGTCGCATTCACGCTGGACAACCCGATCGGCGAGGTGGAGGCAAGCCACGAGCTGGTGCTGCGGCTGCGCGAGTCCGTGCAACTGCGGATGATCGCCGACGTGCCGCTCGGGGCGTTCCTGTCGGGCGGCGTCGACTCGAGCGCGGTGGTGGCAATGATGGCCGGCGTGTCGTCCGGGCCGGTCAATACCTGCGCGATCGCATTCTCCGACCCCGCGTTCGACGAGTCGATGCATGCGCAGAGCGTGGCCGAGCGGTATCGGACGCGGCATGCGGTCGAGCGCGTCGAGACCGAGGACTTCGAGCTCATCGACACGCTCGCGCGGACCTACGACGAGCCTTACGCGGACAGCTCGGCCATTCCGACCTATCGCGTAAGCGGGCTCGCGCGCCGGCACGTGACCGTCGCGCTGTCCGGCGACGGCGGCGACGAGAGCTTCGGCGGATACCGGCGCTACCGGCTGCACGTCCAGGAGGAGCGGTTTCGCTCCGCGCTGTCGCTGTCGGTGCGCCGGCCGCTGTTCGGGCTGCTCGGGCGCACCTACCCGAAGGCAGACTGGGCGCCGCGCGTGCTGCGCGCCAAGACCACGTTCGAGGCGCTCGCGCGCACCTCGGTCGAAGCCTATTTCAACAGCGTTTCCATCCTGCGCGATGACATGCGGCGCAGCCTGTTCTCGAGCACGTTCCGCGCACGGCTGGCCGGCTATCACGCGCTCGAAGTGTTCGAGCGGCACGCGCGCAAGGCGAATCGAGACGATGCGCTCGCGCTGGTCCAGTATCTCGATCTCAAGACCTATCTCGTCGGCGACATCAACACGAAGGTCGACCGCGCGAGCATGGCGCATTCCCTCGAGGTGCGCGAGCCGCTCATGGACCACCCGCTGGTGGAGTGGCTCGCCACCCTTCCCTCCGCGTGGAAGCTGCACGGCGGCCAGGGGAAGTATCTGCTGAAGAAGGCCATGGAGCCGTACCTGTCAGCCGACATCCTGCATCGGCCGAAGCAGGGGTTCGCGGTCCCGCTTGCGCGCTGGCTGCGCGGCCCGCTGCGCCAGCGCATGACCGACGCCGTGCTCGGCCCGCGCCTCGCCGGGACGGGCATATTCAACCAGCGCTACCTGCGTCATCTCGTGGAGGCGCACGCCTCCGGGGCACGCGACTACAGCGCGTCGCTGTGGACGCTCCTCATGTTCGATGCCTTCCTGCGCAACGTCGTGGGGGACGAGCGCCCTGGCGCGCAGGAGCGCGCGGCCGGATGAGCTTCTCGATCCTCCACGTGCTGGACCATTCGATCCCGCTGCACAGCGGCTACTCGTTTCGGACGCGCTCGATCCTGAACGAGCAGCGCCGCATCGGCTGGAAGACGTTTCACCTCACCTCGCCCAAGCATACGGCGCCGAGCGCGCCCGAGGAGACCGTCGACGGGCTGCACTTCTACCGCACCGCTGCCCTGGCCGGACCGCTCGGACGGGTGCCCGTGGTGCGCGAGCTCGCGCTCATGCGGGCCACGCGACGCCGGCTCGAGGTCGTGGCGCGCGCGGTGCGCCCCGACGTGCTGCATGCGCATTCGCCGGTGCTCAACGCATGGCCGGCCATCGTCGTCGGGCGCATGCTCGACATTCCGGTGGTGTACGAGGTGCGCGCGTTCTGGGAGGACGCCGCGGTGGATGCGGGCACGGCGCGCGAAGGCGGCGCGCGCTATCGCGCCACGCGCGCGCTCGAAACGCGCGCGCTGCACCGGGTCGATCGCGTCACGACGATCTGCGAGGGGCTGCGCCGCGATATCGTGGGTCGCGGCATTGCCGCCGATCGCGTGACGGTCATTCCCAATGCCGTCGACCCGGCGTCGTTCGCGCCGGCGGGGGCGGCCGACCCGGAGCTGCAGGCCTCGCTCGGCCTTGCCGGCCGCACCGTGCTGGGCTTCATCGGCTCGTTCTATCCTTACGAGGGGCTCGACCTGCTGCTCGCGGCGCTGCCGCGGATCGTCGCCGCGCAACCGGACGTGCGCGTGCTGCTGGTCGGCGGCGGCAGCGAGGAGGCGGAGCTGCGCGCGCAGGCGGCGGCGCTCGGGCTCGCCGACCGGATCGTGTTCGCCGGCCGCGTGCCGCACGAGCGCGTGCAGCGCTACTACGACCTGGTCGACGTGCTCGTGTATCCGCGCCATCGCATGCGGCTCACGGAGCTGGTGACGCCGTTGAAGCCGCTCGAGGCGATGGCGCAGGGGAAGATGCTGGTGGCGTCCGACGTCGGCGGCCACCGCGAGCTGATCCGCGACGGAGTGACGGGCACGCTGTTCCCCGCCGGCGACGCGCAGGCGCTGGCCGCCGCGATCACCGGGCTCCTGGAGCGCCGGCACGAATGGCCCCGGCTGCGCGACGCGGCACGCCACTACGTCCTGCAGGAGCGCACGTGGGCGGCCAGCGTCGAAGCCTACCGCCGGGTGTACGGCGCACTCGTCGCGCGGCACGACGTACAGTCCGTGGATGGCGCGCGCGGGCACGCGAGCTGAGCCGATGGCCGTGCGTGCGCTGCGGATCCTGACGTTCACCACGCTCTACCCGAGCGTCGTGCGGCCCCGCCATGGCATCTTCGTGGAGACGCGGCTCGCGCAGCTGCGCCGCGCGACTGGCGCCCAAGTCACGGTCGTCGCGCCGGTCCCCTGGGCGCCCGGTGCCGCGGCGTTGCTTCCTGCCTATGCCCTGCATGCACGCACGCCTGCGATGGAAACCCGCGCGGGCATCCCGGTGCACCACCCGCGCTTTGTCAACCTTCCCGGCGCGGGGATGTATACCGCGCCATTCGCGCTCGCGGCCTGCGCGTCACGCGCCATCGCGTCGATCCGCCGCGAAGGCTTCGACTTCGACGTGATCGACGCGCATTACGTCTACCCCGACGGCGTGGCCGCGGCGCTGGTCGCCCGGCGGTTCGGGCGGCCGCTCGTGCTCACGGCGCGCGGATCCGACGTGAACGTGCTGCCTCAGTTCGCGGTCCCGCGCCGGCTCATCGGCTGGGCGCTCCGCCGGGCCGATGCGCTGATCACGGTATCGGCGGCCCTGGCGGAGCGACTCGCCGCGCTCGGCATCGACCGCGGGCGCATCACGGTGCTGCGCAATGGCGTGGACACCGCGCTGTTCGCGCCCATGCCGCAGGCCGACGCGCGCGCACGCCTCGGCTGGGAGCCGGCACCGACGCTCGTGAGCGTCGGCAACCTGGTGCCCGAGAAGGGCCACGACCTCGCCATCGACGCGCTCGCCGCGCTGCCGGGCGTGCGTCTGGTGATCGTGGGCGAAGGGTCCGAGCGCGCGGCGCTGATGCGGCGCGCGGCCCGGCCCGACGTGGCCGGACGCGTGCGCTTCGAGCCTTCGCGCACGCAGCAGGAGCTGGCGGTTGTGTATGCGGCGGCCGATGCGCTGGTCCTGGCCTCGTCGCGCGAGGGTTGGCCCAACGTACTGCTCGAAGCGATGGCGTGCGGCACGCCCGTGGTCGCGATGGCCGTCGGCGGCGTGCCCGAGATCATGGGCGCAGGCAGCCACGGGATCGTGCTCGCCAAGCGCGGTGTGGTGGCACTTGTCGACGCGTTGCGCAGCCTGCTCGCCGCGCCGCCCGATCGCGCTGCCGTACGCCGATATGCGGAGCAATTCGGCTGGGACGAAACGGTCCGCGCATTGGCGGAGCTCCTCGCGGCGGTCGCGGACCGGCGCCCGGTTGCCGCCACGGCGAGCCTGGCGGCTCACTGAAGCGACGCGCGCATGGACCGGCGAACCTTCATGAGCGGCGTTGCAGGCAACCTGGTGGCGGCACCGCTGCTTGCGCGCGCGGCGCAGCCTTCGCGCGCGCGAGCCGGTGCGGCGCGCGCGCCGCTCGCCACGCTGGCGGCGAACACGGCGCGCAACCTCGGCCCGTATGCCAATCCCGCGATCGCGCAGGGAGCCACCGCGATCACCGACTTCTCGGGCATCGCCTACGATCCGGTCGCGGGACGGATGTGCCTCTTCGGCGGCGGCCATGGATCGTCGCAGGAAACCGATATCCGCGTGCTGGACATGGCCTCGCTCGAATGGTCGAGCCTCTATCCGACCACGCCTGCGGCGCAGATGACCACCTCGAACGGCGACCGCAGCTACGGCCGCTGGATCTCGACCAACCACCCCTACGCCCGTCACACGTACAACCTGTCGCTGGTGTGGCAGAGGCGCTTCTACCTGATGTCCCCGTGGGGCATGCCCGACGGTCCCGACGGGCCGACGCCGCCGCGCGGCGGGCGCCTCTGCTGGTACGAATTTGACACCGGGCAATGGAGCTACAGCCGCTATCGAGCCGATGCGGCGCCGGTCGTTCCGTGGTATTTCGCCGCTGCCGCCGCGGTCGATCCCCGCTCCGGGAACATCATCGTTGCCGGTCCCAACGAGTACGCCGGAATGGGGAGCGTGTGGGTCTACGATCCGGCGGCCGACCGGATCGTGGAGACGTCCATCGCCGTCGACGTGGGCGGCGAGCCGGACCTCGTGTATTTCCCCGGCACCGATCGTTTCTACGTGCTGCAGGGCGACGGCCGCGTGTGGGAGCTCGCGCTCGATCGCGCGGCGCCCTCGCGCACGACGATCGAACCCGTGGCGGTGCGCGGCACGCCGCCCGCGTCGGCGCGCGGCACCCGTTGCGGGTTCGCCTGCGATCCGGTCAACGGCGTCATCGGCGGCAACGTGGAGCGGGGCGTGTTCCACGCGTTCGACCCGCAATCGAAAACGTGGACCGCGAGCGCGATGCAGGTGGAAGCGGGCTCTTCCGGCGTCCCCGACCAGGCGTTCCACTGCCTCGAGTTCGATCCTTCGAGCGGCTGCTTCGTCTTCCTGCAGAACGGAGCGGACGCCAGCGGCGCGAACCGCATCGCCACCACGTGGGCCTACCGCCCCGCGTCGGCGCGCCCGCGGCAGGTCGCCGATCTGTCGATGCGGCTGGACTTCGGAGAGCAACGGGTCGCGACGTTTTCCGGTGCGAACGCCGAAGACGCGGGCGACTTCATCGGCGAGCACGTGCGCCTGCAATGCTTTCTGGCGACCGACGCGCGCTTTCCCGACTGGCGCGTGTGGTTTCGAGTGGACGTCGACCGGGATGGCCGGCGCCTGACCGGCACCGACGGTCGGGACGAGGCGATCGTCGAGTACGGGAGCAGCGACGGCCGTCAGCCCGCCCACTGGTTGACGCCCTACGTCGCGACGTTCGCCAAGGGCGGCGCGACACTGGCGACCTACCGCGTGCCGCGCCACGCGTGGTACGCGCGCTGGCGGCATCAATCGTCGCGCCGGCCCGTGGTGCGCACGCCGGCCACGCTTCGCGCCCGCGGCCTGGTTCCGGCGTTCGGCCGCGCCGGCACCTTCGGCCGGGCACCCAACACCAGGTCGGTCGCGTGGGAGGGCCCGATGAGCGCGCCGCAACGGGCGGCCCCCGACTATCCCTTCGACCCGGCGATGGGCTCGGGCGGCGACAATCCGCAGATCGGCTATCTCACCGAGTTCGCGGCCGACTACGTGATCAACGGCTCGGCGGAGTCGCTTCAGAGCGTGCGCACCGAAGGTGAGTGGTGCGCGAACTGGTGCACGCACGTGCGCGACGCGACCGGCGGCATGCCCGACGTACGCGAGCCGCGCCTCGACTGGAAGTCGAACGGCGGCACGCTCGACGACGCGCCGCCCGTCGTCCCTGCGACGCAGCCGGGCTTCGTCGCCGTCGAGGTCGCGCACTGGTATCCCTGCGCGAACCTGCCGTGGCTGCTGACCGAAGACCCCTATTTCCTGGAGGAGCTTCAGTTCGGCGCGAACTGGCAGATCCTCTACGACTACACGCCGCGCATCCGGGAGGCGCTGCCGGGACTGGTCGATCCGTTCCAGACGCGCGCCTACGCCTGGGGATTGCGCGACCTGTTCCTGCTTGCCGCGAGCTGCCCCGAGAACGTGCCGCGCTGGCTTCAGCCGCGCCGCTACTGGCGCGCCTGCGTCGAGGACAACCGGGTGTTCGCAATGCGCTTCGTCGACTCGCCGGCGCGCATCCACGCGTTGTTCCGCACCTGGACGCGCAGCGACGCGGATGCCGCCTGGCAGAGCGCGTGGCTGAGCGCGGTCGTCGGCATCGCGATCGGCCAGGGCTTCGGCGACTGGGAGCCCGTGTTCGCCTGGAGCATCGACAAGCAGATCCAGCAGACCAACGGGACGTCCGGCTGGCCCCGGCAATGGCCGGTGCCCTACTACTCGTTTCCGAATCGCGGCGGCGAGAAGATGGTGCTGTTTCCCTATCGCGACCGCTCGCCCGACGCCACGACGTGTGTGAGCTGGGCCGACTACTGGGCGTACTACGCCGCCGGGTCCGACGGCCGTTCGGATGGGACCGGGCGCACGCTCGACCCCGCGGTGTTCGATCCGCAGCGGCTGGAGCAGCAGTTCCACGAGGTAGGCCCGTCGTATTTCCTGCATCTGCGCAGCGCGCTCGCCGTGGCGGTGGAACGCGGGGTGCCCGGCGCGCGCGCCTGCTACGACTATCTGCACGGGGCGCTCGCCGAGGCCGTGATGCCGCGCTTCAAGGTTTCCGGCCAGGCCCGCTTCGCGATCGACCCGCCGGCTGTGGTGGGAGCCTAGCGTGCGCGATATCCTGGTATCGGCCATCGTCGCGCTCTCGCTGCCCATCATCCTGTGGCGGCCCTACGTCGGCGCGCTGATGTGGGTCTGGATCAGCATGATGAATCCGCACCGGCTCACGTACGGCTTCGCCTACGTTTTCCCGTTCGCGCAGGTGATCGCGATCACGACGCTGGTCGCGCTGCTCGTGAGCGGCCGGCTGAAGTCGTTCCCCGTGACGTCCATTGCGATGGTGATGCTCGCCTTCCTGGGCTGGATGTGCATCACCTCGCTGTTCGCCCTGCAGCCGCCGGACGTCGTGTGGAACGCGCTTGCGCAGGTTCTCAAGACCCAGCTGATGCTGTTCGTGACGATGATGGTGATCCGGGGTCGTCGCCAAATCGAGCTCCTGATCTGGACAATCGTCGTGTCGGTCGGCTATTTCGGCGTGAAGGGCGGCATCTTCACGGTGCTGACCGGCGGCCAGTACCGCGTCTGGGGACCGCCGTCGTCGTGGATCGAGGGCAACAACGAGCTCGGTCTGGCGCTCGCGATGCTGATTCCGCTCATGTACTACCTCGCCGAGACGACGGGCCGCCGTGCCACCCGCTACGCGCTGTGGTTCGCGATCGTCGCGTGCGCATTCTCCGTCCTCGGCAGCCAGTCGCGCGGGGCGTTCCTGGCGGTCGGCGTCGCCGCGCTGTTCGTCGGCGCGAAGAGCCGCCGTCCGGTGCTGACGACGGCCGTGCTCGCGCTGGGTCTCGCGGCCGCGGCGGCGTTCATGCCGTCGAACTGGTCGGACCGGATGGAGACCATCGAGTCGTTCGACCAGGACACCTCGGCGGTCAGCCGGCTGCAGACCTGGGAAACGATCTGGAACATGGTGAAGGACCGGCCGCTGTTCGGCGCCGGCTTCGATCTCGCCAACCCGTCGCTCTATCGACTCTACGCGCCGCGCCCTGACTACGAGGTGTTCGCGCCGCACAGCATCTACTTCCAGGCGCTGGGCGAGCACGGCTTCATCGGGCTCGCGCTGATGATCGCACTGGGCGTGACGATCTGGCGGCGCAGCCGGCAGCTCGCCGCGCGCTGCATGGGAGGGCCCGACGCGCAGTGGGTGCCGCTCCTGATGCGCATGGTGCAGGTGAGCCTCGTGGTGTTCGCCGTGGGCGGGGCTTTCCTCGGCCTTCTCCACTACGACCTGCCCTATTACCTCGCGGCGATCGTGGTGATGGTCGAGGCCACGGTCAACGGCGCGCACGTGCAGGCGCTGGCGCGGGTCACCGGTCCGATCGCCGCGGGAGCGGGACGCACGGATGTCTGAGCTCGCGCACCGGATGCTGGCGCGCTTCTATGCCGACGCGGAGCACCCCTATCGGCACTTCGACGCCGAGGTGGCGCGGCACCTCGATCCCGCCGCCACGCTGCTCGACGCCGGCTGCGGGCGCACCGTGCCGGTGCTGCGCAACTACCTCGGCCGCGCGGCGCGCCTGATCGGCGTCGAGCTGGTGGACTTCACCGACGTTCCACCCGGCATCGAGACGTACCAGGCCAACCTCACCCGCATGCCCGTGAGTCCGGCGAGCGTCGATGTCGTGATGTCGCGCAGCGTCTTCGAGCATCTGGACGACCCGGCGGCGGTCTACGGTGAGATCGCCCGCGTGCTCAAGCCCGGCGGGCGCTGCGTGTTCCTCACGGCGAACATGTGGGACTACGCGACGCTGATCGCGCGTCTGGTGCCGAACCGCTTTCATCCGGGCATCGTCGCGCGCGTGGAAGGGCGCGAGGAAGCGGATGTGTTCCCGGTTCGCTATCGCACGAACACCCGGAGCGCCGTGATGCGCCTGGCGGCAGCCGCGGACCTCGAGGTGGAGGGCTTCCAGTATCTCGGCCAGTATCCGAACTACTTCCTGTTCAATGCCGCGCTCTTCCTCGCAGGCACGTGCTACGACAAGGTGATCAGCCGCTTCGAAGCGCTGCGCTTCCTGCGCGGCTGGATCCTCGTCACGCTGCGCCGGCCGGACGCGCCGGGTTGAGCGTGGATCCATCCGCCGCCAGCGCGCCGGGCACGGTCGCCTCACTGTGGGGCTGGGCCGGTTGGCAAGCGCCACCGCCGGGCGGGCGCGCCGCGCTGATGCACGAGCGTACGAACGCCCGCGCCGGCGTCCGCCGGCACGGGGGCGTCGGATGGGCCATCGCTGCCGACGGTCCCGGCGTGGTCGAGCATGCCGAACCCGGCGGCGCGATCGTCATTGCCGGCCGGCCCCGCTGGCGCGGCTCCCTTGATCCGGGCGAGAGCCTCGCAACAGCGATCCTGCGCGCGTATCGCGCGACCGGCCTGCAAGCGCTCGAGCACCTCCAGGGCGCGTTCGCGCTGGCGCTCGCCGTCGACGACGGCCGCGAGTCGCTGGTGGCGATCGACCGGGTGGGCATCGCGACGCTCACCTGGTGCGCGGCAGGCGGGGGCCTGCTGTTCGGCACCACCGCCGACCTGGTCAACGCCTGCGCCGGCGAGCGCCCCGGCCTCGATCCGCAAAGCCTCTTCAACTACGTGTTCCTGCACATGGTGCCCGGCCCGGCCACGGTGTTTCGCGGCCAGCGCCGGCTGCCGCCCGGCGGATACGTCCGGGTCGCCGCCGGCTTGGTCGAGGAGGGCACCTACTGGCGGATGCATTTCGACGACCCGGCGCGGCACGACCTTCCGGCGCTCAAGCGCGAGTTCCTGGAGCTCGTCGAGCGCGGCGTCGCCGCAAGGGTCGGCGGCGTGCGCGCCGGATGCTTCCTGAGCGGCGGGACCGACAGCTCGACCATCGCCGGGATGCTCGGCCGGGTCACGCGGGCGCCGGCCCGCACGTATTCGATCGGCTTCGAAGCCGCCGGCTACGACGAAGTCGAGTACGCGCGCATGGCCGCGCGTCATTTCCGCACCGACCACCACGAGTATTACGTGACACCCGCCGAAGTGACCGCGCTCGCGCCGCGAATCGCCGCCTACTGGGACCAGCCGTTCGGCAACGCCTCGGCGGTCCCGACGCACCTGTGCGCGCAGCTGGCGCGAGCGGACGGGATCGAGCTGCTGCTCGGCGGCGACGGGGGCGACGAGTTGTTCGGCGGCAACGACCGCTACGCGACGCAGGCGATGCTCGCGTGGTACGAGCGCGTCCCGCGCATGCTGCGCCGCTCGGTCGTGGAGCCGCTGCTGGAGCGCGTTCCCGGCGCGGATCGCATCGGCGTCCTGCGCAAGGCGCGCGGCTACGTGCGCCAGGCGACCACCCCGATGCCCGAGCGTATGCACGCATACAACATGGTGGTCCGCACGTCCGCCGAGGCGGTCTTCTGCGACGACTTCCTCGCGACGGTCGCCCCGGATACCCCCGCTCAACTCTTCGGTGCCGTCTACCGGAGCGCGGATGCGCGCGGCTGGCTCAATCGCGTGCTGGCCGTGGACCTGCGCTACACGCTCGCCGACAACGACCTGCGCAAGGTGTCGAGCATGTGCGACCTGGCGGGCGTCGCGGTCGACTATCCGCTGCTCGACGACGACCTGATGGCGTTCTCGGGCCGGCTGCCGGCCGCGCTCAAACTGAAGGGCCTGCGGCTGCGCTGGTTCTTCAAGGAAGCCCTGCGCGGCTTCCTGCCCGATGCGATCCTGCGCAAGCGCAAGCACGGCTTCGGATTGCCGATCGGCGTGTGGATGCGCACGCACGCGCCCCTGCGGACCCTGATGTACGACGCCGTCGACAGCCTTGCGTCACGCGGCATCGTGCGGCGCTCGTTCGTAGAACGCCTGATCGCGCACCATCGGGCCGACGCGCCCGCCTATTGGGGCGGCGAGATCTGGGTGCTCGCGCAGCTAGAGCTCTGGCTGCAGGCGCATGCAACGCCGGGCGCGAGCGCCCCGCATGGTGGTCAGATCAGCCCGAGCTGATTGCGGGCGAGCCCAGCCACGAACCGGGCGAACGTGCCGCCCCACGGGGTGAAGCGCGGAAGCTGAAAGGGGTCGGTGGCGGCGCCCGCGGTGCCGCGGTGCGTCGACAGCGCCGCCGCGAAGCCCAGGTCGCGCACCATCGCGACGTGCTCGGGCCCGTAGTCCGCGCCCGGCCGGCCGTTCGGGTAGGCGAACAGCGTGATCGGCCGCCCCACCACCGCCTCGAGCATTGCGCGCCCGGCGCGTATCTCGGTCTCGGCCAGCGCGGGCCCGATCCGCGCGAGGATCGGATGCGTGACCGTGTGACCGCCTATGTCCATTCCCGCGGCCGCGAGCGAGCGCACCTGGTCGCTGCGCATCATCAGGTCGTCCGGCAGGTCGTGGCCTGTAGCTTGCGCGAGCTCGTCGACACGCACCTGCCGCTCCGCGGCCGGGCGGTACTTGAGATGATCGATGATCCGGTCGATGGCGGCGCGGCGCGCCGACGGCGATTCGATCGGCAGGGGCGGGAGGCCGAGGGCGGGCAGCGCCAGCGCCGTACCTGAGGCGCGCCGGACGGCCTCGATGATCGTGTCGTTCCACATCCTGCCGCCATCCAAGAAACCGGTCGCGATGAAGAAGGTCGCCGCGAAGCCGTGCCGGCGCAGGATGGGCGCCGCGACCTCCGCGTTGTCGGCGTATCCGTCGTCGAACGTGATGGACGCGGCGCGGGGCGGCAGGCGTCCTTGCGCGAGCAGGTCGACGGCATCGCGCAGCGGCAGCACGTTGAGCGCCGACCCCACCCAGGCCATCTGCCGGTCGAAGCGGCGCGCGTCGGGCTCGCCGGGGAACAACGGGTCCGCCTCGCGATGGACCCGGTGGTAGATCAGGATCGACAGGCGTCTCCCGCCGGCCACGCCGAGCAGCGTGCGCGCGGCGGCGCCGGCGAGCGCTCCGGACCGGTCCGTGTTGGGCACCGATGCCGGCGCCGCGCTCATCCGCGCCTGCGCTGCTGCGCCTCGAGGGCGCCTACCGCGATCGCCAGCTCGCGGCGCACCGGCCAACATGCGATGCGCTCGCGCAGCGTCCAGGTTCGGTTCGGCGGGACCACGCTCTGCAGGAGCAGGTATACCCGGACCCAGAGCGTCGGCAGCGTCCACGGCGCGGCTTCGAACCCGTATGCGTCCAGCATCCCGCCGGCGAACAGCCGCAGCTTGTCCCGTTGCCAGATTCCCAGCGCCGACCACTGGAGCAGGGCGAGATGGTTCAGTAAAGGGGCGAGGTCGTAGACGACCGAGTTGTCGTCGATCATCTGCGCATCGAGTCCTGCGACGGCGTGCCCGTCGATGAGGAGGTTGTCGCATTTCATGTCGCCGTGCACCCAGCTCGCCGGCAGCTCGCGCGCCGACGCATCGCTCGCGCTCGACGCAAGCGCGGCCGCAGCCCGGAGCACCAGCGCATCGGTGCGATGGGCGTCGCGAAGGTCGCCGATCCATCCGAGCCGGCGCACGAAATCGCTGCCGCGCGGCGGGAGCGGATGAAGCGCATGAAATCGGCGCAGCCAGTCGCCCACGGCCTGGCCGATCTCGATGGCGCGGCGCCGTCCGCTCGACGGCCTCAAGACCGAGCGCGTCGCGGTCTCGCCCGGAACCCATGTCATCGCGTAGGCGCCGTGCTCGCTCGCCAGCGCGAGCGGTGGCGGCGCAAGCGGCGGAACTCCCGCTGCCGCGGCCGCGGCGGCCAGGTTGCGCAACGCGGCGTATTCGCGAGTCGCGGCCGCGGCGTCGGGGTCCACCGTCCGGGGATGGAAGCATTCCTTGATCGCAACCCGCCGCGCGCCTGCTCGCGCGCGGTGCACGCGCGAATTATGGCGGCGCGCGACCACGCATTCCCAGTCGAACCGCTCCGGCAGTTGCGCGAGGCACGCGACGACAGCGGGTGGCACGCTCACGGCATCGCGGGACCGCGGGCGGCGCGCCACGACTCGCCGGGCGCCACGCCCCGCGGTCGTTGCGCAGCGCGCGTCATCGATGCTCCGCGACGACGAGGATCGCTTCGGACACCAGGCGCGCCAGGCGATGGCGCCGCACCTCGCGAAGCCCCGCGCCTTTCAGCAAGCTTGCGAGCTCCGGCTCGGTGATCGGATGCATCGCAGGAGCGGACAAACCCATGCCCCTCTTGATCCCGCGGCGGGCGCGCTGGTAGGGCGTGCTGAGCGACTGCGAGAACACCACCGTCCGCCGAGCGAGCACGGCGACGCTGCGGAGGAAGTCGATCTGCCCGGCGAGCGGGAAGTGCATGAGCACGCGAGCGCAGAGCGCCACGTCGTAGGTACCCTGCTCGTGCCGCGCGAGCTCGTGCACGTCGCCCACGCGCGTGGCAAATCGCTCCCCGAAGCGTGCGAGCTTGCGGCGCGCCACCTCGAGCATTGCCTGCGAGATGTCGATGCCGACGACCCGGAACCCTTCGCCCAGGAGCGTTTCTGCGAGGCGTCCGGTGCCGCACGGAAGATCGAGCGCCGTGGCGGCCCGGTCGATGTCGCGAAACGCGCGCCGCAGTTCGCGCCGCTCGAGCGCGTTGAACACGCGCCCCGCGAGCCCGCTGAATCGCTCGCGGTCGTAGCGCTCGGCAACCGCGATGTCCTGATAATGCGAAGTCGGATCCCAATTCATGCATGCACACCATAACGAGGGTCGGAAAAGTGCGGGCGCGCAGCACCGCCGGGGGGTGGGAAAGGACGAAGACGGCAGGAGTCAGCCCTGCGCCCGCGGTTCCCGTGCGCGCATCCGCGCACCGAGGCTCTGGAGCTCGGCCCACAGCGGATGCGCCAGGAGCTTCAGCGACATGAGCCAGAGCGTGCCGCAGGTTGCGGTGCAGACGGCCAGTACGTAGACATAGCTCGACTCGTCGATGGGGCCGAATACCGCCCACAGCACGGCCGGCGTGGTGCTGACCAGCGTGATCATGAAGCTCGTCCGACACGTCTTGAAAACCTGCGCGGGGGTGAGGCCGATGCGCGCGTGCAGCGCGTTGTGGGCGCACACGGCACCCACCAGCGCGGCGCCGAGGAGTCCCCAGCACGCGCCGGCCAGGCCGAAGGGAATCACGGCCAGCAGCCCGATCATACGCGCGCACTGCGAGACCACCTGCAGGTAGTTGCCGGTCTTCGCGTCGCCGCGGGCGATCAGCACCTCCTTTGCAAGGAGGTAGAGCACCTCGACTGCCGCCACGATGCACAGGATCTGCGCCATCGCGACCGACTCGAGCCATTGCAGCCCGTACAGGATGCGGATCACCGGATAGGCCATCGCGGCCAGGAACACGAAGCAGGGCCACCCGATCACGGTGAGATAGGACACTCCCTGCAGGTAACCGTCCCGCATGTCCTTGCCGTCGCGGGCCTCCTGCGCGAAATACGGCAGGCAGACCGGGATCGCAGCGCGCAGGACCGTCCGGTTGAAGAGCTCGTTGAGGCCGTTCGCCCGGCTGAAGAACGCCACCGGGGCGACCCCGAGCACGCGCCCGATGATGAGCTCCGGCGCGCTCTTGCCAATCTGGCCGAACACGTAGATCCCGGTGAGGTGCGTGCCCGAGCGCAGGACATCGCGCACGCCCTTGAGGCCCGGCATGCGCGGCAGGTCCTTCGGACGGGCGACCATCGCGACGAGCAGCGACACCACCACGCCCGCCAGCGACGACCACGCGAGGCTCATGTATCCGAAGCCCGCCGTCGCGAGCGAGACCGCGACGCCCAGGCTGACGACGTTGCCGATCACCGATGCCCAGAAGAACGGCCGATAGTTCAGTTTGCGTCGAAAGTACGCGTAGGTGACCGCGCCGAACGGGATCAGGATGAAGTTGATTGCCTGCACGCGGATGACGCTGGTAACGCCCGCGTCGCGGTAGAACGCGCCGACCGGGCCGCTCCCGGCCAGCAGAATCAGCGCCATCGTCCACGACACCATCATGTTCACGGCCAGCGCCGCCCGCAGCTTGTCGTTCGTGAGCACCTTCTCCTGGATCAGGTATTCGGCGACGCCGAAATCGCGCATCGTGCTGGCGATGGCGGCGAACACCGCGGCGACCGCCCACACCCCGGTCTCGGCGGGCGTCAGCAGGCGCGCGATGAAGAACGTGCCGATCACCTGGAGCACCGTCGCCAGGTAGCCCTCCGCGAAGGTGTACGCGAGCGACTTGCGCACCGTGCTCATGCCCGCGCATCCCCGTGCATGCCGGACGCGATCATGGCGCGGGAGACGCGGCGCGCGCCGGATCGGTCGATTCGGCACGCGGCGGCACGCTCGCCAAACTGCCGCCGAGCTCGACCAGCAGCCGTTGTAGCGATTTCGACTCCGGCGCCTTCGCGAGACCTTCCTCGACCAGCGTGCGCGCCTGGTCCTTTTGCCCGCTCCGGCGCAGGTACTCGGCCCATTGGTAGTACGCAGGCCAGTAGTCGGGCTTGAGCGCGCGGGCCTTCTCGTAGGCCTGGCGTGCCTGGGGCGCGCGCTTCTGCTCGAGTTGAATCTCGCCGATCTTGGCGTAGATCTCCGGCAGGATCACGAAGTCCGGCGGGACGTTGTTGATCACGTAGTACATGTCGCCGATGGCGCCGTCGCGTTCCCCGCGCTTGATCTCGGGTGGAACCGACGGCCGGAGGATGCGGCCGAGGTTGATGAGTGCCCAGCAATAGTGGTGCACCGCCCAGAAGCCGCGGCCCATCATGCCGAGCCACTTCGGCGCGTTGGGCGAGGTGTTGTACGACGCGTCGCCGTACTGGAATCCCTGGACGTCGACGCAATACGGCGGCAGCAACGCCATCTCGTCGGGCGTGACGTTCTCCGGCTTGCCCGCCCATGCGCCGGTCGACCAGACGAGCGCCGCGCTCGCGACGGCGATCGCATGCGTCCAGCGGGTCCGGCGAACGGGTCCGGGGCGCCACGCTGTCGCGCCGCGGGACGCGCCGCGGACCGGCGTCGCAAACGATGCGCGATGATCGGTCATGCGGGTACCGCGCGGGGCATCGAAGCGCTCAGACGAGCACTTCCAGGCAGCGCGGATGACTCAGGAATCGTTGCGGGCTGGCGGTCGCGCCATACGCTCCGGACTGGAACACGACGACCAGGTCGCCGGGCTGCGCCACGGCAAGCTCCATGCGGCTTGCGAGGACGTCGAGCGGCGTGCACAGCGGCCCGACGACGGACGCGACCTCGCGGTTTCCATCGCCCATGCGGTTGCCGATGCAGACGGGATAGTTCTTGCGCACGACCTGCCCGAAGTTCCCCGACGCGGCCAGGTGGTGATGCAGCCCGCCGTCCGTGACCAGGAACACCTCGCCGCGCGAGACCTTGCGATCCACGACACGGCACACGTAGATGCCGGCTTCGCCGACGAGATAACGGCCGAGCTCGACGACGAGCTGCGCCTCGGGAAGCTCGGCGGCCGCGCGCGCGGCGAGCGCGTGCAGGTTGGCGCCGATGGGACGCAGGTCGAGCGGCTGCTCGCCCGGGAAATACGGGATGCCGAAGCCGCCGCCCAGGTTGAGCGAGCGCACCGCAGCCGGCGCGTGGGCGGCGAGCCGCACCGCGAGCTCGAGCGTCTTGCGCTGCGTCTCGCACAGCGCCTCGGGTCGCAGGTTCTGCGAGCCGCCGAAGATATGGAAGCCTTCGAAGCGCAGCTGTGCGCGGCCGATCGCGGCAAGCGCAGCGGGCACGGCTTCCGCGTCGACGCCGAAGGGCTTCGCGCCGCCACCCATCTTCATGCCGGAGGACTTGAGCTCGAAGTCGGGGTTGACCCGCACCGCGACCCGCGCGGCGTAGCCCGCCTCTTGGGACAGGCGCTCGAGCGTGGCGATCTCGCGCGTCGATTCGACGTTGACGAGGATGCCCGCGGCGAGCGCCTGCGCGAGCTCGGCGTCGCGCTTGCCTGGACCGGCGAAGCTCACGTCGGCGGGCGAAACGCCCGTATCCAGCGCGACATTGAGCTCGCCTGCGGATGCGACATCGAGCCCGTCCACCAGCGAGCGCACATATCCGACCACCGCCGGCATGGGGTTGGCCTTGACGGCGTAATGCAGCTTCACCTGCGCGGGCAGGTGC
Organism: Burkholderiales bacterium; assembly: GCA_038239945.1. Taxonomy (GTDB): domain Bacteria; phylum Pseudomonadota; class Gammaproteobacteria; order Burkholderiales; family Casimicrobiaceae; genus VBCG01. The sequence goes on from JBBSEG010000004.1 coordinate 126,561, forward strand.
CGCCGCAGCGACGCCACGCGCGCGGCGATGAGCGCGCGATCGTAGGCGTAGAACGGCGTTCCCCCGGCGCGCTCGGCGAGCCGGGGGAGCGGAATGCCGCCCACCTGCAGGCAATCGTCGATCACCGGCCAGCCCGGGACGCTTGCGTGGCGCGGCAGCGCCGGTGCGGACCCAGGTGCGGCGGCGGCGCCGGCGCGCCGGGCGTCCTCGCGAAGCAGGGGAATCACATCCACGTCGAAGCGCTCCTGCGGTTGCGGTGCTGCCAAGCACGCAATTCTACCGTTCCGGCGACGGGTTCTGCCCGGACGGGGACGGGCGGTCGGCGCCGTGCGTCGGGCCACGCGTGCAAAACCCGCGCGTGGCCGGGACCCAAGGCCCGCGCGTGGCCGGGACCCAAGGGCGCCCTGGCAAGCCGAGCAGGATCGCTAGGCGCGGTCGGCCGCGGCCTTCGCGAGGAACTCGGCGCACAACGCCTTGCGATCGATCTTGCCGTTCGGGTTGCGCGGGAGCGGACCGGCGCGGATTTCGAGGTGCGCGGGCACCATGTACGCCGGCAGTTGCTTCCGGCAGGCCGCGAGCAGCTCGGCGCGCTCGAGCGTGGCGCCGTCGCGCGGCGTCGCGATCACTCCCACCGTTTGGCCGAGCGCCTCGTGCGGAACGCCGAACGCCGCGGCTTCGCCGACGAGCGCAGTGGAGTACAGCGCTTCCTCGATCTCGGTCGGACTGATGCGGTATCCGGACGACTTGATCATCTCGTCGCGCCGGCCGACGAAGTAGAGGAAGCCCTCGGCGTCCATCCGCACCGTATCCCCGGAGAACACCGCAAGCTCGGGGACGACCAGGCCCGCTTCGCGGCCAGGCAGGGGCCGATACCGCTCCGCGGTGCGCTCGGGATCGTTCCAGTAGCCCATCGCGACGAGCGCGCCCCGGTGTACCAGCTCGCCCGGCTCGTCGGCCGCGCAGTGCGTGCCGTCATCGCGCAGGACGAGGATCTCGGCGTTCGGGATCGCGTGGCCGATGGAGTCCGGGCGGCGATCGATTTCCTCGGGCGGCAGAAAGGTCGACCGGAACGCTTCCGTGAGCCCGTACATCAGGTAGGGCAGCGTGTGCGGCAGGCGCGCGCGCAGGGCGTCCAGTGTCGCGCGTGGCATGCGGCCGCCCGTATTGGCGAAATAGCGCAGGTGACCGGTGATCGACTCCGGCCACTCGAGCTGCGCGAGCTGGATGTACAGGGGCGGTACGGCGGTCAGCCCCGTCACGCGCTCCCCGACCAGCGCATTGAGCACGTCGCGGGGGACGAGATAGTTCAGCAGCGCCACGCGCGCGCCGACCAGGAACGCGGTGGTGAGCTGGCTCAGGCCCGCATCGAAGGACAGCGGCAACACGGCGAGCAGCGTGTCCTGCGCGGTGTTCTCGAGATACGCCGCGACGCTGACGGCGCCGGCGACGAGATTGCGGTGCGACAGCACGACGCCCTTCGGGCTGCCGGTGCTGCCGGACGTGTACAGGATGGCGGCCATGTCGGTGTCGATGACGCGATGGCCGGCGCCGCCGCCCGCGGACAGGGCGCGAAGCGCGTGCAGCGCGACGTGGCCGCACGCGGCGGCGGGCGCCTCCTCGTTGATCACGACCACGTGCTGAAGCGTCTCGCATGCCGGGAGGGATCCGGCGAGCAGCGCGAATCGCTCGGCGGTGGTGAACAGCATGCGCACGCCGCAATCGCGCAGGATGTAGGCCACCTGTTGCGGCTTCAGCAGCGGATTGAGCGGCACGAACGCCCCGCCGGCCGCCGCGGTGGCGAAGATCGCCGCAACGGTCTCGATGCGCTTGTCCAGATAGAGGGCCACTCGCTCGCCGCGGCGAAGGCCCAGGCCGCGCAGGCCGCCGGCGATCGCCGCCACCCGCTCGTGCAACGCCGCGTAGGTGTCGGTAGCGGAGCCGGCGGTGAGCGCGGCTCGCGAAGGATGCGCGGCCGCCGAGTTCTCGAGCAGGTGATGCAGCAGGGTGGGGTGCATGATCGCCAGGGCGTGAGCAAAGGGCGCGGGAGTCGCAGTGGGGCGTCGTCGGTTGGCGCAAGTCGCGCAACGGCGCGTTGCCGGGCGACGCTTCGGACCGGGCGAGCACCTATAATGCCGCATCGCTGCGCCGGTGGTCCCGGCAGCGCGCGCCACGACGGGCGCGCGCAGCCAGCGCAATCCGGGGAGAAGGCTTGGATCCGCAACGCGACGTCATCGACATTCTCGGGCGGGTGCTGAACCTGGGGCCACGCGCGGCCGCGTTCGGTCCTGCGACGCCGCTCCTGGGCAGCGTTCCCGAGCTCGACTCCATGGCCGTCGCGACGCTCATCGCCTCGCTCGAGGATCATTTCGGCTTCACCGTCGACGACGACGAGATCGACGGCTCGACCTTTGCGAGCGTCGGGACGCTGGTCGATTTCGTCCGGTCGAAGCACGCGGCGTGATCGCGCGGTGGCGGGTCCCGACGCGTTCTTCCTGACGACCGACCGCGGCCGCCGCTTCTGCATCCTGCATGCGCCGGGCGACGGCGTGCCGGTGCGCGGCGCGATGGTTTACGTGCATCCGTTCGCCGAGGAGATGAACAAGGCCCGGCGCATGGCCGCGGTGCAGGCGCGCGCGCTGGCGGCGGCGGGCGTCGCGGTGCTGCAGGTCGACCTGTGCGGCTGCGGCGACAGTGAGGGCGAGTTCCACGATGCGGACTGGGACGGATGGGTCGGCGACGCGCTGGACGCCGCGCGATGGCTGAGGGCGCGCACCGGCCGCTTGCCGGCGTTGTGGGGGCTGCGCGTGGGTGCGCTGGTCGCAAGCGACGCCGCCGCGCGCCTCGAGTGGCCGGCGGATCTCCTGCTGTGGCAGCCCGTGATCCAGGGCCGGCCGGCGCTCCAGCAGTTCCTCCGGCTCAAGCTCACCCGACAGATCGTGGCGCCGCGGGCGGGCGAGCGGATGGGAACGCGTGAGGTGCGCGCGCAGCTCGCGAGCCAGGGGGTCCTCGAGCTGGCCGGCTATGCGCTGTCCGAAGCGCTTGCGCAGGGTCTCGAGTCGGCCGAGTTGCGCATCCCGCCAGCGCGCGTGGCGTGGCTCGACGTGGCCCCCGCTGCGCCGGCCGCGCTGGCGCCGGCCAGCCGCGCGCGCATCGACGCCTGGCGCATCGTCGGCAGGACCGTCGACGCCCGCGCGGTCGAAGGCCTGCCGTTCTGGCAGACCCAGGAGATCGCCGAGTGCGCTGGTCTGGTCGATGCCACGCTGGACGTCGTGCGCGCGTGGCATTCGTGAGCTTCGACGAGCGCGCGATGGTGTTCGACTGCCACGGCGAGCGGCTGGTCGGCGTGGTGGCGGCGCCGCGCGCGTCGGCCCGCGTCGGCGTAGTGATCGTGGTCGGCGGTCCGCAGTATCGTGCCGGCAGCCACCGGCAGTTCGTCCTGCTCTCGCGCGCGCTGGCGGACGCGGGCATCGCCGTCCTGCGCTTCGATCATCGGGGAATGGGTGACTCGACCGGTGCGGCGCGGGCGTTCGAGGACAGCGGGGCCGACATCGCGGCCGCGATCGGGGCGCTCCAGGCTGCTTGTCCCACCGTGGCGCGGGTGGCGCTGTGGGGGCTGTGCGATGCCGCGGCGGGCGCGTTGATCTACTACGATGCGACGCGCGACCCGCGCGTGGATGCGATCGCGCTGCTCAATCCCTGGGTCCATACCGAGGCCATGCGGGCGCGTGCCGAGCTCAAGCATTACTACCTGCGCAAACTCGGCGAGCGCGCGTTCTGGTCGAAGCTGCTGCGCGGCCGCGTTGAATTGAAGGATGCGCTGCGGTCGCTGCGCAACCGGGTTCGCGCGGCGCGGCGGGGCGGCGCGCGCGCGCCGTCCGCCACAGCGTTCCAGGACCGGATGGCGCACGGGCTGCGCGCGTTTGCCGGACCGGTGCTGCTGGTGCTGAGCGAGCATGACCTGACGGCCCGGGAGTTCGTCAAGTACACCGCCGCGCACGCGGAGTGGAAGGCGCTGCTCGCGCGCCGCAACGTCGAGCGGCACGAGCTCGCGGGGGCGGATCACACCTTCTCGTCGGAGCCCTGGCGCACAGAGATCGAGCGCCGCACGCTGGTCTGGCTGCAGTCGCTCGAAACGGACGCGGCTTGACGGCCATGCGCGCCGGCGCCCGTGCCGTCGCCGCGGTGACGGGGATCGCACTGGGGTGCGCTGTCGCTTCGGCAGCGTCGGCCGCGCAGGACGCCGGCGCGCGCGGGCCCCGCATCGTGCGCGTCGGACCGGACGGTCACCTGCCCACCATCGCTTTGGCGTCGCGCGTGGCGCGCAACGGCGACGTGGTGGAGATCGACGCGGGGCTATACGTCGACGACGTGGCGGTCTGGCCGCAGGACGGGTTGACGATCCGCGCGCGCGGCGGCCGCGTGCGGATCGAATCCCGTGGCGCGGCTGCAGAGGCGAAGGCGATCTTCGTGATCAAGGGCGACGACGTGCGCGTCGAGGGCCTGGAATTCGCCGGGGCGCACGTGCCCGACCGCAACGGTGCCGGCATCCGGCACCAGGGTGGCGCGCTCACCGTCACCGACTGCCTGTTCGAGCGCAACGAAATGGGCATCCTCACCGGCAACGACGCGCGCTCGTCGCTGCGGGTCGAGCGGTCGGAATTCCGCGACAACGCGACCTTCGACCGACGCCTGGAGCAGCGCTCGCCCGCGCACCAGATCTACGTGGGCGCCATCGGGCGCTTCGTCCTGCGCGACAGCTACGTGCATCGCGGGGCCGTGGGCCACCTGGTCAAGTCGCGCGCACGGCGCAGCGACATCGTGAACAACCGGCTCACCGACGAGGCGGCCGGCCATGCCAGCTACGAGCTCGAGTTCCCGGATGGCGGGGAGGCGTACGTGCTCGGCAACGTGATCGAGCAGAGCTCGCGCACCGAGAATCCCGTCATGATCGCCTTCGGGGCCGAGGGCTACCGCTGGGCCGCCAACGAGTTGTACGTCGTGCACAACACGCTGGTCGACGATCGGGCCGCCGACGGCCGCTTCCTGAGCGTGCGAGCGGGAGCCACCCGCGTCGACGTCCTGGACAACCTGCTCGTCGGTCGCGGGCGCCTTGAAGCCGGCGCGCCCGCGCGGCTGGCGGGCAACGTACGGGCAGGCGCCGCGGACCTCGCTTCGCGCGGCGACCATGACTATCGTGTGCGCAAGGACTCCCGGATCGTGGGTACCGCCGTCGACCCGGGAGAAGCGCACGGCACGGGCCTCGCGCCTGCACGCGAATACCGTCATCCGCTCGGCAGTGCCCCCGTCACCGCGGCGCCGCGCACGCCTGGGGCGTTGCAAACCCTGGCGCCATGACGGCCAGGACCTTGCCGGCCCTGCCCGCGCCCGCGCCGTGCCCTGAACCGCCCGGCGTTCGACTCGCCTGGGGCTGCATGGCGGCCGTATCCGCCGCGCTCGGGCTGGCGCTCGCGCTGCATCATCCGGTCGCACCGATCGCGGTGACGATCGCGTTCTGTGCCTGGACGGCCCTGCTCGCATGGCGGCCGCGTGCGTGGCTCGTGGCGCTGCCGGCCGCGCTTCCGCTCGCCAACTTCGCGCCCTGGACCGGCTGGCTCACGTTCGAGGAGTGGGACTTGCTGGCGTTGGGCGTCGCCGCCGGCGGGTATGCGGCTCTCGCGCTGGCGGCTCTGCGCTCGCCGCCGCCTGCGCCGGCCCCCGCGGCGAAGGCCGCCGCCGGACGCGCGGCGCGCATTGCACGCATCGCGCTCGCCGTATTCGTGGCGAGCGCTGCGGTCGCGTTCTGCCGGGGCATCGTCGACGCCGGACCGCTCGAGCTCGGCTGGTCGCAGGGTTACTACGAGACGCTCAACAGCGTGCGGGTCGCCAAGAGCCTCGTGCTCGCGCTGTTGCTCGCCCCGCTTCTGCGCCGCGAGATGCGCGCAGCGCCCCTGCGCACCGCCGCGTGGCTGGCCACGGGCATCGCGGCGGGCGGCGCGCTCGCAGCGCTCGCCGTGCTGTGGGAGCGCGCCGCGTTTCCGGGCGTGCTGGATTTCTCCACCGACTATCGCGCCACGGGGGTGTTCTGGGAGATGCACGTCGGCGGCGCGGCGCTCGACGGCTTTCTCGCGCTGTCGCTGCCCTTCGTCGTGTGGGCGGCGCTGCGCGCGCGCCGTCCAATCGTGCTGGCCGGCGCGGTCGGGCTGCTGGGCCTGACGCTGTACGCATGCCTCGCCACGTTCTCGCGCGGCGTGTATCTGGCGGTGCCGGTGTCGTTCATGGTGCTCGCGGTTGCGTCGCCGGTGCGCCGCGACGCAGGACTACGCGCCGGCTGGCCCGTCGCGGGAAAGGGCGTCGCGGCCGGCGCGGCCACGGCCTTCGCGTGCCATGCGGTGTTCCAGTCGGGCGGCTATCGCGCACTCGCCGCCGCGCTCGGCGCGCTGGCGATCGCGTTGCTCCTTTCCGGCGCACCGCGGCGCGCAGGCCGTCGCGACTGGCTGGTCGCGCTGGCCGTGGGCCTGCCGCTGGGCGCGGCGCTGGCGGCTGCGGGATGGCGCGTGCCGAAGGGCCCGTACGTGGTCTACGCAGCGGCATGGGCGGCGGCGGCCGCCCTTGCGTGGCGCCAGCGCATCGTCCCGGGACGCCGCTGGCCGGTCACGCTCGCCGCGTTCGTGGCGGCGCTCGTGGCAGCGCTGGCCGTGGCGTTACATTGGGGCGGGCACGCGGCCGTGCCGGGGAGCGCCGCGGCGTTGGCCGCCATCCTGGCGCTGGCAGTGTTTGCCACCGCGTCTGCGCGGCCCCCGCTGGCGCCGGGAGGGCGTGCCGAGGTCGCGCTGTTTGGCGCCGCCGTGGTCATCGCCGGCACGATAGCGGTATTTTCCGGCGGCGCGTATATGGCCGACCGCTTCTCGGCCGGGGGCACCGATCTCACCGGGCGCATCAAGCATTGGCGCGACGGGGTGCGTATGCTGGACGGGCCCGCCGACTGGCTGCTCGGCAAGGGGCTGGGCCGCTTCCCGGCCAATTATTTTCTCGCCGTGCGCGACAGCATGTTTCCGGGCAGCTACCAGCTCCAGGAGCGGCAGGGGGACGCATTCATGACCTTGTCGGGTCCGCGCCTGTTCACGAGCTTCGGCGATCTACTCCGGGTTTCCCAGCGCCTGCAAGCGCCCGCGGGCGCGTACGTCGCGACGCTCGAGGTGCGCGCGCCGCTCCCGGCCATCCTCCACGTCGAGATGTGCGAGAAGCACCTGCTCTACAACGCGAGCGGATGCGCGCTCGCGGCGGTCGCGGTCAAGGGGTCGGGGGAGCAGTGGCAGCGCATCGCCGTCTCGCTGGACGGGCGCCGCCTCGGGCAGGGTCCGGCGCACGCCCCGCGCCTCGCGTTCTTCTCCATAGCCGTGCAGACGATCGGCACCGTCGTCGACGTGCATCAGGTCGGCGTGGTCGATTCGAACGGCGCCGAGCTCCTGGTCAACGGGGACTTCGCGCGGGGCATGGCCTGCTGGTATTTCACCAGCGATCGTCATCACCTGCCCTGGCACATCAAGAGCCTGCCGCTCAACTGGCTCTTCGACCAAGGCCTGCTAGGGTTGGCAAGCGCGCTCGTGCTGGTCGGCGCGGTGCTCGCGCGCCTGCTGATCGGCAGGGTGGCCACGCATCCTGCCGCGCGCTACATCGCCGCCGCGCTGGCGGGCTTCCTGGTGGTGGGCGGCTTCGACAGCCTCACCGACGTGCCGCGCGTCGCGTTCCTGTTCTACCTGCTGGTCGCGGCGGGCCTGATGCTCGACCCGGACCCTGAGTCTAGTGATACACGATGGTGAGCTTCGGACGCAGCGTCGGATCGGCCGCCTGCTCGCTCGCGTCGAACAGTTTCGATCCGTAGGACGTGCCGGTCTGCGCCACGCGCCAACCGAAGTTCGCACCGGCCGCCCAGCCCGCCACCCGCGCCTTCACGTCGAAGGTCACCCAGCCGGGATTGAACCCCACTCCCAGTAGCGCGTCGACGTTGCCGTCGTAGTCCGTCCCGACGCCGCGCGCACCGGCCACCGCCCAGGCAACCGCCCTCTGGCTGTTGCTCCAGGTGGCCTGCGCCTCGGTCCATGGCTTCAGCATGGCGTTGAGCTGCAGCGTTTCGGAGTAGTACTGCTTGTAGAGCGACAGCGACGCGGAGTCGATGGTCGCGCCGGGGGGGACGGGACCGCCGTCGGTTGTGTAGATCGCGAAACGGATCAGCGGCGTGTAGTTCGACTGGTCGAGGTACAGCGGGTCGTAGCTGCCGCGCGCGGTGGTCGGCACGTATCGGTCGAGGAACGTGTCGGTGGCGCCCGCGTAGCCGTTGAGACCACGCTGCAGCACGACGGTGGCTCCGGTGACCGTCACGCTCGCCGCCGCCGTGGTCGTGCTCGCCAGCCGCGTGTCGGTGGCTACTGCGGTGATCGCATAGGTGCCGGACGCGCCCGGGGTCCACGCGAGCGTAAAAGGCGCCGCCAGGACCTTGCCGAGCGACGCGCCGTTCGCGAAGAACTCGACGCTCAGGATGCCGTCGCTGTCGGCGGCGGTGGCGCTTACCAGGAAGCTGCCCCCGAGCGCGATGCTCGCGCCGGATGCGGGGCTTGTCAGCGCGACGGTCGGGGGCACGTTCGCGCCGGTCGCGTACACGACCGTAAGCTTCGGGCGCAGCGTCAAGTCGGCACCTTGCTCGCTCGATACGAGCAGCTTGGAGCCGTAGAGCGTGCCGGTCTGCGCCATGCGCCAGCCGAAATTGGACCCCGCGGCCCATTGCGCCACCCGCGGCGTGACGTCGAACGTGATCCAGCCCGGATTGAAACCCACGCTCACCAGGGCGTCGGCGCTGCCGCTGAAATCGGCGCCCGAACCGGCCGCCCCGGGCACGATCCAGGGAGTGCCGGCCTGGCGCACCGTCCAGGTCGCCTCGGCCTCGACCCACGGCGCCAGCAGCGCATTGAGCCGCAGCGTATCGGCGTAGTACTGCTTGTACAGCGACAGCGTGGCCGATTGGACCGACGCAGCGTTGGGCACCGGTCCGCCCTCGGACTGGAAGATCGAGAAGCGCACCAGCGGGGTGTAATTCGACGCGTCCAGGTACAGCGGGTCGAAGCTGCCGCGCACCGTGGTGGGCACGTACCGGTCGAGGAACGTGTCCGTCGCGCCGCCGTAGCCGTTCAGGCCCCGCTGCAGGATGACGGTGGTGGTCGAGCCGGCCGCGTCGACCACCACCACGACGGGCGCCGACGTGGTGGTCGCCAGCAGGTTGTCGGTGGCGACGGCCGTGATCGTGTAGCTGCCGGCCGCGCCGGGCGTCCAGTTGAGCGCGTAGGGCGCCGTGTTCGCCGCCCCGAGCGAGACTCCGTTGGCGAGATACTGGACGCTCTTGATGCCGTCGCTGTCGCTCGCCAGCGCCGCCAGCGCGAATGACCCGCCCACGACGATGTGCGCGCCGTTGGCAGGACTGGTGAGCGACACGGTGGGCGGCGGATTCTGCGCGCCGCCGACGGAATACACGACCGCCAATTTCGGCCGCAGCGTCGGGTCGGCCGAGTACTCGCTCGACGTGAACTGCTTGGTGTTGCCGATGCCGACCTGCGCGATGCGCCAGCCGAAGTTCTGGCCCGCGTCGGACCATTGCTGGACACGCGCGGTGACGTCGAAGGCGATCCAGCCGGGATTGAAGCTGGGCGTAACCGACGCATCAACAGCCGGGTCGTAGTCGGTGCCCGCTGCGGACGCACCCACCGCGGCCCACGGGCTGCCCGCCTGCGCGCTGGTCCAGGTCGCCTGGCCCTCGACCCACGGCTTGCGCAGCGCGTTCAGCTGCAGCGTCTCGCTGTAGTACTGCTTGTAGAGGGACAGCGTGGCCGACTGCAGGACGGCGCCGTCGGGAACGGGGCCGCCGTCCGACTGGAAGATCGCGAATCGGGTCAGGGGAAAATAACTCTGCCCATCCAGGTAGAGCGGGTTGTCGCCGCCGTGCACGATGGCGGGGCCGTAATAGTCGAGCCACGTATCGGCGGCGCCGGCGTAGCCGTTCAGGCCGCGCTGCAGCACGGTGGTGGTAAGCGTGGCCGCGACGCTGAACGTCACCGGCAGGGACTTGCTCATGCCCCCGACGTTGTCGACGGCGATCGCGACCACCGTGTAGGCGCCGACGGGCACCGGGTTGATCGAGACCGTATAGGGCGGGGTTGACGACTCGCCCGCCTTCGCCCCGTTCACGTAGTACTCCACGCGGACGATGGTGCCGTCGGCATCGCCCGCAGTGGACGACAGGTCGACGCGTTGCCGCGGCGCATAGACCGCAGCGGACGACGGGGAGGTCAGCGCGACCGTGGGCAGCACATTGCCCGGGGGATTCGGCTGCTGCCAGCCCACCGGCTTGTAGAACCACACGTTGCCGTCGTACGGGTCCTCGAGCGTGACGAACGCGTCGTAGTACGGCGCATAGCGCCACTTGCCCAGGATGCCTAGCGCGTGCATCGCCGTGCCCGGGTCGGCAGTCGACGGCGCCGGCCGCTGCGCGATGGTCCATCCCGTCGTGGTGTTGCCGGCCGGCGGGTCGTGCAGGTCCCACGTGACAGGACCGCCGCACCAGAGGGGAAACGAGTGGCGCACCGGATCGAAATCCAGCGCGCAGTTCTGCAGGTCGAACGACTGGGCCGCGAGCCATGCCTGGAAGCTCGCGATGCTGGCGTCGACGGCCACCACCTGGTCGCGGTTCGCAAGCCCCGGGACGGTCACGTCCCAGAACAGGAACGGGATGCTGTTGTTGCCGGTCCGCACGAACAGCTTGCGAGCCGGATCGTAGCCACAGGTGGTCGTGCCGGACGTGCCGACCCAGAACACGCCGACCTTCGCCACCTGGTCCTGGGTGGGATCCGCGACATTGGTGACCTGGTAGCGGTAGAGATCGAGCTGGGACGCGCCGGCGTTGGTCGCGCCGGTGTAGATCACGTCGTGCCCGTTCTCGATCGCGCTGCCCGTGCAGCCGTCGACGTGCGCGCCCGGCATCGTCTGGCCCGGCAGGTTCTTCGGCAGGTCGCGGTTCTGCCACATGTGGCCGCCGACCACCTCCGGGTGCGGCGCCACGCGCTGCACATGCGAGCCCGTGGATCCGCCGACCTTGTTGCCGTCGGCCCGGTTCGGATCGAACAGATAGGGACCGACGCGGCGCGACTGCGACGGGTCGGTCTCGGACACGCGCAGGTAGGGCCCGCCGTTGTTGTAGGCGGCGCCGCCCCACGACATGAAGCGGTCCACGATTGGCAGGAAGACGTTGTTGTCGTACGTGTGCGCCGAGCTCGGCGCATTGTCGACCCCGTCGATCGCCTGCCATCCGGACACCGGGTCGAGGCGGATCTCGCTCGGCAGCGAGGCACGCTCCCACTGCATGTTGGAGCCGTGCCAGCGGTACACGTCGTTGCCCGAATAGTTGGCGTGGCCGCCGCCGTAGAGGATCACGTCGCCGCGATTGCTGTCCCAGGCAAAGCCGCTCCACGCGATGATGATGCGCGCCGGCGGATGCGTCGCGGGGCCGTCGAGAGGCGACAGCTCCGGTGTAACCCAGACGTCGCTGAAGAGGTTGGCGTTGACGCGTATCCAGCCATTCTCCGGCGCCTGCAGGAGCAGCGGGAGGAGCGGCCCGTAGACGTACGGCGGCGGTGCCGCCTGGGCATGCGCGGCGGGCACCGCGGCGCCGAGCAATATCGCGACCAGCCAGGCACGCAATCGCGCGAACCGTTGTCCCACTCCCATGCGAATCTGCAAGATACCCAACCTGAAGCCTGTCTTCTATGGGCGAAGGATGAAGCAACCTCGGGCGTGCCGCAAGCATGGTGCGTGCCGCGGCTTCGCATTGTTCTGCACAACGGGGTCGCGCCCGTCTCGGCTGCGCTGGCGCATTCGGTTGCGACTCGGCTACGGGTGCCGCGCCGCAACAAGTTCGACCACGTCCCTAACAGTATGTGGTGAACACGCGCCTCGCGAAGACCGGACGGCGGATGAACCGCTACGGCTGTCGCACGAATGCGAATATTCCGTTGCGGTCGCGCACACTCGGTCGCACGATTGCCCGAGCGGCGATTGGGGCGATGGCATTGCGCCCGTGCCGCGCGGCGTTGTCATTTCTGCGTCGGTTCGTGCCAATTTGTGCGACTACGGGCTGGGTGTCGATGCGGCCACCGCGCAGGACGGGGCGCTAACGCGCGGTTTTTTAGCGCCTGTGCGCGCGCAGCGGAAGTGGCACGTTAATTGCACAAGTTCCGAACTGAGCGCGCTCCATGATTACTAACTTCATCGGGATCGAAGCCGCGGCCGACGCACCTGCCGCCCCCACCGATCCTGCCGGCTCCCAGAAACTGAATCGTGGTTAACGCTTTTCGACACAGCGCCGTGGCGCCTTTGGCGGTCCAGCTGGTCGCCGAGATCAGCTGTCTCTTCGGCGTGGCCGTGCTGGGGTATCGGCTTGAGCGACTGGGCGCGCCGATTCATGTGCTGGCCATGCCTGCGCTGGTGTTCGCGCTGCTGGTCGTGCTGCTCAACGTCACGTTCGGCCTGTATCGCAGGCCGGGCAAAGTTCAGCCGACGAGCTACTTTGCGCGCGTCCTGCTCGCGCCGGCCATCGGCGTTCCCCTGGCAAGCCTGTTCCTCGAATATCTGCCGGGCACCGCGCCTCCGCAGGAAAACCTGGTCCTCCTGATCGGCCTCACGTTCGTCGGTTTGCTTGCGGTTCGCTACGTGGTGGTGCTGCCGCTGGTCGCGGTATTCGCGCCCCACCGCGTGCTGGTGCTCGGCACCGGTCCGGAAGCTCGTCTGGTCGAAGCGTCGCTGACCACCTCCGACATGCCCAGCATGAACCTCGTCGGCTTCTACGCGCTCGACAAGGTGAGCGAGACCGCCGTGTCGCCGGGCAGGATCATCGCGCGCAGCACGCCGCTCGAGGAAACGGTCCGCCAGCTCGGCATCCACGAGATCATCGTGGCGGTGCGGCAGCAGCGGGGCGGCGTGCTGCCGCTGCGGGCGCTGCTCGACTGCCGGCTTCGCGGCGTGCAGGTTACGGATCTCGCGCGTTTCTTCGAGCGCGTCCATGGCCAGGTGCCGATCGAATCGCTGAAGATCAGCTGGCTGATCTACGGCAAGGGTTACCGGCAGAGCTGGCTGCGCGCGGTGGTCAAGCGGGTGTTCGACATCACCGTTTCGGCGTGCCTGCTCGTGCTCACGGCACCGGTGATGGCCATGGCGGCTGCGCTGGTCGCGCTCGACAGCCAGGGCCCGGTCATCTATCGGCAGGAGCGTGTGGGTCGCGGCGGCCGCACGTTCACGGTCCTCAAGTTCCGCAGCATGGCGCACGACGCCGAGAAGGACGGCAAGCCCTGCTGGGCGAGCGTCAACGACGCCCGCGTTACGCGGGTGGGCCGCTTGTTGCGGCGTTTGCGCATCGACGAGCTGCCGCAGCTCATCAACGTCATCAAGGGCGAGATGAGCTTCGTCGGGCCGCGCCCGGAGCGTCCCGAGTTCGTCGCGACGCTGACCGAGCAGATCCCGTTCTACGCCGTGCGGCACAGCGTCAAGCCGGGGCTGACCGGCTGGGCGCAAGTGCGGTACTCTTACGGCGCCACGATCGAGCAGTCGCTGAAGAAGCTCGAGTACGACCTCTATTATGTGAAGAATCACTCGCTGTACCTCGATCTCGTCATCCTGCTCCAGACGGTGCGGGTGGTACTGGTCGGGGAGGGTGCCCGGTAGAGGCCGGAGACGCGTCCAAGCGTCCGCCCTGCGCCCGGCTTCGAGGATCGAGACCGCGGCGCGACAGCCCCCCGCGGAGCGCAGCCGCGTTCGTCCGCCGGATTTCCACGGTGACCACCATTCGAGCGGGAGCGCCCCTTTGATCGGGAACAGCTTCACCACCGCTGCGTACGTCAGTTACGCGTTGGCGCTGGTCGGGTACGGGCTGTTCGCGCTGCGAGTCCTGCTCGGCTGGCGCCGCAGCGCGCGGGCCGCGCTGCTCGCGGGCGCGGTCGCGGCCTCGGCGCTCTGGGCGGCCGGCGCCCTGCTCACCGTGGAAGGCCCCACCGGCGCAAGTCTGCTGCTGATGGACTTCGGCGATCTGGCGCGCTACGGGCTCTGGTTTGCTTTCCTGGGCTCGCTGCTGCGCGGTTCAAATGCCGGAGCGGGCGCCGGCATTGCACCGCGCTCGCGTGGTCTGTTGCGCGCGAGCGTCGCCGCGGCGCTCGTGGCGTGCCTCCTCCTCACCGAAGGCCTGCCGTTCGGCGCGCAGCTCGGCGTCGCCGGCGCCGAGCTTGCGCTGGCCCTGCATCTCGGCCTGCCGATCTTCGGCCTCGTGCTGCTCGAGCACCTGATGCGCCGCACCCACGAGCAGATGCGCTGGTCGCTGCGGCCAATGGCGATCGCGTTGGGCGGCATCTTCGTATTCGACCTGTGCATGTACTCCTACGCGATGCTATTCAACCGGGTCGACCTCGATTTCTGGATCGCGCGCGGCGTGGTGCACGCGCTGGTGATTCCGTTCCTTGTCGTCGCCACTGCACGCAACACCGGCTGGACCGTCGAGATGCACGTGTCGCGCGGCGCGGTGTTCCATTCCACGGCGCTGCTGGCCTCGGGCGCGTTCCTGCTCGCGGTTGCCGCCGCCGGCTATCTCGTCCGCTACGTCGGCGGCGAATGGGGCCGCACGGTGCAGATCGAGCTGCTCTTCGCCGCGCTGCTGTGCGTGGCCGTGGTGGCGACGTCGGGACGGTTTCGCTCCAAGCTGCGCGTCTTCGTGAGCAAGCATTTCTTCTCCTACCGGTACGATTATCGCGAGGAATGGCTGCGGCTCACCCGCACGCTTTCGCACGACGAGGTCCAAAGCCTGCGCGAGCGCTCGATCATGGCGCTCGCCAATCTCGTCGAAAGCGCGGGAGGCGCGATCTGGATCAAGGACGACGACGGAACGTTCGCGGCGGCCGGGCGCTACAACGTCGCCCAGCCGGTCGTCCGCGAGCCGGCCGAAGGCTCTCTTCCTCGCTTCCTCGCGCGCACGGGCTGGGTGGTGGAACTGGCCGAGTTCGCCGCCGACCGGTCGCGCTACGCGGGGCTCGAGCTGCCGGCGTGGCTGCGCGACATGCCTAACGCATGGCTGGTCGCGCCGCTCCCGAGCGGCACCGAGCTGGTGGGCTTCGTGGTCCTCACGAGTCCCCGGGTGCCCGTGGTGCTGAATTGGGAGGTGCTCGACATCATCAAGACGGCCAGCCGCCAGGCCGCGAGCTACATCGCGCATGCCAGGGCCACCGAGGCGCTGCTCGAGACGCGCAAGTTCGACGCGTTCAACCGCATGTCTGCCTTCGTCGTGCACGACCTCAAGAACCTCATCTCCCAGCTGTCGCTGATGATCCGCAATGCCGAGCGGCACCGCGACAATCCGGAGTTCCAGCGCGACATGCTGGACACGGTGCGTCACGTGGTCGAGCGCATGAACGGGCTGATGCTGCAGCTGCGCACCGGAGCGGCGCCGGTGGCGCGCCCGCACGTCCTCGACCTCGGCCGGCTGGTGCAGCGCGTATGCGCCGCCAAGTCGGAGGCCGGGCGCGCCGTCGACGTGGCCGTGGACGCGCCAGTGGCGAGCATTGCGCACGAGGACCGGCTCGATCACGTGATCGCCCATCTCGTGCAGAACGCGCTCGACGCGAGCCCCGCCGACGCGCGGGTTCGCGTGCAGGTCTTGCGCGATGGCGGGAACGCCGTCATCGAGGTCGCGGACCAGGGCAGCGGCATGTCCGAGGAATACGTGCGTGACCGCCTCGGCCGGCCGTTCGAGACCACCAAATCTGCCGGCATGGGCATCGGCGTCTACGAGAGCACGCAATACGTCGCGAGCCTCGGCGGACGCGTGATCGTCGACTCCGGCGAGGGACGCGGCACCCGGGTAAGCGTCGTGCTGCCGCTGGCGGCCCCCGATGCGCAGGTCACGCCGCACACCGAGCCCGCATGACCGAAGCGCGCAAGCCCCTGCTCATCGTCGAGGACGACCCGGCGCTGCAAAAGCAGATGCGCTGGGCCTTCGACGAGTACGAGATCGTGGTCGCGAGCGACCGCGAGTCGGCGATCGCGCAACTGCGCCGCTTCGAGCCGGCGGTGGTGACGATGGATCTGGGCCTGCCGCCCGCGCCGGACGACGCCACCGAAGGCCTCAAGCTGCTCGGGGAGATCCATGCCCTCGTGCCCGCTACCAAGGTCATCGTGCTGACCGGGCAGAACGACCAGGCCAACGCGCTCAAGGCCATCGCCCTCGGCGCGCACGATTTCTGCGCCAAGCCCTTCGAGCCCGAGCTGCTGGCATGGACGATCGACCGCGCGTTCCGCGTGCACGAGCTGCAGGAGGAGAACCGGCGGCTGCAGGCGGCCTACCACCACCCCGCGCTGGCCAGCATCGTCACGCGCGATCCGTCGATGCAGCGCATCTGCCGCACGATCGAGAAGGTGGCCCCGACGGGCGCGACGGTGATGGTGCTGGGTGAATCGGGCACCGGCAAGGAGCTCTTCGCACGCGCGCTGCACGACCTGTCGCCGCGCTCGGCGGGTCGGTTCGTCGCGATCAATTGCGCGGCGATCCCCGAGAACCTCCTCGAGAGCGAGCTGTTCGGCTACGAGAAGGGCGCGTTCACCGGCGCGGTCAAACAGACTCCCGGCAAGATCGAGACCGCGCACGGCGGCACTTTGTTCTTAGACGAGATTGGCGACCTGTCGCTGGCTCTGCAGGCGAAGCTGCTGCGGTTCCTGCAGCAGCGGGTCATCGAGCGCATCGGCGGGCGTAGCGAGATCGCCGTCGACGTGCGCATCGTGTGCGCGACGCACCAGGACCTTAAGGGACAGGCGGCCACCGGCAAGTTCCGTGAGGACCTGTACTATCGGCTGGCAGAGATCGTCGTCGAGATTCCGCCGCTGCGCGCGCGCGGCGGCGACATCGCGTTGCTCGCGCACAACTTCGTGCGCCGCTTTGCGGCCGACCAGCGCCGGGGCTCGATGAGCCTGCTGCCGGATGCGCTGTCGGCACTCGAGGCGCACGGGTGGCCCGGCAACGTGCGCGAGCTCGAGAACGTGCTCAAGCGCGCGGTGATCATGGCCGAGAGCAACCGCATCGGCGCGGCCGACGTCGGCCTTGACGCGGACGGCGACGTCGATCCGATCAGCCTCAACCTGCGGCACGTGCGCGATGACGCGGAGAAGCACGCTGTGCTTCGGGTGCTGGCGCGCGTGAACGGCAATCTCAGCAAGGCCGCCGAGCTGCTGGGCGTGAGTCGGCCGACGCTGTACGACCTGATGCATCGCTTCGGCCTGCGGTGACGCGCCCTCCATCACTTCCTCGAATCGAAACGCCACCTCCCATGAAAAATCCGACGCGCATCCTCGCCGTGCTCGCCTGCGCGGCCGCAATGCTGACCGCGTGCAGCCGCAACGACCCGGCCGGCCTGATCGCGTCCGCGAAAACCTATCTGGCGCAGGCGAATCCCAAGGCCGCCGCGATCCAGCTCAAGAACGTCCTTCAGCAATCGCCCGATCGGGCCGAGGCGCGCTTCCTGCTGGCGCGCGCCCTGCTCGACGCGGGCGACGCGGCCGGCGCCGAGACCGAAGCCCGCAAGGCGCTCGATCTGAAGTGGCCGGGCGACGAGGTCTACCCCGTGCTCGCCCGCGCGCTCGTGGCGCAGGGCAACTACGCGCGGCTCGCGACCGAGTTCGGCTCGCGCACGCTCGGCTCGCCGCAAGCGCGTGCCGACGTCACGACCTCGCTGGCGCTGGGGCGGCTCAACGACGGCAACGTCGACGAGGCGCAGCGGCTGGCGACGCTCGCCGCGCGTGACGCGCCGGACGACCCCCGACTCCTGGTGACCCAGGCGGAGATCGCGAATCGCCGGAACGACCCGGCCGCGGCGCTGCGCTTCATCGATCAGGCGCTCGCCAAGCACCCCGGCGACGTCGAGGCGACGGTGTTGAAGTCGCGCTGGCTCACCCTGCAAAACCAGAGCGATGCCGCGGTCAAGCTGCTGGAGAGCGCGCTCGCGCAGAACCCCAACGCGCTGGCGCTGCGTTTCGGGCTGGCCTCGCTGCTCGTCAATGCGGGCAAACTCGACGCGGCCGGTGTCCAGGTGGTGAAGATGCGCGAGCTCGCGCCCGAGGACGTGCGCACGCAGTACGCGGACGCGATGTGGTCGTTCGGCAAGGGCGACGGGGCGCATGCGCGCGACGTGCTCCAGCATGTGCTCGGCACCACCCCCGACCATCTGCCGAGCCTGATGCTGAACGGCATCGTGCAGTACCAGCTCGGCTTCTACTCGCTCGCCGAGGACTCGCTTCGCAAGGTCGTGGCGCGCGTGCCGGGGGACACCACCGCCCGGCGCTTCCTCGCCGCGACCTACGTGAAGACCGGCCGCGCGGCGCAGGCGATCGAGCTGCTCGCGCCGCAGCTCAAGGCCGGCAGCGAGGACCCTGCGCTATGGCGCACCGCCGCCGAGGCGTCGCTTGCGGCGGGCGATCCGCTCGCCGCGACGTCCTATTACGAGCGCGCGGCGGCCATGGACGACGCCAACGTCGGCACGAAGGTGCGCCTCGCCCAGGCGCGCATGTCCAGCGGCGAGACCGAGCGCGGGTTCCACGATCTCGAGGCGCTGTCGCGCGCCGATCCGAAGGAGTCGCAGGCCGACCTCGCGCTGATCGCCGCCTACCTGCAACAGCGGCGCTACGACGACGCGCTCGCATCCGCGCAAACCGTCGTCCGGAAGCAGCCCGACAGCGCGACCGGCTACTTGGTGCAAGGCGCGGTGCAGCTGGCGCGCCGCGACCTCGCCGGCGCGCGGGCGAGCTTCGACCAGGCGCTTGCGCGCAACCCCGGCTCGGTCGACGCCGCGCGCAACCTCGCCACGATCGACGTGCAGGAGGGCAAGGTCGACGCTGCGCGCGCTCGCTACGAGGCGATGCTCGCGAAGGATCCCAATAACGAGGCGGTCCTGATGGCCAGCGCCGAGCTTGCGGCGGTGGCCGGCGGCGGCGGCGATGCGGCGCGCAAGCTGCTCGAGCGCGCGATCACCGCGCAACCGGCCTCGGTGCGGCCACGCCTGGCCCTCATCGCCCTGGCGATGCGTGAACGCGACGTGAAGGCCGCGCTCGCCAGCGCGCAGGCGGCGCAGGCCGCGCTGCCCAACGACCTCCAGATCGAGGACGCCCTCGGCACTGCGCAGCTCGCCGCAGGCAACGCCAATCAGGCCATCGACACCTTCCAGCGCATCGTAAAGGAGCAGCCGCAGAATCCGCTCGCGTTGATGCGACTGGCCGACTCCCAGGCGGCGGCCGGGGACGCCTCGGGCGCGATCGTGTCGGCGCGCAAGGCGGTGGCGGTACAGCCCGATTTCGGTCCGGCGTGGGTGAGCCTGACCAAGCTGCTGCTCGCCAACCAGCGCGGGAGCGAGGCGATCGCCGAGGCGCGACGGCTGCAAAAGGAGCGTCCCAAGGAGGCCGTGGGCTACCTGCTCGAAGGCGAGATCCAGGCATCGCAGCAGCACTGGACGGAGGCTGCCGCCGCGTACCGGCTCGCCTACGCCCGCCGGCCACAGCCGCTGATGGCGAGTCGCGTGTATTTCGCGTTGACGCGCGACAACAAGCTCGCCGAAGCCGCCGCGTTCGCCGCGCAATGGAACCGCGATAATCCGAAGGACGTGACGGTGCGCGCGATCGCGGCGCAGCAGGCGCAGCAGCGGCACGACCTCGCCGGCGCACTCGCTGGCTATCGCGCCGCGCTCGAGATCGAGCCCAACAATTTCGTGCTGCTCAACAACCTCGCGGGGCTTCTGAGCGACATGAACGATCCGGCGGCGCGTGAGTACGCCGAGCGCGCCTACCGCGTCGCGCCGTTCAACCCGAGCGTGATGGACACGCTGGGCTCGGTGCTCGTTGCCGGGGGCGATCCCATGCGCGGCGTGCAGCTGCTCCAGATGGCGGTCAATCTCACGCCGCGCGATCCGGAGGTGCGCCTGCACCTGGGCAAGGCGCTCGCCAGGCAGGGCAACAAGACGGCGGCACGGCGCGAACTCGAAATCGTGACCCGCCTCGATCCGAAATCGCCGCTGCGGGCCGACGCCGAAAAGGCGCTCGCCGCGCTCTGACGCCCATGCGCACCCGGTCTTTCCCCCGCGCGCCGCAGCCTGCGACCGTCGTCCCGGCCGACGACGCTGCGCACGCCACCGTCGTCGCCGTGATCGGGATGGGCTACGTCGGACTGCCGCTCGCGATCGAATTCGGCAAGCGCTACGCGACCATCGGCTTCGACCTCGCGGCGGACAAGATCGCCGCGTATCGGGACGGTCGCGATCCCACCGGCGAAGTGAGCGGCGCGGAGTTCCGGGCCGCGACGCGCCTGACGGTCACGAGCGACGTGGCGGCGCTGCGTGCAGCCGACTTCCTGGTGGTGGCCGTGCCCACGCCCATCGACGACGCGCACCGGCCGGACTTCGGACCGCTGCTCGCCGCCAGCGAGGCCGTCGGGCGCAACCTGAAGCCCGGCGCGACGATCGTGTTCGAGTCGACCGTCTACCCGGGGGCCACCGAGGAGGTGTGCGTGCCGGTGATCGAGCGCTACTCGGGGTCGACGTGGAAGCGCGACTTCTTCGTGGGCTACTCGCCCGAGCGCATCAATCCCGGCGACCGCGAGCACACGCTGACGCGCATCGTGAAGGTGGTGGCCGGGGACACGCCGACGACCCTCGAGCGGGTCGCGCAGATGTACGGCAGCGTGGTCGCCGCCGGCGTGCACCGGGCGAGCAGCATCAAGGTAGCCGAGGCGGCCAAGGTGATCGAGAACACGCAGCGCGACCTCAATATCGCGCTGATGAACGAGCTCGCATTGATCTTCCACCGGATCGGCATCGATACGCGCGAGGTGCTCGAGGCCGCCGGCACCAAGTGGAACTTCCTGCCGTTCTGGCCGGGGCTGGTCGGCGGCCACTGCATCGGCGTCGACCCCTACTACCTGACCTACAAGGCGGACATGCTGGGCTACCACCCGCAGGTGATCCTCGCGGGGCGGCGGATCAACGACGGCATGGGCAAGTACATCGCCGAGCAGACCGTGAAGCAGCTCATCCAGGCAGGACGTCCGGTCAAGGGGCGCGCGGTGACGGTGCTCGGCCTGACCTTCAAGGAGAACGTGCCCGACCTGCGCAACTCGCGCGTGATCGACGTGGTGAACGAGCTCCTGTCGTACGGCATGGTGGTGCACGTCCACGACCCGGTCGCCGACGCCGCGCAGGCCCGACACGAGTACGGCGTCGAGTTGTGCGCCTGGGACGACCTGCCGCGCGCGGAGGCCGTGGTGGCGGCGGTGGCGCACCGCCAGTTCGAGCGGCTATCGCACGCGGCGATCGCCGCGAAGCTCGTCGACGGCGGTCTCTACGTCGACGTCAAGGCGCGGGCCGACGCCGCCGCGCTGCGCGCGCTGGGATTGAACGTATGGCGCCTCTAGCGCCGCGCGCGGGGACGAACCCATGATCGCCCGCGTCGAGGCCGAGGTCGCGGGCGAACGCGCGCCCGCCTACGAGGCCGCCTGCGACGCGCTCCGCGCCGCGCCGCGCGCGTGGCTCGTCACCGGCAGCGCCGGTTTCATAGGCTCGCACCTGGTCGAGACGCTCCTGCGGCTCGGCCAGGACGTCACCAGTCTCGACAACTTCGCCACGGGGCACCGGCGCAACCTCGACGAGGTACGCCGGGCGGTGGGCCCCGCGGCGTGGCGCAGGCATCGCTTCATCGAAGCGGACATCGTCGACCTCGCGGCCTGCCGGCGCGCGTGCGCGGGCGTGTCCGTCGTGCTGCACCAAGCCGCGCTGGGATCGGTCCCCCGCTCGATCGAGGATCCGCTCCTCACGCACGCGGCGAACGCCACGGGCTTTCTCAACCTGCTGACCGCCGCGCGCGATGCCGGCGCCGCCCGCTTCGTCTATGCCGCGTCGAGCTCGACCTACGGCGACGAGCCGTCGCTGCCCAAGGTCGAGCACCGGATCGGCCGGCCGCTCTCTCCCTACGCCGTCACCAAGTATGTGAACGAGCTCTACGCCGACGTGTTCGGCCGCTGCTATGGGCAGTCCACGGTCGGGCTGCGCTACTTCAACGTGTTCGGCGCGCGGCAGGACCCGGCCGGCGCGTATGCCGCGGTGGTGCCGCGCTGGGTCGCGTCGATGCTGCGCGGCGAGGCGGTGCCGATCAACGGCGACGGCGAGACCACGCGCGACTTCTGCTACATCGCCAATGTCGTGCAGGCGAACGTTCTGGCCGCTCTCGCCGGCGAGGCGGTATCGGGTGAGGTGTTCAACGTCGCCGTCGGCGGACGCATGTCGCTCAACGAGCTTGCCGGCGTGCTGCGGGAGCTGCTCGCGCAGCGCCATCCCGGCCTGCGCATCCCGGCGCCGGTCCACGGCCCGCTGCGCGACGGCGACGTGCGCCATTCGCAGGCCGACATCGGCAAGGCGCGCCGCCTGCTCGGCTACGCGCCCACGCACGATGCGCGCGCGGGGCTGCGCGAGGCGCTCCCGTGGTACGAGGCGCAGGCGGACGGCGCGCCCGCCGGCACGGCCCCGAAGCAGGCGAATGCCGCGGCGCGCTGATTCCGCGTCGGCCGGCCCGGCGGGCCGCACCGGCGGTGCCGGCGCGACGGCC
>JBBSEG010000005.1:0-143660 GCA_038239945.1 Burkholderiales bacterium
GGCGCTGCCATCGGCGGCGCGCGCGGCGCTGCCGCCGGACGGTGCGACCGCACCCGCACCCGCGCCGCCCGAGCGCGCGAGCTCGCCGCTCGTGGCCGAGGCGCTCGCCTACGAGCACGGCGAAGGTGTGCCGAAGGATGCGCAGAGGGCCGCGCTCCTGTACTGCGAAGCGGCGCGCGCCGGCGACCCGGACGCGCTATTCAACCTCGGTTGGATGTACGCCAATGGTCGCGGCATCGGCCGCGACTACGACATCGCAGCGTCGCTGTTCGCGCGCGCGGCGGCTGCGGGCAATGCGCAGGCGGCGAAGGTGCTCACGCTGTTCCGGCAGGGCCAGACGACTCTGCCCGAATGCCTTCGCGACGCGTCGCCGGGACTCGAAGGCGTCCCGTACGACATCGTGCGCGCCGAGGTCGATCCGTTCGCAGACCTGCCCGCCTGGAAGCAGCGCATCGCCGAGCTCGTGGCGAAGGTGGCGCCCGCCTACGGCATCGAGCCGCGCCTCGCGCTGGCCGTCATCGCGGTGGAGTCGAACTTCGACCACCTGGCGCGCTCCGACAAGGACGCGCGCGGCCTCATGCAGCTCGTCCCCGGCACCGCGACGCGCTTCAACGTGCGCGACGCCTTCGACGCCCGCGACAACGTGCGCGGCGGGCTTGCGTACCTGCGCTGGCTGCTCGCCTACTACCGCGGCGAGGTGGCGCTCGCAGCGGCCGCCTACAATGCCGGCGAAGGCGCCGTCGACCGCTACGGCGGCGTGCCGCCCTACCCGGAGACGCGCGACTACGTGAAGCGCGTCCTCGCGCTGTTTCGCAGCGAGCGACATCCGTACGATCCGCGCGTCGCCCAGCCGTCCCCGGTTGTGGGAAGCGGCGCACGACCCGTCCAGGAGAAGCCATGACCGGCCGTCGTAACGCCATCGGGTGCGCTGCCGGCGCGCTGCTGCTCGCCGCCACGCTGTGCACCTCGGCCGCCGCGGCGGCGGACGTGCCGGGCACCATCGCCAGGGTCAAGGGCTCGATCGTCGCGATCGGCACCTACGAGCGCACGCGCACGCCGCAATTCCAGTTCCTCGGCACGGGCTTCGCGGTCGGCGATGGCTCGCTCGTGGTGACCAACGCGCACGTGCTGCCGCCGGTGCTCGATCCGGCCAAGGGCGAGGCGGTGGCGATCCTCACGCCGGCGGCGAAGCGCGACGGACGCGAGCAGTCCCAGATGCGCGAAGCGCGCCGCGTAGCGGTTGACCCGGGCACCGACCTGGCCGTCCTGAAGATCGACGGCCCGCCGCTGCCCGGTCTCAAGCTCCGCGATTCGGATACCGTGCGCGAGGGACAGGACGTGCTCATGACGGGCTTTCCGGTCGGCGCGGTGCTCGGCCCGTTCGCCGCCACGCATCGCGGCATGATCGCCGCCATCACGCCGATCGCCATTCCGCAGGCGCGCGCCGCCGATCTCGAGCCCGGCACGCTGCGCCGCCTCGCCTCCGGCTCCTTCCCGGTGTTCCAGCTCGACGCGGTGGCGTATCCCGGCAACAGCGGGAGCCCGATCTACGATCCCGACACGGGCGATGTGATCGGCATCGTCAACATGGTGCTGGTCAAGGGCACCAAGGAAGCGGCGCTGACCAACCCGACCGGCATCACCTACGCCATCCCGGCGCGGCACCTGAAGGCGCTGCTCGAGCAGGTGAAGTGACCGCCCGCTGAGCCTGCGCACCGTTGCCTGCGCGTACAACGTCACGGGTGCACCGGCGCCGATGGTCGACCGCCGGCGGCTGATTGCCGAAAGCGGCCGCTTCTCCAATAATCCCCGCTCACCGATCGATGGAGCACTCGTTCATGTCGTTCGTCCGTTCGTTGCTCGTGCTGCTCGCGGGCCTGCTGCCCGGTGTGCTCGCCGCCCAGACGCCTCCGGTCGCCCCGGAGACCTTCTTTCGCCACGCGGATTACCTGAGCCTCAAGCTCTCTCCCTCCGGCCGCTATATCGGCGCGCTGGTGCCCGGCAACGGTCGCGTCGGGCTCGCCGTTCTCGACCTCGACACCAAGACCATCAAGGCGGTGGCCTCCGACGCGTCGCAGGACATCGGGTCGTTCGACTGGGTGAACGACGACCGGCTGATCTTCTCGCTGATCGACTTCCAGTCGGGGCTGGGCGAGCAGCGCGGCGGGGGACTCTTCGCGATCGACCGCAGCGGTGGGGAGTTCCGGGAACTGTCCCCCACGATCAAGGCCATGCTCGACCGCCACTCGATGCGCTACCGCTACTCCGCGCCGCTGATGATGCTGCGCGACGGCTCCGACGACATCCTGGTGGTGTCCAACGAGATCAACGAGCGCTATTCGGACGTCTATCGGGTGAACACCCGCACCGGACGGCGCACCTTGAAGACCCTCGACAAGCCCGGCGAGGTGATCAAATGGGTCGCCGACCGCAAGGGCGCCGTGCGCGCCGCGGTCGTCGACGACAAGGCGTCGACGCGCGTGTTCTGGCGGCCCGCGGAAGACGCGCGCTGGCTGGAGATCGGCGCGTTTCCCGTGAGCGGCGCGCGCATGGTGCCGGTGGCGTTCGACGGCGACGGTAGCCTCGTGGTTGCGTCCGACCAGGGCCGCGACACCTTCGCGCTGTATCGCTACGATGCGGACAAGCGCGCGCTCGGCGAGCTGCTCGCCGCGCACCCGACCAGCGACCTCGACAGCGCCGCGCTGGTCTTCGATCGGCGCAAGAACCGCCTGGTCGGCGTGGCGTACGATGCCGACCGGCCCGGCCAGGCGTGGTTCGACGACGACTGGGCGCGTTTGTCCAAGGGGATCGACAACGCGCTCCCGGGGCATGTGAACGTGCTGCGGCGCGAGGACGCCGAGCGCGTGCTCGTCTTTTCGTTCAGCGACCAGGATCCGGGCGCCTACTTCCTGCTCGACCTCAAGACCACGCGGCTCGAGCCGCTCGTCGCCACCCACAAGGACTTCAAGCCGGAGTCGATGCCGAAGCGCACGCCGGTGCACTACGCGGCGCGCGACGGGCTCGACGTGCCCGCTTACCTCACTCTGCCCCCAGGCAGGCCCGCGAAAGGGCTGCCGCTGGTAGTCCATGTTCATGGCGGGCCGTACGTGCGCGGCAACGAGTGGGCCTGGGACCCCGAGGCAGCCTACCTCGCGAGCCTCGGCTACGCGGTGCTGCAGCCCGAGTTCCGCGGCAGCACGGGCTGGGGCCGCAAGCTCTACGAATCCGGCTGGAAGCAATGGGGCCTGGCGATGCAGGACGACCTCGACGACGGCGTCGACTATCTCGTCGGGCAGGGCATCGCCGACAAGGACCGCGTCTGCATCATGGGCGCGAGCTACGGCGGCTACGCCGTGATGATGGGCCTTGCGCGCAACCCGTCCCGCTGGAAGTGCGGGGTCGACTACGTCGGCGTCACCGACATCAACCTGATGTTCGACGTCACGTGGTCGGATTTCTTCGACAGCGACTGGATGCGCTACCACATGAAGGACCTGATCGGCGACCCGGCGAAGGACGCCGCGATGCTTAAGGCGAGCTCGCCGCTCGAGAACGCCGCACGCATCAAGTCCCCCGTGCTGATGGCCTACGGTGGCCTCGACCAGCGCGTTCCGCTCGTGCACGGCGAGCGCATGCGCGATTCGCTGCGACGCAGCGGCACGCCGGTGGAATGGGTGGTCTACAACGAGGAAGGCCACGGCTTCATGGTCGAAGCCACGCGCTTCGACTTCTACACGCGCGTGGCGAAGTTCCTCGACGCGCAGATCGGCGCCGGCGCGAAGTAGGCAGGCGGGCGGCGGGCAGCGGCCCGCGGGGCTCCGCCGCTACTCGAACGAGCGGCGGAACACGAGGCCGAGCGCACTGATCGTGCCGGCTTCGGCCCGCAGCGTCAGCGTGCGGGTCAGCGCGTACTCGAGGCGCACGGCCCCGCTGGCGAGCGACAGGCCCTGCTCGTAGCCGAGCGTGAGCCGGTCGGAGATGCGCTTGCCGAACACCACCACCTGGCTGGCGATCGGGTTGGTGCTGGTCCCGGTGGCGGTGCCGCTCGACTGCAGCGAGATATCGTCCAGCCCGAACTGCTGCGCGATGCGCGTCGTCATCGGTTTGCCGTTGCGGCCGAGCAGCGCACCGGCCGCCGTCGACAGCGCCGCGTAGTCGCTGCGCCCGGCGCCCGAGAGGCCCTGGCCGGTGATCAGCCACGCAAGCGCCTCGTTCTCGGGCACCGGCGGATTGGACGTGATGCGCACCAGCGGCACCTTGACGGAGCCCGACAGCTCCACGCCCGCCTCCACCGGGAGGTTCTTGCGCAGCGCCACGATGTCGAGCGCCGGATTGTCGAGCGGGCCGTCGAAGATCAGCTGTCCGCGGTCGATGGTGAGCTTCTGCCCGAAGGCGTAGTACGTCCCGTATTGCGTGCGCAGCGTGCCGCGGCCGCGCAGCGTCCCGTCGGCGCGGGTCGACACGTTGATCCGGCCCGCAATCGTGGCCTCGAGGCCCTCGCCGGAGAACGTCAGAGCGCGGCCGAGGTCGACGTCGAGCTCGAGCGCGAGCGGCAGGTCGCGCGGGCCCGTATCGCTGCGCGCGGTCACGGGGCGCCCCTTGACGTGCACGTCGTCGCCCAGGCGTCCGGGCGGCGACGGCTCGTATTCGACATGGCCTTGCTCGACGCGCACCTCGCCCTTGAGCGCGATGCGATGCAGGTCGATGCCGAGCGTGCCGTTGCCGGCCAGGACCAGCTTCAGGTCCGGCCGGTCGGCGACCCGGAAATGTTCGGCTTGCCAGGTCACCTGCGACCCCGCAGCGGCGCGGCCCGGCAGGCCGAGCGTCCCGTGCGCGGTGAAGCGCCCGTCGCCGCCCGCGAACGAGAGCTCGTCGAGGATGGCCGCATCGCCTGAAAGCCGCGCCCGGACGCGTCCGTCCGTCACGTGGATGCCGTATTGCGGGGCGTCGAGGCGCAGCGCGTTGCCGTCGAGGGTGCCGGCGAGCGTCGGTGCGCCGAGCGTGCCGGCCACGCGGAGCGCGGCGCGCAGGCGACCGTTCAGCACGGCCTGCGTGCCGAGCAGCGGCTGCAGCGGCGCGAGCGAGGCGAGGTCGGCCTCGAGACGGCCGCTGAGCGGGGCGGACGACGCAAGCTTGCCTTCGACGGCGCCGGCGACGCTGTCGATGCGCAGCTCGCCGCGTGCGTTGCCGGCGCGCGTCGACGCCAGCGTCGCCTGCGCCGCCAGCGCGTCGTCGTGCAGCGTGCCGGTGAGCTCGAGCGTCGTGATGCCGAACGAAAGGCCGCCGCGGTCCACGCCGGGCACGGTCTCGCTCGCGTAAACGTCGCCCTGCTCGCGCCGCACCGCGAAGCGACCGTTGAGCTGCGGCGCGGCGTCGATCGACCAGTCGCCGCCCAGCACCAGCGTGGTGGCGAGGGGCGACGCTGCGCCGGCCAGCGCGAGCACCGCGCCGAGTGGCACCCCGGTGAACGAGCCGTGCGTGGTGACACGACCGCCGTCGATGCGCAGTTCGGTGACATCGGCATGGCCGTCGGCGATGTCGAGGTGCGCGTCGGCAAGACGCAGGCGGTCCCGCGCGAGCGTCGCGCCCGCCGGCCCGCGCAGGTGCGAGGCAACGCGGCCGGTCGTGTCGAAGGTGTCGATGCGCCCGTCCCATGCGGACGCGGCCAGCTCGCGCCCCGGCGTGAAGCGGCCGCTTGCGCTGGCCTGCACCGCCAGGCCTTCGCCGCGGCCCCGCAAGCGCAGCGCGTGCTGCGCGAGCGTGCCGGCGATCGACACGCTCGCCTCGTCGAGCGAGCGCGCAGCCGCCCCGCCGGTCGTCGAAGCCGCTGTCACGTGGGTGGCCGCCGCGGTCCACTCGAAACGGCGCATCTCGGGCGGCGTCGGATGGGCGGCGGCGCCGCCTGGCGCGAGCGTCCCGTCGACCGCAAGGGTCGCCGCGGCCGCGCCGCCGACGACCCGCAGTCCTGCGGCACTCGCGTGGAACTCGCCGCCGATGCCGCCGGGCTCGATCGCCACGGTGCCGCGCGCCTGCACGCTGCCGGCCGAGGGTCGCGCCGCGGCGGGCAGCAACGGCGCGAGATCGACGACGCGCGGGGCGCTGAGCGTGAAGCCGAGGCGGTCGCCGACTGCGCCTGCGTCTCCTGCGAGGGTGACATGCGCGCTGCCCGCTGTCGCATCGACCGCAACGCCGCGCAACCGTGGCCACGCGACGTCCGCGCGCGCCGTGCCGGCCACCGCGACGCCACCGTAGCGGCTGCCGGGCCGCACGACGGACTCGGCATGAACCTCGAGCGGGCGCAGCGTACCGCGCGCGTCGATCGTGCCGTCGAGCGCCGCCGCGGCGCTCGCGACGAAGCGCGACGGGTCGAACCGCGTCGCGACGAGGTGCGCCTCGAAAGCGCGCCGGTCGTCGAGCGCAAGGTGCGCGCGGCCGGCGACGTCGCCGCCGGCCGTCTTCAGGTGCAGCTCTTCGACGTCGACGTTGCGCGACGCCACCGTCGCGGCGAAGCGCAGCTCGTTGCGCCCGTCCGCCAGCGCGCCGGCGATTCTCTGCCGGTCGCCGTCGATGCGCGCATCGATCGTTCCGTTGAGGTGCATGGAGACCAGCGCGCCGTGCAGCCGCTGCGGATCGACGTCGTGCACCGTGAGCGCAAGCGTGGCGCTCGCACGCGGACCGTTGAGCGGCACGCTCGCGCGGCCGGTGACGGTGCCGTTGCCGGGCAGCGCGACCAGGAGGTCCGTGAGCTCCACTCCGGCCGGCTGCCAGCGATAGTGTGCGGCGAGGCTCACGAACGGCAGCCGCTCCGCATCGAGCGGACCGGGCGCTTCGTTGGTCACGCGCGCGTCGCCTGCGAAGCCATTGCCGACGGGCAGCACGGCGGCGCTCACCGCGACCGCCGTGCGCGGCAGCGACTCGCCGAAGGCATGCGCGTCGAGATGCTGCAGCGTCAATTGGGCGCGCGCCAGCGGTGCGCCCTGGAACGGCGTGAGCGACGCGGTGGCGTCGAGATCCGCGCCGCGCAGCGTGCCGTGCGCAGCGACGTCGATGGCCGTGAGCGTTCCGCCCAGGCTGCCGGACACCTGCACGCCGGCGAGCGGGCCCACGCCCGCGACCGCCAGCTGGCCGCGCAGCGGGAGGGGGGCGCGGGCGCCGAGCGTGACCGCGCCCGACAGCGCGCCAAGCTCGGACTGCAGGCGCAGGCCGTCGATCGCATGCTCGGCGGCGCCGCCGTGGTAGCCGAACTCCAGTCCGGTGATCGATCCGCCGCGGGGTCCGGCCTGCCACGCGAGCTCGCCGATCGTGATCCGGTCGATCGTCACCTCCAGCGGAAGCGTGAGATCGGTCGGCGGCGGCGTCGGTCCACCCGAGGGCTTGACGGCGATCGCGACGCGCCGCGCGCCGAGGCTGCGGATCGCCACCCGCGAGCGCCACAGCGCGCGCGGGTCCCAATCGAGAACG
This sequence comes from Burkholderiales bacterium, assembly GCA_038239945.1. Taxonomy (GTDB): domain Bacteria; phylum Pseudomonadota; class Gammaproteobacteria; order Burkholderiales; family Casimicrobiaceae; genus VBCG01. Next base: position 7,462 of record JBBSEG010000005.1, read on the forward strand.
ACGTCGGTCGCCTCCACCGTCGTCTCCGTTCCGGTCCAGTTCAGCCGGTCGAAACGCACGCTCGACGCGATCGATCCGGCCGGGCCCTCCACGCGCAGCCGTCCGCCGCTTTGCGCGACGATGCGCGCGATCAGGAACGGCAGCCCCGCTTCGCTCAGCGCGAACCACACTCCCGCGACGACCGCCAGCAGCAGCACGGCCAGCACCATGAGCGCGATGCGGCCGGCGCGTCGGCGGCGTGGCGGCGGCAGTGCGGCAGCGGGCTCGTCCACGATCAGAACGCCAGGCCGACTGAAAAGTGCAGGCGGATCGCCCGCGTCTCCTGGCCATAGGCCACGTCGAGGCGGAAGGGGCCGATCGGCGTGCGCACGCGCGCCCCGACGCCGTAGCCCAGCGCGAGGCGAAAATCACCCGCGGCGTCGAATGCGTCGCCGGTATCGATGAACACCGCGACGCCGATCGCCTCGCGGATCCAGTGCGTGGCCTCGACGCTGCCGGCCACGTAGTAGCGCCCCGGCAGCGTGGCATCGCCGACGTGAACGCCCAGGCTCTCGAACGCGTAGCCGCGCACCGACTGGTCGCCCCCGGTGCGGAACAGCAGCGACGACGGCACGCCGCTGCGCGAGCTCGCGAGCACGGCGCCCGCCTCGATGCGGCCGTACAGGTCGTTCGCGCTGTCGATCGGATGCCATGCGGCGGCGCGCCCGACCACGCGACCGAAGGTCCGGCTCGAAACGCCGGGAACGCCCGCGCCCACGCTCAGCAGCGCGATGGTGCCGCGGTTGGGCGCCACGAGGTCGTCGACGCGTCGCCAGGCGCGCTCTACGTCGACAAAGAGCGCGTGCGCCTCGACGTCCTCCCCGCCCTCGGGTCGCTGCCGGTCGACGAGATACGCGGCCCCGTATTGCCACTGGTCGCGCTCGTCGAGCGAGATGCGCCGGGCGCCGATCGACGCCGTCTGCGTGACGAGGCCCTCGAGGTCAGTGCGCTCGACGGCGACGTCGCCCGCCTGCGACCAGCCCGAGGCGTCGGGCGGCCGGACCAGCCGCAGCGTCAGGCTCTGGAGCTTCTGCTCGAGCCGCAGGTCAGTGGTGAACTGCAGGGCGCGCGCCATGAAGTCGACGTCGCGGTAGTTGAGGTTCGCGCGCACCCGCGTGTCCGTCGAGAACCCGATGCCGGCTTCGACGCGCTTGGGCGGCGCCTCCAGCACCGCGACCGTGACGCCGGCGTCGTCGGCGTGCGCAGGATCGGTGTCGAGCACCGCATGCACGCTCGCGAAATATCCGGTCGCCGTGAGGCGGCGCACGTACTGGTCGAGCGTGGTGAGGAAATAGGGATCGCCGCGACGGATGGTGCTGTAGTTGCGCACCAGCGCGGCGTCGTAGCGCTTGACGCCGGTGACCTCAACGGCGCCGAAGCGAAACGGCGGGCCGCTGTCGAGCGCGACGGACAGGTCGGCGGCCTGCGCCGCGGGGTCGATTTCCGCCTGGCTTTGCGTGAGCCGCGCCGCCGCGTAGCGCTGCGCCGCGAGTGTGGCCACCGCGCGCTGCTTGGCGCCGTCCCACGCCGCCTGGCGAAAGATCGCGCCAAGCGGAAGGCGCCACTGCTCCCGCACGTCGCGAATGGCGGGGGCCGCTGCGGCGTCCCCGGCGGCGGGTCCGTCGACACGCAGGTCGACGGCGCGAATGCGCGTCGGCGTACCCGGCGTCACCCGCAGCGTGACCTGCGCCGGGGTGCCGGCCCGCGCGATGTCGACGTCGACCTGGGCTGCGAAGTAGCCTTCGGTCGCCGCAGCCTCGCGTGCCTCGTCGACCGCCTGGCGCGCCAGCCGTTCGAAGAGGTCTTCGGTCATGTCGGCGTAGTCCTGCCAGCGGACCAGCCCGACGCTGCCGGCGAGCACGGCCTTCAGCGCCGAGGGCGCGTCGATTGCGATGCGATAACGAAAGGGCGCCTCCGTCGCCGGAGGCGCGCCGGAGATGGAGGCGTCGGTCCCGGTGTCGCCACCCGGGACGAGGCCGGCGGGTTCAGCGGCTCGGGTCGGCGCTGCGAGCGAGAGGCAGAGCGCTGCGGCCAGGAGCGGCAGCAGGAGGGCGACCTGCGCCCGGCGGCCGGATTGCGGCCATACCCGGGTCGCCCGCAGCGGCGCTTGCGTCCGCCGGAGCGTCATCGGTGGCCGGCTCCGGGGGCGTATTCGATGGGTCGGCCGTCGACGCCCCGCCGGGCGCCTCGGCGGCAGGCGCCTGCGCCGGGTCGCGCGGCAGCAGGGGGTTGCCGGTGGCCCATGGCACGCCGATCGCGGTGCGCTCGGGCCTGAATCGCTTCGGCGCGACGAGCGGACCCTGATTGGCGGTGGTCGGGAAATTCCAATCGATGAGGAAATCGTAGTCGGCGTCCCACAAACCGTCGGCCGCCCGGCCGTAAGCATAGCTGTCGCGAGGATCCCGCAGCGCGCATCCGGAGAACAGGAGCGCGCCCGCGAGGGCGATCAGGACGAGGCGGAAGGGTGGGTGCATGGCGGTGCTCCTCGTGCGAATAAATACAAGCGGCGAACCGGCGGCGAACCGGGCGGTGGAACGCTCGCGACCCCGGGACGGCTCCGTCGACGTCGCCTTCGCTCGATCTTAACGTCGCGCTGGTTCGCGCCACCATGCAAAGCCGATGGCCGGTGCGCTGTTCGATGCACCGGCACAACATTCCCGACCGTTCATCAGGATGCATCGAACGAGCGTACGACCAAAACCTCTGAATTCGCGTGCAGGTTGCTAATTCACATCGCCTATTAATGATAACCCGTTATTTTTCATGACATTTGGGAAAATGCAACCGAGACGGCTAAGTGTTTGTTCCAGCGATGAAAACGTGTTGACCCTTGCGCAACCACGCCCGTATAGTGTCGTCCAGTGGTAAAAAGTGGGTTGAAGTGGGAACAAGTGCCGGTTTGCAACGGCCTCGTTAATTAGCACTCACTTCTGCGGCCGGTATCAGGGGCGGGGACGATGGGCGTTCGCGAGCAGGGGGATGATGATGCCGAAAGCGGGGGGAGCCGCCTGCCCGTGTTTCGCGGCGTCACGCTGCTGGCGCTCGACGCCAAGGGGCGCCTGGCGATCCCGTTGCGCCACCGCGATGCGATCGGGGGCGTCAGCGGCGGTCGCCTGGTGCTCACCGCCGACCCGAGCCGCTGCCTGCTGCTCTATCCGCTTGCCGCCTGGGAGCCAATCCAGGCGGAGCTGATGTCGCTGTCCGCGTTCAACGAGCGCATCCGCGGCCTGCAGCGCCTGCTGGTCGGCCATGCCGACGATGTCGAGATCGACAGCGCCGGACGCATCCTGGTGCCGCCCGCGCTGCGCCGCTATGCGTCGCTCGATCGGCAGGTTGTGCTGGTTGGGCAGGGCCACAAATTCGAGGTCTGGGACGAGACGCAATGGTCGGCGCAGACCGCGCAGACCCTTGCGTTTCCCGGCGACGGCGTACCGCCCGGGCTCGAAGGCGTGAGCCTCTGACCGATGTGGAGCACGTCCCGGTCCTGCTGCACGAGGCCCTCGCCGGGCTGGCGGTGCGCCCCGATGGAGTCTACGTCGACGCGACCTTCGGCCGTGGTGGTCACGCGCGCGCGATCCTCGCCTCGCTCGGACCTGCCGGGCGGCTGGTCGCGCTCGACCGCGACCCTGCCGCGGCCGCCGCGGCCGCTGCGCTCGTCGACCCCCGCTTCGATTTCCAGCAAGCCTGGTTCTCCGAGCTGGCAGGTGTGCTGGACGCGCTCGGGCGTACCACCGTCGACGGCGTCCTGCTCGACCTCGGCGTCTCCTCGCCGCAACTCGACGATGCGAGCCGCGGCTTTTCCTACCGCTTCGACGGCCCGCTCGACATGCGCATGGATCCGACGCGCGGCGAGAGCGCTGCTCAATTCATTGCCCGCGCCGAAGTCGGCGAGCTGACGGAGGTCATCCGCAACTATGGTGAGGAACGGTTTGCTCAATCGGTTGCAAGAGCAATTGCGGCGGCGCGCGGCCACGCGCCCATCGCGACGACCGGGCAGCTCGCCAGGATCGTTGCCCAAGCCGTCGGCCCGCGCACGCGGGGTGATTGGCGTCAGGATCCGGCTGCGCGGACGTTCCAGGCCCTTCGGATTGCGGTGAACCGGGAGCTCGACGAGGTGTCCGCCGTGTTGCCGTCGATCACTGCGCGCCTGGCCACGGGCGGCCGTCTCGCCGTCATCAGCTTCCATTCGCTCGAGGACCGCCGCGTGAAGCGCTTCATCGCTGCCGCCTCGAAGCCGTACGGAGGCGATCCGCGCCTCGCGCGCCTGCCGCTACGAGGCGTGGACCTGCCGGCGGTGCCGCTCGAAAGCGTCGGCGGGGTGATCAAGGCCGGGGCCGCGGAGCTGGCGCAGAACCCGCGTGCGCGGAGCGCCGTGCTGCGCGTGGCCGAGCGCACGCCCGCGCCGTTGCCCGCGGACTGGCCGCGCGGCCTTGCCGGGGCGCCCACATGACGCGCGTGAACCTGGTGCTTCTGGTGCTGCTGGTCGCCTGCGCGCTGTCGCTGGTGACGGCCCGCCACCGGGCCCGCAGCCTCTACGTCGAGCTGACCCGCGAGCAGTCGCAGGCGCGCCAGTACGAGACCGAATACGGCCAGCTCTCGCTTGAGCAATCGACGTGGGGCATGCCGGCCCGAGTGGAGAAGATCGCCCGCGACGCGCTTCGCATGCAGTCGCCCGGACCCGGCCGCGTGGAAGTGGTCGAGCTGCCGGCGGCGGTCCCCCGATGACGGGCGCCACCTACGCGCGCCGTCCCCCGCGCGTGGCCCCCGCGCCGGCCGACATGCTGTCGCGTCCGAGGGCGCTCGCACTCTTCGGCGGGCTCGCGCTGCTGTTTGCGATCCTGCTCGGTCGCTCGCTGCACCTGCAGTGGTTCGACAACGGCTTCCTGCAGGGGCAGGGCGCCGCGCGCTCGTCGCGTGCGCTGGAGATCCCGGCGCATCGGGGGCGCATCGTCGACCGCTTCGGCGACGCGCTCGCGATCTCCACGCCGGTGAAGTCGCTGTGGGCGTTTCCCGAGCAGTTCGCGGCCGCGCCCGCGGAGCTCGCCGCGCTGGCCCGCGTGCTCGACACGACGCCGCAGAAGCTGGAGGCACGCCTCAAGGCCGACGAGGACTTCGCGTTCCTGGCGCGCGGGGCCGCGCCGGAGACCGCGGCGCGCGCGATGGCGCTGCGCATCAAGGGACTCAATGAGCAGAACGAGTACCGGCGCTATTACCCGGGCGGCGAGGTCACGGCGCACATCGTCGGGTTCACCGGCGACCAGGATCGCGGGCAGGAGGGTATGGAGCTGTCGCAGCAGGACTGGCTGGGCGGCGCGCCCGGCAGCCGCCGGGTGGTAATCAATCGGCGCGGCGACGTGGTCGAGGACGTCGCGGCGATCCGCTCGCCGCGCGCCGGACGCGATCTGGCGCTCGCGCTCGACTCGCGCCTGCAGTACCTCGCCTTCCGCGAGCTCAAGGCCGCAGTCGCCGCGCAGAAGGCCGACGCGGGCAGCCTGGTGGTGCTCGACGCGCACAGCGGGGAGATCCTCGCGCTCGCGAACTGGCCCACCTACAACCCGAACAGCCGCAACAAGGTCGCGCGGGACAAGATGCGCAACCGCGCGCTGACCGACACGTTCGAGCCCGGCTCGACGATGAAGCCATTCACCATTGCCATGGCGCTCGAGACGGGTGTGGTGCGGCCGGACACCGTGATCCACACGGAAGCCGGCGCGCTCACGATCGGTCCCAACACCATCCACGATGCGCATCCGGCCGGGCCGTTGAGCGTGGAGCAGGTGATCCAGAAATCGTCGAACGTCGGCGCGGCGAAGATCGGCCTGCAGATGCCGCCCGCCACGCTGTGGAAGATGTTCTCCGAGGCGGGCTTCGGCACGCCGCCGGCCACGGGGTTTCCGGGCGAGGTGTCGGGACGCCTGCGCGCGGCGAAGAACTGGAAGCCGATCGAGCAGGCGACGATGTCGTACGGGCACGGGCTGTCGGTGAACCTCGTGCAGATGGCGCGCGCCTACACGATGTTCGCGAGCGACGGCGAGGTGAAGCCCGTGACGCTGCTCAAGACCGACGGCCCGGTCGCGGGCCGTCCGGTGATCAAGCCCGAGACGGCGCGCGCCGTGCGGCACATGCTCGAGCTCGCGACGCTGCCCGGCGGCACCGCCCCCAAGGCGCAGGTGCCGGGCTATCGGGTCGGCGGCAAGACCGGCACCGCGCGCAAGAACGAGGATGGCGTGTACACCCACACCTACGTGTCGTCCTTCGTGGGCTTGGCGCCGCTGTCCAACCCGCGGCTCATCGTCGCCGTCATGATCGACAACCCGCAGGCGGGCGACTACTACGGCGGCAGCGTGGCGGGGCCCGTCTTCTCCGCCGTGATGGGCGGCGCGCTGCGCCTGCTCGGCGTTCCCACCGACGCGCCGGTCGACAACGTCGTGCTGCCGCCGCCGGGCAGCGACCTGCGGGAGGAAACGTGACCCCGCGACGCCGCGCACCGGATCTCGACGTCGCGGCGCTGCTCGCACGGCTTGCCGCCTATCCGCGGCGGATCACGGCCGACAGCCGCCGCGTCGAGCCCGGCGTGGCGTTCGCCGCCTACCCAGGCGCCGCGCACGACGGACGCGCCTTCATCGCCGATGCCCTCGCGCGCGGCGCGGCGGGGGTGCTCTGGGAGCCGCACGAGTTTGCGTGGCGTGCGGATTGGCACGCGCCGCACGTGCCGGTTCCCGGCCTGCGGCGGGCCGTTGGCGCAGTCGCCGATTTTCTCTACGGCAGCCCGTCGCAGGAGTTGTGGATGGTGGCTGTCACGGGTACCAACGGCAAGACTTCCTGCGCACACTGGATCGCGCATGCGCTCGACGCGTGCGGTCGCCGCGCGGCGATCCTCGGCACCCTCGGCAACGGCTTCGCCGGCGCGCTCGCGGCCGCGCCCAACACCACGCCCGATGCCTGCGTGCTGCACGAGCTCCTCGCGCAGCTGCGGCGCGCGGGTGCCGCGGCGGTCGCGATGGAGGCCTCTTCGCACGGGCTCGAGCAGGGACGCCTCGACGGCGCGAAGCTGGACGTGGCCCTGTTCACGAACCTGTCGCGCGACCACCTCGACTATCACGGCACCATGGTCGCGTACGGTGCCGCGAAGGCGCGCCTGTTCGCGTGGCCGGGCCTGCGCACGGCGGTGCTCAACGTCGAGGACGCGTTTGGCCGCAGCCTGGCCGACGACGTGCGCCGGCGCGGTGTGTCCGTGATCACATATGGAGCCGCGGGGGCCGATATCGTAGCGACGGGCTTGCGCATGGCGCCGCGCGGCCTGGTGCTGTCGGTCGCCACGCCCTGGGGCAGAGGCGAGGTCGAGACCGAGGTGGTCGGCGTGTTCAACGCGACCAACCTGCTCGGCGTGCTCGGCGTGCTGCTCGCGAGCGACGTGCCGCTCACGGCCGCGCTCACCGCGCTGCGCGCGCTGCGCGCCCCCGCCGGGCGCATGCAACGCCTCGGCGGCGACGACCTGCCGCTGGTGGTGGTCGACTACGCGCATACGCCCGACGCGCTGGAGAAGGCGCTCGCGGCGCTGCGCCCCGCGGTGCATGCGGGCCGCGACCTCGCCGTGGTATTCGGCTGCGGCGGCGACCGCGACAAGGGCAAGCGGGCGCTGATGGGGCGCATCGCCGCGACGCTCGCAGATCGCGTCGTGGTCACGAACGACAACCCGCGCAGCGAGGAGCCGCACGCGATCGCACAGGCGATCGTGCGCGGCATCCACGAGACCGGCAACCGCCGCTACCGCGTCGAGCTCGACCGCGCCCAGGCGATCCGTCTGGCGCTCGACGACGCGCAGCCGGGCGACGTAGTGCTGATCGCGGGCAAGGGTCACGAGCCCTACCAGGAGATCCAGGGGCGCCGCCTGCCGTTCTCGGATATCGCCGTTGCGCGCCGTCTGCTCGCCACGGAAGGCGCCGCATGATGGAGACGCGCGCTGCCGCGGCCGCGGTGCGGGGCCGCACCCTGGGGCCGTCGGTGCCGTTCATGCGGGTGACCACCGATACGCGCGCCATCGCGCGCGGCGACCTCTTCGTCGCGTTGCGGGGCGAGCGCTTCGACGGACACGATTTTGTCGCGCAGGCGCTCGAGCGCGGCGCCGCCGCGGCCCTGGTGAGCGAGGCGCGCGCGCAGGAATGGAAGGCCGCTCCCCTGATCGCGGTGGTGGATCCGCTCGCCGCTCTGGGCGCGCTGGCGGCCGCGTGGCGCCGCCGGTTCACGCTGCCGGTGGTTGCCATCGCCGGCAGCAACGGCAAGACCAGCACGAAGGAGATGCTCGCCGCGATCTTCCGCGCAGCCGTGGGCAGCGGCGCCGTGGCGGCCACGCCGGGCAACCTCAACAACGCGATCGGCGTCCCGCTCGCGGTGCTGTCGCTGCGCGACGCGCATCGCCTCGCGGCGTTCGAGATCGGCATGAACCATCGTGGCGAGACCCGCACGCTGGCGGGCATCGTCGCGCCGACCATCGCGCTCGTGACGAACGCGCAGCGCGAGCACCAGGAGTTCATGCGGTCGGTCGCCGAGGTCGCGGCCGAGCACGCCGACGCGATCCGGGCGCTTCCGGTGGGCGGCACGGCCATCGTGAATCTCGACGACGTCAACGCGCCGCTGTGGCACGCCGCGGCGCGCGCGGCGGGCGCGCGGGTCGCCACCTTCGGCCTCGACCCGCAGTCCGGCACGACCGCCGCATACACCCTGGGCGCCGCCGGCAGCGAATTCGAGCTGCGCATGGCGGGCGCCAGCGCGGTGGTGACGCTGCACGTGCCAGGGCGGCACATGATCCGCAACGCGCTGGCGGCGGCTGCCGCGGCGCAGGCGGCCGGCGTTCCGGCCGAGGCGATCGTGCAGGGCTTGGGGGCGTTTCGTCCCGCGCCCGGGCGCCTGGTTCCGCTCGCCGGCGTGCGCGGCAGCCTCGTCGTGGATGACACCTACAACGCCAATCCGGATTCGGTGCTCGCTGGCATCGAAGTGCTGGCGGCGTTCCCCGGCGAGCGCTGGCTCGCGCTTGGCGACATGGGCGAAGTGGGGGCGCAGGGCCCGCTCTTCCATCGCGAGGTCGGCGCCCACGCCCGCGCCGCCGGCATCGAGCGGCTGCACACGGCGGGCGAGGCCGCGCGCGCGGCCGCCGCGGCGTTCGGCGCGGGCGCCACGCATCACGAGTCGGTGGAGGCGCTGGCGGCCGCCCGCGGCGCGGCCGCGCATGCGGGCGTGGCCGTGCTAGTCAAGGGATCGCGCTTCATGCGCATGGAGCGCGTGGTCGAGGCCCTCGTGCCCGGCTGGGCCGCGGGCGGCGGCGGACACCCATGATTCTTTACTTGACCGAGTGGCTCGCGCGCGACGTCCGTGCGTTCAACGTCTTCCAGTACATCACGCTGCGCGCCGTGCTCGGGACGATGACGGCACTCGTCATCTCGTTCGTCATCGGGCCGCGCATGATCGCGTGGCTCGCGCGGATGAAGATCGGACAGTCCGTGCGCGAGGACGGGCCGCAGACGCACCTGCACAAGGCCGGGACGCCGACCATGGGCGGTGCGCTGATCCTGGTCTCCATCGCGATCACGACCGTGCTGTGGGCCGACCTCGACAATCGCTTCGTCTGGGTGGTGCTGCTCGTCATGGGCGGCTTCGGCACGGTGGGTTGGGTCGACGACTGGCGCAAGGTGGTGCATCGCAATCCCAAGGGGCTCCCGGCGCGCGTGAAGTTCGGCTGGCAATCGTTGATCGGAATCGTCGCGGCGGTGTACCTCGCGTTCTCGGTCTCGGCGCCTGACAACGCGCGCTTCGTGCAGCTGTTCGTCGCCTGGGTGCAGAGCGGCTTCAACGTCGACCTGCCGCCCAAGGCGGACCTGATCGTGCCGTTCTTCAAGACGATCTACTATCCGCTCGGCGTGTGGGGGTTCATCACGCTGTCCTATCTGGTGATCGTGGGCACCAGCAATGCCGTCAACCTCACCGACGGGCTCGACGGGCTGGCGATCATGCCGACCGTGATGATCGCGGGCGCGCTGGGGATCTTCGCCTACGTCACCGGCAACGCGATCTTCGCGCGATACCTGGGCTTTCCGAACATTCCGGGGGCGGGCGAGCTCGCGGTCATCTGCGGCGCGATCTCGGGCGCGGGGCTGGGCTTCCTGTGGTTCAACGCCTATCCGGCGGACGTGTTCATGGGCGACGTGGGTGCGCTCGCGCTGGGCGCCGCCCTCGGCGCGATCGCGATCATCGTGCGCCAGGAGATCGTGCTGCTGATCATGGGTGGAGTGTTCGTGATGGAGACGCTGTCGGTGATGATCCAGGTCGTCTCGTTCAAGACCACCGGCCGGCGCGTGTTCCGCATGGCGCCGCTGCACCACCACTACGAGCTCAAGGGGTGGAAGGAGAACCAGGTCGTCGTGCGCTTCTGGATCGTGACCATGCTGCTCGTGCTGTTCGGGCTTTCGACGCTGAAGCTCCGCTGATGCGCTACCAGGATCGCAACGCCGTCGTGCTGGGCCTCGGGCAGACCGGGCTGTCGATGGCCCGCTACCTCGTGCGCCACGGCGCGCGCGTGCGGGTTGCGGACACGCGGCAAGCCCCGCCGCATGCCCCCACGCTCGCCGCGGACTACTCCGGCGTTCCGCTTCAGACCGGTCCGATCCACGCCGGAACGCTGGCCGGCTGTGACCTCATCGCCATCAGCCCGGGCGTCGCGAAGGATCAGCCGGCGATCCGCGAGGCCGTGGCCGCCGGCGCCGAGCTGGTGGGCGACGTCGAGCTCTTCGCCCGCGCGCTGGCGTCCGACCAGAAGGTGCTCGCGATCACCGGCACCAATGGCAAGACGACCGCCACCGCGCTCACCGCCGCGCTGGCTCGCGCGGGAGGGCTCGCGGCAGTCGTGGCGGGCAACATCGGCGACGCGGTGCTCGACGTCCTCGCGCAACACGAGATGGGCGCACCGTGGCCGTCGGTCTTCGTGCTCGAGCTGTCGAGCTATCAACTGGAGACCACTTCGAGCCTCGCGCCGGTCGCCGCCGCGGTTTTGAACGTAGCGCCGAATCACCTCGACCGCTACGCCGGCATCGCCGACTACGCCGCCGCGAAGGCGCGCATCTTCACGCACGCCGGCGTGCAGATCATCAACCGCGACGACGACATCGTGCGGCTGATGCGGCTGCCGGGGCGCACCGCGCAGACATTCGGCGCGGGCGTGCCGCACAGCGAGGAGGAGTGGGGGCTGGTCGAGCGCGACGACGGGCCCTGGCTCGCGCGGGGCGGCGAGCTGCTGCTGCCGGCCCGCGCCCTGGCGCTGGTGGGCCGGCACAACGCGCAAAACGCGCTGGCCGCGCTGGCGCTGGTGTCCTCCGTCACGCGCATCCGCCGGCCGGTGCTGGATGCCCTGGCGGCCTTCACGGGCCTCGCGCACCGGATGGAGCCGGTGGCCGATATCGGCGGCGTACGCTTCATCAACGACTCGAAGGCGACCACGGTCGCCGCCGCGGCGGTAGCCCTCGAGGGTTTCGCCGCGTCGGTGGTGCTGATCGCCGGAGGCGAGGGCAAGGGGCAGGGCTTCGCACCCCTGGTTCCAGCCGTCGAGCGCGCGTGTCGCGCGGTGCTGCTGATCGGTCGCGACGCACCGCTGCTCGAGCGCGCGCTGCGGGGCGCGCGGCCGCTGGTGGAAATGCAGGGCACCCTGGACGCCGCCGTGCGGCGCGCGTTCGAGCTTGCAGGTCCCGGCGACACGGTGCTGCTGTCGCCGGCCTGCGCGAGCCTCGACCAGTTCCACGACTATGCGGAGCGCGGCGAGCGCTTCCGGCAGCTCGTGTGTGCGCGCCGCGCCGAGGTCGCGCATGCGTAAGCGCCTCCTGCACACCGCCACGCTGGCGCGCGGCCGCGCGAGCGGCGCGCGCCCGGGCGCCGGCGCCATGCTCACCTTCGACGGGTCGCTCGCGTGGGCCGCGCTGCTGCTGCTGGCGTTCGGCCTCGTGATGGTGTACTCGGCGTCGATCGCGATGGCCGAGGTGTCCGCCCTCACCGGCTACCGCCCTTGGTATTTCCTCGCCCGACATGCCGTGTTCCTCGGCGCGGGACTGGTCGCGGCGCTCGTGGCGTTCCAGGTGCCCGTGAAGGCATGGCAACGGCTGTCGATCTGGGTGTTCGCGGCAGCCGCCGTCCTGCTCGTGCTCGTGCTCGTGCCGGGCGTAGGCCGGATCGTCAACGGCTCGCGGCGCTGGCTGCCGCTTGGCGTCATCAACATGCAGCCGTCCGAATTCATGAAGCTCGCGGCCGTGCTCTACGCGTCGAGCTATGCGGTGCGCAAGGCGGATTTCCTGCACGCCGAGCAGCCGCTGCGCCAGACGCTCATGCGCGGGTTCCTGCCGCTGTTCGCCGTGATGACCGCCATCGGCGGACTCCTGATCCTCGAGCCCGATTTCGGCGCGTTCGTCGTGATCGTCGCCATCGGCTTCGCCATCCTGTTCCTGGGCGGCCTCGACTGGCGGCTGTTCGCGGGCCTGTCGCTGCTGCTCCCCGTCGCGCTCGGCGCGGTGCTGGTGGCCGCGCCGTACCGCATGCAGCGCCTCACCGCGTTCCTCGATCCGTGGGCGGACCCCTTGCACAAGGGCTACCAGCTCTCGCATTCGCTGATCGCGTTCGGCCGCGGCGAATGGCTCGGCGTTGGACTCGGGGGCAGCGTCGAGAAGCTGCTCTACCTGCCTGAGGCGCACACGGATTTCCTGCTCGCGGTGATCGCCGAGGAGCTCGGCTTCGCCGGGGTCGCCGCGGTGATCGTGCTGTTCGGCTGGCTGTTGTACCGCGCGTACGCCATCGGCCGCCAGGCCGCGCGGCTCACCCGCCCGTTCGCGGCGCTGGTCGCATGGGGCATCGGCGTATGGCTCGGCGTGCAGACATTCATCAACATGGGCGTCAACATGGGCGTGCTCCCGACGAAGGGGCTGACGTTGCCGCTCCTGTCGTTCGGCGGCAGCGGCATCGTCGCCAACTGCATCGCCATCGCGATCCTGCTGCGCATCGACTGGGAGAACCGCCGGCTGCTGAGGGGGTTCACGGTATGAGCGCGACGATCATGATCACGACCGGCGGCACGGGCGGGCACGTGTTCCCCGGCCTCGCCGTCGCGGCGAAGCTCGTCGCCCGCGGCGCGCGCGTGTTCTGGCTCGGCACGCGCGACGGCATCGAGGCGCGGCTCGTCGCGGCGCACGGCGTGGAGTTCGAGTCGGTGTCGTTCCGGGGGATGCGCGGCAAGGGCCTGCGGACGATGGTGCTCGGCCCCTTTGCGCTGCTCGGCGCGTGCATCGACAGCCTGCGCATCATGCGGCGCCGGCGGCCCGATCTCGTGCTCGGCTTTGGCGGGTTCGCGTCGTTTCCCGGCGCGCTGATGGGGGTGGCCACGGGCCGCCCGCTCATCCTTCACGAGGCGAACGCGGTGGCGGGGCTCGCCAACCGCATCCTCGCGCACGGCGCGGACCGCGTGCTGCTGGGCTTCCCGGACGCGCTGACGGGCCGCGCGAAGGCCAACGCCGTGTTCGTCGGGAATCCGCTGCGTGACGCCATCACGTCGCTGCCGCCACCGGCGGCGCGCTTTGCCGGCCGTGCGGGGCCGCTGCGCCTGCTGGTGGTCGGGGGCAGCCTGGGGGCGCAGGGACTGAACGAGCGCGTGCCGGCCGCGCTTGCCACGCTCCCGCCCGTGGCGCGGCCGCGGGTCGTGCACCAGGCGGGCGAGCGGCACATCGAGGCGCTGCGCGACGCCTATCGCCGCGCCGGCGTCGATGCGCAGTGCGTGGCGTTCATCGACGACATGGCGGTGCAGTACGCCGCGGCCGACCTCGTGCTGTGCCGCGGCGGCGCGCTCACAGTCGCGGAGGTCGCAGCCGTCGGCATCGCCGCCATCGTCGTGCCGCTGCCCGGCGCGATTGCCGACGAGCAGACCGCGAACGCGCGCTTCCTGGTGGATGCCGGTGGCGCATTCGCGGTGGCGCAGGATGCGCTGACACCCGATCGCCTGGCGGCGCTCATCGCGGGGTTCACGCGAAGCCAGGCGCTCGCGATGGCGACGGCCGCGCACCGCATCGGCAAGCGCGACGCGGCCGACCGCGTGGCGGATGTCTGCCTCGCGCTGGCGCCATGAGGCACAAGGTCAAGCGCGTGCATTTCGTCGGCATCGGGGGCGCCGGCATGAGCGGCATCGCCGAGGTGCTGGCCAACCAGGGCTACCTCGTGTCGGGGTCGGACCTGGCGGAGTCGGCCATGACGGCGCGCCTTGCGAAGCTCGGCGTCGCGGTGACAATCGGGCACCGGGCCGGCAACGTCCACGGCGCCGATGCCGTCGTGGTCTCCGCTGCGGTCGCGCCGGACAACCCGGAGGTGGCCGCGGCGCGCGAGCGGGGCGTGCCGATCGTGCCGCGCGCGCAGATGCTCGCCGAGCTGATGCGCCTCAAGCAGGGCATCGCCGTCGCCGGCACCCACGGCAAGACCACGACCACCAGCCTGATCGCCTCGGTGCTGGCCGAGGGTGGGCTCGACCCCACGTTCGTGATCGGCGGCCGTCTGCTCTCGGTGGACGCCAACGCGCGACTGGGCACCGGCGATTTCCTGGTGGCCGAGGCCGACGAGTCGGACGCGTCGTTCCTGTACCTCTCGCCGGTGCTGGCGGTCGTCACCAACATCGACGCCGATCACATGGAGACCTACGGGCAGGACTTCGCGCGGCTCAAGCGCGCGTTCGTGGACTTCGTGCAGCGCCTGCCGTTCTACGGCGTGGCCGTGCTGTGCATCGATGACGCCAACGTACGCGAGATCCTGCCCGGCATCGCCAAGCCCGTGGTCACGTACGGTTTCGCCGAGGATGCGCAGGTGCGCGCCGTCGACGTCGCCACCGCCGGCGCGCGCATGCGCTTCGTTGCGCGCAGCGCCGCCGCGCCCGACCTCGCCATCGAGCTCGCGCTCCCGGGCCGGCACAACGTCCAGAACGCGCTCGCCGCGGTCGTCGTCGGCCGCGAAGCCTTGGTTCCCGACGCGGCCATCGCCGCCGCGTTGTCCGCGTTTCCCGGCGTGGGCCGCCGCTTCCAGCGCTACGGCGACGTGGCGGTCGAGGGCGGCGGGGCCTACACGCTGATCGACGACTATGGACATCACCCCGCGGAGATGACGGCGACCATCGGCGCTGCGCGCGCGAGCTTCCCGGGCCGGCGCCTGGTGCTCGCCTTCCAGCCGCATCGCTACACGCGCACCCGCGACCTGTTCGAGGACTTCGTGCGCGTGCTCGGCACCGTCGACGCCCTCGTGCTGGCCGACGTGTATCCGGCCGGCGAGGCGCCGATCGTGGCCGCCGACGGCCGGGCGCTGTCGCGGGCGTTGCGGGTCGCAGGCCGCGTCGAGCCGATCTTCGTCGAGACCGTCGACGAAGTCGCGGCGGCGCTGCGGACGCTCGCGCGCGCGGACGATGTCGTCATCACGATGGGCGCGGGGTCGATCGGCGCCGTCCCCCAGCAGCTCTGCGCAGCATGCTGATGCTCGAGCCCCTCGCCTTCGATGGCCTGCGCGGCGAGCTCACCTCCCGGGCGTCGCTGGCTCGCTTCACGAGCTGGCGGGCCGGCGGGCCGGCCGACCTGCTCTACCGGCCCGCCGACCGCGACGACCTCGCGAGCTTCGTACGGCAGACGCGCGGCCACGGCATGCCGACCGTCATCGGCCTCGGCAGCAACCTGCTGGTGCGCGACGGCGGCGTGCGCGGAGCGGTGGCGGTCCTGCACAACCCCGGTGCGGCGCTCGCGGTGGCCGACGGGCTGGTCTACGCGGACGCCGGGGTCGCCGCACCCAAGCTTGCACGCTTCGCAGCGCTGAAGAGTTGCGCCGAGGCCGAATTCCTCGCCGGCATTCCCGGCACGGTGGGCGGCGCGCTGGCGATGAACGCCGGCTGCTACGGCGGCGAGGCATGGCGCCACGTCGCGCGGGTCGAGGTGCTGCTGTCGAGCGGCGCGTTCGCGGTGCGCACGCCCGCCGACTACGCGATCGGCTATCGCAGCGTCACGCGCGCGGACGGCAGCGCGTGCGACGGCATCTTCACCGCCGCATGGTTCCGTTTTCCCCACGGCGACTCCCAGGCGGCGCGCCAGCGCATTCGTGAACTGCTGCAGCGGCGGATCGACAGCCAGCCGCTCGGCGTGCCCAACGCGGGCAGCGTGTTCCGCAATCCGCCGGGCGATCACGCCGCACGCCTCGTCGAAGCCTGCGGGCTCAAGGGCTACGCGCACGGCGGCGCGCAGGTGTCGGCGAAGCACGCGAATTTCATCGTCAACCCGGGTGGTCGGGCGCGCGCCGCCGATATCGAGGCGCTGATCGGCCACGTGCAGGCGCAGGTGCGCGCGTGCACGGGCGTGCTGCTCGAACCCGAGGTGCGCATCATCGGGGAGCGCGCGTGATGGCAGGGCCGATGAGCGGCGCAAGCGACTTCGGCAAGGTCGCGGTGCTGCTGGGCGGCTCCTCGGCGGAGCGGGAGATCTCGTTCCTGTCCGGCAATGCCGTGCTGACGGCGCTGCGCGAGGAGGATGTGGACGCGCACCCGTTCGATCCCGCCGAGCGCGACTTGGGCGAGCTCAAGCGCGACGGTTTCGCGCGCGTGTTCATCGCGCTGCACGGCCGCTTCGGCGAGGACGGCACCGTGCAGGGCGCGCTCGAGACGCTGCAGATCCCCTATACCGGCAGCGGTGTGATGGCGTCGGCGCTCGCGATGGACAAGTGGCGCACCAAGCTCGTCTGGCTCGCGAGCGGGATCCCGACGCCGCGCTTTGCCGTGGTCGACGCGCGCACCGACTGGATGCAGGTGGTGGCAGAGCTCGGCCTGCCCCTCATCGTCAAGCCGGCGCGCGAGGGCTCCACCATCGGCATCACCAAGGTGGCGGCGGTCGACGGCGGCGAGCTTCGGCTCGCGCATGCCGAAGCCGCGCGGCACGATCCGCTGGTGCTGGTCGAGGAGTTCATCGACGGCATCGAGCTCACGGCGTCGATCGTCGACGGGGTGGCGCTCCCGCTGATCCGCATCGTCGCGCCGCAAGGCAACTACGACTATCAAGCCAAGTATTTTTCCGACGCGACGCAGTACCACTGCCCGAGCGGCCTCGACGCCTCCCTCGAGGCGCGCATCCGGGCGCAGGCGCTGGAAGCGTTCGACGTGGTCGGATGCGAAGGCTGGGGCCGGCTCGACCTCATTCTGCGAGACGACGGGCGCTTCACGTTCCTGGAGGTGAACACCTCGCCCGGTATGACCGGGCACAGCCTCGTCCCCATGGCCGCCCGCGCAGCCGGCGTCTCGTTCCCCGCGCTGTGCGTGCAGATCCTGCGAGGCGCGCATGTGGGATGACGAGCGCCAGCTCAACGCCGCCGCCGCGACGCTGGCCGTCATGGCGCTCGCCGTGCTGGCCTACGCGGGCGCGGCGTGGCTCGTGCGGCAGCCGGCGTTCGCGTTCCGCGAGGTGGTCGTGACGACGCCCCTCCAGCGCGCCAACGGCGCCTATCTCGAGGCCGTCGTGCGCTCGGAGCTCGCGGGGACGTTCTTCACGCTCGACCTCGCCCGTGCTCGCGATGCGCTGGCGCACGTGCCGTGGGTGCGCACCGCCGGCCTGCGGCGCCAGTGGCCGCGCCGGCTCGAGATCGAGATCGAGGAGCACGACCCGCTCGCGCGCTGGAACGACACGGCGCTGGTCGATTCGCGCGGCGAGGTGTTCGTCGCCGACTGGAACGGCGACCTGCCGCAGTTCACCGGCCCGCCGGGCGCGGCCGCCACGATGACGACGCGCTGGCGCGACTGGAGCGGGCGGGTCGCGCCGCTCGAGCTTTCGGTGGCCGCGCTTACCCTGACCGCCCGCGGTAGCTGGCAGATGCGCACCGAGGGTCGCGCCGGTCCGCTCGGCATCGAGCTCGGGCGTGACGACCCGGACGCGCGCCTCGCGCACCTGATCGCGGCGTACGGACGCACCATCGATGCCCTCGCGCGGGCCGGCAAGCCGGCGGAGCGCGTCGACCTGCGCTATCGCAACGGCTTCGCGGTGCGCATGCCCGGCGCCGCCGAGCGCGCCGCGAGGCGCCTGTGAGCATCCCGACCGGAGCGCGAAAGACCCCATGGTGAAGGACAGCAAGAACCTGGTCGTGGGCCTCGACATCGGCACCTCGAAGATCGTCGCGATCGTGGCCGAGATCGCGCCGGGCGGCGAGCTCAACGTGATCGGCCTCGGCACGCAGCCCTCGCGCGGACTCAAGAAGGGCGTGGTGGTGAACATTGAGGCGACGATGGCGTCGATCCAGCGCGTGCTCGAGGAAGCCGAGCTGATGGCCGACTGCCGGATCACCGAGGTCTACACCGGCATCGCCGGCAGCCACATCCGCTCGCTCAACTCGAGCGGCATGGTCGCGATCAAGGAGAAGGAGGTCACGCAAGCCGACATCGACCGCGTGATCGAGACCGCCAAGGCCATCGCGATCCCGAACGACCAGCAGGTTCTCCACATCCTCCCGCAGGAATTCATCATCGACGGCCAGGAGGACGTGCGCGAGCCGCTGGGGATGAGCGGCGTCCGGCTCGAGGTGAAGGTGCATATCGTCACGGGCGCGGTGTCGGCCGTCGAGAACATCACCAAGTGCGTGCGCCGCTGCGGGCTCGAGGTCCGCGATGTCATGCTGCAGCCGCTCGCATCGGCCAAGGCCGTGCTGAACGACGACGAGAAAGACCTCGGCGTGTGCCTGATGGACATCGGCGGCGGAACGACCGACATCGCGGTGTTCGCAGGCGGCGCCATCCGCCACACCGCGGTGATCCCCATCGCCGGCGACCAGGTCACCAACGACATCGCGATGACGCTCCGCACCCCGACCAAGGAGGCCGAGGAGCTCAAGGTCCGTCACGGCTGCGCGCTGCGCCAGCTCGCCGACCCCAACGACATCATCGAGGTGCCCGGCGTGGGCGAGCGCGGGCCGCGCAAGCTCTCGCGCCCGATGCTGGCCGAGGTGATCGAGCCGCGCATCGAGGAGCTGTACACGCTCGTGCAGGCGGAGCTGCGCCGCTCCGGCTTCGAAGAGCTTCTCTCGTCGGGGCTCGTGCTCACGGGCGGCTCCGCGCTGCTGCAGGGCATGACCGAGCTCGGCGAGGAAGTGTTCCACCTGCCCGTGCGCGTCGGCGTGCCGGCTTACGTGGGCGGCCTTGCCGACGTGGTGCGCAGCCCGCGCTACGCGACCGCGGTGGGGCTCCTGCTGGAAGGCCGCGACCAGTTCCTGAGGGGCCAGGCGGCGCGGGCGCAGGTGGCGGGGATCGGCGGGGTCGCGGAGCGGATGCGGCAATGGTTCAAGGCGAATTTCTAGGCAGGTTAAACGGCACGCAACACCGGCACATCACACCAGGAATACGACAACAGGCGAAGCGAACGAAAACACGGCACTCGGCACGGGAAACTGCATGGGACGGCAAATCGACAGTGGGGCGGTCACGGGATTCAGGCGCTGCGCGCCCGATACCCGTTGCCCGACCTCCGACTTCCGCACAAACGACAGGAGCAAGGAGCATCATCATGTTTGAAATCATCGACCAGTCAGACCCCGAAGGCGCGATCATCAAGGTGATCGGCGTGGGCGGATGCGGCGGCAACGCCGTCGAGCACATGATCGTTCGCGGCCTCTCGGGCGTGGAGTTCATCTGCGCCAACACCGACGCGCAGGCGCTCAAGCGCTCGACCGCGCGCACCCAGCTCCAGCTCGGCTCGACGCTCACGCGCGGGCTTGGTGCAGGGGCGAAACCCGAGATCGGGCGCGACGCGGCGATGGAGGATCGCGACCGCATCGCGGGGCTGATCGAGGGCGCCGACATGCTGTTCATCACCGCCGGCATGGGTGGGGGCACCGGCACTGGCGCGGCGCCGGTGATCGCGGACATCGCGAAGAGCCTCGGCGTCCTCACGGTCGCCGTGGTCACGCGCCCGTTCCGCTTCGAGGGCAAGCGCCAGCGCGTGGCGTCGGCCGGCATCGACGAGCTCACCAAGAAGGTCGACTCGCTGATCATCATCCCGAACGACAAGCTGATGGAGGTGCTGGGCGAGGACGTGTCGGTGATCGACGCCTATGCCGCCGCCAACGACGTGCTCCACGGCGCGGTGTCGGGCATCGCCGAGGTGATCAACAACCCGGGCCTGGTGAACGTCGACTTCGCCGACGTCCGCACGGTGATGGGCGAGGTCGGCATGGCGATGATGGGCTCGGCCATGGCCGACGGCGTGGATCGCGCCCGGGTCGCCGCGCAGCAGGCGGTGAAGAGCCCGCTGCTCGAGGACGTGAACCTGGCCGGCGCGCGCGGGGTGCTCGTGAACATCACGGCATCGGCCGGGCTCAAGATGAAGGAATATCACGAGGTCATGAACACCATCAAGGAATTCACCGCCGACGACGCCATGGTGATCGTGGGCACCGTGATCGACGACGAGATGGAGGACCGGCTGCGCGTGACGATGATCGCCACGGGCTTGGGCGGTGCGCCCGTCGTGGTCCAGAACCGGCCGCCCAAGCTGCAGGTGTTCCAGACGGTGGTCGAGCGGACCGGCACCGACGGCGTGGGCATGACCGTCACCGAGACCATCGACTACGACAAGCTCGACCAGCCGGCGGTGGTGCGGCGCGGCCGCCAGCCTGCCTCGGTGGCCGCGGCGTCGGCCTTCGATCCGTCCGACATCCCGGCGTTCCTGCGCAAGCAGGCGGACTGAACGACCTGCCTCATCCCCGGCGGCAATGGAACCGACGACGGTTGCCGGGGTGCTAAAATCGCGGCTCACCGGAGGCTCCGATGCTCAAGCAACGCACGCTGAAGATGCCGATCCGGACGACCGGCGTCGGGCTTCACACCGGTGCGCGCGTCGAGATGCAGCTGCGGCCGGCGCCGCCGGACACGGGCATCGTGTTCCACCGCGTGGATCTCGCTGTGCCGGTCACCATTCCGGCCCGCGCGGCGAACGTCGGCGACACCCGCCTCTCGTCCACCCTGAAGCGCGATGGCGCCAGCGTCTCCACGGTCGAGCACCTGATGTCGGCGCTGGCCGGGCTCGGCATCGACAACCTGCACGTCGACGTCGCCGGCCCCGAGCTGCCGATCATGGACGGCAGCGCCGGGCCGTTCGTCTACCTGCTGCAGTCGGCGGGCGTGGCGGAGCAGCCCGCGCCGAAGCGCTACCTGCGCGTGGTCGGCCCGGTCGAGATCCGCGACGGCGACAAGTGGGCGCGCTTCGACCCGTTCGCGGGCTTTCGCCTCGACTTCACGATCGACTTTCCGCATCCGGTGTTCGGGTCGGAGAATCGCCACGTTGTGGTCGACTTCGCCGAGCACTCCTACGTCAAGGAGGTCGCACGGGCGCGCACCTTCGGATTCATGCAGGACGTCGAGGCCCTGCGCTCGGCTGGCCTGGCGCTCGGTGGCAGCCTGCACAACGCGATCGTGCTCGACGAGACCCGCGTGCTCAACGCAGAGGGCCTGCGCTACGACAACGAGTTCGTGAAGCACAAGGTGCTGGACGCCATCGGCGACCTGTACCTGCTGGGGCATCCGCTGATCGGCCAGTACACCGCCTACAAGTCCGGGCACGCGCTCAATAATAAGCTCGCCCGCGCGCTGCTCGAGCGGGCCGACGCCTGGCAACTGGTGACCTTCGACGCGGACGGCGACGTGCCGAGCGCCTTCCATCACTGGGTCGCGGCGCCCGCCTGACGGCGCCCACCCGAGGGACGCGCGGCCGGGCCACTCCCGCGGCGCGACCGACACGCCTTCATGGTCATCGTTCGCCTGCTGCTGTTCCTGGCGCTTGCCACCATCGGCGCGTCGCTGCTGATGTACCTGGTCAAGCGCGACCGCCGCTACCTGCGCTTCGTCTGGACGGTCGTGAAATTCACCATTTTCGTGCTGCTCGCGGTGCTGCTGATGTTCGCCGCGGAGCGCATCATCGCTCCGGCGCTCGGCCCGCTCCTCTAGGGCGAGCCGGTCCCTCACCGCCCCCGCGTCCGGCGCGACCAACGCGCCAGCGCATCCCGCAACGGGCCGTCGGCAAGCCTTCCCGACAGGTCGAAAAGCGCCGCCGCACCTGCCGCATCCCTATGATTTGCGGCCGGTTTTGCCGCCGGCACGGGAAGGCCGCGAACTTGCACCCGGACTCTTATTTCAGTAAAGTCCCAACCCTCGCGCTGCAAGGCGGCGAGCAGTTCCGGGGCGCGCTGGCGAACGGCGGCGGCGATGGCCCCGCCGCTTGCCGCAAGCTCCAGGCAGCCCGCCGCCGTGCTCGACACCCGCACCTGCATCGCAACGGGACGCGGCAGGTGGTCGCGCAGGGTGGCGGTGAGGCGCAGCTCGAGCCGATGGCGCTCGGCCCAGGCCGAAAGCGTGACGTCGCGGTCGAGGATCGTCGCAATCGGGGTGGGACGGGGCACTGCGGAAGCTCCTCGCGAAGCTACAGATGGATGGCAACACGTGGATGGCAACACTTGGATGGCATCACTTCGCGCCGCCTGCAACGGTGCGCACGGCCATACTAGCCGACCTCCCGGGCGACAGCCCGCGGGGCGGAGCACCTAAGCCGCGGCGAAGCGTCGCGGCTCCGGCAAGCCAGTGACCGGGTCGCCGGTAACGGGCAGGGAGGCAGTCGCGTTGAACATCATTCTGGTTACGGGCGCCCACGCGCGGGCCCGCACGGTGTCGCTGGACTGGCGGCATTGGGTCGGCGGCGGGTGCGGCGTCTTCGCGCTGTTCATCGCCTTCACGCTGGCCTTCAATTTCGTCACGCTGCAGTGGGCCGCGGCGGTCCAGCATCCCTGGCTGCAGGCGATCGTCCTGGCCGACCAGCGCGCCGAGATGCAGCGGGTGCAGGAGCGGGTGCAAGGGCACCTGAACGCCATGGCCGTGCGCCTGGGCGAGCTGCAGGCGCAGATCCTGCGACTGGACAACCTGGGCGACCGACTCGCCAAGAATGCCGGGTTGAAGCCCCAGGAGCTGCCGTCGATCCAGCCGGGCGCGGCGCCGGGGCGCGGCGGCGCCGAGTCCACGTCGGTCCCGCCCCGCAACCTCACGCTCCTCGAGTTCACCGAAATGGTGGATCACCTGGCGCGTCAGGTCGACGCCCGCACCGACCAGCTCAACGTCCTCGAGGCCCTGATTCTGCAGAGCTCCGCGAGCCGTCGCTTCCTGCCCTCGCTACCGCCGATCCTCGACGGCTGGTTCTCGTCCAACTTCGGGTACCGGATCGACCCCTTCACGGGGCAGCGCAGCTTCCACGAAGGCATCGACTTTCCGGCCGAGCCGGGCACGCCCGTGCTGGCTGCCGCCAGCGGCAAGGTGACCTTCGCGGAGGTGCATCCGGAGTACGGTAAGATGGTCGAGATCGACCACGGCAACGGCCTCGTCTCGCGTTACGCGCATTCGTCGCAGCTGCTGGTCAAGGAAGGCGACCTCGTCGTGGCCGGGCAGCAGATCGCCACGGTGGGCTCGACCGGCCGCTCGACCGGTCCGCACCTGCACTTCGAAGTGCGCCTGAACGGCGTGCCGCAGAACCCGGCGCGATTCCTGAAGGGCGCCGGCTGACCCGTCGCCATCGCGCACTCGTTCGCGGGAGCGCGACGGCCGACCTGGTGTGCTTTGGCGCGGCTCGTTGTCGCGCCGGTTGCTCGCGCTGGCGCGGGTACGCGTCGATCGGTCCCCGCTCCCTTGCAATCCCCCGCATCGGCACCAGCTAGTCACATCGGGTTTTTCTTCCGGCCATGATCTCGAACATCCTCACCCGCATTTTCGGCAGCCGCAACGAGCGCCTGCTCAAGACCTACGCGCAGGCGGTGCGGGACATCAACGCGCTCGAGCCGGCCACCGTCGCGCTGACGGACGAGGCGCTCCGGGCGCGCACCGGCGAGCTCAAGGCGCGGGTGGCGGACGGCGCCTCGCTCGACGACGTGTTGCCGGAGGCGTTCGCCGTCGTGCGCGAAGCCGGCAAGCGCTCGCTCAGCATGCGGCACTTTGACGTGCAGCTCATCGGCGGCATTGCGCTGCACAACGGCAAGATCGCAGAGATGCGCACCGGCGAGGGCAAGACGCTCGTCGCGACGCTGCCCGCCTATTTGAATGCACTCGCCGGCAAGGGCGTGCACGTAGTGACCGTGAACGACTACCTGGCCCAGCGCGACGCCGACTGGATGGGCCGCATCTACCGGTTCCTGGGGCTCACGGTGGGCGTCAACCTGTCCCAGATGAGCCACGCCGACAAGCAGGTCGCCTACAACGCCGACATCACCTACGGCACGAACAACGAGTTCGGCTTCGACTATCTGCGCGACAACATGGTATTCGCCGCGTCGGAGCGGGTGCAGCGAGGCCTCACCTACGCGATCGTCGACGAGGTGGACTCGATCCTCATCGACGAAGCGCGCACGCCACTCATCATCTCGGGCCAGGCCGACGACAACGTCGACATGTACTACCGGCTGAACGAGATCGCGCCGAAGCTCGCGAAGCAGCCCGACGAGAAGGGCGCGGGCGACTACTGGGTGGACGAGAAGGCGCACCAGGTGCTCCTGTCCGAGGAAGGCCACGAGCACGCGGAGAACCTGCTCGCGGCGGCCGCGCTCACGCAGCCGGGCTCCAGCCTGTATGACGCCCACAACATCACGCTGGTCCATCACCTCTACGCCGCGCTGCGCGCCCACGCGCTGTTCCACCGCGACCAGCAGTACGTGGTCCAGAACGGCGAGGTGATCATCGTCGACGAGTTCACCGGCCGGCTCATGCCGGGGCGGCGCTGGTCGGACGGCTTGCACCAGGCGGTCGAGGCGAAGGAAGGGGTGTCGATCCAGCGCGAGAACCAGACGCTCGCCTCCATCACCTTCCAGAACTACTTCCGCATGTACGGCAAGCTCGCCGGCATGACGGGCACCGCCGATACCGAGGCGTTCGAGTTCCAGCAGATCTATCACCTCGAGACCGTGGTCATCCCGACGCACCTGCCGATGGTGCGCCGCGACGAGAACGACCTCGTGTTCCGCACCTTCCAGGAGAAGGTCGACGCGATCACGTCCGACATCAAGGACTGCCACGCGCGGGGCCAGCCGGTGCTCGTCGGCACCACGTCGATCGAGAACTCGGAGCTCCTGTCGAAATACCTCGAGAAGGAGCAGCTGCCCCACCAGGTTCTTAACGCCAAGCAGCACGCGAGCGAGGCGCAGATCGTCGCGCAGGCGGGCGGCACCGGCGCGATCACGATCGCCACGAACATGGCCGGCCGCGGCACCGACATCGTGCTCGGCGGCAGCATCGAGCCGCGGATCCTCAAGATGCGCGAGGACGACACGCTGGCGCCGGCCGAGAAGGATGCGGCGATCGGCCAGGTGCGCGGCGAGTGGCAGGGGCGCCACGATGCCGTCACGGGCGCGGGCGGCCTGCACATCATCGGCACCGAGCGGCACGAGTCGCGCCGCATCGACAACCAGCTGCGCGGGCGCTCCGGGCGCCAGGGTGACCCCGGCTCGTCGCGGTTCTACCTGTCGCTCGAGGATCCGCTGCTGCGCATCTTCGGCGGCGAGCGGCTCGGCACGATCATGCAGCGGCTCAAGATGCCCGACGGCGAGCCCATCGAGCACCCGATCGTGAACCGGTCGATCGCCAAGGCGCAGAACCGCGTCGAGGCGCGCAACTTCGACATCCGCAAGCAGCTGCTCGAATACGACGACGTGGCCAACGACCAGCGCCGCGTGATCTACCAGCAGCGCAACGAGCTGCTGGAGAGCACGGACGTCGCCGAGACGGTGCGCAACATGATTCGCGGGCAGGTCGACGACACGGTCAAGCGCTTCATTCCGCCCGAGTCCGTGGAGGAGCAATGGGATCTGCCGGGGCTCGCGACCACGCTGGGCGCGGAGCTCCAGATCGACGCGCCCGTCGCGCAATGGCTCAAGGACGATCCCGAGCTCGACGAGGCGCAGGTCCGCGAGCGCATCGGCGCGCTCGCCGAGGACGCCTGGAAGGCGAAGGAAGCGCAGGTCGGCGCCGAGATCCTGCGGCCGTTCGAGCGGAGCCTGATGCTGCAGACGCTCGACCACCACTGGCGCGATCACCTGGCCGCGCTCGACCACCTGCGGCAGGGCATCCACCTGCGCGGCTATGCGCAGAAGAATCCGAAGCAGGAATACAAGCGCGAAGCGTTCGAGCTGTTCTCCGACATGCTCGACCGCATCAAGCAGGACGTCGTGAAGTTCGTGCTCACCGTCCAGGTGCGCACGCCCGAGGACGTGCAGGCGGTGGAGCCGGAGCCGCCGATGGTCAACGTCAAGTACCAGCACGCGGGCTACGACGAGGCGCTGGGCAACCCGGCGCCCGCCCTGGCCGACGACGACAGCGGGGAGGTGGCCGTCGCGCCCCCGCCGCCGTTCGTGCGTGCCGGCGAGAAGGTCGGTCGCAACGACCCGTGCCCGTGCGGCAGCGGCCGCAAGTACAAGCACTGCCACGGCCGGCTGGGCTAGGCCCCGCCTCCGCCTCGACGCCCCGTGCCCGTCCGCTACGCCGCGGCCACTGCGGACGAGCTCCTTCCGGTGCCCGGGATCGCGCTCGGGACCGCGCGTGGACGGATCAAGGCCTGGGACCGCGACGACGTCGTGTTGATCCTCGCCGAGCGCGGCACGGTCGCCGGCGGTGTCTTCACGCAGAACCGCTTCGCTGCGGCGCCGGTGCAGGTGTCACGCCGCCACCTCGAGCTGCAGGCCACGCGCGGCATCGACTTCCGGGCGCTGCTCATCAACGCGGGGAATGCCAACGCGGGCACCGGTGAATCCGGCGCCGCCGATGCGCATGCCAGCACGGTCAGCGTCGCGCAGGCCGTCGACTGCGCGCCCGAGGAGGTGCTGGTGTACTCGACCGGCGTGATCATGGAGCCGCTGCCGCTGCAACGATTGCAGGACGCGCTGCCCGCGGCCCGCGCGGCCACGCGCGCCGATGGATGGCTCGCGGCGGCGCGCGCCATCATGACCACCGACACGGTCCACAAGGCCGCTTCGCGGCGCATCGAGGTGGACGGAGCGGCCGTCACCGTGACCGGCATGGCCAAGGGTGCGGGCATGATTCATCCGGATATGGCGACGATGCTCGCGTTCGCGGCCACCGATGCGCCGCTCGCGCAGGGCCTGCTCGCGCGGCTGGCGCGCGAAGTCGCCGATGTGTCGTTCAACGGCGCGACGGTCGACGGCGACACCTCCACCAACGACAGCTTCGTGCTCGCCGCGACCGGTCGCGCGTCCATCGCGCCGATCGAGTCCGCCGCCGATCCGCGCTACGTCCTCGTGCGCGGCGTAATCGAGGCGGTGGCCGAGAGCCTCGCGCAGGCGATCGTGCGCGACGGCGAGGGCGCGACCAAGTTCATCGCGATTCGCGTGGAAGGCGGACGCGACGTCGCGGAGTGCCGCCGCGTGGCGTTCGCTATCGCGCATTCGCCCCTCGTGAAGACGGCCTTCTCCGCGTCCGATCCGAACCTCGGCCGCATCGTGTGCGCGATCGGCAACGGCGCGCCCGGCGACCTCGATCCGGCCGGCGTGTCGTTCTGGCTCGACGACGTCGCGGTGGTCGACCGGGGCGGGCGGGCGGCCAGCTATCGCGAGGAGGACGGCCTGCGCGTGATGAAGCAGGACGAGATTGCCGTGCGCGTCGACCTTCACCGCGGCGCCGCGCGCGCCACGGTGTGGACGTGCGATCTGTCGCACGACTACGTGACCATCAACGCCGACTACCGCTCGTGATGGCGGGCGTCGAGCTGCCCGCGCTCGTCGCACGCGCCGAAGCGCTGCTCGCGCGCGTCGAGGCGCTGCTGCCCCCGCCCGACCACGACCTCGACTGGCGCGAAGTGACGGCGGCGCGCTGGCGCAAGCGCGGCGGCCGGGGCTACCTGCAGGCCGTCGCGCATCCGCAGTCGATCGACGCGGCCGCGCTGGTGGCCATCGACGAGCAGAAGAAGACCGTCGACCAGAACACGCGCCAGTTCATCGCCGGCCTGCCGGCCAACAACGTGCTGCTGACCGGTTCCCGGGGAACGGGCAAGTCGTCGCTCGTCAAGGCGATGTTGCGCAAGTACGCCGCGCGTGGCCTGCGCCTGATCGAGGTCGACAAGGCCGACCTGGTCGACCTGCCCGACATCGCGGAGCGCATCGAGGGCTGCGCCGAGCGCTTCGTGGTGTTCTGCGACGACCTTACCTTCGACGCCGGCGAGGCCGGGTACAAGGCGCTCAAGGTCATGCTCGACGGATCGATCGCGGGGGCAGCGTCGAACGTGCTGGTGTACGCCACGTCGAACCGGCGCCACCTCCTGCCGGAATACTTCGCCGAGAACCTCGAGACGCAGCACGTCGGCGAGGAGGTGCACCCCGGCGAGTCGGTCGAGGAGAAGATCTCGCTATCCGAGCGCTTCGGGCTGTGGGTCTCGTTCTACCCGTTCGCGCAGGACGACTACCTTGCTGCGGTGCACGGGTGGCTCCTTCATTTTGGCGTGAAGCCCGCGGCCGGCCGCGATGGCGAACTTCGCACACGCGAGGCGCTGCAGTTCGCGCTCGGCCGGGGCTCGCGCAGCGGTCGCGTCGCCTGGCAGTTCGCGCGGCATTACGCGGGGTCGCTGGCGCTGAAGCGCAAGGCGTGAGCATCGGCTCGACGCGCGTTTTCTCACGCGCAACGCCTACCGTCGACGCGGACCCGCACGCGTGAGCGGCCCGGCAACGCCGCGGGTGCGGGTGGCCGCAGCGGTGATTCAGCGGGCCGATGGCGAGGTGCTGCTCGCGCAGCGTCCACCGGGCAAGCCCTACGCAGGCTTCTGGGAATTCCCGGGCGGCAAGCTCGAGCCGGGGGAAACGGGCGCACAAGCCCTCGCGCGGGAGCTGCACGAAGAGCTGGGGCTCATCGTGCGCCACGCCGTGCCGTGGCTGTCGACTGCATTCGCCTATCCGCATGCGCATGTGGCCATCCAGTTTTTCCGCGTCCTCGCGTTCGACGGAGAACCGCACGGCAACGACGGCCAGGCGTTCGCATGGCAAACGCCCGGACGCTACACCGTCGCTCCGCTCCTGCCGGCGAATACCGGCGTGCTGTCGGCGCTCACGCTACCGCCGATTTACGGGATCACGTGCGCGTCCGACCTTGGCGAGGCGCCCTTGCTCGCCCGCGCCGCGGTCGCGCTCGCCCGCGGCTTGCGCATGATCGAGGTGCGCGAGAAGACGTGGCCGCGCGGGCGCCGCGACGCATTCGCCGCGTCCCTGCGGAGCCTGGCCGCACCGTACGCGGCGAGCCTGTTCCTCAACGGTGCGGCGGACGAGGCGCGAATGCTCGGCTTCGACGGGGTGCACTGGCCCTCCGCCACGTTACGGTCGGCGCGCGAGCGACCCGCCGGTCTGCGGGTGGCTGCTTCGTGTCACGACCGCGCGGAGCTCGAGCGTGCCGCCGAGCTCGGACTGGACTTCGTCGTGATGGGCCCGGTGCGCGCGACGGCGAGTCATCCGGATGCGGTGCCGCTGGGGTGGGACCGGCTGGCACGGTTGATCGAAGGGACGCGACTGCCGGTGTACGCGCTGGGCGGGCTCTGCCGCGAAGATCTGGGCGCCGCCATGACGGCCGGCGCCCACGGCATCGCCATGCGGCGAGCGGCGTGGCCTGAAGGCTAGTCGCCGCGTCGAGGCACGCATGACGTCTCCAGCCTGGGACGACCGTCGTCTGAGGTGGGCGCGCCAGCGACGCTGACGCGACGCAAATCGCTTAAGAGCCTTCCAGCGGCTTCGACTGAGGCAGCTCCTCGTCCTGCACCGCATCGTCGACCGGTACGCGGTAACGTTCGCTGGCCCACGCGCCCAAGTCGAGCGTTCGACATCGCGCGGAGCAGAACGGCCGCCAGGCAGACGCGGCGGACCATTCAACGGGCGCACCACACTGTGGGCAATGCACCGTGCGTGGAGAAGAGCTCATCGACCGTGACGGGAACCCGGGCGGGCGCCATCCAGCGTGTCGGCCGTCCAGCAACAACCGAATCGGCGCAAACCGTCGATCCCGCCGAGCCTTAGTGGGTAACGGGCGCTCGTACCAAGCGAGCCACCGCCGCACGTTCGAGGGCGGTCATCTCCGCGCCGAGCAGCGTGGCCGTGCGCAACGCCACCGCGGCCGCGTGCTCGTCCTCGATGCCGTCCACGGCTTCGGCGAGCAGGCTGGAGAGAGCGCGCGCGCGACCCACGGTCTCCGCGAAGCGGTGCCGGTCCTCCGGGCGCGTCGCACTCAGGGCCAGCGCCCGGAGCGTGGTTCGCAACGCGGATTCCAGCCGGCAGGCCTGCTGAGCAATCGTGGCGGGGGCCGGCCGGACCGACATCCGGGCTGGCGCAGCGAGGGGTTGCAGGCGATCGAACATTGCGATCTCCGTGATCCTCCACCGAAGAATCGCAGCTGCGCGGTCCGCTCGCTGTCCGTGGCTGTCCCATCCGAGTGTCGGACTTGCGGCAAATGACGTCGGGGGGAGGCTCCTGCACAGGCGCTTCGCTTGAGGCGCGGTCAAAGGTTGCAGAACACCAGCTCGAAGTCCACGTCCCCGTCGAACACCGCGCCGCGATCCATGCCCGACACGCCGATGAAGCGGATGTTGAGAGCGTACTTGTTGGCGCTGATCTCGGGAACGCACGGCAGGTCGCGGGCGATCGTCAGGCGCAGGAGCTGCGCGACCTTGGTGGTCGTGAGCATGAGCTGGAACACGCCGCGATACGCGGTGTGGCGGCTGAGGCGCGCGTTCTCGCGCAGCAGCCGAAGGACGAGCGTGAGCCCCGCGTGGACGGGCTCGAACGGTTCGATCCAGTTGGCGAGATCGCGCCGGCGCGAATCCGGCGGCTGGTTCAGCCAATAGTGATAGGCCGGAAGATCGAATTCCGAGACGCCGCCGGGGATGGCGGTGCGCTGCTTGATCGCCATCAGCCATTCGTTCTCGCGCAGATGCTGGCCGACCTTGCCGGTGGTCCCGAACAGGCGCGCGTTGGCAGCGTCAATGTCGGCCAGCAGGGCCTCGAGCG
Source organism: Burkholderiales bacterium (assembly GCA_038239945.1). GTDB lineage: Bacteria > Pseudomonadota > Gammaproteobacteria > Burkholderiales > Casimicrobiaceae > VBCG01. The sequence goes on from JBBSEG010000005.1 coordinate 38,584, forward strand.
CGCGCTGCTCGATCTGCGGGTTGCTGCGCAGGGGACCGAGAAGCTGCTTCTGGCGCTCGAGCTCCTGCAGTAGATCGGTCTTCAGATCGGCACGGCTTGCGACGTCCGTGATCTCGAACAGCGAGAGGAGCGCGGCGTGATGCTCCGCGGGCGCCTCCTGCGCCGCGAAGTAGCGAACGCGCGTGAACAGGTCCTCGAGACGCATCAGCGTGCGGATGCGTTCGTTCAGGGGATGCTCGTAGCGGATCACCGGGGGGGCGAGGGGCGCGGGGCCTTCATTCTGCCAAAAAACCGTCCCCGGCCTCGTCCCAATTGCGTCTGGCGTCGCCGGCCAGCTCGCGATACCTGCGATCGAGACGTTCCACCTGGGGGAGGAGCGCAGCTTCGCTGCCGCCGTTGTCGATCACGTCGTCCGCCTGCGCGAGGCGCTCCGTGCGCGTGAGCTGGGCGGCCATGATCCGGCGCACGGTGGCCGGGTCGAGGGCGCTGCGCGCCATCACGCGGCGCACCTGCTCCTCCTCCGGGCAGTCGACGACCAGCACCCGGCCGACGCGTCCGCGGGCGCCGCCGCGCTCGAGGAGCAGAGGGACGACGAGGATGCCGTAGGGCCCGCGCCAGGCCGCGCAGGCGCGGTCGAGGCGCGCACGGATCAACGGGTGCAGGAGGGCCTCGAGCGCGTTGCGGAACGTCTCGTCGGCGAATGCGCGCTGCCGCAGCCAGTCGCGATCGAGCGTTCCGTCCTCGCGCAGGGCGCGCGCGCCGAACGCCGCGGCGATCGCGAGCTGTCCCGGCTCGCCGGGCGCGCTGATCGCATGGGCGATCGCGTCGGCGTCCTCGATCTCGACGCCGCGGCCGGCGAAATGTTGGGCGACCGCCGACTTGCCGCTGCCGATGCCGCCGGTGAGGCCGACGACCAGCACTACCGCAGGAACGAGCGCTGGAGCGCCAGCAGCTCGGGGCCGAAGAACAACGCGACCCCGCCGGCGATGGCGAGGTAGGGCCCGAACGCCATCGGCACGTCGTGGTCGCGACCCTTCAGCACGATGAGCGTGAGGCCGATCGCGGCGCCGACCACCGACGACAACAGGACGATGGGCACCAGCATCTGCCAGCCGAGCCACGCGCCGAGCGCGGCCAGCAGCTTGAAGTCGCCGTAGCCCATACCCTCCTTGCCGCGCACCAGCTTGAAGACCCAGTAGATGGACCATAGCGCGAGGTAGCCCGCCACGGCGCCGACGACTGCGCTCGGAAGCGGGACAACGAACGTCGGCGATGTCGCAGCGAACAGCGGCACGATGAGTTGCGCGAGCAGGCCGCCCCAGAGGAGGGGGAGCGTCAGGTCGTCGGGCAGCAGTTGCGTGTCGAAGTCGATGAAGGTGAGGGCCAGCAATGTCCACAGCAGCAGGCATGCCGCCAGGCCGGTCGCGTTGGCGCCGAATTTCATCACCGCGGCGGCCGCCAGCAGCCCGCCCGCCACCTCGACGGCCGGGTAGCGCGCGGAGATGCGCGTCCCGCAGGCGGAGCACCGGCCGCGCAGCAGGAGCCACGAGACGACGGGAATGTTCTCGAGCGCACCGATCCGATGGCCGCAGGATGGGCATGCGGAGCGCGGCACGACCAGGTTGTAGGCAGGGGCAGGTGGGGATGGTGGGGCGCCAGGGCCGGCCAGCTCGGCGCATTGCTCGCGCCAGCCGCGCTCCAGCATGCGCGGCAGCCGGTGGATCACGACGTTGAGGAAGCTGCCGACGCACAGGCCCACGACCACCGCCAGCGCAAGCGTCACCGCGGGTGGCAGGGCGCTCACGCGGCGCGAACGGAGCGGGCGCCTGGCGCGCGCCACCGGCCGCGATCGCGCGGCCGGCGAAGACGCGCGAGGGTCAGATCACCGCCCCGAGCTTGAAGATCGGCAGGTACATGGCGACCACCAGGCCGCCGATGACCACGCCCAGGAACACGATGATGATCGGCTCGAGCAGGCTGGACAGCGCGGCGACTGCGTCGTCGACCTCGCGCTCGTAGAAATCGGCGATCTTGCCCAGCATGTTGTCGAGCGAGCCCGATTCCTCGCCGATCTGCGTCATCTGGATGACCATCGACGGGAAGAGACGCGTGTTGGTCATCGCGTTGGTGAGGCTCGTGCCGGTGGCAACCTCGGTCTGGATGCGCTTGGTGGCCTGCGCATACACCGCGTTGCCGGCGGCGCCGCCCACGGCATCGAGCCCCTCCACAAGCGGCACGCCGGCCGCGAACATGGTCTGCAGCGTGCGGGTCCAGCGCGCGATGACGGCCTTCTCGAGGATCGCGCCGATCACCGGGAACTTCAGCATCAGCCGCTGCATGGTGTAGCGCAACGTCGAGGAGCGCCGGTACATCACGCCGAAGCCGATGAAGCTGCCGATGGCGATGATCATGATCGCCCACCACCACGCCACGAACCAGTCGGACAGCGCGATGACGATCAGCGTGGGCAGCGGCAGGCTGGCGCCGAAGTTGGCGAACACGGACTTGAAGGCCGGGATGACGAAGATCATGATGATGAACGTGACCACGATGGCGACGGTCACCACCGAGATCGGGTAGAACAGCGCCGACTTGATCTTCCCCTTGATCGCGAGGATCTTTTCCTTGTAGGTGGCGAGCCGGTCGAGGATGGCGTCCAGGGTGCCGGACGCCTCGCCGGCGGCCACCAGGTTGCAGTACAGCTCGTCGAAGTGGGCGGGATACTCGCGGAACGCCTGCGACAGGCTCGAGCCCGTCTCCACCTTGTTCTTGAGGTCCATCATCAGGCGCGAGAAGCGCGCGTTGTTGTGCCCGCGCGCGACGATCTCGAAGGCCTGGAGCAGCGGCACGCCGGCCTTCAACATGGTGGCGAACTGCCGGGTGAAGAACGTGATGTCCTTCTCGTTCACCTTGCGGCCACCGCGGAATGTCTGCCGGCGCAGCTTGGTGAGGCGGATGCCCTGCCGCCGCAGGTTGGTGGTGACGACCGTTTCGGAGGCGCCCTTCGTCTCCCCGCGCACCTGCCGGTTGTTCCGGTCGATGCCTTCCCAGATGAAGGTGTATTCCTTGACGCGAATGCCGCGATTGGCGGCGGTGGCGGTCGTGGTGGCCATGACGGTCCTCTGCGCCTACGGCTGCGCGGTCATTCGTTGGTGATCGCTTCGATCTCTTCGAGCGAGGTCATCCCGGACTTTACCTTCAGGAGCCCCGACTCGCGGAGGTTGCGGATGCCTTCCTTCTTGCCCTGCGCGGCGATATCGAGCGCGTTGCCCTCGCGCATGATCACCTGGCGCATGTCGTCGCTGATGGGCATCACTTCGTAAACGCCGATCCGGCCCTTGTAGCCCGTGCCCTTGCAGTGGTCGCAGCCGACCGGGCCGAAGGCCTGCCAGCTGTCGTCGAGGTCTGACTCGTGGAAGCCGGCGCGCAGCAGCGCCTCGGGCGGAATGTCCTCGGGCTTCTTGCAGTGCAGGCACAGCTTGCGGCCGAGCCGCTGCGCCGTGATCATGATGACCGACGATGCGACGTTGAACGGCGCGACCCCCATGTTCAGCAAGCGCGTGAGCGTGGTCGGCGCGTCGTTGGTGTGCAGCGTGGACAGCACGAGGTGACCTGTCTGCGCGGCCTTGATCGAGATGTCGGCGGTCTCGAGGTCGCGGATCTCGCCGACCATGATGATGTCCGGATCCTGGCGCAGGAAGGACTTGAGCCCCACCGCGAACGTCAGGCCGGCCTTGTCGTTTACGTTGACCTGGTTGATTCCGGCGAGCTGGATTTCCACCGGATCCTCGGCCGTCGAGATGTTGATGCCCGGCTGGTTGAGGATGTTGAGGCAGGTGTAGAGCGACACCGTCTTGCCGCTGCCGGTGGGGCCCGTGACGAGAATCATCCCGTACGGCCGGCCGATGGCGTGCAGCAGCGACTTCTGCTGGTCGGCCTCGTAGCCGAGCGCCTCGATGCCGAGCTTGATGCCCGAGGCGTCGAGGATCCGCATGACGATCTTCTCGCCGAAGAGGGTAGGCAGCGACGAGACGCGAAAGTCGATCGCCTTGTTCTTGGCCAGGATGAGCTTCATGCGCCCGTCCTGCGGCACGCGCTTCTCGGCAATGTCAAGCTTCGAGATGACCTTGATCCGCGACGCCACCTTGTCCTTGATGGCGAGCGGCGGCTGCGCGATCTCCATGAGGATTCCGTCGACCCGGTAGCGGATGCGGAAGAACCGCTCGTACGGCTCGAAGTGGATGTCCGACGCGCCGGCCGAGATGGCGTCGAGCAGGATCTTCTGGATGTACTTGACGACCGGGGCGTCCTCGACCTCGCTGTCGTCCTCGATGGAGGCGCTGCCAGGGCCGCCGCCTTCCTCCATGCCGATCTCGATGTCGTCGAGTGCGGCCATCTCCTTCAGGTTGGCGCCGCTCGCCTCCACCAGCTTGACGATCGCCTGCGCGAGCTTGTCGTCCTCGACGACCACCGGCTCGACCACCAGGTTGGTCTTGAACCGGACCTCCTCGAGCGCCTGGAGATTGGCCGGGTCGGACGTCGCGACGTAGAGCCGGTTGCCGCGACGGTGCAGCGGCAGAACGCGCCGCGTTTGGGCCATCTTAAGGTCGACGTACTCCTTGTTCAGGCTGTCGAAGTCGAAGGCGTTGAGATCGAACAGCGGCACGCCGAAGGCCCGGGCGGCGAACACGGCGAGCTGTGGGGCGGTCATCCGCTTGCCGGAGAGCACCTGCTCGACGAAGGCGACGCCGGCGGACTGGGCCTGCGTCTGCATGGCCTCGGCTTCGTACTCGGACATCACGCCGTGCTGGGCCAGGGCGCGGGCGAGCCCGCTGATGTTTCGGGTGGCGGCGGCGTGCGTGGCCATGCGGAAGGGGCTGGGCGTTGGGCGGAGAGTGGAAGCCATGCCGGAAGCAAGCCCCGTGCCGCAAGGCGCTTGGCCGGCTCATTTCCCTAGCGGGGCGGACGGACGTTTTCCCTTGCCGGCCCGGGCGTTATGCCATTTGCATGAAAATTAGCTCGAGGATGATGCCCGCTCGGGTCTGGTTTGTAAAGCGGGCGCCGGCCGGCCAACGGGCGCCAGCAGGCGCACAACCCTCACGGCGCGGTCCTGCGTCTGGAGGATCTCGATGCCCTGCTCCCCGATGCGGAAGCTCAGGCCTGCATCGGGAATGTCGCCCAGATGCTCCACGATGAGGCCGTTGAGCGTTTTTGGCCCGTCCAGCGAGAACTGGGTGCCGAGGCGCCGGTTCAGCGTGCGCAGGAGCGCCATGCCGTCCACCACCACCGTGCCGTCGGCCTCGCGCCGGAAGGTGTCGTTGCCGCCGGGCGCCTGCGTGGTGAACTCGCCGATGATCTCCTCGACGATGTCCTCGATGGTGACCAGTCCCTGCAGCTCGCCGTATTCGTCGACCACCATGCCCATCCGCTGCCGGTCGGCCTGGAACTGCTGGAGCTGCGTGAGCAGCGGCGTGCCGGCGGGCACGAAGTAGGCGGGCCGCATGATCTCGCGCAACCGCGCGTCGTCGATCTCGCCGAAGATGCAGGCGCCCACCACGGCCTTGACGGGCAGTACGCCGATGATGTCGTCGAGGCGCCCTTCGTACACCGGCAGGCGCGAGTGATATGAGGTCGCGAGCTGCTGGCGCAGGAGGGCCGTCTTCTCCGTGATGTCGATGGCATGGATCTGGCTGCGCGGGGTCATCACGTCGTCCACGCTGATGGCCTCGAGATCCATGAGGTTGGCAAGCATCGTCTTGTGCTTGCCGCGGAAATACTGGCTGCCCTCCAGCACGAGCGAGCGCAATTCCTCCTGCGTCAGCGTCGCCGCGGCCGCCGGCGCCGGCTTGAAGCGGAAGAGCTTGAGCAGCGCCTGCACGAACAGGTTCACGAACCACACGATCGGCCGAAGCACGCGCAGCATGGGCGTCAGGATGTAGCCCACCAGGGGCGCGAGCCGGTCCGCGTAGGCCGCGCCGACCACCTTGGGAGTGATCTCGGAGAAGACCAGGATCAGGAACGTGACCGCCAGTGTGCCGAGGACCAGCACGTACTCGCGCTGGCCGAAGAGCCGCAGCGTGATGACACTCGTGAGCGTGGCGGCCGCCGCGTTGATGAGCGCGTTGCCGAGCAGGATCACGCCGAGGAGCTGGTCGGTGCGCGCGAGAAGCGCCATGGCGAGGCGCGCGCTGCGCGAGCCGCGCTGCGCCGCGTGCTTCAGCCGATAGCGGTTGGTCGCCATCATGGCGGTCTCGGCCAGCGAGAAGAACGCGGACACGAGCAGGAGGATGGCCAGCGCGATGGCCAGGCTCGACAGCGCGATCTCGTCCATTGAGTGGCTAGCCGCGGTGGAGCAGCACCTCGAGCACGAACTTGCTGCCCAGGTAGCCCAGCACCAGCAGCAGCGTGCCGCCGAGGATCCACTTGAGCGCGGTGCGGCCGCGCCAGCCGTAGCGCCATCGTCCCCACAACAGGATCGCGAAGACGCACCAGCCCGCCACCGACAGCACGTTCTTGTGCGTCATGGTCACCGGCTTGCCGAACAGGGTCTCGGAAAACACGATGCCGCTCACGAGGGTGACGGTGAGCAGCACGAAGCCGGCGCCGATCAGGCGGAACAGGTAGTTCTCGAGCGTGAGCAGCGGCGGCGTCGCCTGCGTTGTCGCGACCGGCACGCCCCGGTGCAGGCGCTTCTCGATGCCGGTCAGCACGATCGCCTGCAGCGCCGCGACCACGAACAGCGCATAGGCGACCAGCGCCACGCTGATGTGCGCGGCGGCCCAAGGCGCGTCGGCGTACGACACGCGATGGGTCGAGCGCGACAGCGCAGGCAGGAGGCTGCACAGCGCCGCCACGGGGAGGATCATCATGGCGACCCCCGGGAGGATCGCAAGCGCGCCCGACACCCACGCCACCAGCACCGCGAGGCCGGCCACGAGTGACAGGGCGTTGACGAAGGACAGGTCGAGCGCGTCGCCGGACACGATAGCCCTGGCGATGACGATCGCGTGCACCGCGAGCGCGACGCCGATGGCCATGCTTCGCAGTCCCGCCGGTCGCGCCTGCGCGTCGCCCGCGGCGGGACGGCACAACCACGCCGCGGCGGCGTAGAGCGCCGCGACGGCCACGTGCAGTAGAATATCCAAGCGGCTCCCGGCGTCGTGCAGTTGCGCGGCGCCCTTCAGAAATTCCAGTGTACCGCAGGGCGCGCGGGGCAACTTCGCCGCCCCGCTTCGGATGTCCCCATGCTCGAAAACCTGACCGAACGCCTGTCCCGCGTCGTCAAGACGCTGCGCGGCGAGGCCCGTCTCACCGACGAGAACATCCAGGACGCGCTGCGCGAGGTGCGGCTCGCGCTGCTCGAGGCCGACGTCGCGCTGCCGGTCGTGCGTGAGTTCGTCGCAGCGTTGCGCGACAAGGCGGTCGGGCAGGAGGTGGTCGGTTCGCTCACGCCCGGCCAGGCGCTGATCGGTGTCGTGCAGCGCGAGCTCACCTCGCTCATGGGTGGCGCCGCGGTGCCGCTCGACTTCGCGACGCAGCCGCCGGCCGTCCTGCTGATGGCCGGCCTGCAGGGCGCGGGCAAGACCACCACTGCGGCGAAGCTCGCGCGCCTGCTCGCGGGCGAGAAGCGCAAGGTGCTGCTCGTGTCCGCCGACGTCTACCGGCCCGCCGCGATCGAGCAGCTGCGCACGCTCGCCGCGCAGGTCGGGGTCGATTTCCTGCCGTCGACGCCCGACCAGAAGCCCGTCGACATCGCGCGCAACGCGCTCGATCATGCGCGCCGTCACTACCATGACGTGCTCATCGTCGACACGGCGGGCCGCCTCGCGATCGACCAGGAGATGATGCGCGAGATCGCGGAGGTGCACGCGGCGGTGCGGCCGATCGAGACGCTGTTCGTCGTCGACGCGATGCAGGGCCAGGACGCCGTGAACACGGCGCGCGCGTTCCGCGAGACGCTGCCCCTCACGGGCGTGGTGCTGACGAAGCTCGACGGCGACGCGCGGGGCGGCGCGGCGCTGTCGGTGCGCCACGTCACCGGCGCGCCGATCAAGTTCGTGGGCGTGAGCGAGAAGCTCGACGGCCTCGAGGTGTTCCACCCGGAGCGGATGGCGTCGCGCATCCTCGGCATGGGCGACGTCCTCTCGCTGATCGAGGAGGCGCATCGCACCGTCGACGTCGCGCAGGCACAGAAGCTCGCCAAGAAGGTCAAGAGCGGCAAGGGCTTCGATCTCACCGACTTCAAGGCGCAGATCGCCCAGATGCGCAAGATGGGCGGCATCGCCGGCATGCTGGACAAGCTGCCCGCCGAGCTCGCGCGCGCGGCGCAGAACACGAAGGTGGACGAGCGGCGCATCGCCCGCGTCGAGGGCATCATCGATTCAATGACGCCCCAGGAGCGCGCCAAGCCGGAGCTGCTCAAGGCGTCGCGCAAGCGGCGCATCGCAGCGGGGGCCGGGGTGTCGGTGCAGGAGGTCAACCAGCTCCTGAACCAGTTCGAGCAGACGCAGAAGATGATGAAAATGGTCGCGAAGGGCGGCGTGCAGAAGATGCTGCGGGGAATGCGCGGGCTGCTGCCCGGGATGCGCTAGCGGGGGAGGCGCGCGTGGCGGATCGGCGGGCGCACGATCCCGGCGCCGATCAGCAGCAGGTAGAGCCACGGGGCGAGCCCGGCGGACACGCCCACCGCGATCTCAGCGAGCGCCGTCACGATGCCCGGCACCACCACGCCCATCGCGAACATCGAGCGCCGGCGCAGACTGTCGAACAGGCTGTGCCCGGGCACGGGCTCCGGGATCTTCAGCTCGAGCACCAGGAGCGTCATCGCCGCGGCGAAGATGCCATCGGTGAGCGCCTCCAGGCGGGCTTTAGGCAGGGTGGTGTCGGTCATGAGGTAAACGGCCGGGCGCTGCTTGCCGGGCGCCGGCGGGGGCCCGGCGCGTTCGCACGGCCCCCGCCCGCCGCGGCGGGGCCCCGTGCCGGACGGCCCATACGTGCCTTGTCAAGGCGCCGCTTTCCATAGTAATATCAACGTCTTTTTTCGGGCAAGCCCGAAGACAACAGGATTCCAGCATGGTCGTCATCCGCCTTGCACGCGGCGGCGCGAAAAAGCGCCCCTTCTACAATGTCGTCGTCGCCGATTCGCGCGACCGGCGCGACGGCCGCTTCATCGAGCGCGTCGGCTTCTACAACCCGGTCGCCGCCGCGCACGAGGAAGGCCTGCGCATCTCGCAGGAGCGCGTCTCGTTCTGGAAGGCCCGCGGCGCGCAGCTGTCCGACACGGTCGCGATGCTCGTCAAGCGCGCCGGCATGCCGGCTGCGGTGCTCGTTGCGGCGTCGGCCGAGCCCGCCGCGGCCGCGTCCGCCGCGGCCGCCTGAGGTCGTTTGGGGCGCCTCGGCCGAGCACCGGCCGAGCCATTCATCGTGGTCGACGGCGCGAGCGAGGCTGACGCGATCGTCGTGATGGGACGTATCGCCGCCGCATACGGCGTGCATGGCATGGTGCACGTCCAGCCGCTTTCGGAGGACCCGCTGGCTTTGGTCGACCACCCGGTGTGGTGGCTGCGTCCGCGCGATGGCGGCGGCTGGCGCGAGTGTCCGGTCGAGTCCGCCCGTCCGCACGGAGGTGCGCTGGTCGCCACGCTGCGGGGGGTCGCAACCCGCGAAGCCGCCGCCGCGTTGCGCGGCACGTCCATCGGCATCGCGCGCAGCGCCCTGCCGGCGCTTGCGCAGGATGAGCTGTACTGGTCGGACCTCGCCGGATACACCGTGGTCAACCGCGCGGCCGCGGTGTTGGGCAAGGTGGTGGCGGTCATGGACAATGGCGCGCACGCGATCCTGCAGGTGGGCGACCAGGATGCGGCCGAACGGCTGATTCCATGGGTGCCGCAATACGTCCTGGACGTGGATCGGGACCAGCGGCGCATCGCGGTTGACTGGCCCGCGGACTACTGAGCGCGAGGACTGCGTGCGCGTCGACGTGATCACGCTGTTCCCGGAGATGGTCGAGCACGCGGCGCGCTTCGGCATCACCGGCCGCGCGCGCGCGCGGGGCCTGTGGCAGCTGCGCGTGTGGAGCCCGCGCGACTACGCGAGCGGCAACCACCGCACCGTCGACGACCGTCCCTACGGCGGCGGGCCCGGGATGGTGCTGATGGCGCCGCCGCTCGCGGCAACGCTCGCGGCGGCGTGCGCGGCGCAGGCGGCGGATGGATGCACGGCCACGCGCACGATCCATGTGTCGCCGGCCGGGAAGCCACTCACCCACGACCGCGTGATGGCGCTCGCGACCGCGCCGGGTACCGGCTACGTGGTGCTGGCCGGGCGCTACGAGGGAGTGGACGAGCGGCTCGTTGCGGCGCTCGACCTGGAGATCTCGGTCGGCGATTTCGTAGTGTCTGGCGGGGAGTTGCCGGCGCTGATGTTGATCGACGCGCTGGTGCGCCACCTGCCGGGGGCGCTCAACGACGTCGAATCGGCGGTGCAGGAGTCGTTCGCGGCCGGACTGCTCGATTGTCCGCACTACACGCGGCCCGAGCATTACGCAGGCGCCACGGTTCCGCCGGTGCTGCTGTCGGGCAATCACGCCGCCATCGCAAGCTGGCGCCGGCAGCAGGCGCTGGGGCGCACGGCCGAGCGCCGGCCCGACCTGCTCGCGGGCCGGCCGCTGTCGGCGGAGGATGCGCGGCTGCTCGCGACCTACCGGCGCGAGGCCGCTGCGACGGTCGGGCGCGGCACGGCCGGGCGGCCGCCGGACGCGACGCAAGCGGAGGGCGGCATTGCGCCGGCGGCGCCGGTGGCGAGCTGAATCGACCGGCAGTAGATAATCCCGACCGCGCGGGGGTGGGCGAGCGACAGGTACGATGCACAGCAGGCGGCGGCCGGATCAAGAGATCGGCCGCGCAACGATTCGACGGACCGGCTGCGCCAATTAGCGCGGGCGGGCAGCAACCCCCCGTGCGGGGCAAGGCCGGAAACGCGCGCCATTGCACGGCGCGCATATAACGGATCGTCCATGTCGCGCAGGGCCATCGCAATGTGGCCGCGCCCGACCGCTGGACCTCGACAAGGAACCATTGTTATGAACGTCATCGAAATGCTCGAGCGCGAGGAGATCGCGCGCCTCAACAAGACGATCCCCGACTTCGCGCCCGGCGACACCGTCATCGTCAACGTGAACGTCGTCGAGGGCGAGCGCAAGCGCGTCCAGGCCTATGAGGGCGTCGTGATCCGCAAGCGCAACCGCGGCCTCAACTCCGGCTTCACGGTGCGCAAGATCTCAAGCGGCGAGGGCGTGGAGCGCACGTTCCAGACCTACTCGCCGATGATCGCATCGATCGAAGTCAAGCGCCGCGGCGATGTGCGCCGTGCCAAGCTCTACTACCTGCGCGGCCGCTCCGGGAAATCGGCGCGCATCCGCGAGAAGCTCGCGGTCCGGGACCGGCCGAAGGCCGCCACCGAATGACGTTGGTGGAGTCGCGGCCCTGCCGGGCTGCGGCGGTTCGAAAGCGGCCCCGCGGGGCCGTTTTGCATTGGTGCCCCGCACGCGTCGACCTGGCCGCGGGTTGACCGAATGGCCCGCTTCTTGCTGCTCGACCTTGTCAGCCCCGTTGTTTTCAACGAAGATTCCAACGGCATAACGATCCGGACGACCGTCAGGCGCGATGAAGGCCACGCTGTACGAAGCCCTCGGGATACTTCCGACGTCCTCCGATGAGGAGGTCCGCGCCGCGCTGCGGCGCGTGATCCGGAAGTATTACGCCAAGACGCGCGACGGGCAGGGCAATGTCGAAGAGGCGCTGCGCTTCATCAATCATGCCAGCCGCATACTGAGCGACACGTCGCGGCGCCTGCGGTACGACCAGGAGCTGTCGGTCTCAAGCGGCGACACCGAGCAGCAGATCGCCCACGTCGTCACCAACGCCGTGGCCGAGGCTGGCGAGCAGACCGACGTCGGCGCGGCCAGCGCCCCGCCGGTCGCCGAACGGCTCATCGACGACGAGCTCGACACCGGCCTGCCCGAGCCCACGCCCACGGCGGTCCCCTTTCACCACCCGGGCCTCACCGAGCGCGTTGCGTCGTTCAGCCGCTCGCCGATCGTCACGGTGGGCCTGTGCGCGCTGTTCGGCGCCTTCATCGCCGCCGCGATCGTGTTCGTCACGCCGGCCGATGCGGTGCTGGTCGCCAAGCAGGTGCTCGTGTGGCTCACGCTCACGCTGGTCGTGCTCACCGCGGTGTATGGGGTCGTGCACGGCTTCGCGTTCCTGCATCGCCGCGCGGTCGTCACCACTCCCGCGCTCATGCCGCAGACCGATCTGGCCATCCTCAACTGGCGGCGCGAGAAGAGCGTGTTCCTCGGCACCAACCAGCCCCAGGAAGACGCGTCGTGGATCTTCCAGCTGCGCATGGCCGAGCTCGAGCGCGCGAAGTCGGGACGCACGAGCGAGGCGCGCCCGTGGCACCGCCTCGCGGCGCGGCTGTTCGACTACGCGATCTGGGGCCTGGTGCTGGCGCTGCTGCTCTCGGAGGTGCGCGCGTCCGGCTTGATTCCGCTCGAGATCGCCTACTGGCTCGGCCATCCGGTGTTCGCGCCCATGGTGATCACCGCCTCGTACATCCCGATCGAGGCGCTGCTGATCGCGTCGCTGGGCACCACGCCGGGCAAGTGGCTGTTCGGTGTCTATCTGCAGTTCTCGATCTCCGACGCGTACGCGCGCCGCGATACGCGGGCGCAGCTCGACCGCGGGCTGCGCCGCGCATTCCGCGTGTGGTGGGAGGGGATCGGCGCGGGCTTTCCGCTGCTCGCGCCGGTGTTGATCGCGGTCGCCTACGAGAAGGTTGCGCAGAACCAGGAGACCGACTGGGATTTTGCGCAGGACGTGCTGGTCACGCACGGCCCGGCCGGCGTGCTCAACACGGTCACGGGCGTGTGCGGGCTCGCGGCCATGCTCTGGCTCTACGGCGTGGCATGGCACCAGCCGATGGCGGAGTCCATTGCATGGGCGCGCACGACGCTCGCCGAGGCTCTGCCCTCGCCCGGCCGCCTCACGGGCAACCTCGCCGCCAATGCGGGGCGCATCGGACTTCTGCCCCAGCTGCACACCAGCGGCCAGGATGGTCGGCCGGCCGTGCCGGGGACGCCGACCGATGCGGCGCCCGGCGCCAACGCCTCCGGAGCGGCCCCGGCAGGCGGTCCGTCGCTCGATCCGGACGTGTCGGCGCTCTTGTCCGAGCGCCGGGCGCGCATCGCGGTCCTGCGCGTCGAGGGCCCGCGGATGCTCGACGCGGGCAACTGGCGGCGCGCGGCGGAGCTGTGCCGCGGCTGGGCCGATCTGGAGCTCTCGAGCGCGCAGGCGCAGCGCTGCCTTGGCCAGGCCCTGCAGGCGCAGGGCTACTACCAGGACGCGATCAACGCGTTTCGCAAGGCGAAGCAGTACGACCCCAACGACCGCACGCTCGACGCCGCGATCGATCGCGCGCAACGCGGCATCGTCGCCGACTTCCTCAACCGCTACCGGCGCTGACCCGCCGGGCAGGCCGCGACAAGGCGCCGCGGCAGCGCGCGTGACCCCCGCGCGCGCGATCGGTGCGTTGCGAGCAGGATCGAATCAGCGGCGCTGCAGCAGAAACCAGAACGCGCCGTCCGCCTCGCCATGCTGGAGCAACGCATTGCCGGTCTGGCGCGCGAACGCCTCGAAGTCGCGAATGCTGGCCGGATCGGTCGCGACGATGCGCACCACCTGCCCCGACTTCATGTCGTTGAGGGCCTTTTTCGTGCGGAGGATCGGCAGCGGGCAGTTGAGGCCCCGCGCGTCGATTTCACGGTCGATGGTCTGCATGGGTCGGGGCTGCACAGGAGCGGCGCACGAGGCCCGCGAGTATAGCAACGCGGTTCGGCGCGACGGCCGGCTAGCGGTTGCCGCGGATGCGCTCCACCAGCGCCGACGTGGAGCGCGCGTGGCGAAAGGGAATGGCGACGAACCGTCCGCCAGCGGCGACGACCTCGCGCGCGCCGGCCGTGGTGGCTAGCGTGTAGTCGCCGCCCTTGACGAGCACGTCCGGGCGGATCGCGAGCACCAGCGCGAGCGGAGTGTCGTTGCCGAACGGCAAGACGAGGTCAACGGCGGCCAGCGCGGCCAGCACCCCCATGCGATCTTCGAGCGAATTGAGGGGGCGGCCCGGCCCCTTCGCGAGCCTTCGCACCGAGGCGTCGTCGTTCACGGCCACCACCAGCGCCGCGCCGAGCGAGCGCGCCTGCTCGAGATAGGTGACGTGCCCGACGTGCAGCACGTCGAACACGCCATTGGTGAGCACCAGCGGACGCGGGAGTGCCGCGATGCGCGCGAGCGCGGTGTCGGCGGCCGCGATCTTCGCCGGATAGCGCGGCTCGGGCAGCGGCGCCGTGGCGGGCGGCTGCGCCATGGGCGCTAGATGGAATCGAACAGCTTGACCACGCGCGCAACTCCCGTGGTGCTCGACGCGATCTGCGCGGCCGCGCCGGCTTCCTCGGGGCGGACCAGGCCCATCAGGTAGACCACGCCGCGCTCGGTCACCACCTTGACGTGCGTGGCCGAGAAGCGGTTCTGCTCGACGAAGCGCGCCTTGACCTTCGACGTGATGTACGTGTCGTTGGTGCGTTCGGAGAGCGGCGTCGCGGCGCACACGGCGACCTCGTCGTGCACGCGGCGCACGCGGTCGGTGCTGCGCGCCATCTCGGCCAGCGCGGTCTTCGTCTCGGCGTCCGGCACCTCGCCGGTCAGCAGGACGATGCCGTTGTAGCTCGTGACGTTCACGTGCACGCGGTCGCCGTAGCGGTTGCTGCGGCTCTGCGCGAACTTCAGCTCGATGGCCTCGTCGTCGGTCTGCGCGCCGATCGAGCGGCGGTCGGTGGCGACGAGCGCCGTGCCGCCGACGGCCGCGCCCACCATCAGCGGAATGCAGCCGCTGATGAATGTGGCGGTGGCGAGGACGGCTGCGGCCGCGAGGGCAGCGAGCGATCGGCGGGTCATTCCTCGTCTCCGAGCAACGTGGCGTCGATCGCGTCGCACAGGCAGTGGATGGTGAGCAAGTGAACCTCCTGGATGCGCATCGTACGGTCGTGCGGAACGCACAGATGGACGTCGCCGGGCGCGAGAAGTTCACCGAGCCGGCCGCCGCCCTTGCCCGTCAGCGCCACGACGCGCATCTCGCGCTCCTGCGCCGCGTGCGCCGCCGCGATGACGTTCGCGGAGTTGCCGGAGGTGGAGATCGCGAGCAGCACGTCGCCCTTGCCGCCCAGCGCGCGCACCTGCTTGGCGAACACCTGCTCGAATGCGTAGTCGTTCGCGACCGCGGTGATGAGCGACGTGTCGGTGGTCAGCGAGAGGGCGGGCAGCTCGGGCCGCTCGCGCTCGAAGCGCCCCACCAGCTCGGCGGCGAAATGCTGTGCGTCGGCAGCCGAGCCGCCGTTGCCGCACGCGAGGATCTTGCCGTCGGCGAACAGGCAATCCGTGAGCAGCGCGGCCGCGCGGGCGATGGCGGGCGCCATGGCCTCCGCAGCATCCGTTTTCAACCGGGCGGAATCGGCGAAATGCGCCTTGATGCGCTTTTGATGGTCGATCATCGGGCGCCATTGTACGTGGCGAAAAGTCACCGCGCCGCGATCACGTCGCGCCGCCAGTCGATGTGCGCCGGATCGAGCGTGTCGAGCAGTATCGCGTCGAAGCGGCACGGCGGATCGCCGCGCTGGCGCAGGAGGAACACCTGCGCGGCGGAAACCAGGCGGGCCTGCTTGGCGCCGGTAATGCTCTCGGCGGCGCCGCCATGGCTCGCCGAGCGGCGTAGCCGGACCTCGACGAACACGAGCGTCGCGCCGTCGCGCGCTACCAGATCGATCTCGCCCCGCCGCGTGCGGAAATTGCGCGCGACAATGACGAGCCCCTGCGACTCGAGGTAGCGCGCCGCGAGCGCCTCCGCGGCGGTGCCGGCGACGGCGCGCGGGTCAGCGCGCGGCGTCGAGGGGGACGAGCTGCCCGCCACGGTACACCGCCAGGCGTCCCTCGCGCTGGAACGAATGGGTCTCGCCGAGAATGAGATGCCCGATCGCGCCGTCGAACTCGAGGCGCGCGGGCTCGCCGTCGAGGAACGCCTGCGCCACGCGGAATGCGTCGAGGCCGAGGGCATACAGGCGGGTGAGGGCGGCGCCGCCGATCTCGCGGCGTGGCAGGCCAGCGAGCTCCGGCGCATCCGGGACGACGATCCACGGGATATCGACGATGCGGATGTCGTCGAGGTCGCGCGCCGCGAGCGCCTGCGGGCGCTCGAACACGAGTCCGCTCGCGTACGCGGTGACCGCGCCGAGGTAGGGCTTCACCAGCGCGGCGCGGTCGCCGTCGAGCGCGAGCAGGACGGCATCGGGCATCGCGCGTGCGAGCGTGCGTCGCAGGTCGCTCAACGACGCGGGCGTGGGCTCGACGACGTGCGCGGCCGGCGCCGTGCCTCCGGCCCCCGTCCATTCGCTCGTAAAGGCGCTCGCGAAGCGGTGCATGAGCGCGGATTCGCCTTCGACGACGTCGATCGTGCGCACGCCATCGCCCTGCACCCGGCGCGCGATCACCCGCGCGTCGCTTTCCACGGTGAGCGCGAGCGAATACGTGCGTGGCGGCAGGGGCGTGGCGTCGTCCATCTGGTTGAGTGCGATGGTGGTGGGCCAGTCGCCGCCGGCGATCGCGATGGTCTTCAGGTCGTCGCGGACGAGCGGGCCGACGATCACTTTGACGCCGCGCGTGCGGGCGGCTTCGAACGCGGGGATGACGCCGTCGTCGCCATGCGCGATGACGGTGCAGCGATCGAGCAGACCGGCGGCGGCGGCCGCCGCCATGAATCCCGCGCGTACGGCGTCGGCGGCGCGGGCATAGGCTGACGCCTCGAGCGGCAGGACGAGCGCAATGTCGGCGGACGCGGGCACGTGCGACGCGACCGGCGCGGGACCGGAGCTTGCCGCGGCGGGCCTGTCGACCGTGGCGCGCGGCCAGTCGGGCGCATCGGGTGCGGCGCTTGTGGAGGGCTCCTGCGCCCCGCACAATGCCGCGGCCAGCGCGAGGACGGCGGCGCACGTGCGCGCAATGCGCTGCAACGACGCGGGCGGCGGAGGGCGAAGCATCGGAAGGAGATTCGTGACGGACACCGGCAACACGGACGACCCGCTCGGACCGCCCGGCGCGATCCCTCCGTTTCGTGCGGAGCCGGGGGCATTATATGTGGTCGCCACCCCCATCGGAAACCTGCGCGACGTGGGCCTGCGCGCGCTCGATATCCTGCGGACCGCCGACGTGATCGCCGCGGAGGATACGCGGGTGAGTGTGACGTTGCTGCGCCGCTATGGCATCGCCACGGTGCCCACGGTCCTGCACCGGCACAACGAGGCGCAGCGGACGTCAGCGCTGCTGGCCGCGCTCTCGGCGGGACGCAGCGTAGCGCTCGTCAGCGACGCCGGCACGCCCGCGCTCAGCGACCCCGGCGCGCGGCTGGTACGCGCCGCGCGTGAGGCGGGCCATCGCGTCGTGCCGGTGCCGGGCGCTTCCGCGCTCGCCACCGCCGTCGCGGCGGCCGGGCTGCGCGCCGAGCGTTTCGTCTTCCTGGGCTTCCTGCCGACCCAGGCCAAGGCGCGGCGCGCCCTGCTCGAGTCGGTGGCGGACCTGCCGTTCGCGCTGGTCGTCTACGAAGCGCCGCACCGGGTGCGCGCGACCGCGGCCGATCTGCATGCGGCGCTCGGTACGCGCGATCTCGTCGTCGCGCGCGAGCTCACCAAGGCGTTCGAGACGATCAGCGCGATCGCGCTCGAAGACGCGGCGGATTGGTTCGGCGCGGATGCCAACCGCGAGCGCGGCGAGCTGGTGCTGCTCGTCGATGCACCCGCCGACGAGCCCCCGGAACGCGCGTTGTCGGCGGACGCCGCGCGCTGGCTGCGCGCCCTGCTCGCGGAGCTGCCGCCGGCGCGCGCGGCGCGCCTGGTTGCGGACCTGACCGGCGCGGACCGCGCGGCGTGCTACGCGCAGGCGCTGGCGCTCAAGGCGGAGCGGACTTGAAAGACGCGGGGCCGGGGCCGCGCTAATTTTACGTATACAGCTCGCTGCGTCCGTGAGACGCTGTTTGTCGCCCAAACGAAGGGGAATTTGCACATGCGTACGACAGCGGCAGCGGGAGCAGCCCGGCATATCGCCTTCGCACGGTGGATGCTGATGACGTGCGCGATCGCGCTCGCGGGCGTGGCGATCGCAGCAACCGGGGTCCGGGTCGAAAGCGTCGCCGCGTCGCCGGCCGTGAAGTCGCCCGGCGGCATCGTGCCCGTCGTCGAGTTCTATAACGCGGGCCTCACGCATTACTTCATCTCCGCCGATCCGGCGGAGATCGCCGTGCTCGACGGCGGCGCGTTCGGCGGGGCATGGGTGCGCACCGGCCGCTCGTTCTCGGCGTGGGACATCGCCGGCGCGCCGGCGGACACGCTGCCCGTGTGCCGCTTCTTCGGCACCGACCGCTATCGCGCCGACGGCTCGCGCATCGGCCCCAACAGCCATTTCTACACAGCCGATCCGGCTGAATGCGCATACGTGAAGGTGAGCTACCAGGCGGTCGCGAGCGACGGCAATTCGTATCCCGCATGGACCTACGAGAGCAACGCGTTCGCCGTGAAGGCGCTCGTCGGCGGCGCGTGTCCCGCCGGGACGCTCCCCCTCTACCGCAGCTACAACAACGGCATGCGCGGCGATCCGGGACATCGCTACTCGACCGACGCCAGCGTGCTGCAGGCCATGACAGGCTGGGTGTTCGAAGGCCTCACCATGTGTGTGCCGCCCACCGACGGCCCTGCGGTCACCGCCGTCGGCGTGCCGGCCGGCACGCCCACGAGCGCGGTCGTCGGCAGCGCCGGCGGCACGCTCGCCGCCGCGGACGGCAAGCTCACGCTCACGATCCCCCCGGGGGCGCTTGCTGCGCCGACGACCATCGGCATCCAGCCGGTCAGCAATTTCGCGCCGGGCGCAATCGGCGGGGCGTACCGGCTGACGCCCGACGGGCAGCAGTTTCAAATGCCGATCACGCTGACGTTTGCCTACGCCGACCCGGATCTCGCGGGCACGGCCGTCGAGGCGCTCGGAGCGGCGTTCCAGCGCGGTGAAGGCACATGGGAGTGGCTTGGCGACGCGACACCCGACCCGGTCGCCAAGACCGTCAGTGTCTCGAGCAACCACTTCACTATTTTTTCCCCGGTGAAGGGCGCGCATATTCTTCCGTGGACAGCGAGCGTCAAGCCGAGCGGGACCGTCGCGCTGCAGGTGAAGACGTGTTACGGGGTAGATCCTTCGTCCGGCGACCTTGCCAGTCTCGGGTACAACTGCGATGCCGGCCAGGGCCCGCTCAACGGGAGCGTTGTCGATCAGTGGTCGGTGAACAGCACGCCCGGCGGGGGCGGCGTTTTCGGCACGGTGGCGGGAAGCGGCGTCACGGCCACCTACAGGGCGCCTACGAACGAGCCGACTCCCAACACCGTCGCGGTGAGCGCGCGCGTGAAGCTGCCGAAAGGTACGCGCACGTTCCTCGTCGTGTCGAACATCACCATTACCGAGGGCTCGTGGTCGGGCACCGCGTCGGGAACCAACCTCGACGTGACCACCACTGCGCACGTTGTCTGGACGCTGGAGAGCCGCGTCAACAACGTCGCGATCTACAAGGGGACCGGTACGGCGACGTCGACGATCTCCGGCGGAGTCTGCGCGGGTGGATCGTTCTCGCCGCCGACCTGGCCGATCGATGCGTCGATCTCGGTGGCCACCCTGACCATCGACTTCAACGCGACGCCGCCGACTTATCACGGCTCCGCCGTCACTGAATGGAGCGCGGGACTTACGTGTCTGGGGATGACCGCGGCCGCGATCGGCGGCGGACCGTGGTTCGGCGGCGGTGGCGCCGGCAACGAGGCCACCGGTGTGGTCAGCCCCGACGGGAACACCATCCAGGGCAGCGCCCTGGACAGGCTCTCCCCACCGACTAGCTTCACCTGGTCCTTCACTCGCAACCCATAGCCTTACTTACACCCCCAGGTGCCTGGTAAGCGCCGCGGGGTCTGCCGCCAGCGCGCTCGACAGGCCCGCGCGCACGACCACGCCTTTCTCGAGCACGCAGGCGCGGTCGGTATGCGCGAGCACGGCGTGGAAATTGCGGTCCACGATCAACACCGCGATGCCGGTGCGCCGCAGGCCGGCGATGATCGTCCAGATCTCGCGCACGATCAGCGGCGCCAGGCCTTCGGTGGCCTCGTCGAGCAGCAGCAGCGCCGGGTTGGTCATCAGCGCGCGGCCGATCGCGAGCATCTGCTGCTCGCCGCCCGATAGCTGTCCGCCTCCGTGCGCGAGCCGCTCGCGCAGGCGTGGAAAGGTCGCGAGCACGCGCCCCAGCGACCACGGCTCGGCGGCGCTGGTACCCGGTCTCGCGGCGAGCAGCAGGTTCTCCCGCACGGTGAGATTGGGGAACACGCCGCGCCCTTCGGGCACGTAGGCGAGCCCGAGGCGTGCGATGGCGTCGGGGCGCGCGCGGGTGCAGTCGCGGTTCTGCACGCGCACGCTCCCTCGGCTCGCGCGCACGTGCGCGAGCAGCGTGCGGATCAGCGTGGTCTTGCCCATGCCGTTGCGGCCGAGGAGGCCGATCGATTCGCCGGCGCCGATGACCAGCGACACGCCCCGCAGCACGTGGCTCTCGCCGTAATGCGCGTGCAGGTCGCGCGCCTCGACCAGGGGGACCGTGGCAGGCGCCGTCCGGCGTTCCGCAGGGGGCGCCGGACCGGGCGCCGCGATCGTCGTCACGACACGCGCTCGCCGAGGTAGGCGGCCTGAACCTCCGGGTCGGCGCGCACCGCATCGGGCGCACCGGTCGCGATGACGGCGCCGTCGACCATCACCGTGAGTGCATCCGCGATGCGGAATACGGCGTCCATGTCGTGCTCGACGAGCAGGATCGCGTGGCCGGGCTTCAGCGCGGCGAGCAGGTCCAGCATGCGGTCGGTTTCCTCGGGCCCCATGCCGGCCAGCGGCTCGTCGAGCAGCAGCACCTCGGGTCCCGGGGCGAGGCACATCGCGATCTCGAGCTGGCGCTTCTGGCCGTGCGCCAGGCCTCCGGCGACGCGGCCGTCGAGCCCGGCGAGCCCCGCATGCGCCAGCGCCGCGTGCGCGCGCTCGAGCGCGGCCGCGCACCGGTCGGCGCGCGAGAAGACCGCCAACGGACGCTGGGTACGCGCCTGCGCCGCGAGCCGGCAGTTCTCGAGCACCGTAAAGCGCGGGAACAGGGTCGTGCGCTGGTAGCTGCGGCCGAGCCCCTGGCGTGCGCGGCGCGGCTGCGACCAGCGCGTCACGTCCTGGCCGAGCAGCTCGACGCGACCCGCGCTGGGCGCCAGCTCGCCCGCCAGCACGTTGACGAGCGTCGACTTGCCCGCGCCGTTGGTGCCGATCACCGCGTGCACGGCGCCGCGCGACAGTGTGATCGCGACATCGTCGACCGCCACCAGGCCGCCGAAGCGGCGCGTGACGCCAGTGGCGCGGAGCAGCGTTTCAGCCGGCATCGGAGACCGCCCGCCCGCGCCGCAGCCGCGGGTGGCGCAGCTGCGCGGCCAATCCGACCAGTCCGTCGGGCATCAGCGCTACCGCCGCGATGATGGTGACGCCGAGCATGAGCTGCCAGTGGCGCGCGAACGATCCGAACAGCGCCTCGGACTGGAACAGCTCCTTCAGGAGCACGAACGCGAACGCGCCGAGCACGGCACCGCGCCAGCTGCCGATGCCGCCGAGGATCACCATCAGCAGCACCACGCCGGATTGGTGCCACGCAAGGATCTCCGGATTCACGAAGCCGTCCTTCACGGCGTACAGGAAGCCTGCGACGCCGGCCAGCGCTCCGCCGAGCGTGAAGGCGGCGAGCTTGTACGGAAAGGTCGAGAAGCCGCACGCGCGCATGCGCTGCTCGTTCGCGCGGATGCCGGCCAGCGCGTGGCCGAAGCGCGAGCGCGAGAGCGTGGCGAGAAACGCGTAGGTGATGGCGAGCGCCGCGACGGTGGTGTAGTAGAACGTCAGCGGGCGGTCGAGGTCGAGCAGCGTCGCGCCGCCGACCGCAAGGACGGGCTTCACGTACAGGTAGATGCCGTCGCTGCCGCCGCCGATCGCCGTGTCGTGGAAGACGTAGTAGGCCATCTGGGCGAAGGCCAGCGTCACCATGATGAAGTAGACGCCGCGGGTGCGCAGCGACAGCGCGCCGACCAGCGCGGCGAACGCGCCCGCGGCGCCGGCAGCCGCGGGGAGCAGCCACAGCAGCGACGGCGCCTCGCTGCGCGGCGACAGCAACGCCGTGGCGTAGGCGGCGACGCCGAAGAACGCCGCGTGTCCGAACGAGACCAGGCCGGCGCGCCCGACCAGGAGCTCGAGCGACAGCGCGAAGATGGCCAGGATCATCACGGTGGCGGCGAGGTCCAGCGCGAACCTCCCCGCCAGCCACGGCATCGCGCCCAGCAGCGCGAGCCCGCCGATCACCGGCAGCAGGCGGGTCAGCCGCATCGCGACGGTGCTCATGCGTGCCGGAACAGGCCTTCCGGCCGCCACAGCAGGATCGCCGCCATCAGGACATAGACGAGCACGCCGGCGGCTTGCGGGAAGAGCACCTTGCCGAACGTATCGACGATCCCGACCAGCAGCGAGGCCAGCAGCGCGCCGCGGATCGACCCGATGCCGCCGATAACAACCACGACGAAGCACACGATGAGGACCTGGTTGCCCATCCCCGGGTAGACCGACGACACCGGCGCGGCGATCATGCCGGCCAGCACCGCCAGCGCCACGCCGGCCGCGAACACCACCCGATAGAGGAACCGGATGTCGATGCCGAGCGATTGCACCATCTCGCGGTTGCTCGCCCCGGCGCGAATCGCCATCCCGAGGCGCGTGCGCGTGATCACCGCGAACAGCGCCGCCGCCACCGCGACGCACACGGCCGACATGAACAGCCGGTACACCGGATAGGTCATCAGGTCGCCGAGCGGAATCGTCCCCGCCAGCCAGGCCGGTGCTGCGACGCCATGCACGTCGTCGCCCGCGAGCAGGCTGCGCAGCTCCTCGAACACCAGGATGAGCCCGTAGGTCATCAGCACCTGCTGGAGATGCTCGCGGTTGTAGAGGTAGCTCACGAACAGCCACTCGAGCAGGTAGCCGAATGCGACCGAAAGCGCCAGGCCGATCGCGAGCGCGGTGAAGAATCCGCCGCCAAGATGCGCGGCGGACCACGGCGCGAGCGCGTACGCGAGATACGCGCCAATCATGTAGAAGCTGCCGTGGGCGAGGTTGATCACGCCCATGATGCCGAAGATGAGCGTGAGCCCGCTCGCGACCAGGAACAGCAGCAGTCCGTACTGGACGGCATTGAGGCACTGCACGAGGAACGTCGCGAGGTCCATTTGCGACGCCCGCGCGACGACTACATCTTGCAGCCCGGCGAGGGGTCGGCGAGCGCCTTCACGGCGACGCCGGCGTACTTGTTCTGCATGCCCTCGACCTTGCGCAGATAGATGTCCTGCACCGGCTCGTGCGACTTCGACAGCGTGAACGTGCCGCGCGGGCTGTCGATGTGCGCCTTCTCCATCGCGACGACCAGGTCGGCGCGCTTCGCGACGTCGCCCTTCACGGCGTCGAGGCCGATGCCCAGGAGTTGCGCGCTGTCGTAGCCCTGCACCGCGTAGACGTCGGGCGGCATCTTGTAGGCGCCGTTGTAGGCGGCGCGGAACGACTTGTCCTTGGCGATGTCCAGGCCGTCAGCGTAGTGCAGCGTGGTGAGAAGGCCCTGCGCCGCCTCGCCCTGCGCCTCGAGGGTGCCGTCGGTGAGGAAGCCGGGCCCGTAGAGCGGGATCGTTCTGCCGAGCCCGGCGGCCGCGTAATCCTTGACGAACTTGACGGCCCCGCCGCCGGCGAAGAACGCATACACGGCGTCTGGCTTGGTGGCGGCGATCTCGGTGAGGAGCGCCTGGAACTCGACGTTCGGGAAGGGGAGGGTGAGCTCCTTCACGACCTGCCCGCCGGACGCCTTGATGCCGTCCTTGAAGCCTTCCACCGACTCGTCGCCCGCGGCGTACTTCCAGGTGATCGTGACGACCTTTTTCGCGCCGCGGTCGCCGGCGACCTTGCCCATCGCGTAGCCGGGTTGCCAGTTCGAGAACGACGCGCGGAAGATGTTGGGCGCGCACATGGGTCCGGTGACGGCGCGCGCCCCGGCGTTGGGGATCACCAGCAGGGTGTTGGAGTCCTTGGCGACCTTGGCCATCGCCATCACCACGCCGGAGTGCACGGTGCCGACCACGACGTCGACGTTGTCCCGCTTGATCAGCTTGTTGATGTTGTCGACGGCCTTCGACGGCTCGGACTCGTCGTCCACCTTGAAGTACTCGATCTCGCGGCCGCCGAGCTTGCCACCCCGCTCCTGCACGTACAGCTTGAACCCGTTCTCGATGGCGGTGCCGAGCGCGGCGTAGGTTCCGGTGTAGGGCAGCATGAAGCCCACCTTCACCTTGTCCTGCGCATGGGCGGTCAGCGCTCCGCCCGCCAGCGCGAGGGCAGCAAGCGGCAGCGCCGCACGGGTGATTCGATTCATGGCAATCCTCCTGGTAGTTCACCGCTCCGCGCGTGGCGGCGGGCGGCGGGTTGAATGGGCTGCGCGTGGCGGTCGATAAAGGAGACGACGGCGCGCTCGAGCGCGTCGGGCCGGTCGCGGTGCGGCGAGTGACCGCATCGATCCAGCACGACGACCTCGGCCTGCGGCGCGTGCGTGCGGATGCCTTCCACCTGCACGAGCGTCCCGTACTCGTCGTCGGCACCCTGGATCGCCAGCACCGGGCAACGCAAGCGCGCAAGCATAGCCTCGATCGACCACGCGCGGAACTCGGGTGCGAGCCATGCGTCGTTCCAGCCGTAGAACGCCGAATCCGGGTCGGCATGATACCGGGCGAGGCGCGCGCGCAGGTCCGTGTGCCGGAAGGCGTCGCGCGCACGAGCGATGCTCTCGATGGACACGTCCTCGACCAGGATGTGCGGCGCGACCGCGACCACGCCCGCCACCCGCGCCGGATCGTACGCTGCGTGGATCAGCGCGATCGATCCGCCGTCGCTATGGCCGAAAAGCCACGGCCGGCGTCCGTCGGCGCCCACGTGCAGCGCCGCGAGAAGCCGCGGCAGCGTCTCCTCCGCCTGGACGTGCATGAACGAGGGCGGCCAGTGCTCCTCAAGCGGCCGCGGCGTCGATCCGCCGTAGCCGTAACGCGAGTAGACGAGCCCGCGGTAGCCGCCGGCCGCGCACAGCCGGGCCGGCCAGTCCTTCCACATCGCGAGCGAGCCGAGGCCCTCGTGCAGGAACACGACCAGCGGCGCGCCGGGGTGATCCACGCCGACCCAGCAATACTCGAGCTCGATCGTCCGGCCGCCGAACGCAACGCCGACGTGCGCGACGCCGTCTTCGCTCACGAATGGCGGGCCGCTTCGCGCTCGCGCAGCCGAAAGCGCTGGATCTTGCCGGTGGCCGTCTTCGGCAGCTCGTCCACGAACTCGATGTCGCGCGGGTACTTGAACGGCGCGAGCCGGTCCTTCACGAACCCCTTGAGCTCGCCCTCCAGTGCGCAATGACCCACGTGACCGGGCTTCAGCACGACGTAGGCCTTGGTGCGCGTCAGTCCCTGGGCGTCGATGCGCCCGATGACCGCCGCCTCCAGCACGGCCGGATGGCCCATCAGCGCGCCCTCGACCTCGAATGGCGACACATACTGGCCGCTCACCTTCAGCATGTCGTCGCCGCGGCCGGAATACACGTAGCATCCGTCGGGCTCGCGCACGTACTTGTCGCCGCTGCGGGTCCACTCGCCCTGGAACGTCGCGCGCGACTGCGCCCGGTCGGCCCAGTACAGGAGAGCGGCGCTCGGGCCGCGGATGTAGAGATCGCCGATCTGGCCGTCCTGCACCGGCGCACCGTCCTCGCGGCGCAACTCGACCGCGTAGCCCGGCACCGGGATTCCGGTCGTGCCGTAGCGCACGCGGCCCGGCCGGTTGGACAGGAAGATATGCAGCATCTCGGTCGAGCCGATGCCGTCGAGCACGTCGCAGCCGAAATGCGCCGCGAAGCGCGCGCCGACCTCGCGCGGCAGCGCTTCGCCGGCCGACACGCACCTGCGCAGCGCCAGGGCGTCGCGCGCGGGCAGCCCGGCCGCCGCCAGCAGCGCCGCATACAGCGTGGGCACGCCGAAGAACACCGTGACCGCGTGCGCGGCGAGCCGCTCGAAGACGGCCGCCGGCGTCGGGCGCTCCGCCATCAGTATGGTGGTGGCGCCGGCGCACAGCGGGAAGGTCAGCGCGTTGCCGAGGCCGTACGCAAAGAAGAGCTTGGCGGCGGAGAACACGACGTCCTGCGGTTCGAGCGCGAGCACCTGGCGGCCGTACAGCGCATTCGTCCAGTGGAGACTGGCGTGGGTGTGCACGGCCGCCTTCGGCCGTCCCGTGGAGCCCGACGAATAGAGCCAGAACGCGGCGTCGTCGGCGAGCGTTGCCGTGGGCCGGCTCGCCGCCTGCGCGCGGCCGCAGAACGCGGCGAACGTCTCTGCATCGTCCGGCGCGCCGTCCGTCCGGCTCACGACCAGCGTTTCGACGATGCGGCCCGACTGCGCGAGCGCCTGCCGAAAGACCGGGAGCAGGGCCTGCGACACCACCGCCGCCCGGGGGCGGCTGTGTCCCAGCAGGTAGGCGTAGTCGTCGACGGTGAGGAGCGTGTTGACGGCCACCGGCACCACGCCGGCGTGCAGCGCGCCCAGGAACGCGACGGGCCAGTCCAGCGTGTCGTGCGCGAGGAGGAAGAGCCGTTCCTCCGGACGTACACCAGCCGCGGCGAGACCTGCGGCGAAGCAGCGCACCCGCTCGCCGAGGCCGGCGTAGGTGAGCGACCCGCGGTCGTCGACGTACGCGCGCCGGGCGCCATGCACGGCGCTGCGCGCAAGCAGGTCGCCGGCAAAGTTGTACGTGACGGGAGGCGGCGCGGCGCCTGGGTCGTCGGGCGGGGTGGCGGGCATCGCTGCGACTTCCGGATGGTGACGTGCAGGCGGCAGGAACCTAACCCTTGGCACCCATACTGTCAAGCAGTATAATGCATGCGTGACAAATGATGCGCTCCAGGGTGAACCTGCCCCAATCGTGGAGGGCGAGGGCGCCCGCGCAGTAGCAGGACCCGCCGGCGTGCGCGACCCGATGCTCGTCGCTCTGGGCGAGCGGGTCCGCCTGCTCCGGGCGCGCCGCGGGCTCACGCGCAAGGCGCTAGCACAACAGGCCCGCGTCTCCGAGCGGCACCTGGCGAGTCTCGAGACGGGCGTCGGCAACGCGTCGATGTTGGTCCTGCGTCGCATCGCCGACGCCTTGGGGGCCGCTCCCGCGGTGCTGCTCGGCGATCCGCTCGCGGCCTCGGCCGAGTGGCTGCTCATCCGCGATCTCCTCGACGGCCGCTCGGACGCCGACCTCGAGCGGGCCCGGGTGGCGCTGCGCGAGCTCTTCGCACCTGAGCAGGGTGCCATCCGGCGGGCGGGGCGCATCGCATTGATCGGGTTGCGGGGCGCCGGGAAGTCCACCCTCGGGCGGCTGCTCGCCGCCGATCTGGGCGTGCCGTTCGTCGAGCTCAATCGCGAGATCGAGCGCCTCGCCGGCGCGAGCTTGGCCGAGATCCATGCGCTCTACGGCGTGGCGGCGTATCGCCGCTACGAGCGCCGCGCGCTCGACGAAGTGCTCGAACGCCTGCCCACCGCGGTGATCGCCACGCCCGGCGGGCTCGTCTCAGAGGCCGCGACTTTCAATCGCCTCCTCGCGCAATGCCTCACGGTCTGGCTGCGGGCATCGCCGGAGGAACACATGCACCGGGTGGTCGCGCAAGGCGATCTGCGTCCGATGGCGGGCAACCGCGAGGCCATGGACGACCTGAACCGTATCCTGGCCGGTCGCGAGCCGTTCTATGCCAAGGCCGACGTGGCGGTCTCCACCAGCGCCCGGCCGCTCGCGGCCGCCTTCGACGCGTTGCGTGCGCAGGTGGGCGAGGTCCGGGCGCGCCTGCTGGGAGGAGCGGCGCAGGCGGTCGGCCGGACGGCGACGGATCTGCCGCCTCCGGGAATTGACCCATGAGGGCATACGCACTATAGTGCCGTTCTAGGGGGTGCAATTAGATACCTACAATCTCCTCCATCGATTGGTAGCCGTGCCGCGCGTCGATTACCGCACCCAGCCCGATCGGTACCGTCACTGGAGCCTGCACTTCGACGGCCCGGTCGCGACATTGCTCCTCAACGTCGCCGAGGAGGGGGGACTCGTCCCCGGTTACCGGTTGAAGCTCAATTCGTACGATCTTGGCGTCGACGTCGAGCTGCACGACGCGATCCAGCGCATCCGCTTCGAGCACCCGCAGGTTCGCACGGTCGTGATCACCAGTGGGAAGGAGCGCGTGTTCTGCTCGGGCGCCAACATCTTCATGCTCGGCACGTCGACCCACGCGTGGAAGGTGAACTTCTGCAAGTTCACGAATGAGACCCGCAACGGCCTCGAGGATGCGAGCCGGCATTCCGGTCTCAAGTTCTTGGCCGCGGTGAACGGCGCGTGCGCGGGCGGCGGCTACGAGCTCGCGCTCGCCTGCGACGAGATCCTGCTGGTCGACGACCGCTACTCCGCGATCTCGCTACCCGAGGTGCCACTCCTTGGCGTGCTGCCCGGCACGGGAGGGCTCACGCGCCTGACCGACAAGCGCCACGTCCGTCACGATCACGCGGATCTCCTGTGCACGACGGTCGAAGGCGTGCGCGGCCAGCGGGCCAAGGAATGGCGGCTCGTCGATCATCTCGCCAAGCCGGCGGGCTTCGCCGCGGCGGTGCGCGAGCGCGCGCTGGCGCTTGCGGCGACGAGCGATCGGCCGGCCGGGGCCGCCGGCGTCGTCCTGACCCCCCTCGAGCGAAGCGAAGACCCTTCGTCCCTGCGCTACGAACACGTGGACGTGGCGATCGACCACGCTCGGCGGATCGCCACCTTCACGGTGCATGCGCCCCGCGCCGCGCCGCCCCGCGATGTGGCCGGCATCCTCGCCCAGGGCGCGCGCTGGTGGCCGCTCGCGATGGCGCGCGAGCTCGACGACGCCATCCTAACCATGCGCACCAACGACCTCGAGGTCGGCGTCTGGGTATTGCGCACCGAGGGCGTTGCGGCGCACGTGCTGGAGGTGGACGACACGCTGCATGAGCATCGCGCCCACTGGTTCGTGCGCGAGACCGCCGGCCTGCTGCGCCGGACGCTGGCACGGCTCGATGTCTCGTCGCGCACATTGTTCGCGCTTGTCGAGCCCGGCTCGTGCTTCGCCGGCACCCTGCTCGAGCTGGCGCTGGCCGCCGATCGCAGCTACATGCTCGCGCTGCCCGTGGCGTCCGGCCGCGCCCCGCGCATCGCGCTGACCGGGCAGAATTTCGGCGCGTATCCCATGGTGACTGGCCAGGGGCGTCTCGCCGCGCGCTTTTATGGCGAGGCGGCGCCGCTGGCCGCGGCACGCGCCGCGCTGCGCGAGCCGCTCGATGCCGGCGCCGCCGATGCGCTGGGCCTCATCACCGCGGCTCCCGACGAGCTCGACTGGAGCGACGAGATCCGGCTGGCGCTCGAGGAGCGGGCCAGCTTGTCGCCCGATGCCCTCACGGGCCTCGAGGCCAACCTGCGGTTCGGCGGCGCGGAGACCATGGAATCGCGCATCTTCGGGCGGTTGTCATGCTGGCAGAACTGGATCTTCGTGCGGCCCAACGCGGTGGGGGAAAAGGGCGCGCTCAAGGTGTACGGCAAAGGCGAGAAAGCGCTTTTCGACTGGCAGCGTGTCTAGGGCCTGAACCGGCCCGAATGGAGCAGCAATGGAGACGATCAACTACGCGGAGCGCATTCCGAACAACGTCGACCTGGCGGGCGACCGTGCGCTGCAGCGCGCGCTGGAGCAGTGGCAGCCGGGCTACCTGCGCTGGTGGCGCGAAATGGGCCCGGAGGGCGCGCAAGCCTTCGACGTGTACCTGCGTACGGCGGTGAGCGTCGATCCGGCCGGGTGGGCGCATTTCGACTACGTGAAGATGCCCGACTACCGCTGGGGCATCTTCCTGGCCGCGCACGATCCGGCGCGCCAGGTGAACTTCGGCGAGCACAAGGGTGCGCCGGCGTGGCAGGAGGTGCCGGGCGAGCACCGCAGCAACCTGCGGCGCATCATCGTCACGCAGGGTGACACGGAGCCGGCGTCCGTCGAGCAGCAGCGGCACCTCGGGCTCACCGCGCCGTCGCAGTACGACCTGCGCAACCTGTTCCAGGTCAACGTCGAGGAGGGCCGCCACCTGTGGGCGATGGTGTACCTGCTGCACCGCTACTTCGGCCGCGACGGGCGCGAGGAGGCCGAGGCGCTGCTCGAGCGGCGCTCGGGTGACGTCGACAACCCGCGCATCCTGGGCGCCTTCAACGAGCGCACGCCCGACTGGCTGGCGTTCTTCATGTTCACCTATTTCACCGACCGGGACGGCAAGTTTCAGCTCAACGCGCTGGCGGAGTCGGGCTTCGACCCGCTCGCGCGCACGACGAAATTCATGCTGACCGAGGAAGCCCATCACATGTTCGTCGGCGAATCGGGCGTGGCGCGCGTGCTGCAGCGCACGTGCCAAGTGATGCGCGAGCTTTCGACCGACGACCCGGCGCAGGTGCGCGCCGCGGGTGCCATCGACTTGCCCACCGTCCAGCGCTATCTCAATTTTCACTACAGCGTGACGATCGACCTGTTCGGGGCGGACCAGTCGTCGAACGCCGCGATCTTCTACAGCGCGGGCCTGAAGGGACGCTTCGAGGAGACCAAGCGCGCGGACGACCACCTGCTCCGCGACGCCACCTATCCGATCCTCGAGCCGCGCGACGGCGCGCTCGTGCTGCGTGAGGTGCCGATGCTCAACGCGCTCAACGAAGTGTTGCGCGACGATTTCATCAAGGATTCGATCGCGGGCATCGAGCGCTGGAACAAGGTGATGGCACGGAACGACGTGCCGTTTCGCCTTAGCGTTCCCCACAAGGCGTTCAACCGCAAGATCGGCACGTTCTCGGGGCTACGGGTCGATCCGTCCGGCCGCGTGATCGCGGACGCCGCCTGGAGCGAGCACGAGCGCGAGTGGCTGCCTTCCGCCGAGGATCGCGCGTTCGTCGCGTCGTTGATGGGCAGCGTCACCGAGCCGGGCCGGTACGCCGGCTGGATCGCGCCTCCGCCGCTCGGGGTGAACCGGCAGCCGGCCGACTTCGCGTACATTCGCTTCAACTGAACCGCCGCCGCGCCCACCCGCGATCATGCACGCGCCGCTGCCGCCCGCGCTGCTCCGGCAGCACCTGATCGATCCGGAGATCTGCATCCGCTGCAACACGTGCGAGGAGACGTGTCCGGTGGGCGCGATCACGCACGACACGCGCAACTACGTGGTGGATGCCGCCACCTGCAACGCCTGCCTCGCCTGCATCTCCCCCTGTCCCACGGGCGCGATCGACAGCTGGCAAGTGGTGCCGCGCAGTGCCCCGTTTTCCATCGACGCCCAGCTCGGGTGGGACGCGCTTCCCGCCGACACGCTACTCGACACGATGGCCGACGCTCCGGTCGACGGGGCGCTCGAAGCGCGGCGCGCCGCGCCGGCCGCCGATGCCGCGGCGAGCCTGCCTGCGGAAGCGTCGAATGCGCCCGCATCGGCGTCGGCTCGCGCCCTCGCCGATCGCGCGCCGGGTGCCACCGTCCCGCCGTGGTCCGCGTCGCATCCCTACGTCAACCTGTACACGCAAAGGACACCAATCGTGGCGACTGTCACGGGCAACTTCCGCGTCACGGACAGCGCCACGGCGAGCGACACGCATCACCTTGTGCTGGACTTTGGCGTCACGCCGTTTCCGGTGCTCGAGGGGCAGTCGATCGGCATCCAGCCGCCGGGACTCGACGCCGCCGGGCGGGCGCATTGCGCGCGCCAATATTCGATCGCCAGCCCCCGCGACGGCGAGCGGCCCGGCTACAACAACGTCGCGCTCACGGTGAAGCGCGTGGTGGCCGACCACGACGGACAGCCCGTCCGGGGCGTGTGCTCGAACTACCTGTGCGATCTCGCCAAGGGTGATGCCGTGTCGGTGATCGGGCCGTTCGGCAACACGTTCCTGATGCCCAATCATCCCGGCGCCCACCTGCTCATGATCTGCACGGGCACGGGCTCGGCGCCGATGCGCGCCATGACCGAGCGGCGCCGGCGCCGGCGCGCGCAGGACACCCCGGCGCGGCTGATGCTGTTCTTCGGCGCGCGCACCGAGGCCGAGCTGCCGTATTGCGGCCCGCTGTGGAGCCTGCCGGCCGACTTCATCGACATCAACCTGGCCTACTCGCGCACCCCCGGCGCACCGCGTCGATATGTGCAGGATGCGTTGCGCGAGCGCGCGGCCGACGTCGCGCCGCTCCTGGCCGATCCGCAGACGCACGTCTATGTCTGCGGCCTGCGCGACATGGAGTCCGGCGTGCTCGAGGCGCTGCGCGAGATCGCGGTCGGGCACGGGCTTGACTGGACGTCGCTGTGGCCGGCGCTCAAGGCGCAGGGCCGCCTGCATTTCGAGACGTATTGAAATTCGCCGGTTTCACCGTCGGCCAACAGATCGTCGCAGGACCGGTGCCCGTCACCGAAGGGGACATCGTCCGCTTCGCGCGCGAATGGGATCCGCAATGGTTTCACACCGATCCTGCGCGCGCGGCGGCGAGCCGCTGGAACGGGCTGATCGCGAGCGGCTGGCACACGGCGTCGATTGCCATGCGCATCGTCGTCGACCAGCTGCTGGCGGACTCCGAGTCGTTCGGCTCGCCCGGGCTCGATTATTTAAAGTGGCTGCATCCGGTCCGTCCCGGCGACCTGCTCACGCTCCGCGCCAGCGTGCTTGAGGCGCGCACGTCCGCGCGGCAGCCGACGCTCGGCGTGCTGCGGTGGCGCTGGCAGCTCTGCAACCAGGACGACGTCGCGGTGCTCGATCTCGTCGCGACCAGCCTGTTCGACCTGTCGGCGCCGTGACCGAAGGCGCGTTGACCATCGACGAACCGCGCGTGCCGGTCGTTCCGCACCCGGCCGACGTCCCCCGGGCCCCGATTCCGCCGACCGGCGCCTGGACCGCCCGCCTGGCGCTGGCATTCCACCATGCGAACGAGCGCACGACGCTCGAGCGCGTCGCGCAGACGGGCCCGCTCGTGGTGCAGAAGCCGTTCCATCCCGAAGGTCCCAAGGTGTGCCAGGTAGTGGTGGTACACCCGCCCGGCGGCATCGCCGGCGGAGACGACCTTGCGATGACGCTCGCGCTCGCGCCCGGCGCGCATGCCCAGGTCACCATGCCGGGCGCGGCGAAGTGGTACCGTTCGGCGGGAGCGACGGCATGCCAGCGCGTCGACGCGACGCTCGCTGCCGGCGCCGCGCTGGAGTGGCTGCCGCAGGGAACGATCGTGTACGACGGTGCGCGGGCGGACAGCGCGCTGCGCTTCTCGCTTGCGCCGGATGCCACGCTCATTGCATGGGACACGATATGCCTCGGACGCCGGGCCATGAACGAACGCTTCGGGACCGGGCGGTGGCGCCAGCGGGTCGAGATCGTGCGGGGAGATGCACTGGTCTGGAGCGAGCGCGTCGACCTGGCGGGCGGCGGCCGCCTGCTCGATTCGCCCGTGGGATTGGACGGCGCGCCTGTCTTCGGCACCTTCGTCGCCGTTTCGCCGCGCCTTTGCGATGATGCGGTGCCCCGGTTGCGCGCGGTCGTGCCCGCGGCGGGCGAGGGTGCGGTGACCCGCCTGCCCGGCGCGCTGGTCGCGCGCTGGCGGGGGCCCGCCAGCGACGCCGGCCAGCGCTACTTCGCGGCGCTCTGGTCGCTACTGCGCCCGTCGCTGCTGGGGCGCGCAGCGGTTGCGCCACGCATCTGGTCCACCTGAAGCTCGAGCCGTGGAACTCACGCCCCGCGAAAAGGACAAGCTGCTGGTGTTCACCGCCGCGCTGCTCGCCGAGCGCCGGCTCGCGCGCGGCCTGCGCCTCAACTATCCCGAGGCCGTGGCGTTCATCAGCGCAGCCATCATGGAGGGCGCGCGGGACGGGCGCACCGTCGCCGATCTGATGACGAGTGGCGCGACCCTGCTTAGGCGGGCCCAGGTGATGGAGGGCGTGCCGGAGATGATCCCGGAGATCCAGGTGGAAGCCACGTTTCCCGACGGCACCAAGCTCGTGACCGTGCATCATCCAATTCCATGAGCGAGCCGCGGATGATTCCGGGTGAGGTGTTGCCCGCCGATGGCGACATCGAGCTCAACGCGGGCCGCGCGACGGTCCGCATGAGCGTCGCCAACGGCGGCGACCGGCCCATCCAGGTGGGCTCGCACTACCACTTCGCCGAGACCAACGCCGCGCTCGCGTTCGACCGGACCGCCGCGCGCGGCTTCCGGCTCAACATCGCCGCGGGCACGGCGGTTCGCTTCGAGCCCGGTCAGTCGCGCGAGGTCGAGCTCGTCGCGCTCGCCGGCGCGCGGATCGTGCAGGGCTTCTCTGGGGCGGTCATGGGCGCGCTCGATGCGCCCACGCGCCGGCGGGGCCAGCCGCGACCCACCACGCGCGGCGCTCCGGGCGAGCGGCGCAGGCCGGTCGGGCGGCAGCGATGAGCCGTGCAGGGCTGCGATGAAGATCGGCCGGCGCGCCTATGCGGAGATGTTCGGGCCCACGGTCGGGGACCGGTTGCGGCTCGCCGACACGGCGCTCGTGATCGAGGTCGAGCGCGACCTCACGGTCTACGGCGAGGAGGTCAAGTTCGGTGGCGGCAAGGTCATCCGCGACGGGATGGGCCAGAGCCAGCGCGTGAGCCGCGACACGGCCGATACCGTGATCACCAATGCGCTGGTCGTCGATTGGTGGGGCATCTGCAAGTGC
This sequence comes from Burkholderiales bacterium, assembly GCA_038239945.1. Lineage (GTDB taxonomy): Bacteria > Pseudomonadota > Gammaproteobacteria > Burkholderiales > Casimicrobiaceae > VBCG01. The sequence goes on from JBBSEG010000005.1 coordinate 73,607, forward strand.
GACATCGCGCTCAAGGACGGCCGGATCGCCGCGCTCGGCAAGGCCGGCAATCCGGACATCCAGCCCGGCGTGGACATCGTGATCGGCCCGGGCACCGAAATCATCGCCGGCGAAGGAAAGATCGTCACGGCGGGCGGCATCGACGCGCACATCCACTTCATCTGCCCGCAGCAGATCGAGGAGGCGCTGATGTCCGGCGTCACCACCATGATCGGCGGCGGCACGGGTCCTGCCACCGGCACGCTCGCGACCTCGTGCACCCCAGGTCCGTGGCACATCCACCGCATGCTCGAGGCCGCCGACGCCTTTCCGATGAACATCGGCCTGCTCGGCAAGGGCAACGCGAGCCTCACCCCGGCGCTCGTGGAGCAGGTGCAGGCCGGCGCCATGGGGCTCAAGCTGCACGAGGACTGGGGCACCACGCCCGCGGCGATCGACGCGGCGCTGCGCGTCGCCGACGACCTCGACGTGCAGGTCGCGATCCACACCGACACGCTGAACGAGTCCGGCTTCGTCGAGACGACGCTCGCGGCCATCCGCGGACGGACGATCCACACCTACCACACCGAGGGCGCCGGGGGCGGACACGCGCCGGACATCATCAAGGCGGCCGGCGAGCCCAACGTGCTGCCGTCGTCCACCAATCCGACCCGTCCCTACACGATCAACACCATCGACGAGCATCTCGACATGCTGATGGTGTGCCACCACCTCGATCCGGCGATTGCCGAGGACGTGGCGTTCGCCGAGTCGCGCATCCGCCGCGAGACGATCGCGGCCGAGGACATCCTGCACGACCTCGGCGCCTTCTCGATGCTCTCGTCCGACTCGCAGGCGATGGGGCGCGTCGGCGAGGTGATCATCCGCACGTGGCAGACCGCGCACAAGATGAAGGTGCAGCGCGGCGCGCTCGAGGGCGATTCGGCGCTGCACGACAACGCGCGGGTCAAGCGCTATATCGCGAAGTACACGATCAACCCCGCGATCACCCATGGCATCGCGCATCTGGTCGGGTCGGTGGAGGCGGGCAAGCTCGCCGACCTGGTGCTGTGGAAGCCGGCGTTCTTCGGCGTCAAGCCCGCGCTCGTCCTCAAGGGGGGCATGATCGCCGCCGCCGCGATGGGCGATCCCAACGCGTCGATCACCACCCCTCAGCCCGTGCACTATCGGCCGATGTTCGGCGCATTCGGCGGCGCGCTCGCGACGTCCGTCACCTTCGTCTCGCGCGCGGCGCTGCGCAATCCGCAGGTGCGCAAGCTCGGCTTGCGCAAACCCCTGGTCGCGGTGGAGGGCACGCGCAAGCTCGGCAAGCGCGACATGAAGCTCAACGACGCGCTGCCGAAGATCGACGTGGACCCGGAGACCTACGCCGTGCGCGCCGACGGCGAGCTCCTGGTGTGCGAGCCGGCCGCCGAGTTGCCCCTCGCGCAGCGCTACTTCCTCTTCTAGGCCCGCATGCTCATCGCCCGCCGGCGGGCCTCAGACTCCGCCGCCGCACCCGCGCTGACGCTCGTGCTGACCTTCGAGCAGCGCAGCCGCAGCCGGCTGCATGCCACGCTCGTCGGTGGCGATTCGATCGGGCTCATGCTCGAGCGGGGCACCGTGCTGCGCCACGGCGACCGCCTGCTGACCGACGACGAGCGCGTGGTCGAGGTGCGCGCGGCCGACGAGGAGGTCGTGGACGCCCACTGCGAGCCGGCGGGCGCGCTGGTGCGGATCGCCTATCACCTCGGCAACCGGCATGCGGTGGTGCAGCTTGGCGACGGGTTCATCCGCTTTCCCGCCGATGCCGTGCTCGCGTCGCTATGCGCGCGCCTCGGCGCTCGCGTCCTGGAGCTGCGCGCGCCGTTCGAGCCGGAGGCCGGCGCCTACGCGGCGGGCCGCCACGCGCATTCGGATGAGGCCCGCCATGCGGGCGTCATCCACGACATGATCGAGCGGACGCGCTCGTGACCGCGCACCTGCTGCGCGTCCTGCAGCTCGCGTCCCCGGCGCTGCCCGTCGGGGGCTTCAGCTACTCGCAGGGCCTCGAGGCCGCCGTCGAGGCCGGGAGCGTGGGCGATGCCGCGACTGCGCAACGGTGGATCGGCGACCTCCTCACCGAAGTGATGCCGCACGGCGAGCTGGCGGTCCTCGCGCGGCTGCTGCGCGCGCTGCCGGACGACGTGGCGGGGTTCGTCGCCTGGAACGATTGGTTCCGCGCGGCGCGCGACACGCGCGAGCTGCATGCGGAGTCGGTGCAGATGGGCGCCGCGCTGATCGCGTGGATGCGTGACCTGGTACCGGGCGATGCGGCGCTGCGCGCGTGCGTCGCCCGAGCTGCGCCGATCACCTGGCCCGGCGCGTGGGCGCTGGCCTGCCATGCCGACGCCATCCCGGCCGACGACGCGCTCACCGCCTATCAGTTCGCGTGGCTCGAAAGCCAGGTGCTCGCCGCGATGAAGCTCGTCCCGCTCGGGCAGGTGGCAGGACAACGCATGCTGCGCGCGCTTGCAGGGCACGTTCCGGCATCCGTCGCGCAGGCCGCGCGCGTGGACGACGCCGGGATCGCGTCGTTCGCGCCGGGCCTGGCGCTCGCGTCGATGCGCCACGAGTCGCAATATACGCGGCTGTTTCGCTCCTGAGGCGCGCCATGGCGACGTCGCATCCCTTGCGCATCGGCATCGGCGGCCCGGTCGGCTCCGGCAAGACCGCGCTCACGCTCGCGCTGTGCCGCGCGTTGCGGGCGCGCTATCACCTGGCCGTGGTCACCAACGACATCTACACGGAAGAGGACGCGCAGTTCCTCGTGCGCCACGAGGCGCTGTCCGCCGACCGCATCATTGGCGTCGAGACCGGCGGATGCCCGCACACTGCCATCCGCGAGGATGCGTCGATCAATCTCGAGGCGGTCGAGCGCCTGGCCGCTCGCTTCGGCAACCTCGACATCGTCTTCGTCGAGAGCGGCGGCGACAACCTCGCCGCCACTTTCTCGCCGGAGCTCTCCGATCTCACGCTGTACGTGATCGATGTCGCGGCCGGCGACAAGATCCCGCGCAAGGGCGGTCCGGGGATCACCCGGTCGGACCTGCTCATCATCAACAAGATCGACCTCGCTCCGCTGGTCGGCGCGTCGCTCGAGGTGATGGACCGCGACACGCGGCGGATGCGCGGCGAGCGCCCGTTCGTGTTCACCAACCTGAAGTCGGGGCAGGGTCTCGAAACGGTGGTGGCGTTCATCGAATCCCGCGGCCTGCTCGACGCCTCATCGTCGTCCTCCGACCCCCGCGCCGGAAGATGATCGAGGCCTGAATTCCAAAACGGTGCAGGCCGTGCGGCCCCGCACTGGTTTGGACCGGGCCCGTGCAGGCGCACTCGCGTCGCACGCCCGCGCCCGGCGAGAATTGTCCAACGAATCCGGACGTTAGAAGCCCCGTGCGCGCATGGCATGCGTTGTGCAAAGCACTCTGCCGGCACCACCGCGCAGCGCGGACGTCGCATTTCTCGCCCGGCGCGCCACACCTACTTGCACAACTCTTCCGGGGACCCCGTCCATGCAACGCAGAAACTTCTTGAAGCAGGCTGCCGTGACGGCCGCGCTCGCCGCCGCCGGATCGATCGGCATGGCGGCGCACGCGGCCGATACGGTCAAGGTTGGCGTTCTTCATTCGCTGTCCGGCACGATGGCCATCAGCGAGACCGTGCTCAAGGACGTCGCGCTGATGACGTTCGAGGAAATCAACGCCAAGGGTGGCGTCATGGGCCACAAGATCGAGCCCGTGGTGGTGGACCCCGCGTCGAACTGGCCGCTCTTCGCCGAAAAGGCCCGCCAGCTCGTCACGCAGGACAAGGTGGTCGCGGTGTTCGGCTGCTGGACCTCGGTGTCGCGCAAGTCGGTGCTGCCGGTGTTCGAGGAGCTGAACGGCGTGCTGTTCTACCCCGTCCAGTACGAGGGCGAGGAGCTGTCGAAGAACGTGTTCTACACGGGCGCCGCGCCCAACCAGCAGGCCATTCCCGCCGTCGAGTACCTGATGAGCAAGGAAGGCGGCGGCACGAAGCGCTGGGTGCTGCTCGGCACCGACTACGTCTACCCGCGTACGACGAACAAGATATTGCGCGCGTTCCTGAAGTCGAAGGGCGTCGACGACAAGGACATCGACGAGAAGTACACGCCGTTCGGCCACGCCGACTACCAGACCATCGTCGCCGACGTGAAGAAGTTCGCCGCCGGCGGCAAGACGGCCGTCGTCTCGACGATCAACGGCGACTCGAACGTGCCGTTCTACAAGGAGCTGGGCAACCAGGGCCTGAAGGCCACGGATGTGCCGGTGGTCGCGTTCTCGGTAGGCGAGGAGGAGCTGCGTGGCGTCGATACCAAGCCGCTGGTCGGCCATCTCGCGGCATGGAACTACTTCATGTCGCTCAAGAATCCTGAGAACGAGGCGTTCAAGAAGAAGTGGGCCGCATACGCGAAGGCCAAGAAGCTCCCGGGCGCCGACAAGCCGCTCACCAACGATCCGATGGAAGCGACGTACATCGGCATCTACATGTGGAAGCAGGCGGTCGAGAAGGCCAAGAGCTTCGAGAGCGACAAGGTGATCGCAGCGATGGGCGGCCAGAGCTTCAAGGCGCCCGATGGTTTCACCATTACGATGGACGAGAAGAACCATCACCTGCACAAGCCGGTGTTCATCGGCGAAATCAAGGCCGACGGCCAGTTCAACGTCGTATGGAAGACCAAGGGCCCGATCAAGGCGCAGCCGTGGAGCCCCTTCATCGCCGGCAACGACGTGAAGAAGGACGAGCCGGACAAGAAGTGACCGGCCGGTCGCGCTCGAAGTGAACGCACGGGAATCCGTCGCCAAGGCGGGTTCCCGTCGCCGCTCGCGCCGCCGCCGTTTCGCGGCGCCGCGGGTGGCCCGGATCACCCGAATCCCAACCTGTCGATGACGAACACGCCCGACCGGCTGCGCTCGTCCCTGCGCAACGGCGCATTCGCGCTCGCGCTGGCTTTCGCGCCGCTCGCGACCGCGCTCGAGCCTTCGCTCGTGCACGACCTGGCGCTCGGCGAGACGGAGGCGCGCGACAAGGCGCTGGCCGCCATCATCGCCGCGCAGGATCCGGCCGCCGTGCCGTTCCTCCAGTCGCTGCTCGACGGCGAGGTGAAGATCGTCGACGACCGCGTATTCCTGATGAAGGGCGACGTCGCGACCGATGTCGCCACCGGGCAGGCGGTGATGCCCGCGCCCGACAGCCTCGACGACGTGGTCGTCAACAATCGCTTTCGCCGCACCGTGAGCGGCGCGCTGGCCGCGCTGCGGCTCGCTTCCCCGGACCATGCCACCCGCGTCGACGCTGCCAAGGCACTGGCCGGCACCGACGACGAGGAGATGCTGCCGGCGATCACGGCGGCGCTCGCGCGCGAGTCCGACCCGCAGATCAGGGCCTCGCTCGCGCTCAGCCAGGCCGCGATCCAGCTGGCGAGCAAGGATCCCGCAACGCGCCTCGCGGCCGTGCGCGCGCTCGCCGGCAGCGACAGCGCCGCCACCAGGACGCTCCTGGTCGCTCTGCTCGAGCGGCGCGACGGCAAGTTCGTCGAGCCCGACGAGGCGCTGCGCGCCGAGGCCGAGCGCTCGCTGCGCGCGGTCGAGTCGCGCCTGAGCCGGGGCGAGCTGGTGGCACGGTTGTTCACCGGCATCTCGCTCGGGAGCATCCTGCTGCTCGCGGCACTCGGGCTCGCCATCACCTACGGGCTGATCGGCGTCATCAACATGGCGCACGGCGAGCTGATGATGATCGGCGCTTACGCCACCTACCTCGTCCAGAACCTGTTCCGTGGGCATTTTCCGGCTGCGTTCGACGCGTACCTCGCGTGCGCCGTCCCCGTGTCGTTCGCCGCCAGCGCGGCGGTGGGGATGGTGCTCGAGCGCACGGTGATCCGCTTCCTCTACGGCCGCCCGCTCGAGACGCTGCTCGCGACCTGGGGCCTGTCGCTGATCCTGATCCAGGGCGTGCGCACGTTGTTCGGCGCGCAGAACGTGCAGGTCGAGAATCCGTCATGGATGTCCGGCGGCGTGGAGATCATGACCAACGTGGTGCTGCCGTACAGCCGCATCGCGATCGTGTTCTTCTCCGGCTTCGTGCTGCTTTCGATGTGGCTGCTGCTCACGCGCACGCGCCTCGGACTGTACGTGCGGGCCGTCACGCAGATCCGCGGCATGGCGAGCGCGCTCGGCGTGCCTACGGCGCGTGTCGACATGCTGGCGTTCGGGCTGGGCTCGGGGTTGGCGGGCCTCGCGGGCTGCGCGCTCTCGCAGATCGGCAACGTCGGACCGGACCTCGGCCAGAGCTACATCGTGGACTCGTTCATGGTCGTGGTGCTGGGCGGGGTGGGCCAGCTCGCGGGCACCGTCGCGGCGGCGTTCGGCCTCGGCATCGTCAACAAGGTCCTGGAAGCGTGGCAGGGGGCGGTGCTGGCCAAGATCGCGATCCTGATCTTCATCGTGGTGTTCATCCAGAAGCGGCCGCAGGGCCTGTTCGCCCTCAAGGGCCGCACGGTGGAGGCCTAGCGGTGGCAGTGGGCTTCGTGCCGCTCGCCGAGCCCGCGGCCGGGCCGCTGCTGGCGCGCTACCTGCCGCGCGGCGCCTGGGTGTTCTACGGAGTTGCGGCGCTGCTGATCTTCGTGGTGGTTCCCGCGGGCAACCTGCTCGCGCCCCCGCAAAGCGCCTGGCACGTGTCCGACTTCACCGTCACCCTGGTCGGCAAGATCATGTGCTACGCGATCGTCGCGCTGGCGATGGACCTGATCTGGGGCTACACGGGCATCCTCTCGCTCGGGCACGGCCTGTTCTTCGCGCTCGGCGGCTACGCGATGGGCATGTACCTCATGCGCTCGATCGGTCGCGAGGGGGTCTATCACAGCGACCTGCCCGATTTCATGGTGTTCCTCGACTGGAAGCAGTATCCCTGGTACTGGAGCTTCACCGATCATTTCTGGTACTGCGCGTTGCTCGTAGTCCTGGTGCCCGGCGTGCTCGCGTTCGTGTTCGGTTTCTTCGCGTTCCGCTCGCGCATCAAGGGGGTGTACTTCTCGATCATCACGCAGGCGCTCACCTATGCCGCCATGCTGCTGTTCTTCCGCAACGACACGGGGTTCGGCGGCAACAACGGCTTCACCGATTTCAAGCGGATCCTCGGCTTTGCGATCACCGCCCCGCAGACGCGCATCACGCTGTTCGCGCTCACCGGCGCGGCGCTGCTCGGCTTCCTGATGCTCGGGCGGGCGATTGTCGCCTCCAAGCTCGGCCGCGTGCTCGCGGCGATCCGCGACGCCGAGTCGCGCGTCATGTTCTCCGGCTACAACCCGCTCTACTTCAAGCTGTTCGTATGGACGCTCTCCGCGGTCGTGTGCGGCGTCGCGGGCGCGCTGTACGTGCCGCAGGTGGGTATCATCAACCCGGGTGAGATGTCGCCGGCCAACTCGATCGAGATCGCCATCTGGACGGCGGTGGGCGGCCGCGGCACGCTGTTCGGGCCGATCGCCGGCGCGTTCGCGGTCAACCTCGGTAAGAGCTGGTTCACCCAGGCCTTCCCCGAGTACTGGCTGTTCGTGCTGGGTCTGGTCTTCATCCTGGTCACCCTGCTGATGCCGAACGGCATCGCAGGATTGTGGCGGAGGCGCACGTGAGCGCGATCGCGGGCATTCCCGCCGGCGCCAGTGGCGCTCCCTCGGCCGCGCACGGCAGGCCGCTCACGCCGGGCGTGGATGTCTCGCACCGCGCGATCCTGTATCTGGACGGCATCAACGTCAGCTTCGACGGGTTTCGCGCGCTCAACGACCTGTCGCTGACGATCGATGCCGGCGAGCTGCGCTGCGTCATCGGGCCGAACGGCGCCGGCAAGACGACCATGATGGACGTCATCACCGGCAAGACGCGGCCCGACAGCGGCACCGCGTTCTTCGGCCAGACGATCGACCTCACGCGCCTGTCCGAGCCGCAGATCGCGCACGTCGGCATCGGCCGCAAATTCCAGAAGCCGACCGTGTTCGAGCGCCACACGGTGTTCGAGAACCTCGAGCTCGCCATGAAGTGCGACAAGCGCGTATGGCGCACGCTGGGCGCGAAGCTCGACTCGTCGGCGAGCGATCGCATCCTGTCGACGATGGAGCAGATCCGCCTGTCCGCCTCGGCGCAGCGGTCCGCCGGGGTGCTGTCGCACGGCCAGAAGCAGTGGCTCGAGATCGGCATGCTGCTGATGCAGGAGCCCGAGCTGCTCCTGCTCGACGAGCCGGTGGCGGGCATGAGTGACGACGAGACCATGCGCAGCGCCGAGCTGTTCCTGTCGCTGGCCGGACAATACACGCTGATCGTGGTCGAGCACGACATGGCGTTCGTCGAGAAGATCGCCGACACCGTCACCGTCCTGCACGAGGGCCACGTGCTCGCCGAAGGCTCGATGCACAAGATCCAGCAGGACGAGCGCGTGATCGAAGTGTTCCTGGGCCGTTAGCGACGCACGCCATGCTGGCCATCGACAAGATCAACCAGTACTACAGCGGCAGCCACATCCTGCGCGACGTGTCGTTCGAGGTGCCGGCCGGCCAGTGCACCGCGCTCCTGGGACGAAACGGCGTGGGCAAGACGACGCTGCTGAAATGCATCATGGGCCTGCTGCCGATCCGCTCGGGCAACCTCGCGCTCGACGGCCGCAGCCTGGCCTCGCTGCCCCCGTACGTGCGCGCCGGGCTCGGGCTCGGTTACGTGCCGCAGGGGCGCGACATCTTCCCGCGGCTCACTGTGGCCGAGAACCTCGAGATGGGCCTCGCGACGCAGAAGCGCGGCGCGGGGGTGCCGTCGTTCATCTTCGAGATGTTCCCGGTGCTGAAGGACATGCTGGGCCGCCGCGGCGGCGACCTGTCGGGCGGCCAGCAGCAGCAGCTCGCGATCGGCCGTGCACTCGCGATGCGCCCGAAGCTCTTGATCCTCGACGAGCCCACCGAGGGCATCCAGCCGTCGATCATCAAGGACATCGAGCGCGTCATCCGCTCGCTCACCTCAGCGGGCGAGATGGCCATCCTGCTCGTCGAGCAGTACTACGATTTCGCGAAGTCGCTGGCCGACCAGTACGTCGTGCTGGCGCGCGGCGAGGTGGTGAAGTCCGGCCGCGGCGCCGAGATGGATACGGACGACGTGCGCAAGTACCTCGCGGTCTAGCGGTAAACGCTCTTTCGGCGCCGCTGCGACCCTCAGCGACCGGGCGCGGGGGCCGGCGCTGGTGCGACGGTGCAGTCGCGCGCGCCGAGCCGGTCGCCGTCGAGCTGCAGCCGGCATTCCAGCGCAGCGGACGGACAACACTGCGGATCGTCCTTCAGCCAGGCGCCGCCATGCAGCCGGGCGAGGTCGGCATCGGCGGCCGGCGCTGCACGCAACTCATACCCCGCGGGCAACTGCCGTTCGACGTCGGCTCGAAGGTTCCCGTCCGCCTCCACCAGGCGGCCCGGCTTCCAGAGATACAACGTGTCGGCGCAGCCGCCGGTGCCCTCGAGGCAGGTCGAGACGCGGACGACGGGCCGGTGGTTCACGCGCGCCAGGGACACGCCGTCGAAATATTCGTCGATCCCATCCAGGCGCCGCGCCCACAGCGCCGTCGCCGAGGCGCTGCCGGCCGCAACCTCGTAGAGTACGAGGGTGGCGACGGGACGCGGCGCCGCCCGGCGAGTCGGGTTCGGCCACGCGTAGCGCCCGACGAACAGCGAGCGCTCACCCAGCTCGCCGAGCCGCCGCCATTCCGTCGTGCACCCGGCCGGCGCCTTCACCGACCAATTCGGCAGCCTCCCACGCGCCGCGACGCAGGCCCGGCTCGCCTGCGCCGTCGGCACCACGACCGGCGCCGCGGTGGCGCTGCCGGCGCTCGCAATCGTCGTCGTGAGCAACAGCCCGGCCAATACGGCGCGTTGCGAACCTACCGCTGCGCTCACGGCAACCTCTGGTTGAGGATGTGCTCGACATAGTTCGGGTCGCCGGGTCGTTGCGGGCGATCCGCTGCCGGCACCCGTTCCCAGACCGCGTTTGCCGTAAGCGCCTTTTCATCCACGTTGGCAAGCGTGAGCTCGCCGCCGGTCTGCGCGAGCCGGAATTCGTGCAATCCGCCGGCGTAGCCGTTGTAGCCGCGGATCGTGTCCTTCTCGAGCTGGTCAGCGGTATAGGCGGGCACCCGCACCACCAGCGGTTTGAGGCCGGTGAGGGCCCGCTTCGCGTTGAGCGCCCCGACCAGTCGCTTGAAGGCGGTCGAGTTGGCGGTGGCACCCGGATGCGCGGCCGCGTTGATCCGCTTCCCGGCGAAGACGCGGTTGCCGCTGGCGACGTTGGCCCTCCAGCTCCACAGGTCGTCCCCGCTCGGCGGCGTGATCTGGCAGGCCCCGCCGCCTCCATCGCGACCCCGGTTCAGGACCGGCACCGAGCGCGCGTTGCCCCGATCGGACTCGAATTGCCGGCCGCCGCTCTCGGCCCGCACGATCCGTCGAAAAACGTCGCTGACGAGGAGCGGCGACAGCGCGCCCCAGCCGGGATCGGTGCCCATGATCCACACCTTCAACGTGGCCGTCAGCGTTCGCTCATCGACGGTGGTCGACGCGGTGATCGTGAGCTGTCCACCGCGGATCCACGGGAACGCCGGACGGAAGCGCGTACCGCCGTCCGCTGCGAATCGATCGGTGAAGACGACCCCGGCCTTGCCGAATGCCGCCATCCCGCTTTCGTCGAACTTCACTTCGAAGGTCCACGCGACTCTGACCGGGACGTTCGGGTCGACGCCGCCCCCGACGATGCGCAGCTCGATGTCGATCTCCGGCATCTTCGGCGTCACGTCGACGAGGAACACCGTATCGGCCTTCGGCGACACGAACTCGATGCTCGGCACGGTCGTCGTGCCCGCCACGCTCGAAGCGGCGGCCGGGATGCCGTTGACCGGCCCCGGGGCCGAGCTGATCCGTCCGGGGAGCACTGGCGCAGGCGCACCCGCCGACGCGGGGGTGCGCAGGCCGGTTAGCGGACCGGGATTTTGTGGAAACGCGACGACGAGCTCCTCGACCGACCGGCACGGGCCGTGCGCGCCCGGCCAGCGATCGATCTTGATTCAGGTGGCATGATGGCATGCGACCGCGCGGCCTGCCCCGAAGTCGCGCAACGGCGGGACGACGTCGCGGCAGAGCGGCGTCGCCAGCGGGCAGCGCGGATTGAAATGGCATCCCGGCGGCGGCGCGACGGGAGACGGCGGCTCGCCTTCCGCGATCGCTGCGCGCCGCGGTGCCGCAGGATCGGGCACCGGACACGCTGCGCGCAGGAGCTGCGTGTACGGATGCTTCGGCGCGTCGAACAGCGCACCGGTCGGGCCGCTCTCGATGATGCGGCCCAGATACATCACCACGGTGCGCTCGCAGAAATGGCGGACCACGCCCAAGTCGTGGCTGACGAACACGAAGGCGAGGCTGCGCCGCCGCTTGAGCTCGGCGAGCAGCAGCAGGATCTGCGCCTGCACGGAGACGTCGAGGGCGGAGACCGGCTCGTCGGCGATGATGAGGTCCGGCGCGAGCGCCAGCGCTCGCGCGATGCCGATGCGCTGGCGCTGGCCGCCAGAGAACTCGTGCGGAAAGCGGCCGGCCGCAGCGGCGGGCAGCCCCACCTCGTCGAGCACGGCGCCGATGCGCGCACCTGCCGCGTCACGCGCCATGCCGTGCACGGCGAGCGCTTCGCCGAGTGCTGCACCCACGCGCTGGCGCGGATCGAGCGCGGAGGCCGGATCCTGGAATACGATCTGCATGCGCCGCCGCAGCGTGCGCATCCGCGCGGGGCTCGCGGCCAGCACGTCCTCGCCATCGAACGTGACGCGGCCGCGGTCGGCCTCGATCAGGCGCAGCACCACGCGCGCCGCGGTCGACTTGCCGCAGCCCGACTCGCCCACCACGCCGAGCGCTTCGCCGCGATCGACGCAGAACGAGACGCCGTCGAGCGCGCGCAAGGACACCTGCCGCGGGATGGGCCAGCCCTGGCGTACCGTGAAGGTCTTGGCGAGATCGGCGACGTCGAGCAGCATCATGGCGCCTGCGCAGCGGGAGGCGCCGTCACCCAGCAGCGCACCCGGTGCGTGCCGGGCCCGTCCACTGCGACCAGCGGAGGCAGGGTCGCGCAGCGCGGGATCGCGAGCGGGCAACGGCCCTGGTAGCGACACCCGTCGGGCATCGCAGCGAGCGAGGGCACCTGGCCCGGGATGGGCATGAGATCGTGCGCCGGCCGGTCGACGCGTGGCATGGCGGCGAGAAGCGCGACGCTGTACGGATGCCGCGGCGTCGCGAAGAAGTCGCGCACCGGCGCGCTTTCCACCACGTCGCCCGCGTACATCACCAACACGCGCTCCGCGACGCCTGCGACCACGCCCAGGTTGTGCGTGATGAGCAGGATGCCGAGGCCCTGCTCGCGCTGCAGGCCGGCCAACAGGTCGAGCACCTGCGCCTGCACCGTGACGTCGAGAGCGGTCGTCGGCTCGTCGGCGATCAGCACCTGCGGCGAGCACGCGATCGCCAGCGCGATCATCACGCGCTGGCGCATGCCGCCGGAAAACTGGTGCGGATAGGCGTCGACGCGCTCGGCCGCCGCCGGGATGCGGACGAGCTCCATGAGCGCCTGCGCGCGGCGGCGGGCCTCGCGCCGGCCCATGCCGCGGTGATGGATCAGCGGCTCGGCGATCTGGAAGCCCACCTTGAGCACCGGGTTGAGCGACGACATGGGCTCCTGGAAGATCATGCCGATGGCGTTGCCGCGGATCTGCTGCATCGCTGTGTCGTCGAGGGCGCTGGCGAGGACGTCGCCGATGCGCACCGAGCCCGCAGCGAGGCGCCCTATGCCCGCCGGGAGCAGCCCCATGATCGTCATCGCGGTGAGGCTCTTGCCGCACCCCGATTCGCCCACCAGCGCGAGCGTCTCGCCGGGTGCCAGGTCGAACGACACGTCGCGCACGGCGTTGCGCCACACGCCGTCGATCCGCAGCGAAGTGGTGAGCCCGCGCACCGACAGCGCCGGTCGCATGGCGCCCGGCGCGGCCGCGTCGGGCGCCATGCTGGGTGCGGCCGCGGCAGCCATCACGTCGGCGCGCGCGGATCGGTGGCGTCGCGCAAACCGTCGCCGATCAGGTTGAGGCCGATCATCACGATCAGGATGGCGATGGAGGGATAGATTGCAAGCCCCGGCGCGTCCAGCAGGTTGTCGAAGCCCTCGCGCACGAGGCCGCCCCAGGTCGCGGTGGGCGGCGGCGCGCCAAGCCCGATGAAGGAAAGCGTGGCCTCGGTGCGGATCGCGGTGGCGAGCCACAGCGAGGCCATCACCGTGATCTCGTCGAGGATGTTGGGGAGGACGTGCGCGAACATGATGCGCGGCTGCGAGAAGCCGAGCGCGCGGCACGCATCCACGAAGTCGCGCTCCTTCATCGCCAGCGTCGATCCGCGCGCGACGCGCACGAACGCGGGGATGGCCGTGACGGCGATCGCGATCACCAGATTGGTGAGGCTCGGCCCCAGCACGGCAACCAGGATGATGCCCATAATGATCTGCGGAAAGCTCATCAGGACGTCGTTCGCGCCGCTGATCCAGCGGTCGACCGCGCCGCCGAAGTAGCCCGAGACGATCCCGATCGCGACGCCGGCGCCCACGCCGATTGCCGTGGACAGGAAGCCCACGAACAGCGAGATGCGTGCGCCCCACAGGATGCGCGACAGCACGTCGCGACCGAACGCATCGGTGCCGAGCCAATAGGTCGACCCGGGTGCGGCCAGCTTGTCGACGATGTTCTGCGCGTTCGGGTCGTAGGGCGCGATCCACGGCGCCAGCACCGCGGCCGCGATCGTCAGCGCGACGAGGATCACGCCGATCACCAGCGCGCCCGAGCGCGTCGCGCGGCCGAGGAAGGCGTTCGAGCGTGCCGCGGGTGCACTCGCGGGGGCGGCGGGCGTCATCGGGAAGTGGGCACGCGCCACGCGCGGCCGCCTGCGCGGCGTGCACCTGGGGAGAATGACGCGCTCATGTCGCCTTCACGCGCGGGTCGACCAGGCCGTAGGCGAGGTCGGTCGCGAGGTTGACGATCACGATGATGAACGCGTAGATCACCATCAGGCCCTGCAGCATCGAGTAGTCGCGCGTTTCCAGCGCGCCGACGATGAGCTTGCCAAGTCCGGGGCGGTTGAACACGATCTCGGTGAGCACCGAGTTGCCGATCAGCACCCCGAAGTACAAGCCGATCACCGTGACGATCGGAATGAGCACGTTGCGAAAGCCATGTCGCCAGACCACCTGCCGAGCCGGCACGCCCTTGGCGCGCGCCGTGCGCACGTAATCCTCCGTCATCGCCTTCAGCATGCCGGAGCGCGTCACCCGCGTCACGTAGGCGATCATGATCAGCCCAAGGTTCACGGCCGGCAGCACCAGCGAGCGCAGCCGCTCGACCGGATCGGTGAGCGGCCAGCCGCGCGAGATCACGGGCAGCCAGTGGAAGTGGATCGCGAAGACGAGCAGCAGCAGGATCGCGGAGACGAAGGCGGGGAACGACAGCCCGGCGAGCGAGATGATGCGGGCGATCCAGTCGCCGATCCCGTCGCGCCGCCGCGCGGCGATCACCCCGAGCGGCACCCCGCCAACGATGCCGATCAGCAGCGCGGCGATGGTGAGCTCCAGCGTGAAGGGCAGCACGGCGGCGACGTCGGTGAAGATCGGCCGGTTGGTGATCAGCGAGCGGCCGAGGTCGCCGGTGAGCACCTGGCCCATGAACGTCAGGTATTGGCGCCACACCGGCTGGTCGAGGCCGATGCGCGCGCGCAGCTCGCGCAGCGCCTCGGGCGTGGCCTGGTCGCCCATGATGACCATCGCCGGATCGCCCGGGACCACGCGCACCAGCACGAACACGAGCGTCAGTACCGCCAGCAGCGTGGGCAGGGCGGACAGGAGCCGGGTGACGAGATAGCGCAGCATCGCGGCCCGTTATCCGCCGCCCACGCGTCCGGCGCGGAGCAGTGCCGCGCGGACCGCCTTCACTTCATGGTCGTCATTTCGTTGATCGTCGGCCCGAGGTGGATCGCGGCGTCGAATTTGTAGCCGTAGTCCACGTTCGACTTTCGCGCCCAGGCCAGGAGCTGCTCGTGCAGCGGGACGGCGCACACGTTCTCGATGAGCTTCTTCTGCGCCGCGGCCCACAGCGCCCTCTGCTTGGCCGGGTCCTGCTCGATGCGAGCGGCGTCGATCTCGGCGTCCGCCAGCGCGCAGTGCGAGAAGTTGGTCGTGCCGGTCGGCGTGCCGACAATCGCGCGGGAATGGAAGAACTGCGACAGGTACACGTCGGCCACGGGGAAGCGCGCCGCCGAGTAGTACACGATTTGCGACAGGTCCTTGCGGATGTTCGCATGGTAGGTCTGGTGGTCGACGACGTCGAGCTGGAGGTCGACGCCCGCCTTCTTGAGCTGCCCCTGCAGGACCTGCGCCACCGAGAGCATGCTGGGCAGGGACGTCTGGATCATCTTGAGCGACAGACCGTTCGGATAGCCAGCTTCGGCGAGCATCTGCTTGGCGCGCGCGAAGTCGCCGGTGCCGAATACCGGCGTGCTGTCGTCGAAGCCGAGGTAGCCGATCGGCACCACCGAGCGGCCGGGCTGCGCGATGATCTCGCCCATGAAATCGACGAACTGCTTGCGGTCGATCGCGGTGGCGATGGCGCGGCGCACGCGGATGTCGTCGAGCGGCTTCTGCGTGATGTTGAAGTGGATGAGTTGCAGCTCGGCCGGGCGCACCACGTCGACGATGACGTTCGGCATGGTCTTGACGCGCTCGATCCACTTCTGGTCCTGCCGGCCGTAGATGACGTCGATCTCGCCCGACTGGAACGCGAGGTCGCGGGCGGCGTCCGCCTGGATGAAGCGGTAGACGATGCGGTCGATCTTCGGCGCGCCGCGGAAGTAATCCTTGTTGGCAACGAAGGCGATCGATTCCTTCGGCTTGTACTCGTCGACCATGAACGGGCCGGTGCCGATGGCCTTCAGCTTGAAGTCGTCCCCCATCTCCTCGGCGGCCTTCTTGCTGACGATGTTGCCGCCGTGGTAGTTCGCCACCAGGCCGAGCAGCGAGGGCACCGGCGACTTCAGCGTGATGCGCACCGTGAGGGGATCGACGGCCTCCACCTTCGCGAACGACGCATAGTCGGCCGAGAACGACGACGACTTCGGATCGGCGGCGCGATTCAGCGAATACACGACGTCGGCGGCCGTGAGCTCGCCGTACCCGCGGTGGAACTTCACGCCCTTGCGCAGGGTGAAGGTCCACACCAGGCCGTCGGCGCTCTTGGTCCATTTCTCCGCGAGGTCGGGCTCGAGGCCGGCGAGGTCCGCCGAGCCCGGCTTGAAGCGCACCAGGCCGTTGAAGCCCCAGCTCGTCGTCGGCTTGTCCTGCGTGGTGGTCGCCTTGTGGGGATCGACTTGGCCGATGTCGGGCGCCGACATGCCGACGGTGATGGTTTTCTGCGCCACGGCGGGCACGGCCGCGGTGATCGCAACGGCGCCCGCAAGGGCGATCAAGAGCTGTCTCATCGTGGTTCTCCTAAGGGTGTCCAAGCGGGCGGTCGACACTCAGGTCGGAGGGCGGCCGCCGGTGATAGCGTAGGCCTCGATCTCGATGCGGTGCCAGGGACGCAGCAGGGACGCCACCTGGAGTAGCGTGCTCGCGGGGCGGATCGTGCCGAACGCCTCGCGATGCGCCCGCGCCGCGAGCGCCTCGTCGGCGATGTCCTTGACATACACCACGGTGCGCACCACGTCGTCGAGCGTGGCGCCGGCTTTCTCGAGCGCGCTCGCGATCACGGCGATGGCGGCCCTGGCCTGTTCGTACGTATCGGCCTGCTCGTGTCCGGCGGGTGCGCAGGTGCCGGCCACGTGGATCGTGTCGCCGACGCGCACGGCGCGGCAGTAGCCGAAGGTCGCCTCGTAGGGACTTCCCGAGGCGATGTTCTGGCGCTGGCGATCCACCATGAGACGTGCTCCGAGGAAGCGGGTTGTGGCAAGCCGCACGGCGGCTGGTCGCGCGACGACGTGCCGAGCGGCCTCCAAATTGCGGGGCCATCGCATTATGTCCCACCGGAGCACTTCCGGATCGCCAATCGGTGCCGGGCCGCGCCGCTGCTAGACTGTTCCCAAGGGCGCACAGCCGATTCATGGACGACCAGGAGCCACCCGGTAGCGGATTTCCCCACAGCGCGCACTGGGGCGCGTTCTCGGCGAGCTTCGACGGCGAGCGCGTCAACGTCGTCCCGCACCCCGGCGATCCTGCGCCGTCGCCGCTGCTCGGCAACCTGGTCGATGCCCTGCGCCATCCGGCCCGGATCCGCAGGCCGATGGTGCGCAGGTCCTGGCTGGAGCACGGACCGGGCCCGCGCCCGCGCCCGCTGCACGACGAGTTCGTCGCGCTCGAATGGGATGCGGTCCTCGATCTACTCGCCGCCGAGCTGCGCCGCGTGGCGACGCGCCACGGCGCTCAGGGCGTGTATGCCGGCTCGTATGGCTGGTCGAGCGCCGGCCGGTTCCATCACGCGCAGAGCCAGATCCACCGGTTCATGAACGTGGCGCTCGGCGGCTATGTCCGCTCGGTGAACAGCTACAGCGCCGGGGCGTCGTCAGTGATCCTGCCACACGTGATCGGGACCTTCGAGAGCCTCTCGCGGCACAACGTCACTTGGGAACAGATCTGCGCGCACACCGACCTCGTGCTGGCGTTCGGCGGCATGGCGCTGAAGAACTCGATGATCGGCAACGGCGGGGTCAGCCGCCACATCGAGTCCGGCGCGATGCAGCGTGCGGCCGCGCGCGGCACGGTGTTCCATCTCGTCGGCCCGCTGCGCGACGACCTGCCGGACGAGGCCGCGGCGCGATGGCTCCCGATCCGGATCGGCACCGACGTCGCGTTGATGCTCGCCCTCGCGCATACGCTGCTGGTCGAGGAGCTGCACGACCGCGCGTTCCTCGCGCGCTACTGCACAGGCTTCGAGTCGTTCGCCCGCTATTTGACCGGCAGCACGGACGGCGTGCAAAAGGACGCGGCGTGGGCCGCCGCGATCACGGGCATCGACGCGCCGTCGATCGCGGCGCTCGCACGGCAGCTCGTCGCGGGCCGCAGCCTCATCACGGTGTCGCACTCGCTGCAGCGAGCCGAGCGCGGCGAGCAGCCGGTGTGGGCGGCCGTCGCGCTCGCCGCGATGGTGGGACAGCTCGGCCTGCCAGGCGGCGGCTTCCACTACGCGCTGGGCGCGATGGGCCACACGGGACGGCGGCCGAATGCGGTCGCCCTCCCTTCGCTGCCGCAAGGCGTCAACGGCGTGGAGGACTTCATTCCGGTGGCCCGGATCAGCGACATGCTGCTCGCACCGGGCCAGCCGTACGAATACAACGGACGGGCGCTGCGCTATCCGGACGTCAAGCTCGTCTACTGGGCGGGCGGCAACCCGTTCCATCATCACCAGGATCTCAATCGACTGCGCCGCGCGCTGGCCATGCCGGACACGATCGTCGTCAACGAGACCGCCTGGACGCCCATGGCGCGCGCGGCGGACATCGTGCTGCCGGTGACCATGACGCTCGAGCGCGACGACATCGGCGGGACCAATCTCGATCCGCTGCTGATCGCGATGCGCCACGTGGCGCCGCCGGTGGGCGAGGCCCGCGACGACTACGCGATCTTCTCGGGCCTCTCCGCGCGGCTGGGTGTCGAGGGGACGTTCACCGAAGGCCGCACCAGCCGCGAGTGGCTGCTGCATCTGTACGAGCCGTTGCGCCAGGCGCTCGCCGCGCGCGGCGCCGATGCGCCTGACTTCGACGAATTCTGGCGCCGCGGCGAGCTCGCGCTGCCGAGCGGGGCCGACGACGGCGGCTTCCTGCGGGCCTTCCGCACCGATCCTTCGCGCCATCCGCTGAAGACTCCGAGCGGCCGGATCGAGATCGCGTCGGACACCATCGCGGGGTTTGGTTACGACGACTGTCCCGGCCATCCCGCCTGGCTCCCGGCGACCGAGCAGCCGACCGCCGATCACCCGTTGGTGCTGATCGCCAATGCGCCGTCCACGCGCCTGCACAGCCAGCTCGACTTCGGCGCGTACAGCCAATCGCAGAAGGTCGCGGGCCGCGAGAAGGTGCGCCTGCATCCGGCCGACGCGCTTGCGCGCGGCATCGTCGACGGGGATATCGTGCGTCTCCACAACGCGCGGGGTGCGTGCCTGGCGGGGGCGTGCATCAGCCCGGACGTGATGCCCGGCGTGGTGCATCTCGCCACGGGCGCCTGGTACGACCCCGCCACGGGCGACGGCCTCCACACCGGCGCCGACCCCGACTGCGTGCACGGCAACCCGAACGTGCTGACGCGCGACGTCGGCACGTCGCGGCTCGCGCAGGGCTGCAGCGGGCAGGTCACGACGGTCGAGTGCGTGCGGTTCACGGGCGCCGTTCCGCCGCTGCGTGCCTTCGATCCGCCGCCGTAGCGCACTGGCGATCCGCGTCGCTCGGGCCGCGAGCGGCCGCCTACCTCGTGGCGAAGCGATCGAACGAGAAGGGCGACGCGTCGACCAGCGGCGTGCCGCCGGTCACGAGATCGGCCATCAGCCGGCCGGCGCCCGGACCGATGCCGAAGCCGTGGCCGGAGAAGCCGCTCGCGATGAAGAAGCCCGGCAGCGCGCGCACGGCGGAGATCACGGGCACGCCGTCGGGGGTGACGTCGATGAGCCCCGCCCAGCGCTGCGCGATGCGTGCGCCCGCGAAAAATGGATAGGCCGCAACGAGGTTGCGCCGCCCTTCGTCGAGGATGGAATCGATCGGCGCGGGATCGAGCACGCGCGTGTCCTCGAACGGCGAGGTCTCGTCCGCGCGCCAGCGCTTGGGTGTGCGCCATTCCTCGCGCCACCGCGCGCCGAAGCGCAGCCGGAGCTCGTGCCACTCGCGTCGCGCTGCGGGCAGGAAGGCGAAGAACTGGCGCAAGTGGTCGGGGGTCAGCTCCGACACCGTGGCATTGCGGCGCGCGATGGTGTAGCCGCCGTCCTGGCGCTTGCGGAATGCGAAATCGGAGCCGCCGACGGCGATCTCGGGCCCGCCCGGCATGGGCTCGGTGCGCTCGACCGAGCCGGTCATCTTGAGCTGCGGAAAGTCGATGCCCGCGTTGCCGCAGAAGAGCCGCGACCAGGCGCCCCCCGCCAGCACGACGCTCGCGCAGGCGATCCGACCTCGCTCGGTGACGACTCCACTCACGCGTCCGGCGGTGGTCTCGAGCGCGCGCACCGCGCAACGGACCTGCACCGCCGCGCCGTGGCCGCGCGCGAGAGCCGCAATGGCGGGCGTCGCCTGCTGTGGCTCGGCGCGCGCGTCGTCCGGCGTATACAGGGCGCCCGCGAAGGCGCGCGCTGCGCCGGGCACCAGTGCTGCAAGCTGCGCCGGGTCGAGCACCCGCGACTCGATGCCGTGGTCGCGCGCCTGCGCGAGCCAGGCATCGTAGGACGCGACGTCGCGCGCGGTGTCGCAGGTGTAGACGATGCCCGTGCGGCGAAAGCCGGTCTGCCCGCCGCTCGACCGTTCGAGCTCCTCCCACAGCTGCTGGCTGGCGAGACCGAGCGGGATCTCGCGCGCGTCGCGCCCCATCACGCGCACCCAGCCCCAGTTGCGGCCCGATTGCTCGGCGCCGATCGCGCCCTTCTCGCAGAGCGTGACCGGGACGCCGCGCCGCGCGAGATACAGCGCGGTGGACGCGCCCACGATGCCGCCGCCGATCACGACGACGTCGGTGCGCGCGGGCAATGCGGCGGACAAGTTGGAATCCATGCGCGGCGTGAGCGATGGCCGGTCGGCGCGGCAGATCGGATCGGTGGGCCCGGCTGGGTTCGAACCAGCGACCAAACGATTATGAGTCGTCTGCTCTGACCGACTGAGCTACGGGCCCGTGCAGGCGACGCGCTGGTGCGAACTGTCGAACCGAACGCACGCCGGGCGCGGCATTATAGCGGTCCATGCAGCACTATCTACGACCTCTGGTCGCGCCCACGTCAGTCGTGATGGTCGGCGCGTCCGATCGGCCCGGCTCCGTCGGTCGCACCGCGTTCGCCAACCTGCTCGGCGGTGGCTTCGCGGGACCGATCTACGCCGTGAATCCCAAGCACGCCAAGGTGCAGGAACGGGTGGCGTTCAAGTCGCTGGCCGCGGTCGGCCGGCAGGTCGACCTCGCGGTGATCGCCACGCCGGCGGTCGCGGTGGTCGGGGTGCTCGAGGACGCCGCCGCGGTGGGACTCAAGGCTGCGGTGATCATGACGTCGCCGCCGGCCGCCCGCGCGGCGGCTGCGTGGAGCCGCGACGTGCGCGACGCGGCGAAGCGGCACGGCGTGCATCTCGTCGGCGCGGGCGCGTTCGGCGTGATCCGGACCGACATCGGGTTGAACGCGACGTTCTGCGCGCCGTCCGCGCGCCCGGGCCGGCTCGCGCTGGTCGCGCAATCGGGCGCGGTCGCCACGGCGCTGCTCGATTTCGCGACCCCCCAGCACCTTGGCTTTTCGACCGTGATCTCGCTCGGCACGGGCATCGGCGCCGGGGTCGGCGAGCTCCTCGATTGCCTGCTGCTCGACCCGCTCACCGACGGCATCCTGCTGTACCTGGAGGATGCCGGCGACGCGCGGCCCTTCATGTCGGCGTTGCGCAGCGCCGCGCGCGCCAAGCCGGTGATCGTGCTCAAGGCCGGCCGCTCGGCGGAGCCACAGCGCCATCCGAGCGCCGATGCCGTCTACGACGCGGCGCTGCGGCGCGCGGGTGCGGTGCGCGTGCGCAGCTACACGCAGCTGTTCGCGGCGGCGCGCATGCTCGCCACCGGACGCATTCCGCGCAGCGACCGGCTGGCGATCGTCTCGAACGGGCGCGGTCCCGCGCTGCTCGCCGCCGACAGCCTCGCCGGGCGCGGCATCGAGCTCGCGCGCCTTGGTCCGGCCACGCTCGCGGGTCTCGATCGCCTGCTGCCCGACGACAGCGCCCGCGCCAACCCCATCGACTTGCGCGGCGACGCCGTGCCCA
Source organism: Burkholderiales bacterium (assembly GCA_038239945.1). Lineage (GTDB taxonomy): Bacteria > Pseudomonadota > Gammaproteobacteria > Burkholderiales > Casimicrobiaceae > VBCG01. Next base: position 95,697 of record JBBSEG010000005.1, read on the forward strand.
TCCGCATGGCCGAGGCCGTCGCGCTGGCGCTCGAGGATAGCGGGGTCGACGCGGTGCTGGCGCTGCACGTGTCGCGTCCGTCGATGCCGGCGCTCGACGCCGCCCGGGAGGTGGCGGTGGTGGCGCGCGGGTCCGACAAGCCGGTTCTCGGTGCGTGGCTCGGGGCCCTTGCCCGGGAGGACGTGCAGGCCGCGCTCGAGTGGGGCGGGGTCGTCAATTTTTATACGCCGGAGAATGCCGTCGACGCGTTCTCGTTCCTTGCCGCGTATCGACGCAACCAGGCGTGGCTGCTGGAGGTCCCGCCCCTGCAGCCGGAGCCTGAACCACTCGACTTCGCCGCCGCCGAGCATCTGCGGCTGCGACTCGCGCAAAGCGCCCGGGCATTGCTGACGCACGAGGAGGTCGAGACCCTGCTCGCGTCCTTCGGCATCGGAATCGCGCCGTGCGCGGTCGCGACCACCCCGGCCGAGGCCGAAGCCGCCGCGCAGCGGCTGCGCTTCCCGCTGCTGCTCTCCGCCCAGCACGGTTCGCAGCGATGGGCGAGCACCGTGCGAACGCGGCGCGCGCTCGGGCAGGCCTGGGCGGAGCTCGGCGATCCGCGGCACGCCACCGACGGGGAACGGCCGCGCATCCTGATCGAAAAGGCGCCGGCCGGCCACGCCACCGACGCCGTGGTTGGCGTAGCGACCGATCCCAAGTTCGGGCCGGTGCTGCTGCTGGGCTCGAGCGGACGCATCGACGACGAGCGCGTCGCCGTGATGTTGCCGCCGCTCAGCCGCAAGCTCGCACAGGACCTGGTCGTGGAAGCGCGCGGCCGGGTCGGGCTGACGGGCATCACGCCGGCGGCGCGCGACGCGGTGGACGACGCGCTGGTGCGGCTGCTGCTGCGCGTATCCACGCTGGTGAGCGCGCTGCCCTGGCTCACGGAGCTGGCTCTGTCGCGCATCACGCTCGTCGACGGGCGTGCCGTGCCGGGCGAGGTTCGCGCGCGGGTCGACCCGTCGCGCCGACCCGACGGCACCTACCGCCACATGGCGATCCATCCGTATCCAGCCGAGCTCGTCGAGACGGTTGGGCTGCGCGATGGCGCAACGGTGAGCGTGCGGCCGATTCGTCCGGAGGATGCGGCGCTCGAGCGCGAGTTCGTCGAGGCGCTGTCGCCCGAATCGCGCTATTTCCGCTTCTTCTACCAGCTGAACGCGCTGTCGCCGGCCATGCTCGCGCGGTTTACGCAGGTCGACTACGACCGGGAGATGGCGCTGGTTGCCGTCGTGGACCTGCCGCATCCGCAGAAGCGCCCGTCCTTCGTCGGCGTGGCCCGGTACATCGGGAGCGCCGACGGCACGTCCGCGGAATTCGCGGTCGTCGTGGCGGACGCATGGCACCGGCGCGGCGTGGCGCGGGCGCTGATGCAGCGGCTCATCGAGTGCGCCGCGCGGCGCGGGTTCGCTCGCCTGGTCGGAGACGTGCTGAAGGGCAACGCGGCGATGCTGGCGTTCGTGCACGAGCTCGGCTTCACCTCGCGCGACGACGCTCAGGCGCCGGACCAACTGGTCGTGACCTTCGAGCTCGCGGCGCCGCGCGGCGCCTGACCGGTCCTGCGCTGCAGTCGCCGGGCGCGTCGGCGCACGGGCGACGGCAACCCGCAGGCGGAGCCTACTTGGCGCGGCGGACCGCGGCCTCGGTGGCCTGCGCCATCTGCAAGTGCTGCTCGAGCGTGGGCAGGGTGGTGCCGGCGAAGCCTTTCACGTCGGCGTCCTTGCCCGACTTCGCTTCCTTGCGGAAGTCGCTCACGTCCTTCTTGTGATCCGCGACCATGTACTTCATGTATTCGCGGTCGAAATCGGGGCCGGAGAGCTTCGCCAGCTTGTCGTGCTCGCGCCGGTCGGCGCTTTTCATGTCGCCTGGAAGGGTGACGCCCTTGCTGCTGGCGATCGACTTGAGCTGGTCGTTGGCCTTCGAGTGATCGTCTACCATCTTCTGGCCGAACTGCTTCACGTCCGCGCTCTGGGCCTTTTGCGCAGCCAGCTGGCCCAGCTGCACCTCCGCCATGCCGCCCTCCGCGGCGCCTTCGATGAACTTGCGATCGCCGCGCGCAACCTTCGCGTCGCTGGCGCCACGCGACGCGCTCATCGGCGCGGGATTGCTGCTCGTGGGGCCCGGCGTGCCGGCGGTCTGGGCCGCGGCGCCCGCGGCCAGGCCCAACGCCATCAGTCCTGCCGCAACGGCGCTCTTGTGGAAGGGTGCATGCATGTCGTTCTCCTTGGATTTGGATGTAAATGCCCGGGCATTTGCAAGAACCGTGCGAAGGGACTGCGGACCGGTCGCCACGGGCGAGAGATCTGGCGGGCGTGCAGCCGGACGCGCCCGCGCTGGTTAGTTTTACCGGACGCGTTGTCAATCCTTCGAGCGAGCAGTGCGCCGGTCCGTTGCGAGAGCGGGAAAAAAAACGCCCCGGCGAGCCGGAGCGCTTTGACTTCGCGTCGGTTCGAAGCTGCGGACCGGCGGCTATTCCCCTTCGAGGAAGCTGCGCAGCTTCTCCGAGCGCGACGGATGGCGCAGCTTGCGCAGCGCCTTCGCCTCGATCTGGCGGATGCGCTCACGGGTGACGTCGAACTGCTTGCCGACCTCTTCCAGGGTGTGGTCGGTGTTCATCTCGATGCCGAAGCGCATGCGCAGCACCTTCGCCTCGCGGGGCGTGAGCGTATCGAGAATGTCCTTGCAGACGTCGCGCAGGCTTGCGTTGACCGCGGCGTCGGACGGCGCCACCGTCGACTGGTCCTCGATAAAGTCGCCGAGGTGGGAGTCGTCGTCGTCGCCGATGGGCGTCTCCATGGAGATGGGCTCCTTGGAGATCTTCAGGATCTTGCGAATCTTCTCCTCGGGCATCTCCATCTTCTCGGCGAGCGTGGCCGGATCGGGCTCCTGACCCGTCTCCTGCAGGATCTGCCGCGAGATGCGGTTCATCTTGTTGATCGTCTCGATCATGTGCACCGGGATGCGGATGGTGCGCGCCTGGTCGGCGATCGAGCGCGTGATGGCTTGCCGGATCCACCACGTGGCATACGTCGAGAACTTGTAGCCACGGCGGTATTCGAACTTGTCCACCGCCTTCATGAGGCCGATGTTGCCCTCCTGGATCAGGTCGAGGAACTGCAGGCCGCGGTTCGTGTACTTCTTGGCGATCGAGATCACGAGGCGCAGGTTCGCCTCGGTCATCTCGCGCTTCGCCTTGCGCGCCTTCGCCTCGCCGGTGGACATCTGCTTGTTGATGTCCTTCAAATCGCGCAGCGGGATCATCACGCGCGTCTGCAGGTCGAGGAGCTTTTGCTGCTGCTCGACGATCGCCTGGCGATACTTGGCGAGCTGCTCGCTGTACGGGTGGTGCGCGCCGATTTCCCGGTCGATCCAGCGCAGGCTGGTCTCGTGGTTCGGGAACTGCTTGATGAACTCGTGGCGCGGCATGCCACCCTTGTGCACCACCAGGTCCTGGATCTTGCGCTCGTGCTGGCGGATGTTGTCCACCTCGCCGCGCACGCTGTCGCACAGCTTCTCGACCATGCGCGCCGAGAAGCGGATCTGCATCAGCTCCGCGGAGATCTTCTTCTGCAGGTCGAGGTACTTCGGCGCCTTGTGCCCTTCCTTCTGCAGCACGGCGAGCATGCGCACGAAGCACTTGCGGATCGTGTTGAAGCGCTCGAGCGCCGCCACCTTGAGCCGCTCGAGGTTCTCGCTCTCGATGGCGCCGGCGTCGGCGGGGTCGTCCTCTTCCTCACCGCCCTCGGCATCGGACGTGTCTTCCGCGATCGCGGTGAGCTCCTCGTTGAAGTCGAGCAGCCCGTCGACCACGTCGTCGATCTTGAGCTCGTCCTTGCCGATCTTGTCGGCCAGCTCGAGGATCTGCTGCACGGTCATCGGGCAGGCCGAGATCGCGAGGATCATGTGCTTGAGGCCGTCCTCGATCCGCTTGGCGATCTCGATCTCGCCTTCACGGGTGAGGAGCTCCACCGAGCCCATCTCGCGCATGTACATGCGCACGGGATCGGTGGTGCGGCCGAACTCGGAGTCGAGCGTGGACGCGGCGGCTTCGGCTTCCTCCTCGACGTCCTCGGCGGGCACGCTCGGCGTGGCCTCGGACATCAGGAGCTGCTCGGCGTCCGGGGCTTCGTCGTAGACGGCGATGCCCATGTCGCCGATCATCGAGATGATGCCTTCGATCTGCTCGGCATCGAGGATGTCGTCGGGCAGGTGGTCGTTGATCTCGGCGTAGGTGAGGAAGCCGCGCTCCTTGCCGAGGACGATGAGCGTCTTGAGCCGGCGCTTGCGCGCCTCGACGTCGGCCGGCGTGAGCTCGCGCGGCGCGGCCTCGGCGTGCTTGCCGTTGCGGCCCTTGCCCTTCGCGGCGTCCTCGGCGCGCTTGCCGGCGATGCGCGCGGCGATTTCGCCCACCGAGGGCTTCTGCGTGGAGGCCCCGGTCGCCGCGGCGGACTTCGCCGCAGCGCTCGACTTGGGCGTGGACTTGGCGGGCCCGGCCGACTTGGGAGGAACGCCGGGCTTGTCGCCGGGGGTCTTGCCCCCCGCAACCGGCTTCGCGCCGTTGCCAGACTTGAGCGGCGCAGCAGCAGCGGCGCCCGCGGTCTTGCCCACAGTGGCGGGGCGCGTTCCCGCGGCAGGCGTCTTGGCCGCCACGGCCGGAGGTGACTCCGTTGTTGCCCCCGCACGTGCCCCCGTACGTGCTGCCGCAGGTGTCGCCGCGGGTGCCGGCGCGGGTGCCGCCGCGGGTGCCGCCGCGGGTGCCCTGTGGCCGTTCGCCACCGCGGAACCATGACCGGGCATCACGGCCGGCCGGGCGTTGGTCGTGCCGGGCTTGCCGCTGGACCCGGCGACCTGCTTGTGGCCGTTGCTCTCGGCCGGCTTGTGGCCTGAGGGCTGGACCTTATGACCCGAGCCGCTGGACTTTGGGCTCGCCACGATCGCCTTGGCACCGGCAGCAACGACCGGCTTCTGCGCCTGGGCCGGCTTGTGCGCCATCGTGGCCGGGCCCGAAGCCAGCCGGGCCGACTTGTGCGCCTTGGGGGCGGGCGCCGGATGGGCCTTCGCAGCGGCGGGCGCGGGCTTGACGCGCCTTAGCGCCGGCCTCGATTTCTGCGCGGGCTTGGCGGCCGTCTTGCCCCGGGTCGCGGGCTTCTTCGACACCGACTTGCGAGCATCCGGACGCGCGGTGGACTTGCCGGCCGGGTTTTTCCCCGCGGGCTTCGTCGATCCGTTGCGCCCGCTGGTGCGCGCGGCCGCGCCGCGCGCCGTTCCCTTGCGGGCGGCGGAGCCGTGCTTGGCCCTGGCGGGCGACTTGCGAGCGGATTTCGCGGGCTTCTTGGCCATGATCATCCCGGTGGTTCCTTGGTTTTGCCTAGTTTTTGCCTGGTAGGCGGGCCGGGGACTTCCGGGCCGCCGGTCCGACGACGCGGTGCCGGCGCATCCGCCGCTAAAGCGCGGGTTGTGCCGGCAACGCGGAAAACCTTGAACTATAACATTGCCAACATGGGGGCGCCTTCACCGGGTTTCGAGGCGGCTCGGCGCGGCGCCCGCTGCGGGTGCCTCGGCCCTGCGCACGAAATCGAGCTGGCGCATGCGCTCGCGCTCCTCCGGCGTGCTGGCCATGCCGGGAGGCGCCCGGGCGGTACCCGCACGCTCCGCCTGCTGCCAGTACCGATCCACGCCAGCGTGGACGCGCTCCTGCGCCAGGTCCGGTGTGAGGCCCTGGTCCTCGGCGGAGGCAAGCGCGTCGGCGACCGCCGACTCGTGCGCGGTGCCCACGAAGAACTGGACGATGCCGGCGGGCTCGAGCTCGATGCCGGCCGTGCCGCACAGGCCGATCACCGCCGCCAGCGCGGCGTCATCGGGGGACGGATCGGCGAGCGGTGGAACGGCGAGGCCGCGTCCCAACTCGGGCTGCAGCAGGATCCCCTGCAGCAGCTCGCGGGCCAGCGACGGTGCACGTCGAACCGGCAGGCGGCTCGGTGGGCGTCGATTGCGCGCGGCAGCGGGTACTGCCGCCAAGGCCTCGGGGGACGGCTTTCCCGGCGCCTCGCCGTTGCCCAGGAGCGCGGCAATTTGCGCGTCGGGCAGCCCGGCGAGCAAACCGAGCTGCCGCTGGAGAAGTGCGGCAAGGATCGGGGCGTCGATCTCTGCCAGCAGCGGGCGGGCCGCCGCCAGCAGCGCGGCGCGGCCTTCGGCCGTCGCGGGCGGATGGCGGGTCGACAGCTCGGCCACAAGGTATTCGGACAGCGGTGTGGCGCCGGCGAGCGCGGCCTCGAAGGCAGCGCGGCCGCGCGCGCGCACGAACTCGTCCGGATCCTCGCCGTCGGGCAGGAACAGGAATCGCGCATCCTTCCCGTCCTGCAGCACCGGCAACGCGTTCTCGAGCGCACGCCAGGCCGCCTTGCGGCCCGCGCTGTCGCCATCGAAGCAGAAGATCACCGAATCCGTCAGCCGGAAGAGCTTCTGCGCGTGCACGGGTGTGGTGGAGGTGCCAAGCGTGGCCACTGCATAGCCGATGCCATGCTGCGCAAGGGCGACCACATCCATATAGCCTTCGACCACCACGACCCGGCCGGCATCGCGAATGGCGTTTCTCGCGAGATAAAGGCCGTAGAGCTCTCTTCCTTTGGAGAAGACGGCGGTTTCGGGGGAGTTGAGGTATTTTGGCTCGCCGGTCGACAGCACCCGCCCGCCGAACCCGATGACCCGCCCGCGCGTATCGTGTATCGGGAACACGACGCGGTCTCGAAAGCGGTCGTAACGCTTCCCGCCTTCGCCCTTGATCACCAGGCCGGCGGCCTCGAGGTCAACGCTGCCATAATCGATGAAAGCGTTGGCGAGCCCCTGCCACGCGTCGGGCGCGTAGCCGATGCCGAAGCGGGCGGCCACCGCGCCGGTGAGGCCCCGGCCTTTCAGGTAATCGATGGCGCCGGGCGCGTCGCGCAGCTGAGTGCGGTAGAACTTGGCGGCGTCGAGCAGCACCGCGCACAGATCGGCCGCCTCGTCGCGGCGCGCGGCCTCCCCGGCCCGCTCCTCGCGCGGCACCGCGAGACCTGCGTCCTGCGCGAGATCGTCGACGGCCTCGGGAAACGTCTTGCCGGCATGGTCCATCAGGAAGCCGATCGCCGTGCCGTGCGCGCCGCAGCCGAAGCAGTGGTAGAACTGCTTGGTGGGACTCACCGTGAACGAGGGCGTTTTCTCGCTGTGGAACGGGCAGCACGCCTGGTAGTTGGCGCCGGCCTTCTTGAGGGGCACGAGCCGGTCGATCACCTCGACGATGTCGACCCGCCCGAGCAACGTCTGGATGAAGTCGTTCGGAATCATCGTCGTGAGGGGCGGTGCGAAGACGTCGCGCGCGACCGGCGAGCCGGCCGCGCGGACGCATCACACGGCAGGGTACGATTTGATTATAGGCAACGGCGGCGCAGGCGAAAGCCCGCAATTACTGCGCCAGCGACGAACGGCCGTGCCGCGCGTCCGGCGCCGCGCCGAGTGCTCACCCGAGCCGGGCCCTCACGCGCGCCGACACGGCACCCAGATCGGCCTTTCCGGCCAGCTCCCCCTTCAGCACGCCCATGACCTTGCCGATGCCCGCCGCGCCCGCCGCGCCGGTGCGTTCGATGGCGGCGTCGATGGCGGCGTCGATCGCAGGCTCGTCGAGCCGCTGCGGCAGGTAGCCTTCGAGAATCGTCACCTCGGCACGCTCGATGTCGGCGAGGTCGACCCGCTTGCCTGCCTCGAACTGGCCAATGGAATCGCGGCGCTGCTTCACCATCTTTTGGATTACCCCGACGATCTCGGGATCGGACAGGTCCTTGCGCTCGTCCACCTCACGCTGCTTGATGGCGGCGAGCACGAGCCGGATCGCCGACAAGCGCGCGGTCGCCTTCGCGCGCATCGCGTCCTTCATGTCTTCGGTGATGCGCGTCTTGAGCGTCATTGCGGGTAGATGGGGGCGGTTCCGCTCGCGGCAACGCCCCTGCGGGCGGCCGTCCTGCGCATTCTGAGGAGGCCCACGGGATCCGCCCGGCGGGTTGCCGGGGAGCCATGTAAACGAAGAGGGGCGAATCGCTTCGCCCCCTCGCTCGACTGCGCGGCCGCCCCGGCGGGGCCGGCCGGCGGTCAATACAGCTTCGGCGGCAACTGCTGGCTGCGCAGGCGCTTGTAATGACGCTTGATGGCGGCGGCCTTCTTGCGCTTGCGCTCGGAAGTGGGCTTCTCGTAGAACTCGCGGGCGCGAAGCTCGGTGAGCAGGCCGGTTTTCTCGATCGTGCGCTTGAAACGGCGCAGCGCGGCCTCGAAGGGCTCGTTCTCGCGAACGCGAACGCTGGGCATGTACGGGTACCTTTCGAAATTCGGTAGGCCAATCGGTAACCCGGAATTATAGCCGGACCGTTTGCGGCCGGCAAGGTCCGTAGAATGGCGGCCGTGCGCGTCCTGGGCATCGAGACTTCCTGCGACGAGACCGGAGTGGCGGTCTACGATTCCGTCGCCGGGTTGCGCGCCCACGCGCTGCATTCCCAGGTCGAGCTGCACCAGGCCTACGGCGGGGTGGTGCCGGAGCTCGCCTCGCGCGACCACGTCCGCCGCATCGTCCCGCTGATCCGGCACGTGCTGCGCGAGGCCGGGTTGACGCTGGCTGAGCTCGACGGCATTGCCCACACCCGGGGCCCCGGCCTGGCCGGCGCATTGCTGGTCGGCGCAAGCGTGGCCAACGCGCTCGGGTTCGCGCTCGGCCGACCGGTGATCGGCGTACATCACCTGGAGGGGCACCTGCTCTCCCCGCTCCTCTCCGCGCCGCGCCCCGCCTTTCCGTTCACCGCGCTCCTGGTGTCGGGTGGTCATAGCCAGCTGTTCGACGTCACGGACGTGGGCCGCTATCGACTGCTCGGCGACACCCTGGACGACGCGGCCGGCGAGGCCTTCGACAAGACCGCCAAGCTCCTCGGACTGCCTTACCCGGGCGGCCCCGCGCTGGAGGCGCTCGCAGGCGTTGGTCGCCCGGGCGCGTTCGCGCTACCGCGGCCGATGCTCGAGTCGGGCGACTTGGACTTCAGCTTCTCGGGGCTCAAGACCGCCGTGCTGACGGCCGCCCGCAAGGCCGGAGCCGGGGCCGCGCCGGCCGATCTTGCCCCGGCCATCAAAGCCGACCTGGCGCGGGAATTCCAGGCGGCCGTCGTTGAGGTACTGACGGCCAAGGCGCTCGCAGCCCTCGGGGCCACCGGACATGCGCGGCTCGTGGTGGCGGGGGGCGTGGGCGCGAACCGCGCGTTGCGCGAGCGGCTGCGCAGTGCGGTCGAGGACCGAGGCGGGGAGGTGTTCTTTCCCGACCTGGCGTTCTGCACCGACAATGGCGCGATGATCGCGCTCGCCGGCGCGTTGCGGCTCGAGCGCGGCAGCGGACTCGCCGACGCCGCGACGCGCGGCGGGGCATTCGGCGTGCGCCCGCGCTGGCCGTTGGGCGAGCTCGGCCCGCCCGGGTAGTCGAGGCGCTGTGCGCCGGCAGAGACGATCGCCGGCCGGGCCGCGCGGCCCCCGGTCCGGCGCCGCATCAGTTGCCGCGTCCGTTCCCGCATCAGTTGCCGCGTCAACGGCCGCGTCAGTTGCCAATCCGGCGCTCGCGGCCCGCGACCAGACCGGCGATGTTCGCGCGGTGACGCCAGAACAGCAACACGGCGATCACGACCGTCATCGATGTCGCAATGGTGGGACCGAATACATAGAACATGCCGAGCGGCATCAGGACCGCCGTGGTGAGCGCGGCGAGCGAGCTGATCTTGAAGCCGAACGCCATCGTCACCCATACGACCATCAGCGCGGCGCCCAGCGGCCAGTGCAGCGCGAACACGATGCCCGCGGCTGCCGAGACGCCCTTGCCGCCCGCGAAGCGATGCCAGACCGGATATACATGGCCGAGGAACACGGCCAGCGCGGCTGCCGCGACCGTCCACTCCTCGGTCCCCGGTGGCGCGAGGTGCTGCGCGGCGTACACGGCGACGAAGCCCTTCAGCCCGTCGCCGGCCAGTGTAAGGAGCGCGGCCGCCTTGTGGCCCGTGCGCAGGACGTTGGTGGCGCCCGGATTGCCCGAGCCGTAGCCGTGCGGATCCGGCAATCCGTACGCGCGGCTGAACACCACGGCGAACGAGATCGAGCCGAGCAGGTAGGCTGCGACGACGAGCAGCGCGGGAATGAGCATGGCGGATCGAGGATGGACGGGCCGGGCGTTCGCTACAATCGCGTTCGATTCTAGCGCGCCATGAACAGCATCTTCATCCACGACCTCCGTTTATCGACGCGCATCGGCGTGTACGCGTGGGAGCGCGAGCTGCCTCAGACGATCCGCCTGGACCTCGACATCGAGCTGCCGTCGACGCGTCCGTTCGCCTCCGGCGAGCTGGCCGACGCGCTCGACTACGCCGCGGTCGTCAAGCGCATCCGCGCCTTCGCGGCGTCGAACCCGCACGGCCTGCTGGAGCGCTTCACCGAGGCCATTGCGACGCTCGTGCTCGACGAGTTCGGCGCGCCCGGCGTGAAGGTGCGCGTGGCGAAGCTCGGCGCGTTGCCGGGCGTGCGCGAGATCGGCGTGCAGATCGAGCGGCGCCGGGCCGCGGGGTAGCGGGAGCCGGTGGCCGGGTCGCTCAGGCGTCCCCCTGGGCGAGCAGCGTGGCGTTGCCGCCGGCGGCGGCCGTGTTGATCGACAGAGTGCGTTCGACCGCGAAGCGCGGCAGGTAGTGCGGTCCGCCGGCCTTGGGCCCCGTGCCGGACAGCCTTTCGCCGCCGAACGGCTGCATGCCGACCACAGCGCCGATCATGTTGCGATTGACGTACAGGTTGCCCACCCGCGCGCGTGCCACGACGCGGGCCACCGTGGCGTCGATGCGGCTGTGGATGCCGAGGGTGAGTCCGTAGCCGAACGCGTTGATGGCCTCCACCAGCGCGTCGAGGTTGCCGCCGCGGAAGCGCAGCACGTGCAGCACCGGGCCGAACACTTCGCGGTCGAGCCGGTCGAGGCGGTCGAGCTCGACCAACGCGGGCGCCACGAACATTCCGTGCGCCGTCTCGGGCGGCAGCGCGACGCGGTGCACCGGGAGCCCGACGGCCTGCAGCGTCGCGATATGCAGCTCGAGCGCCGCGCGCGCCGCCGCGTCGATCACTGGTCCCACGTCGGTACGCAGCTGCGCCGGATCGCCGACGACGAGCTCGTCCATCGCGCCGTGCAGGAGCTCCAGCACGCGCGGCGCGATGTCCTCCTGCACGCACAGCACGCGCAATGCGGAGCAGCGCTGCCCGGCGCTGTCGAAGGCGGAAACCAGCGCGTCCTGCACCACCTGCTCGGGGAGCGCCGAGCTGTCGACGAGCATGGCGTTCTGCCCGCCGGTCTCGGCGATCAGCGGCACGATCGGCGCCCGCGTGGCGAGCACCCGCGCGATGCGGGACGCGACGTCGGTGGACCCGGTGAACGCCACGCCGGCGACGCGCGGGTCGGCCACCAGCGCTGCGCCCACCACGTCTCCGTCGCCCGGCAGCAGCGCCAGCACGTCGGCCGGCACGCCGCCCTCGTGCAGGCACGCGGTGGCGTACGCGGCGGTCAGGGGCGTCTGCTCGGCGGGCTTCGCGGCCACCGCATTTCCCGCCGCAAGCGCCGCGGCCACCTGGCCCGTGAAGATCGCCAGCGGGAAGTTCCACGGCGAGATGCAGGCGAACACGCCGCGCCCGTGCAGGGACAGCGAGTTGGTCTCGCCGGTCGGCGACGGCAGCGCGAGCGGCTGGTCGAACTGCGCGCGGGCCCGGGCTGCATAGTAGCGGCAGAAGTCGACGGCCTCCCGCACTTCGGCGAGGGCTGCCGGGCGTGTCTTGCCCGCCTCGCGCGCGAGCAGCGCCACGAAGGCGTTGCGCTCCCGCTCGAGGATAGCGGCGGCGCGATCGAGGACTTCGGCGCGCGCGGATCCGCCCTGCGCGTTCCAGACGGGTTGCCCGACCGAGAGCGTTTCCAGCGCACGCGCGACGGTGGTCGCATCGGCGTCCACCACCGTGCCGATCGACCGTCGCTGGTCGGAGGGATCGAGCAGGATGCGCGCCGTGCCCGACGCGGTGCTCCGCGCGAGCAACGGCGCGGCGACCCACGCGGGCGCCGCCGCGTCCTGCAACGCGCGGTCGAGCTCGGCCATCGCGTCCTGGTCGGCGAGCGCGACGCCGGCCGCGTTCTCGCGCTCCGGTGCGTACAGGTCGCGCGGCAGCGGCAGGCCGCGTGCCGGTGCGTAGTCGTGCTCGCGTGCCTTCGCGAGCGGATCCGCCACCACGTCGTCGACGGGCACGCTCGCGTCCCCGATGCGGTTGACGAAAGACGTATTCGCGCCGTTCTCGAGCAGGCGCCGCACGAGATAGGGCAGCAGCTCGCGATGCGAGCCGACCGGCGCGTAAACCCGGCAGGCGAGCCGCGTCGCCGGTCCGATGACCTGGTCGTAGAGCGCCTCGCCCATGCCGTGCAGGCGCTGGAACTCGAACGCGGCCAGGTCGTGGCCCTGCCGGTGCGCGTAGGCCGCGACCCAGGCGATGGTGTGCGCGTTGTGGGTCGCGAACATCGGGTAGACGCGCGGCGCGCTGTCGAGCAGCGCGCGGGCGCAAGCGAGGTACGACACGTCGGTGTGCGACTTGCGCGTGAACACCGGATAGTTCGCAAGCCCCTGCACCTGGGCGCGCTTGATCTCGGTATCCCAGTAGGCGCCCTTGACGAGCCTCACGGGGATGCGCTCGCCGCCGCGCGCCAGCGCCGCGATCCACGACACCACGGCGCGCGCCCGCTTCTGGTAGGCCTGCACGGCCAGACCCAGGCCCTCGTAGCCGCGCAGCCCGGCATCGGCGCGCAGGCGCGCGAAGATCTCGAGCGACAGCTCCAGCCGGTCGCTTTCCTCGGCGTCGAGGGTGAGCCCGATGCCCGCGTCGCGGGCGAGGCGCGCGAGCTCCTGCGCGATCGGCACCAGCTCGCCCTGCACGCGCGCGCGCTGCGCGTACTCGAAGCGCGGATGCAGCGCGGACAGCTTCACGGAGATCGACGGTTGCGCGACGAGCGGCGCGCTCGCGTCGGCGCGACGGGCGCCGATGGCAGCGATCGCCGCGGCGTAGGCGTCGCGGTAGCGCCGCGCATCGGCGGAGGTAAGCGCCGCTTCCCCGAGCATGTCGTAGGAATGCCGGCAGCGGCGCTGCGCGGGCGTGGCGATGCTGCGGTCGAGCGCCTCGTCGATGGTGCGGCCCATCACGAACTGCTCGGCCATCACCTTCATCGCCTGGCGCACGGCGACGCGCACGACCGGCTCGCCGGCGCGCGCGACGAGCCGCTGGTACCACGCCGCCGGATCGCCGGCGTCGCCGGCGTCGAGGCGCGTCATGCGGCCCGTAAGCATCAGTCCCCACGTCGACGCGTTCACCAGCAACGAGCCGGACGCGCCGAGGTGCCGCTCCCAGTCGCCGCGCGACAGCTTGTCGCGAATCAGCGCGTCGGCCGTCTGGGCATCCGGGATGCGCAGCAGCGCCTCCGCCACGCACATCAGTAGGACGCCCTCCTGCGTCGACAGGTCGTACTGCTGCAGGAACGACTCGATGCCCGCGTGGGCGAGCTGCCGGGCGCGCACGCCCTCGACCCACGTGCGCGCCTGGCGCACGACTTGCGCGCTGGTATCCGAGTCCAGCGACGCCTGGGCGGCGAGGGCGCCGACCGTGATGCGCTCGTCGGCCAGGAACGATGCGCGGATCGCGTGACCGTCGGGGACGGCGGGCAGCAGGACGGAAAAGGCCGCGTCGTGGGCGTTCATGGCGCACCCGTCGTGGCGGAAATCGACAAGGGCTCGGTTGGGCAATGGTCAGCTCGCATACGCGACCATCGGCACGGACCACGGGTGCGGCCATTCGATGCCGAATGCCGGGCACGGCTCGCTTGCGACGCGGACGCGCGCGAAGCCCGCCGCTGCGAACTCGCGCTCGAGTGCGGCGCGCGAGAACAGCCGCATCTCGAGCGTGCTGCCGGGCCCCCCGTGAAACACGAGGTTGTCGAACGACTGCGAGCGCCCGTCGGCGGTGCGGTTGTGCAGCCGCCAGACGCCGCGCCGCCGGGCGAGTCGAAAGTCGTGCAGGTCCGGAAAATGCTCGACGCACTCCATATCCAGCGTATAGGGCACCGTGAAGATGAGGACGCCGCCCGGCTTGAGCAGCGCGCGGGCGCCGGCGAAGGCGCGGCTGACCGGCGGCACGACGTGCTCGAACACGTCGCTGGCGATCACGAAATCGTACCGGCCCCGGCGCCGTGCAGGAACGCGGGTGATGTCGAGGCACGGCTTGGTGTGCAGGTAGGTGTTCTCGTATGCGAACGCGGCGGCGAGCGCCGAGGCACAGCGCGCATCGTCGGACAGCCCGATTCCGGTGACATCCGCGCGGCGCGTCGCCCCCGCCAAGGCCGTCGGCTGTCCGAGGAGCTCGAGCGCGACCAGGTGGCCGATGGCGCGGAAGCGAACGGTGGAGGCGCACCGCGCGCACGACGGGTGCTCGCGCGCGATGCACTCGGACGGCACCGCGTTGGCATGGCCGCAGAGATTGCACACGAAGCGCACCGAAGCGGCATCGACCGGCGCATCGGGCTCGACCGCGCGGAAGCGACGCAGGCCGGTCAGGCGGGCCAGCCGGCGAGCCAGGGCGAGGGGCGGTAGGGGGGCCATGCTGGCGCGAAGGTGCGCAACCGGCGCGCGACGGATTGTACGCGAGCGTCGCCCGTCACCCGCGCGGGTGATGCGCGGCATGGAGACGCTTCAGTCGCTCGCGCGCCACGTGCGTATAGATCGTGGTGGTGGTGATGTCCGCGTGCCCGAGCAGGAGCTGCACCACGCGCAGGTCGGCGCCGTGGTTCAGCAGGTGCGTGGCGAACGCGTGGCGCAGCACGTGCGGGGACAGCGTCTCCGGCGCGAGGCCTGCCCGCAGCGCGTGCCGCTTGATCAGCGCCCAGAACGCCTGGCGGGTCAGCGCGGCACGGCGCTGGGTCAGGAAAACATGCGTGCTGCGGCCGGTGCCCGCAAGCGAAGGGCGCCCTTCCGCGAGGTAGCGGGCCAGCCACGCGGCCGCTTCCTCGCCGAGAGGCACCAGCCGTTCCTTGCTGCCTTTGCCGACCACCCGCACGACGCCCGCGTCGAGGGAGAGCTGCGCGTGCGTCAGCGCGCACAGCTCCGATACGCGGAGGCCGGTGGCATAGAGCGTCTCGAGCATGGCGCGGTCGCGCAGGCCCAGCGTCGTCGCCGTATCGGGCGCGCCCAGCAGCGCCTCCACCTGTTGCTCTGACAGGAGCTTCGGCAGCCGGCGGGGCCGGCGCGGCGCCTTTACGCGCAGCGTCGGATCGTCGCGCACGCTGCCCTGCTCGGCGTGCAGGCGGTAGAAGCGACGCAGCGCCGAGAGCCGGCGCGCCACGGACGTGGCCTTGGCCTTGCCGCGAAACTGGTCCGCCAGCCAGGCCTCGCAATCGGCGCGCGAGGCCTCGAGCAATCCGGTGCCCTGGCGGGCGAGCCACGCGGCGAAGCCGGTGAGATCGCGCCGGTAGCTCGCCAGCGACGATGGCGCCAGCCCGTCGCGTAGCCAGAGCTGGTCGGCGAACGCGTCGATCAGGGGCTGGTGCGGGGCCACGGCGCTGCGCATCGCGCGATGTTACCGCCGCTAGCACAATCCGAAGCGGTAGCCCTCGTGCGTGAGCAGCCAGCGCTTGATGTCCACCGGGGCGCCGGCGGCCGCGTGCATGAAACCGCCGAGTGCCCCGCGGCTCGCCACCACGCGGTGGCAGGGAATCAGCAGCGCGATGCGGTTGGCGCCGCAAGCCTGGCCCACCGGTCGCGCGGCGCTGGCCACGCTGCGCGCGACCTCGGCGTAGGTGCGCGACTCGCCGCGCGGTATCGTCGCGATCGCGTCCCACACCCGGCGCTGGAACGGCGTGCCCGCGGGCGCGACCGGCACCGTGAACGGATGCTCCGGGTCGGCGAGATATCTCAGCAGGTCGGCCAGCGCGCGCGCCGCCACGCGATCGGCCGGCGCCACGGGCGGTGCATCGAGCGGCAGGTAGGACAGCGCCGTGACGGCATGCCCGTCGGTGCGGATGCCGAGCACCGCGAACGGCGCGCGCAGCGTCGCCTGCCAGGCCAACGCCGGTGCGGGTGCCGCGCTGCCGGACCGAAGCGTTGCTGCCGGGCGAGCGCGCATCCGGTCAGCCGGCCTTCATCTGCTGCGGCAGGAAGCTCACGATGCCGGGGAACACCCAGATCAGCGCGACGGCCGCGCCGATCAGGAGGAACATCGGCAGCGCGCGCGCGGCGATCCACGTGATCTGCCGGTTGGTCATGCCCTGCAGCATGAACAGGTTGAAGCCGACCGGCGGCGTGATCTGGGCCATCTCGACGACCAGCACGATGAAGATGCCGAACCACAGGAGGTCGATGCCGGCCTTCTCGACGGTCGGCAGGATCACGCCCATCGTCAGCACCACCATGGAAATGCCGTCGAGGAAGCAGCCGAGCACGATGTAGAAGAGCGCGAGCGCGACGATCAGCGTGACCGGTGCGAGCTGCAGCGACGCGATCCATTCGGCGAGGTTGCGCGGCAGGCCGATATAGCCCATGGCGAGCGTCAGGAACGCGGCGCCGGCCAGGATCAGCGCGATCATGCAGTACAGGCGCGTGCCGCCGAACAGGCTGTCGGCAAACGTCCTCCACGACAGCGTGCGCTGCGCCGCCGAGATCGCCAGCGAGCCCACCACGCCGAACGCGGCCGCCTCGGTCGCCGTGGCCACGCCCGTGTAGATCGACCCGAGCACCGTGGCGATCAGCAGCAGCACCGGGATGAGGTGGCGCGACGCGGCCAGTTTCTTGGCAAGCGTCGTGGGCGCCTCCGCCGCCGGCACCTGGTCCGGATGCAGGAGCGCCCACACGACGATGTAGCCCGAGAAGAGCGCGGCCAGCATGATTCCCGGCACGACGCCGGCGATGAACAGCTCGGCGATCGACACGTTGGCCGACACGCCGTACACGATCATGATGATCGACGGCGGGATCAGCAGCCCGAGCGTGCCCGCGCCGGCCAGCGTCCCGATCGTGATGCCTTCCGGATAGCCGCGCGCCTTGAGCTCGGGCAGGGTCATCTTGCCGATGGTGGCGCAGGTCGCCGCCGACGAGCCCGACACGGCGGCGAAGATCGTGCACCCGATGATGTTGGTATGCAGCAGGCGGCCGGGCACGCGCTCCAGCCACGGCGCGAGCCCGCGGAACATGTCCTCGGAGAGCCGCGTGCGGAACAGGATCTCGCCCATCCACACGAACAGCGGGAGCGCGGTCAGCGTCCACGACGAGGCCGTGCCCCAGATCGTCACCGCCATCGCGTCGCCGGCCGGGCGTGCCGAGAACAGCTCCATGCCGATCCACGCCACGCCCGACAGCGCGAGGCCGATCCAGACGCCGCTCCCCAGCAGCGCGAAAAGCGCGACGATGAGCAGCGTGGTGATGAGCGCGTCCATCGGCTCGGCGCGTCCGGCTACTCGTGGTGCAGTGCTTCGGCCGGCGTTGCCGCACGTCTTGCGCCACGCCACTCGGCGAGCAGTTCGTCGACGAACGCGACGGCGAAGACCACGGCGCCGATCGCCATGGAAAGCTGCGGGATCCACAACGGCGTCGCGTCGTTGCCCGTGGAGATATCGTTGAACTCGACCGACTGCCACACCAGGTGCACGCTGTACCACGCGAACACGGTCGCCAGCAGCGTCGCGAAGGCGAGCGCGACCAGCTCGAGGCGATGCCGGCCCCGCCCGCGCAGCCGCTCGAGGATCAGCGTCACACGGATGTGCTCGCCGCGCTTCAGCGTGTGGGCGAGGGCGAGGAAGCCCGCGCCTGCCATGCAGTAACCGGCATAGGCGTCGGTGCCGGGGATGAAGAAATGGAACAGCCGCGTGGCGATGCCGGCGAGGACCATCGCCAGCGTGCCGATCATCAGCAGCGCCGCGAGCCAGGCGGCGCCAAGGTAGAGGCGGTCGAGCGCTGCGCGCACGCGCTACTGCAGGGCGCGAAAGCCGTCGATCACCTTCTTGCCATCCGGCCCCGCCTTCTTCTGCCAATCGGCGAGCATGTAGTTGCCCACCTTGCGCAGGTCCGCGGTCAGCTGCTCGCTCGGTTTCTGGATCGTCATGCCTTTCTGGCGCAGCTGGTCGAGATACCAGCCGTTCTTCTCCTCGGATAGCTTCCAGCCGCGCGTCTCCGCATCCGCGGCGGCCTTCTGGAGCGCCGCCTGCGTGGGCTTGTCGAGCGCGTCGTACGCCTTTCGATTCGCGATCACCGCGTTCTTGGGAAGCCACGCCTGCGTGTCGTACCAGTTCTTGAGATGCTCGTAGGTCTTCGAGTCGTAGCCGGTAGCGCCCGACGACATGTACGAATCGATCACGCCGGTGGCGAGCGCCTGGGAGACCTCGGCGGCCTGCACGCTAACGGGCTGCGCGCCCACCAGCTCGGCGATCTTCGACGTGGCGGGGCTGTAAGCGCGCCACTTCAGGCCCTTCATGTCGTTGGCGCTGGCGAGCGTGCGGTTGGTGAAGATGCCCTGCGGCGGCCACGGCACCGCATACAGCAGCATCATGCCCTGCCTGGCAAGCTTGTCCTCCAGCGCTTTGCGGGACGCCTTGTAGAGCTTCATCGCGTCCGGATACGACGTGGCGAGAAACGGAACGCCATCAAGACCGTAGAACGGATCCTCGTTCTCGAAGTTGACGAGCAGGATCTCGCCGGCCTGTGCCCCTCCGCCCTGCACCGCGCGCTTGATCTCGGGCGCCTTGAACAGCGACGCGTTCGGATGCAGCTGCAGCTTGAGCTTGCCCCCGCTGCCGCGCTCGACGTCGTCGGCAAATTGCTGCAGGTTCTCGGTGTGGAAGTTGCTGGCCGGATACGCGCTGGGGAGGTCCCATTTGGTATCGGCGAGCGCAGGCGCGGCGAGCGCGCAGGCGCCGAGGGCGAGGACGAGCGTGGCATGCAGGCGTTTCATCTTCTCTCCACGGGAATCGAGTCGCGGCGCGCGATATTTACCATAAATCGGCAGCGGCCGCGCCACAGCCGAACCCGGCGCGGGGCCGGAAGGGTGGCGGCGACCCGGTCGCGACGCTCTCGCCGCGACCGGGCTCGCGCGTTCGTTGCGATAATGACGGGATGGCACTCGACGCCCCTGCCGCCGGCCGCTGGCAATTCTGGATCGATCGCGGCGGCACGTTCACGGACATCGTCGCGCGGCGTCCCGATGGACGGATCGTGACCCACAAGCTGTTGTCCGAGAGCCCCGGACGCTACCGCGACGCGGCGGTCCACGGCATCCGCGAGCTGCTCGGGCTCGCGCCCGGCGCGCCCATACCTGCCGAAGCCATCGAGGCGGTGAAGATGGGCACCACCGTCGCCACCAACGCGCTCCTCGAGCGACTCGGCGAGCGCACCGCGCTGGTGATCACGCGCGGCTTTGCAGACGCACTGCGCATCGGCTACCAGAACCGGCCGAAGCTCTTCGTCCGGCGCATCGACCTGCCCACGCTGCTGTACGAGACGGTGATCGAGGTCGACGAGCGCATCGGCGCGCACGGCGAGATCGTGCAGCCGCTCGACCTTGCCGCGGCGGAGGCGCCTTTGCGCCGGCTGCGCGAAGCGGGCATCCACGCGATCGCGATCGTGCTGATGCACGCGTACCGGTTTCCGCAACACGAGCAGGCGCTCGCCGCGCTGGCGCGCGCCATCGGTTTCGCGCAGGTGTCCGTGTCGCACGAGGTGTCGCCGCTGATGAAGCTGGTCTCGCGCGGGGACACGACGGTCGTCGACGCGTACCTGTCGCCCATCCTGCGGCGCTATGTCGAGGCGGTGGAGCAGGACCTGCGCGGGCCGGCGGGGGGCGCTGGCACCGCGGCGCCGTTGCGCCTCCAGTTCATGCAATCCTCGGGCGGTCTCACCGACGCCCACCGCTTCCAGGGCAAGGACGCGATCCTGTCCGGTCCGGCGGGGGGCATCGTCGGCGCGGTCGAGGTGTCGCGACTCGCCGGGCTGGCGCGCATCATCGGCTTCGACATGGGCGGCACGTCGACCGATGTCACGCATTGGGCGGGCGAGTACGAGCGCGCGTTCGTCACCGAGATCGCCGGGGTGCGCCTGCGTGCCCCGATGATGCGCATCCACACGGTTGCCGCCGGGGGCGGCTCGCTGTGCACGTTCGATGGCGCACGCTTCCGGGTGGGTCCGCGCTCGGCCGGCGCCGATCCCGGTCCCGCGTCGTACGGGCGAGGCGGTCCGCTGACGGTCACCGACTGCAACGTCATGGTCGGCAAGCTCGACCCGGAGCTGTTCCCGCGCGTGTTCGGGCCGGCGGGCGACGAGCCGCTCGATGCTGCGATCGTGCGCGAGCGCTTCGCCGCGCTCGCCGCACGTGTCGAGGCCGCGACCGGCACGGCCCGCAGTCGCGAGGCCATCGCCGAAGGTTTCCTGAAGATCGCGGTCGAGAACATGGCCAACGCGATCAAGCACATCTCGGTGCAGCGCGGCTACGACGTCACCGACTACACGCTGTGCTGCTTCGGTGGCGCAGGGGGCCAGCACGCGTGCCTGGTGGCCGACGCGCTCGGCATGACGCGCGTCTTCATCCATCCGCTCGCCGGCGTGCTGTCGGCGTACGGGATGGGCCTGGCCGACGTGCGCGCGCTGCGCCAGCAGGCCGTCGAAGCCGAGCTGTCCGCCCAGGCGCTCGCCACCCTCGAGGCGCCGTTTGCCGCGCTCGAGCGCACGGCGCGCGCCGAGATCGCGGCGCAGGGCATCGACGCTGCGCGCATCCACGCCCTGCGCACGCTGCATCTCAAGTACGAGGGCACCGACACCACGCTCGAGCTGCCCGCAGGCGACGCTCCGCCTGCGCTGCTGTCACGCTTCGAAGCGCGCTATCGCCTGCAATACGGCTTCCTGATGCCGGGCCGGCCGCTCGTGATTGAGGCGATCGGCGTCGAAGCCGTCGGCCGTACGCAAGCGGCCGGCGGCGAGCGGCCCGCGTTCGCTCCGCGCGCAGGAGCGTTGGTGCCGCTCCGGCACAACCGCCTCTATGCCGAGGGCGCATTCCACGATGCGCCGGTGTACGACCGGGCCGACCTGCGCCCCGGCGACCGGCTGGACGGACCCTGCGTGCTGCGCGAGCCCAACGCCACGACGGTGATCGAGCCGGGCTGGCGCGCCACGCTGACGCCCCTCGATCACGTGCTGCTCGAGCGCGCGCAGCAGGCCATGCGGGCGCATGCGATCGGCACGGCCGCCGATCCGGTCCTGCTCGAAGTGTTCAATAACCTCTTCATGGCGATTGCCGAGCAGATGGGCGTGACGCTTGCGAACACGGCCTATTCCGTCAACATCAAGGAGCGGCTGGATTTTTCGTGCGCGTTGTTCGACGGCGCAGGCAACCTGATCGCGAACGCGCCGCACATGCCGGTGCACCTGGGGTCGATGGGCGAGAGCGTGCGCACGATCATCGACCGGCGGAGCGGCGCGATGGCGCCCGGCGACGTGTTCGTGCTCAATGCGCCCTACAGCGGCGGCACGCACCTGCCCGATGTCACGGTGGTGGCCCCGGTGTTTCTTTCGCATGCGCGGCTCCCGCGCGCTCCGGGGCAGGGCGAGGACGGCGTGCGCCAACCGATGGATCCCGCCGTACGCGAAATCGACGTACCGGCGGTCGAGTTCTATGTGGCGGCACGGGGCCACCATGCCGACATCGGCGGCACCACGCCGGGCTCGATGCCGCCGGATTCGCGCCACGTCGACGAGGAGGGCGTCCTGCTCGACAACGTGCAGCTCGTGGCCGGCGGCGTGTTTTGCGAGGCCGAGCTGCGCCGCATCCTGACGGGCGGGCGGCATCCGGTGCGCAACGTCGAGCAGAACCTGGCCGACCTGCGCGCGCAGGTGGCGGCATGCGCGAAGGGCGCGCGCGAGCTCGAGAAGATGGTCGCGCATTTCGGCCTGCCCGTCGTACGCGCGTACATGCAGCACGTGCAGGACAACGCGGAGGAATCGGTGCGCCGCGTGCTCGGGGCCCTCACCGACGGCAGCTTCGCCTACGAGATGGACAGCGGCGCCGTGGTGCGCGTCGCCATCCGCGTCGATCGTCAGGCGCGCGCGGCGACGATCGACTTCACCGGCACCAGTTTGCAGCAGGCGAGCAATTTCAACGCGCCGTCGGCGGTCTGCAAGGCGGCGGTGCTGTATGTGTTCCGCACGCTGGTCGACGACGACATACCGATGAACGCGGGATGCATGAAGCCCCTGTCGATCATCATCCCGGAGGGGTCGATGCTCGCGCCGCGCTATCCCGCCGCCGTGGTCGCCGGCAACGTGGAGACGTCGCAGACCGTCACCGATGCGTTGTACGGCGCGCTCGGCGTGCTCGCGGCGTCGCAGGGAACCATGAACAACTTCACGTATGGCAACGATCGCTACCAGTACTACGAGACGATCGCCGGCGGTGCCGGAGCCGGCCCGGGCTTCGCAGGTGCGAGCGGAGTGCAGACCCACATGACCAACTCGCGGCTGACTGATCCGGAGGTGCTGGAATGGCGCTTCCCCGTGCGCCTCGACGGGTTTCGCCTGCGGTCGGGCAGCGGCGGCGCGGGGACGTTCGCCGGCGGCGAGGGTACGGAGCGCCGCGTGCGCTTCCTCGAGCCGATGACCGCCGTGATGCTGGCCAACCGTCGCCGCGTGCCGCCCTTCGGCGCGTCCGGAGGCTCGCCCGGCGCGGTGGGCCGCAACTGGGTCGAGCGCGCCGATGGCACGGTCGAGTCGTTCGGCGCCACGGCCAAGATCGCGATGGGGCCCGGTGACGTCTTCGTGGTGCTCACCCCCGGCGGCGGAGGATTCGGCGTGCCGGCACGCTAGAAACTCCGACGTCGCTACCGCCCACCGCCGCCGCCCACCGCCGCCGGCGAATCAAACGCGCGTCCCGCTTGTAGCCCACCGTCGGAACCGCACGGTACGGCTGGCACGCGCCTTGCAGCAATGCAGAAATGCAGACCGCTTCGCTCGCCCATCGTGCGTCCGCCGCCGGGGGTTCGGCTGTTGTCGCCGGTCCCTCCTCCGCGGCCGATTCGCTCGCGCTCGACGATGCCGCGCGGCATGCGGACCGGGGCGATCCACGCCACGCGCTGGCGCTCGCCGATGCGACCCTGCAGCGCGCCCGCGCCAGCGCCGATGCCGAGCTGACCGTGCGCGGCCTGCTCGTCGTCGGCACGGCCGCTCGCGAGCTGGCACTCCTGCCGCGGGCGCTGGCGGCATGCGACGAAGCGCTCGACCTGATCGGCGAGCGGGTGATCGCGGCGCGCGTCGAGGCGACGCTGTGCCGCGGTCACGTGTTCCTCGATCTCGGCGACTACGACCGCGCGCTCGATTCGGTCACGCGGGCCCGCGGGCTCGCGCCCGCGCGCGAGGTGCCTGCATTGACCGTCCGCTGCCTGCAGCTCGCGGCGATGATCCAGGTGCGCCTGTCCGATTTCGATGCGGCCGAATCCACCTACGCCGAGGCGCTCGGCGTGGCCACGCGTCACGACGACGCGCAGGCCATGGCGCTGATTCATAACTGCCTCGGCGTGTTGCATCTGCAACTGGGCCAGCCCGCGCCCGGCGGCCAGCGCGACGCCGGCGCGCACCTGGCGCGCGCGCTCGCCGCATTCGACGCGGCGCGCGTGCAGGCCGAGCGCGCCGGCGACGCGCGCCTCCTGATGCTGCTCGACGGCAATACGGCGGGCACACTCGGCGACCTCGGCCGCGTGGCCGAAGCGCGCGATGCATTCGCCCGGCAGCTCGCGGCGGCGCGGGCACGGCACGATCGTCATTTCGAGGCGCTGATCCTGACCAACCTCGGTGAAGCGCACCGTCGGCTCGGCGAGCATGCCGACGCGCTGCAGGTGCTGCGCGAGGCCCTCGAGATCGCGAGCGAGACTGGCGCCAAGGCGCGCGAGCGGGCCGCGCACCGCGAGCTCGCGGCGACGTACGAGGCGGCCGGCGATGCCCGCCGCGCGCTTGCGCACTTCAAGGCGTTCCACGAACTCGACCGGCGCGCGTACACGAGCGAGGTCCGCGGCTCGATGCGCGCGCAGATGCTGCAGGGCGAGATCGAGCGCGTGCAACGCGAGGCCGACACCCTGCGACGGGAGCAGGTTCGCCTCGCGCGGGCGAACGCCGAGCTCGCCCAGCAGGCGCATGAGGATCCGCTCACGCGCCTGCCCAACCGCCGGCTGCTCGACGAGGCGCTGGTCGACGCCTGCGGCCGCGACGTCGCGGTGGCGGTGGCGGCGTTCGACCTCGACCGATTCAAGTCGATCAACGATCGCTGGACGCACGCGCTCGGCGACGAGGTGCTGCGCGTGTTCGCTGCGTTGCTGCGTAGCGCGTCGCGCGCCACCGACCTGCCCGTGCGGCTCGGCGGCGAGGAGTTCGTACTGCTGCTGCGCAACGCCGGCCGCGCCGATGCGCAAAGCGTGGCCGAGCGCGTGCGGCAGAGCGTGGAATCGTATCGCTGGGAGGCGCTCGCGCCGGGCCTGGCGGTGACCGTTTCGGCGGGCATCGCCGCGGGCGCCGGCGCCGACGGCTCGGCACTGCTGGCCGAGGCCGACCGGGCGCTCTACCGCGCCAAGCGAGGCGGGCGCAATCGCGTCGCCGTCGACCGGCACATTGGCGAAGCGCCCGAGGGGTAGTAAGCTGTTTTGGTCTTTCTTCAGGTCCCTTCCATGCCCATCGACCACGTGGGATTCAACGTCAGCGACTTCGCTGCGAGCAAGGCCTTCTTCCTGCGCGCGCTCGCGCCCCTTGGCATCGGGGTCGTGGCGGACGGTCCGGAGTGGGCGCTCCTCGGCACGAACGGCAAGGCGGAGTTCTGGTTCGGTGCGACCGGTCCCGCCCCGCAGCGCGTCCACCTCGCCTTTGCCGCCGCGACTCGCGCGCAGGAGCGCAGCTTTCACGCCGCGGCGCTTTCAGCCGGCGGGCAGGACCACGGCGCGCCCGGCTTGCGACCGCAATACCACCTCGACTACTACGGCGCGTTCGTCATCGGCCCCGACGGCCACAATGTCGAGGCGGTATGCCATGCCGCCGAGCCGGCGTGACCCCATAATGCAGCGGACGAGCCGCCGGCGACTGCCGCGGGTCACGTCGTTCCTTCCAGCGGAGACTCGAGCATGGCCAGCGTCCACGATTTCACGGTCGACGACCTCCACGGGCAGCCCACGCCGCTGAGCCGTTACCAGGGCGAAGTGCTGCTGATCGTGAACGTCGCGAGCAAGTGCGGCTTCACCCCGCAGTACACGGGTCTCGAAGCCCTGCAGAAGCGCTTCCACGAGCGCGGCTTCGAGGTGCTGGGGTTCCCGTGCAACCAGTTCGGCGGGCAGGAGCCGGGCGGCGAGGCCGAGATCGCGCAGTTCTGCGAGCTCAACTACGGCGTCACCTTCCCGATGTTCCGCAAGATCGACGTGAACGGCGACGCCGCCGCGCCGCTCTATCGACATCTGAAGAGCGCGCGGCCCGGGCTGCTGGGCACCGAAGCGATCAAGTGGAACTTCACGAAGTTCCTGGTCGACCGCAGCGGTGGCGTGGTCGCGCGCTATGCGCCCAACGACACGCCCGAGTCGATCGCCGCGGACATCGAGAAGCAGTTGTGACCGGCTCCGCCGGCGCGCGGCTTCTGCGCGCCGCGGCTCCGCTGCTGGCCCTGTGCGTGGCGCTGGGATCAGGCGGCGTGCTCGCGCAGGCCGAGCGGGACCGTGTGCTGCGCGTCGCGTTCTCGGTTGCCGAGACCGGCTTCGACCCGCAGGCGGCGGGGGACATCTACTCGCAATACGTCAATCGCGCGATCTTCGATTCGCTCTATCGCTACGACTACCTCGCGCGGCCGTATCGCATCGTGCCCGCGGTCGCCGCGGCGATGCCGGAGGTTTCCGCGGATGGCAAGACCTACACGATCCGCGTGAAGCCCGGCATCTATTTCTCCGACGACCCGGCGTTCAAGGGGCGTCGCCGCGAGCTCGTCGCCCAGGACTTCGTGTACGGCATCAAGCGGATCCTCGATCCGAAGATGCGCTCCAACTCGATCATCCAGGTCGAAGGCCGCTTCGTGGGCGCCGATGCCGCGATCGCACGGGCGACGGAGACCGGCGCATTCGACTACGACGCGACGATCGAGGGCCTGCGGGCGATCGACCGCTACACGCTGCGCCTGAAGCTCAACTTCCCCGACACCGAGCTGATGGCCAACCTCACCACCACCTCGCTGTGCGCCGTGGCGCGCGAAGTGATCGAGGCCTATCGCGACGCGAGCGGCTGGGTGATGGCCAATCCGGTCGGCACGGGGCCCTATCTACTCAAGGACTGGCGCCGCGGCCAGCGCATCGTGCTCGAGGCGAGCCGGTCGTTTCGCGACGAGCGCTTCCCCGCGGCGGTCGACCCGGCCGACCGCGCGATCGTGGGCGACCTCGCGGGCCGCCGGATCCCGCTCGTGCCGCGCGTGGAGATCAGCATCATCGAGGAGGGCAATCCGCGCCTGCTCGCCTTCAAGCAGGGCAGCCTCGACTATATGGCCGTGCCGGCTCAGCTCGTGTCGAACGTGCTCGACGCGGACAACCGGCTCAACGCGGAGTTCGTATCTCGCGGCGTGGCGCTCCAGCGCGGCATCCAGCCAGCGATCCAGTATCTCTACTTCAACATGGAGGACCCGGTGGTCGGCGGATACGCGCCGGACCAGGTGGCGCTGCGTCGCGCGATGGGCATGGCCTACGACGTGGACGAGGAGATCCGGGTGATCCGGATGGGGCAGGGCGCCCCGGCGACGCAGCTCGTGCCGCCGGGAATGAGCGGCAACGACCCCACGCTCGACACCCGCCGCGCGTACGACGTGGCTGGCGCGAAGGCGCTGCTCGACAAGGTCGGATACCGCGACCGCGATGGCGATGGCTTTCGCGAACGCCCCGACGGCAAGCCGCTGCTCGTGAAGATGTATTCGACACCCGCCGCGATCGACCGCGAAACCGACGACCTGTGGCAGCGGAACATGGCGGCCATCGGGATCCGCGTGGAGTTCACCAAGCAGAAGTGGCCGGACCTCTTGAAGTCCGCGCGCCTCGGGCAACTCCAGGCCTGGCGCCTCGGGAACATCCACACGACGCCCGAAGGGTTCAACTTCCTGGCGCTGCTGTACGGACCGCACGCGGGATTCGCCAATCTGGCTCGCTTCAAGCTCGACGATTACGACCGCCTCTACGAGCAGGCGCGGGCGATGCCGGACGGTCCGGCCCGCACGCGCGTCATCCGGCGCATGACCGATCTGTTCAACGCGTACGCCCCCTGGGTGCTCACGGCGTCCGGCATCGAGAACGTGATCGTGCAGCCGTGGGTGCGCGGCTACAAATACAGCTCCACCCACCAGCATCCGTGGTGGTACGTGGACGTCGACGGCGTGGCGCGGGCCGTCGCAGCGTCGCGGCGGTTAGCGCGATGACGCGCGCTCCCGCGCGGGTGGCAATGCAGCTGGCAAGGCGGCTGGCAATGCGGTTGGCGCTGCTGGCGATGGGACTGGCGATGGCCGGGACCGGCCTGCCCGCGCGGGCGGCCGACCCGCCCAAGGTGCTGCGTGTCGCGTTCCCGATCGCCGAGACGGGCTTCGATCCCGCGGCGAGCAGCGACGTCTATTCGGACGCCGTGCAGCGCGCGATCTTCGAACCGCCCTACGGCTTCGACTACGTCGCGCGTCCCTACAAGCGCGTCGCGCGCACCGCGACCGCCCTGCCCGAGATCACCGATGGCGGCCGCACGTGGACCATCCGCCTGCGCCCCGGCATCTATTTCGCCGACGACCCCGCGTTCAAGGGCAAGCGGCGCGAGCTCGTCGCCGCCGACTACGTCTACGCATGGAAGCGCCTGCTCGATCCGCGCGTGCGCTCGCCGTTCGCGTGGTACCTCCAGGGAAAGGTGGTCGGCGCCGACGCCGTGCTGGTCGACGCGAAGCGCACCGGCCGCCTCGACTACGACGCGCCCATGGCCGGCCTGCGCGCGACGGACCCGCACACGATCCGGCTCGAGTTGAAGGAGCCCGACTACATCCTGATGGGCTACCTGTGCTCGAGCCCCATGGCCGCCGTCGCCCGCGAAGTGATCGAGGCGTACGGCGACGCCAGCGGCTGGGCGATGGCCAACCCGGTTGGCACCGGACCGTATCGCCTGCGATCGTGGCGCCGCGGCTCGCAGATCGTGCTCGAGGCCAATCCCGGCTATCGCGCGGAGACGTTCCCCGACAGCCGCGACCCCGCCGACCAGACGCTGATGGCGGCGATGAAGGGCAAGCGCATCCCGCAGATCGGCCGCGTGGAAATCGCGATCATGGAGGAATCGAACCCGCGCCTGCTCGCGTTCGACAGCGGCACGCTCGACTACGTCAACGTCCCCGCCGACCTGGCCGACCGGGTGATCGAAGGCGGGAGCGCGCTGCGGCCGGCCTACGCGGCGCGCGGCGTGCAGATCGCGCGCCTGGTGCAGCCGTCGCTGCGCTACACCTATTTCAACATGGACGACCCCATCGTGGGCGGCTACGCGAAGGAGCGCATCGCCCTGCGCCGCGCGATCGCGATGGCGTTCAACACGCCGGAGCTGGCGCGCGTGGTCCACCAGGGGCAGGCGGTTCCCGCAACGCAGCCGATCCCCCCCGGCGTGCCGGGCCACGACGACAAGCTCGACGTGTCGGTCCCGTACGACCCGGCGGCCGCCGCGGCGCTGCTCGACCGGTTCGGCTACAAGGACCGCGACGGCGACGGGTATCGGGAGCTGCCCGACGGCAAGCCGCTCACGCTCGTGATGGCCTCTCCCACATCCGCGCGCGACCGCGAGTTCGACGAGATCTGGCAGCGCAGCCTGAAGGCGGCAGGCGTGCGGATCGAGTTCCTCAAGCAGAAGTGGCCCGACCTGCTGAAGATGGGCAAGGCGGGCCAGCTGCAGATGTGGGGACTGGGCTGGCTGAACGCCTACGCCGAGGGCGACGCGTTCATGCAGCTCCTTTACGGCGAGAACATCGGGCAGACCAACTACGCGCGCTTTCGCAATGCGGAGTTCGACACGCTGTACCGCCGCTCGCGCACGCTTCCCGACGGCCCCGAGCGCGACAAGGTCTACCGGCGCATGTCGGAGATCACCGCAAGCTACAACCCTTGGGTGCTGGGCGTCTACACGGTCGAGTCGACGCTCGTCCAGCCGTGGGTCGTGGGGTATCGCAAGCATGCGTACTGGGAGCATGCCTGGGCGTACCTCGACATCGATGTGGCCCGCAGGACGGCGCCCCGGTAGCGAAACGCGGCCGAGGGCGCCGGCGCACCGCGGGTGGCGCAACCGTTGCGCCGCCGCCACACCCCTTTGGCGCTCGCCCGATTTCCGGCGGCTGTGGCTGTCGCTGACGATCACGTCGTTTGGCGCACAGGTGACCAATCTCGCGCAGCCGCTCACGGCGTCCCTGCTGCTGCAGGCGACGCCGCTGCAGATGGGCATCCTCGTGGCACTCGAGGCGCTGCCGTTCGCCCTCGTCTCGCTGCACGCCGGCGTCCTGCTCGACCGCGTGCGCAAGCTGCCGATGGTGATCGTCACCGACGTCAGCCGCGGGGCGGCGTTGTTGATGATCCCCGTGGCGGCATACCGCGGGTGGCTGTCGGTGGAGATCCTGTACGTCGTGGGCTTCTTCTGCGGGGTCCAGAACGTCGTCGGCGGGGCGGCCTACCAGGTGCTGCTGGCCCAGCTTGCCGGTCGCAAGCGCTGGTCGAGGCGAACGCCAAGATCACGCTGGGCGAGACGGGCTCCGCGCTGGTGGGCCCCGGCGTGGCGGGCCTGCTCATCCAAGCGCTCACTGCGCCGTTCGCGATCGTGGTCGATGCGGTGACGTTTTTCATGTCGGCACTGATGTTGCGCCGCCTGCAGGTGCCGAGCGACGTGCCGACCCAGGGCGCGCGACGCCCCGTTGTGGCGGAAATCCACGAAGGCCTGCTGCTCGTGTGGCACAACCGCACGCTGTGGTCGCTCGCGATGGTGGCGGCCGCATGGCAGGTACTGCACCACATGCAGGTCGCGGTGCTCATCCTGTTCGCCACGCGCGAGCTGGGCCTGTCGGCGGGAATGGTACGGCATCAACTACCTGGCGCTGCGGCAGGCGATCACCCCCGACCGGCTGCTCGGGCGGATTGACCGCCACCATACGCTTTCTCGCGGTCGCGGCCGCGCCCCTGGGCTCGTTGGCGGGCGGGGCGCTCGCGACCGGAATCGGTCTCCGGGCGACGCTGTTGGTGGTCGGCGGGGCGGGGATCGCATTGGCCCTGGCCGCGACCGCCTGGTCGCCCATGCGCGCGCACCGTCGGCTGCCCATGGCTGTCATGGAATGACCGTGGCGCCGGAACTGATCGCAGCCCCCCATCGGACGGACACCGACAATTCAATCGGCGTGCGTCCGACATCGGTGCGCGTGCGTAGTACATTAACTGCGGTCTGCGCCGGGCGCCGCGCCGTGTCGGTAGCGTCCGTCCCCGAATCCTGAAGTTCTCCTGGAGGTCATCCATGCTGCCATTCCCCCGTACCGTTCGCTTGCTCGCCCTGTCCGCAGCGCTCGCCGCCGCCCTGGGCGGCTGCGCTTCCTATAACCAGATGATGGCCGGCGCCCCGATGATGCAGGTCGGCCATCGGCTCGACCTGTCCGGCGCGCAGGAAGTCCCGCCGGTCACGACGTCCGCGACGGGCAAGGCCGTGGTGATGATCACCCCGGACCGCGCGGTCAGCGGCTCGGTCGAGACCACCGGCATCGCGGCCACCGCCGCCCACATCCACGAGGGCGCGGCGGGAGCGAACGGCCCCGTCATCGTGCCGATGGTCAAGGAAGGCGACAAGTTCGTGTTTCCCGCCGGCGCCAAGATGACCGAGGCGCAGTACGAGGCCTACAAGGCCGGCCGGACGTACATCAACGTGCACAGCGCGGCCAACCCGGGCGGCGAGATGCGCGCCCAGCTCAAGTAACCGGTTTACCGGCAGTCGTTAACTGGCGTCCACCCTCGCGCGCGGCCAAGCCGTGCGCAGAGGGCGGACGCAGTCGCAGGTCTTCTCGAGGTTGCCGCCGCGCGTCAGCGCACGGTGCCTGCGTTGCGCTGGAACTCGTAGAGCGCGGGCAGCGCCAGGAGCTGCGTCAGCGCATCGAGCGCGCGTTGCGACTCGTCGAGCAGCGCAGGATCGGCGAGATCCGCCGGTGTGATCCGGTCGCGATAATGCCGGTCGACCCATGCGTCGAGCGCATCGGCCAGTGCTTCGTCCACGAACACCCGCCCTTGCACCGCGGCGCGCTCGGCCGCGAGGAGCGGCACGCGCAGGCGCAGGCAGGCCGGGCCGCCGCCGTTGCGCATGCTCTGGCGCAGGTCGAACACCAGCACGCGATCGATCGGTCCGCCGCCGGCCGCGAGGCGGGTCAGCAGCGCGCCGGTGGCGGGGTTCTCCTGGGCCTCCGCCGGCGCGACCAGCGTGTAGCGCCCGTCGGGTCGCGCGAGCAGCTGGCTGTTGAACAGGTAGGTGGCCACGGCGTCGGCGAGGGCGATCTCCTCCTCGGCGATCACCAGCGTCTCGAACGCCGGACCAACGCGCGCGCGGAGCAGGGCGAGCACGCGGTCGGTGTCGACGTACGCGCGCTCGTGGCCGAACCACAGCGTGCGCTCGCCGACGGCGATGACGTCGTGATGGAACACGCCGCTGTCGATCGCGTCGGGGTCCTGCTGCGCCAGGACGGCGCGCGCGGGATCGAGCCCGTGGCGGCGGATGATCGCCTCGCACGCCTCGCGGGTCTGCCGGGCCGGATAGCGGGTGGGCGCGGGACCGCCGCCGAACCCGTTGCGGCCATAGACGAAGCATTCGACGCCCGGTCCGCTGCCGGCCGACAGGCGCGTGTGGTTGGCCGCGCCCTCATCGCCGAACTGCGCGGACCATGGCAGCGGATCGTGCACCACGAACCGGGCCCGATCGGCAAATACCGTGCGCAGGATCCGCGTGGTTGCCGGCGCTTCGAGCGAGCGGTGGAAATGCGCCGCGAGATTGGCCGGCGTGAAATGCACGCGGCCGTCCGCGGTGTCGGGCGACGGGCTGACGGTCGCAGCGTTGGCCACCCACATCGCTGCCGCGGATGAGCATGCGGCGAGCAGGCGCGGTGCGTCGCGGCCCGCGCGCTCGACCACCTGGGCGTCGGTGCCGGCGAAGCCGAGCGCGCGCAGGGCGCGGATCGCCGGACGCTCGTGCGGGGGCAGCACGGCCTGCGGAAACCCGAGCGCTGCGAGCGCGCGCATCTTCGCGATGCCCTGGTGCGCGGCGAGGCGGGGATTGGCGACAAGATGCGCATTGCGCTCCGCCGCCAGGTTGCCGCGCGCAAGACCGGCGTAGTTGTGCGTGGGGCCGGGCAGGCCGTCGAAATTGCAGGTGACGGGATCGGTGGCGGGCACGGCGCGGATCCTGGCTCGGTGAAGGTGCAGGGCGTCGCGCGAGCGTGACGCGCGAGTCAGCGGTCGCGCGGAGCGAGCGGCACCGCGCGCACCGAATCGCCCTCGTCCACCCGCAGCGCCGCGGCCGCGTAGGGGAGGAGGGGAAAGCGGTCGAGCCGCGCCGGCGCCGAGGTTACGAGCGCGCGGAAGTCGGCGAAGCGCCGGTTGCATACCAGCCACAGGATGTCGTCGGTGAGGCTGTCGGGCACCGGGTCTTCCTCGCCGAGGGTGACCGGCAGCACGACGGAGCGTCGCACGGCGTCGATGTTGTCGAGAAAGCATTCGACCGTGGGACCGGCGTCGAAGATGTCGACGTAGCCCTCGTAGCGAAAGCCTTCCTGCTCGAGCATGGCGCGGGCAGGCGCGGTGTCGGTGTGCACCGCGGCGATGGACTCGCGTGCCGCGGCCGGCAGCAGGTTGACGTAGACGGGATGGCGGGGCATCAGTTCGGCGATGAACGACTTCTGCCCCAGGCCGGTGAGGTAGTCGGCGGTCGAGTACTCCATCGCGAAGAAGTGCCGGCCGAGGCCTTCCCAGAACGGGCTGCGCCCATCCGGCTCGAGTCGTCCGCGCAGCTCGGCGATCACCTTCGGCGCGAAGCGGTCGGTAAATTCGGCGAGGAACAGCAGCCGCGACTTGGCGAGCAGCGCTCCGTTCTTGCCGCGCCGGAACGACTGGTCGAGGAACAGCGAGCAAAGCTCGGTGTTGCCGGTGTGGTCGTTGGCGAGGAACAGCGTGGGGACCGCCGTGTACACCCCGAGCGTTCGCGACGCGTGCACCAGGTTGCCGACGCGATAGTTGTACCAGGGCTCGCGCAAGCCGACCGCCGCCTCGACTGCGCTGATGCCGACCACGCGGCCGGCGTCCGCTTCGGTCAGCACGAACATGTAGCACGCCTCCGCGCGCTCGGCGGTGCCGTCGAACGAGGCGAGCGAGCGCTCGATCCGCGCGCCCAGCCGCTCGCCGTCGGCAGGCAGCGAGGTGAGGCCCGTGCCGGTGCGCTCCGACAGCGCGAGCACCGCGGGCAGGTCGGCGCGCGCGATCGGACGAATCGTGAACATCGCGGCGGGCGACGGCGGACGGGAAAGCCGCGCCGCCGCGGGCTTTAACGAAGCGCGCGATCGAGCGCGGTCTCGAGACGCGCCAGGCCCTCGAGGATCTCGTCGAGCGAGATGATCAGCGCCGGCGCGATGCGCAGCACGTCGGGACCCGCCATCAGGATCAGCAGGCCGGCGTCGCCGGCGGCCTGCATCACGGCCGCCGATCGGCCGTGCCAGGGCATGGCCAGCTCGCAGCCGATCCAGACGCCTTCGCCGCGCAGGTCGGCGAACACCGGCCGGCGCGACTGGATCGCGCGAAGGCCCTCCATGAACAGCGCATGGCGGGCCTTCACGCCGTCGAGCACCTCGGTGGTGTTGACGATGTCGAGCACCGCGCCCGCCACGGCGCACGCCAGCGGATTGCCGCCGTAGGTCGTGCCGTGGACACCCGGTCCGAACGCCTGCGCCACCGCAGTGGTGGTGAGCATGGCGCCGATCGGAAACCCCCCGCCGATTCCCTTCGCGCTCGTCAGGATGTCGGGCACGATGCCCTTCTGCATATAGGAGAACAGCGCGCCCGTGCGGCCCATGCCGCTCTGGATCTCGTCGAGGACGAGCAGCGCGTCGTGCGCCGTGCACAACCGGCGCGCCGCCTGAAGATACGCCGGCGTGCCGGGCGTCATCCCGCCTTCGCCCTGCATCGGCTCGAGCAGCACCGCGCAGATCTCGTTGCCGTGCTCGGCGAACTCGGCCTCGAGCGCGGCGACGTCGTTGTAGGGCAGGTGCGTGATGCCCGCCGGGCTCGGCCCGAATCCCGCGGAATACTTCGGCTGCCCGCCCGCCGTGACGGTGAACAGCGTGCGGCCATGGAACGCGTTGACGGTCGCGACGATGCGCGCCTTCGCCGGCCCGTGCCGGTCGTGCGCGTAGCGGCGCGCGAGCTTCAGCGCCGCCTCGTTCGCCTCGGCGCCCGAGTTGCAGAAGAACGCGCGCTCCGCGAACGTCGCTTCGACGAGCCGCGTCGCGAGCCGCAGCGCCGGCTCGTTGGTGAACCAGTTCGACACATGCCACAGCGTGCGTCCCTGCTCGACCAGAGCCTGAACCAGCGCTGGATGGCAGTGGCCGAGCGAGGTCACCGCCACGCCAGCGGCGAAGTCGATGTACATGCGCCCTTGCTGGTCCCAGAGGCGCGAGCCTTCGCCGCGCACCGGGATGAACGGTGCCGGGGCGTAGCACGGCACCATGACCTCGTCGAACGTGGCCCGCGTGACGGGCAGCGACGCGGCATCGGGCGGCGCGGTCACGCCGGTGCGGGGTGCGAGGGCGGCGCCGGTTGCGGCGTGCGCGCTGTCGGGCGGCATGGGGGCGTGGCCTACGCGGCGGCGACGAGCTGGATCTCGACGCGATACGCAGGATGCGCGAGCTTGGCCTCGACCGTCGCGCGCGCCGGCGTGTCGCCCTGCGGTACCCAGGCGTCCCACGCGGCGTTCATGGCGGCGTAGTCGCCCATGTCGGCCAGATAGATGGTGGCTGACAGGATGTGCGTCTTGTCGGTGCCCGCCTCGGCAAGCAGCCGGTCCACCTGGTTGAGCACGGAACGCGTCTGCGCCGCGATGCCGGCGTTGCGATCCTCGGCGACCTGGCCGGCGAGATAGACGAGCCTGCCGCCCGGCGGCGGCGCGTAGATCACGAGGTCGGATAAGCGTGGGCCGACGTTGCGGCGCTCGATGGTCATGGTGCTATCCTGCCCGGCGCGGCACGCTGGCCGCCGACCCGCCGATTCTAGACGAAATGTCCGCCCGCGCCGCGTTGACGCTCGCGTCGCTGCTGATGGCGCTTGCCGTCGCGGCGGGCGCGTTCGGCGCGCATGCGCTGCGCGGCCGTCTCGACGCCACGATGACGGGCGCGTGGAGCACCGCGGTGCAGTATCACGCGTGGCATGCGCTCGGCCTCGCGGCTGTCGGGCTCTTGACCCTGCACGCGCCGGATCGTCCGGGACTGGCGATCGCCGGCTGGCTGTTCGTCGCCGGCATCGTGCTGTTCAGCGGCAGCCTCTATGCGCTTGCGCTCACCGGCCTCGGGATGCTCGGCGCGATCACGCCGGTCGGCGGCGTCGCGTTCATCGGTGGCTGGCTCGCGCTCGCCTGGGCGGCTTCGCGCTGAACGCGGTTCACTCCACCTTCGCGCCGCTCTCCTTCACCACCTTCGCCCACTTCGCCGTCTCGAGCCCGATGTGGCGCGCGAAGTCGTCCGGCGATCCGCCCGCGGCGATCGCGCCCTGTGCGCTCAGCTTGTCGCGCGCCTCGGGGGTGACGAGCCATTTCGCCACTTCGCCGTTGATGCGCGCGACCACCTCGCGAGGCGTGCCGGCCGGAGCCAGCACGCCGAACCACGACGACGCCGCGAAATTGGGCACGCCGGCCTCGACCATCGTCGGCACGTCGGGCAGGGCCGTCGAGCGCACGGTGCTCGTGACGGCCAGCGCCCGCAGGCGGTTGCCCTTGATGAACGCCAGCGACGAGGGCAGGTTGTCGAACATGAGCTGCACCTGCCCGCCGAGAAGATCGGTGAGCGCCGGCGCGCTCCCCTTGTACGGCACGTGGGTCATCTGCACGCCCGTCAGGACGCGGAAAAGCTCCCCGGACAGGTGGATCGACGTGCCACTGCCCGACGACGCGAAGTTGAGCTTGCCGGGATTCGCTTTCGCGTAGGCGACGAGCTCCGCCACCGACTGCGCGGGCAGCGCGGGGTTGACCACCAGCACGTTCGGCACGCCCGCGACCAGAATCACCGGCGCGAAGTCCTTGACGTGATCGAACGGCAGCTTCGCGTACAGGCTCGGGTTGATCGCATGCGTACCCACGGTACCCATCAGCAGCGTGTATCCGTCGGGCGCCGACTTCGCGACGAGCTCGGCGCCGATGTTGCCCGCCGCGCCGGGCCGGTTGTCGACCAGCACCGACTGGCCCCACGCTTCCGACAACTTTTGCGCGACGGCGCGCGCCAGGAGGTCGGTGGTGCCGCCGGCCGGGAACGGGACCACCAGCCGCACGGGCCGGGCGGGGTAGACGGCCGGCTGGGCCAGCGCGGCGGCAGGCAGGAGCGCGGCCACCAGGCCGGCGACCGCATGGGCGAGCAGGCGCTTCATCAATCCACCTTCGCGCCGGAGCGCTTGACGATCGTCGCGTATTTCGCGAGCTCGGCGCCGATGAAGCGCGCGAACTCCGCGGGCGTGTCGGGGGCCGCCTCGGCACCCTGCGCGGCGAGCTGCTCTCGCATGTCCGGCGCGGCCAGGATGCGCGTGACGTCCGCGTTCCAGCGGGCGATGACCGCGGGCGGCGTGCCCGCCGGCGCGAGGAGCCCGAACCACGTCGAGATGTCGAAGCCCGGCAGGCCCACCTCCGCCAGGGTCGGCAGATCCGGCGCGAGGTTCGAACGCCGGGCGGTGGTCACGGCGAGCGCGCGCAGCGCCCCGGCTTTAACCTGCGGCAGCGCATTGGCGAGGTTGTCGAACATGAGCTGGGTATCGCCCGCGAGGAGTGCCTGCATGGCGGGCGCCCCGCCCTTGAACGGGATGTGGACCATGTCGACGCCGGCGTCGACCTTGAACAGCTCGCCGGCGAGATGCCCGGCGCTCCCGTTGCTGCCCGAGCCGAACGAAAGCTTGCCAGGACGCGCTTTCGCGTAGGCGACCAGCTCCTCTACCGAACGGACCGGCAGCGACGCATTGACGACCAGCACGTTCGGCGTGATCGCGACGCGCGTGATCGGGGCGAAGTCCTTGACGGCGTCGTAGGGCATGGACGGAAACAGCGACGGATTCACGGCGTGCGTCGACAGCGCGCCCATTACTACCGTGTAGCCGTCCGGTGGCGACTTCGCGACCAGGTCGGCGCCGATATTGCCGCCCGCACCGGGGCGGTTGTCGACCACAACACTCTGGCCCCACGCTTCGGTGAGCTTCTGGGCGATCGCGCGGCCGACGGCGTCGAGCGGGCCCCCGGGCGGGAATGGCACCACGAGCCGCGCCGCGCGGGCGGGGAACACCTGGGCGAGTGCGGGTGTAGCGACGACCTGCAGCGCCAACGCCCCGGCGGCGAGCAGGGCGGCAATGGCTGCGCGCCGTTTCGAAATGAATGCCGGGTCCATGGCCGCCAC
Organism: Burkholderiales bacterium; assembly: GCA_038239945.1. GTDB lineage: Bacteria > Pseudomonadota > Gammaproteobacteria > Burkholderiales > Casimicrobiaceae > VBCG01. The sequence continues at coordinate 133,515 of JBBSEG010000005.1, forward strand.
GATTGCGCTTGTCGACGGAATTTTGCAGTGTAGCAGCGCTCTTACCACCGCCTCGCCGCCCGGCCGGGCGGTTTGCCGGCACTTGGTGCGCGGCGCATAATAATCGGTTGGCATTGCCCATTTCCACTCGCACATGAACCGGCCCGTACTTGCCCTCCTCGTGGTACTCGGGGTCGCCGTCGCGGCGGGCGGAGGGTATTGGTTCGGCACCCAGCGCGGTGCACCCGCTACGGTGGCCGGCAATGCCGCGCCGACGGGCGCTGCCGCCAAAGGTGCGCCGGGTGGCGGGGGACCCGTGCGCGTCGAGGTCGAGAAGGTCGCCTTCATGTCCATGCCGCAGACCATCACCGCGGTGGGCAGCCTGCGCTCCGACGAATCGGTCACGCTGCGCCCCGAAGTCGCGGGTCGAATCACATCCATCCAGTTCCAGGAAGGCCAGCGCGTCGCGAAGGGCACCACGCTCGTGCGCCTTGATCCTGCGGTCAACCAGGCCGAAGTCCAGCAGGCGCGCGCCAACCTGAAGCTTGGCCAGAGCAAGTACGACCGCGCGGTCGACCTGGCGAAGAGCAACTTCATCTCCGGACAGGCGCGCGACGAAGCCGAGAACAACCTGCGCGTCGCCGAGGCCGCGGTCGCGCTCGCCCAGGCGCACCTCGACAAGACGGACATCAAGGCGCCGTTCTCCGGCATCATCGGCTTGCGCTCGGTCTCCTCGGGCGACTATGTCAAGGAGGGCGCCGACATGGTGAACCTCGAGTCGATCGATCCATTGAAGGTCGACTTCCGCGTCCCCGAGATCTATATGCAGCAGGTGCAGGTCGGCCAGTCGCTCACGGTGGCGCTCGATGCGCTGCCCGGGCGCCAGTTCGAAGGCAAGGTGTTCGCCGTGAATCCGCTCGTGGACGCCGCCGGCCGCGCGGTCGTGATCCGCGCGCTCGTGCGCAATCCGGACACGTCGCTGCGGCCCGGCATGTTTGCGCGCGTAGGCCTCATCACCCGCGAGGCGAAGAACGCCCTCGTCGTTTCCGAGCAGGCCGTGGTCCCGCAGGGAGACGAGCAGTTCGTGTTTCGGGTGGTGGATGGCAAGGCGGTGCGCGGCAAGGTCGAGCTCGGCCAGCGGCGGGACTCCAAGGTCGAGGTATTGAAGGGCCTCGCGGCCAACGACGTCGTCGTGACGGCCGGGCAGCTCAAGCTGCGCGACGGTATGGCGATCGCCGTTGCAACGCCCGCACCCACCGGCCCGGCCGCCGCGGCGAGCGCCGCGCCGGTGCAGCCCGCCGCCGAATCGACGAGCGCCAGCGGCGGGGTGATCGCGCCCGCCAGCGCCGCGCCGCTGCGTCGCGGCGATGGCGCCGGACCCGGCCCCGGCGCGCCGTCCGCGCCACGCCCCTGAACCGCCGCCCGAGCCCATGCTCCTGCCCGAGGTCTGCATCAAGCGGCCGGTGTTCGCGACCGTTCTCTCGCTCGTAATCCTGCTGCTGGGCGTCATCTCCTATACGCGCCTGTCCGTGCGTGAATACCCGCGCATCGACGAGCCGGTGGTGAGCGTCGCGGTCACTTATCGCGGCGCCTCGGCCGAGGTGGTGGAGTCGCAGGTCACCAAGCCGCTCGAGGATTCGCTCGCGGGCATCGAGGGGGTCGAGCTGATGACCTCCCAGAGCCGCTCCGAGACCAGCCGCATCAACGTGCGGTTCACGCTCAAGCGCGATCCCGACTCCGCCGCGGCCGACGTGCGCGACAAGGTCTCGCGGGCGCGGGGCAAGCTGCCGGACACGATCGACGAGCCGATCATCGCGAAGGTCGAGGCCGATTCGCAGCCGGTGATCTACATCGCCGTGGAAGCGGGCTCGCTCACGCCGCTCGAAGCGTCCGACTACGTCAAGCGCTACATCCAGCCACGCCTCTCCGTCCTGCCCGGTGCCGCCGACGTCCGCATCTTCGGCGAGCGGCAAGTGTCGATGCGCATCAACCTCGACCGCACCCGCCTCGCCGGCTACAAGCTCACGGTCCAGGACGTCGAGGACGCCATCCGGCGGCAGAACGCCGAGATCCCGGCCGGCCGCATCGAATCCACCTCGCGCGAGTTCACGGTGGTGGCCGAGACTGACGTGCGCACGCCGGACCAGTTCGCCAATATCATCGTCGCGAACGTCGGCGGCTACCCGGTGCGCATCCGCGACGTCGGCAACGCCGAGATCGGCGCGGTGGACGAGCGCACGGTGTCGCGCTTCAACGGCAAGCCGTCGCTCAACATCGGCGTGATCAAGCAGGCCGTCGCCAACCCGCTCGACCTGTCCACCGCGGTGCGCGAGGAGGTCACACGCCTCAACGACGGCGGCATGCCGTCGAACATGAAGCTCATTGTCGCCTACGACACGTCGGTGTTCATCGAGCGCTCGATCACCAACGTGTTCCACACCATCGGCGAGGCCGTGCTGCTGGTCGTGCTGGTGATCTTCTTCTTCCTGCGGAGCCTGCGCGCGACGATCATCCCGATCGTCACCATCCCCGTGTCGCTCGTCGGCGCCTTCGCGCTGATGTACTTCCTCGGGTTCACGATCAACACGCTCACGCTGCTCGCGATGGTGTTGGCGATCGGCCTGGTGGTCGACGACGCCATCGTCGTGCTCGAGAACATCTTCCGGCACGTCGAGGAGGGCATGCCCCGGCGCGAAGCCGCCATCCAGGGCGCGCGCGAGATCGCCTTCGCGGTGCTGGCGATGACGCTGACCCTCGCCTCGGTGTTCGCACCGCTCGCCTTCGCCACCGGCCGCACGGGCCGCCTGTTCATCGAGTTCGCGCTCACGCTCGCGGGCGCCGTGCTGGTCTCGGGCTTCATCGCGCTCACGCTCTCGCCCATGATGTGCTCGCTCCTGCTCAAGCACGAGGAAAAGCACTCGTACCTGTTCAACCTGGTCGAGGGCTGGATCGTCGGGCTCACCAACGGGTACCGCCGGGCGCTCACGGCGCTGTTGCGCGCGCGATGGGTGGTGGTGGCGGCCTGGACGCTCGTGCTGATCGCCGGGGGCGTGCTGTTCGCCACGCTGAAGTCGGAGCTCTCGCCTACCGAGGACCGCGGCGTGGTGTTCGGCCTCCTGACGGCGCCGCAGGGGTCAACGCCGCAGTACACGGGCGACCAGATCCGACCGATCGAGGATCTGTATGCCACGGTGCCGGAGGCCGCCGCCTACACCGCCATCGCCGGCTTTCCGACGGTGGTGGATGGCAATGCGGTGCTGCGCCTCAAGCCGTGGGAGGAGCGCAGCCGCAAGCAGCAGCAGATCGCCGAGGACCTGCGACCGAAGTTCCAGCAGCTTCCCGGCGCCATCGCGTTTCCGATCAACCCGCCGTCGCTCGGGCAGAGCTTCCGCTCCACGGCGATCGAGTACGTGGTGATGTCGCAGATCCCGTACGCCGACCTGCAGCGCCTGGTCGATCGCTTCCTCGAGGAAGTCCGCAAGTACCCGGGGGTGCAGAACCTGCAGACCGACCTGCGGCTGAACACGCCCGAGGTGCGCGTCGCCATCAACCGCGACAAGCTCTCCGACGTGGGCGTCGGGGTCGATACGGTCGGCCGCACGCTCGAGACCATGCTCGGCGGGCGCCAGGTCACTCGCTTCAAGCGCGAAGGCGAGCAGTACGACGTCATCGTCCAGGTGGCGCCGCTCGATCGCACCACGCCCGCGGACATCAGCGACAGCTACGTGCGGGCGCGCGACGGCAGCATGGTGCAGCTCTCCAACCTGGTGAGCGTCAAGGAAGGCGTGGCGCCGCAGTCGCTCAACCACTTCAATCGGCTGCGGGCGGTGAAGATCACCGGCACGCTCGCGCCCGGCTACTCGATCGACGAAGGGTTGAAGGCCATGGACGACGCCGCGCGCCGCGTGCTGCCGACCACGGCGCAGACGGACGTCGACAACCAGTCGCGCGAGTTCCGCAAGTCGGGCAAGGAGATCTATTTCACGTTCGTGCTCGCGCTGATGTTCATCTACCTGGTGCTGTCCGCCCAGTTCGAGAGCTTCGTGCATCCGTTCGTGATCATGCTGTCGGTGCCGCTGTCCATGACCGGCGCCCTGCTGCTGCTCTGGCTCACCGGCGGAACGCTCAACATCTACAGCCAGGTGGGCCTGGTCACACTGGTCGGGCTCATCACCAAGCACGGCATCCTGATCGTCGAGTTCTCCAACCAGCTCCGGGAGAAAGGCGAGGCGCTGGTCGACGCCGTGGTGGATGCCGCCACGCTCCGACTGCGGCCGATCCTGATGACGACCGGCGCGATGGTGCTCGGAGCCGTGCCGCTGGCGCTGGCCGAGGGCGCCGGCGCCGAGTCGCGGACCCAGATCGGCTGGGTGATCGTGGGCGGGATGAGCTTCGGCACGCTGCTGACGCTGTTCGTGGTCCCGACCGCGTACACGCTGCTGATCCGGGGCCGCATCCGCATCCGCGGCGGGGAGATCGGCGCCGTTGGGGTCCCGCCCCAGCCTCATCCCCAGGCCCAGCCCCAACCCGGCCACGCCGACTGACCCTGCGCGCGAGCGCCGTGGGACAGTCCGCGGCCGGATACGCTTCCCGGCCGGTTTTGAAATAGAATCGCAACGCCAAAAGGGCACCCTGCGTGGAGTGCCCAGGTTGCATCATCCAGGAGGAACGACCATGTCCCACCCCATCCGGCGCCTTGCGCGCCTAGCCGCCGCACTTGCATTCGGCGTCGCCGCCACTTCCGCACACGCCGTCACCGAGATCCAGTGGTGGCATTCGATGACCGGCGCCCTGGGCGATCGCGTCAACAGCCTGGCCGACCGGTTCAACCAGAGCCAGCCCGACTACAAGATCGTGCCCGTGTTCAAGGGCACTTATCCGGAGTCGATGGCCGCCGCCATCGCCGCGTACCGCGCCAAGAACCCGCCGGCGATCGTGCAGGTGTTCGAGGTCGGCACGGCGACCATGATGGCGTCGAAGGGGGCGATCAAGCCGGTGTACCAGCTGATGGCCGACGCCGGCGAGAAATTCGACCCGAAGGTCTATGTGCCGGCGGTGGCGGGCTACTACTCCACCCCGCAGGGCCAGATGCTGTCGTTCCCGTTCAACAGCTCCACGCCCGTGTTCTATTACAACAAGGATGCATTCGTGAAGGCCGGCCTCAACCCCGACCAGCCGCCCACCACGTGGCCCGCGGTCGCGGCAGCGGCCGCCAAGCTCAAGGCGTCCGGCGAGAAGTGCGGCTTCACCTTCGGCTGGCCGTCGTGGACGCAGCTCGAGACGTTCAGCGCGTGGCACAACCTGCCGTTCGCGTCGAAGAACAACGGGTTCGGAGGCATGGACGCCCGGCTGGAGATCAACCAGCCCCTGCAGGTGCGGCACATCACCAACCTCAAGGAGTGGATGGACAAGGGCTACGTGAGCTACGCGGGCCGCACGAACGAAGGCGAGGCGAAGTTCTACAGCGGCGAGTGCGCGATGATGTCGTCGAGCTCGGCGGCGTTCGCCAACATCACCCGCAACGCCAAGTTCAAGTGGGCCGTCGCACCGTTGCCGTATTACAACGATGTGAACGGTGCGCCACAGAATTCCATCATCGGCGGCGCCAGCCTGTGGGTGATGTCGGGTCGTCCGGCCCCCGAATACAAGGGCATCGCGAAGTTCTTCACGTTCCTGTCGCAGCCCGAGATCCAGGCCGAATGGCACCAGAACACCGGCTACCTGCCGATCACCACCGCGGCGTACGACCTGACCAAGAAGTCCGGCTTCTACGAGAAGACCCCCGGGCCAAACATCGCGGTCGAGCAGATGATCGTCAAGACGACCAACAACTCGCGCGGCGTGCGCCTCGGCAATTTCGTGCAGGTTCGCACGGCCATCGAGGAGGAGCTCGAGAACGTCTGGTCCGGCAAGAAGCAGCCCAAGGAAGCGCTGGACGAAGCGGTCAAGCGCGGCAACGACATCATCGAGCGATTCCAGAAGGCGAATCAGGGCCAATGAGCCTTCTTCACTCCCGCGTGCGCGGGGATGACAACCACCGGTCGACGGCCTAGCGATGGCCGTCGAGAAACGCGTCGTCTTCCGGTCGAAGTGGCTGCCCTACGTGCTGGTGGCGCCGCAGATCCTGGTCACGGTCGTCTTCTTCTTCCTGCCGGCGACCCAGGCGCTGTGGCAGTCGTTGCTGGTCGAGGACGCGTTCGGCAGCCACAGCGAATTCGTCTGGTTCGACAACTTCCGTCACCTGTTCGCCGACGACGCGTACCTCAGCTCGCTGCGGATCACGCTCGGGTTCTCCACGCTGGTGGCGGTGGTCGGTCTTAGCGTGTCGCTGCTGCTGGCCGTGATGGCCGATCGCGTGGTGCGCGGCGCCTCGGCCTACAAGACCCTCCTCATCTGGCCCTATGCCGTCGCGCCAGCCGTCGCCGCCGTGCTCTGGCTGTTCCTGTTCAATCCGACGCTTGGGGTGCTCGCTCACGCGCTGGGCCGGTTCGGCATCAAGTGGGATCACCTGCTCGACAGCCGCCAGGCGCTCACGCTGATCATCATCGCCGCGGTGTGGAAGCAGATCAGCTACAACTTCCTCTTCTTCCTCGCCGGCCTGCAGTCGATCCCGCGCTCGCTGATCGAGGCAGCCGCCATCGACGGCGCGGGACCCGTGCGGCGCTTCTGGACGATCGTCTTTCCGCTGCTGACCCCAACCGCCTTCTTTCTCCTGGTCGTGAACGTCACCTACGCGTTCTTCGACACGTTCGCGATCGTCGACGCCGCGACCAGCGGAGGGCCCGGCCGGGCCACCGAGATCCTTGTCTACAAGGTGTACGTCGACGGCTTCAAGGGACTCGATCTTGGCGGCTCGGCGGCGCAGTCGGTGATTCTCATGGCCATCGTGATCGCGCTCACCTTCGTGCAATTCCGCTACGTCGAACGCAAGGTCAACTACTGACATGGTCGAGCAGCGCCCGGTGCTGTCGGTGGTGCGCCACGCAATCCTGTGGGCGGGCATCGCGGTCGTCGCGTTCCCGATCTACGTGACGTTCGTTGCGTCGACGCTCACGCCGGAGCAGGTCCTCGCGGCCCCCATGCAGCTCTGGCCCGGCACTCGGCTGCTCGAGAACTACGGCTACGTGCTCGCGCAGGGCAGCGGGATGGGCTCGAGCGCGCCCGTCGGCCGCATGCTGTTCAACAGCCTGGTGAGCGCGTTGATCATCGCGATGGGCAAGATCTCGATCTCGCTCCTGTCGGCCTTCGCGATCGTCTACTTCCGCTTTCCGCTGCGCATCGTGTTCTTCTGGATGATCTTCGTCACGCTCATGCTGCCCGTCGAGGTGCGCATCCTGCCCACGTATAAGGTCGTGGCCGATCTCGGCCTGATCAACACCTACGCGGGTCTCACGGTGCCGCTGATCGCCTCGGCCACGGCGACGTTCCTGTTCCGCCAGTTCTTCCTCACCATTCCCGACGAGCTGGTCGAGGCCGCGCGCATCGATGGCGCCGGCCCGATGCGCTTCTTCTGGGACGTCGTGATTCCGCTGTCGCGCACCAACATCGCCGCGCTGTTCGTCATTCTCTTCATCTACGGCTGGAACCAGTATCTCTGGCCGCTACTCGTGACCACCGACGAGTCGATGTACACGACCGTCATCGGCATCAAGCGCATGATCACCGGCGGCGACGCCGCCACCGAGTGGAATTTGGTGATGGCCACGGCCATGCTCGCGATGCTGCCGCCGGCCATGGTCGTGCTGCTGTTGCAGCGCTGGTTCGTGAAGGGTCTCGTGGACTCGGAGAAGTAGGCATGGCCGGCGTCGTCCTGCGCAACGTCACCAAGACCTACGCGAACCTGGAGGTCATCCACGGCATCGACGTGCAGGTGGCCGACGGCGAATTCATCGTCATCGTGGGCCCGTCCGGATGCGGCAAGTCGACGCTGCTGAGAATGGTCGCCGGACTCGAGGCGATCACCGGGGGCGAGATCGACATCGGCGGGCGCGTGGTGAACCAGCTCGAGCCGAAGGACCGCGACATCGCCATGGTGTTCCAGAACTACGCGCTCTACCCGCACATGAGCGTGTTCGACAACATGGCCTATGGCCTGCGCATCCGCGGCTTCACCAAGGCGCAAATCGGCGAGCGCGTCGACCGCGCTGCCGCCATCCTCGAGCTCTCGCCGCTGCTGCAGCGCACGCCGCGGCAATTATCCGGCGGGCAGCGCCAGCGCGTCGCGATGGGGCGCGCCATCGTGCGCGAGCCGGCCGTGTTCCTGTTCGACGAGCCGCTCTCCAATCTCGACGCCAAGCTGCGGGTGCAGATGCGCTTCGAGATACAGAAGCTGCACCGCCGCCTGCACACCACCAGCCTGTACGTCACGCACGACCAGGTCGAGGCCATGACCCTCGCCGACCGCATGATCGTGATGAATGCCGGCCGTGCCGAGCAGATCGGCTCGCCGATGGAGGTCTACGAGAACCCGCAGACGATGTTCGTCGCGGGCTTCATCGGCTCGCCGGCGATGAACTTCCTGCCGGGCACCGGCGACGCCGATGGATCGGTGCAGCTCGAGCACGGCGGCCGCCTCCTGCCCGCAGCGCGGGTCGAACCAGGACGTGCGGTCACCATCGGCATTCGCCCGGAGCACGCCACCCCCAGCGCGGCTGACTCAGCGATGGTCGCAGGTCCGGTCGAGATGGTCGAGCAGCTCGGTGCGGACGCGCTGGTGCATGTCGGGCAGGGTGCGGGGACGCTGATCGTACGGGTTCCGCATGGCGAGCAGCCGGAGGTCGGCAGCACGTTCGGGTTCCGCGTCGAGCCGGACCGGGTGTTCGTGTTCGACCGGGCGACGGGAGCCCGGGCAGGTTGAACCCTGGTGCGAGCGGCGATTTGATTTGCAGGCTGGATCGGCGCAATCAAGCCCCAGTTGAGCGTCGCGTGTAAATCGTTCGGGGCGTCGGCAATGGGTGCCTGGCCGCGCGGCACGCGCGTTCAACGCACGTACCGCCGGATGTGGTAAAAAGCGAAGACCTCGTCCGCGCCCGCTCGTGCGCGCTGCATCCCGTGCGGCGCGCGCCCGGACTCCTTCAACCTCTTTGCGGGCAACCGCCTCGAAATCCGCGAGGTCGTTGCACGCCGTGCGCTATCCCGCGTCGCGCTCGCTCGTCGTGCGCGTCGCCGATAGACGCCCTCGAAAACTTTCGTCATCAATGTCGAGGCAATCCCATGGCTACGCGTAAACCTTCCGACGGCTCCCAATCCGGCTCCGGCCGCTCAACCGGCACGAGTTCGGGCAATGCTTCGGGCAAACCCGCCAGCAAGTCGCCCGCCTCACCCAATCCCGCGCTCAAGTCGTCCTCCGGGTCGACCGTCAGCGGCCCCACCGGCAGCCCCGGCGGACCAGACATCACCGACGCCGCGACGGCGAAGCTCGTCGGGACCGACGTGCTCGCCAGCGCGTTTCCGTTCAACGCGGCCAAGCCGAGCGAGTACGGCGACGCGTCGGCAGCGCCGGCGACGGGCCAGTCCGTCGAGCCGCCGCATCCGATGGTGGGCGGCAGCACGCTCACCGAGACGAATCCGTCGGAGAAGGTCGGCCGCGGCAACCCGCAGCAGAGCTTCAATCCGGGCAACGGCCCGCTCGATCGCGCGCGGGTCGATTCGAGTGGCCGCGTGCTCACGACGAACCAGGGCGTGCCCGTGGCCGACAACCAGAACTCGCTCAAGGCGGGACTGCGCGGGCCGGCCCTGCTCGAAGACTTCATCCTGCGCGAGAAGATCACGCACTTCGATCATGAGCGCATCCCCGAGCGCATCGTGCATGCGCGCGGTTCGGCCGCGCACGGCTACTTCGAGTGCTACCAGCCGCAATCCGAGCTGACGCGCGCCTCCCTCTTCGCCGAGGCGGGCAAGCGCACGCCGGTGTTCGTGCGCTTCTCGACCGTGGCGGGCGAGCGCGGCTCGACCGATACGGCACGAGACGTGCGCGGTTTCGCCGTCAAGTTCTACACCGACGAAGGCAACTGGGACCTCGTCGGCAACAATATGCCGGTGTTCTTCATCCAGGACGCGATGAAGTTTCCCGACCTGATCCACGCGGTCAAGCCGGAGCCGCATCACGGCATGCCGCAGGCGGCATCCGCGCACGACACGTTCTGGGACTTCGTGTCGCTGATGCCC
>JBBSEG010000006.1:0-137082 GCA_038239945.1 Burkholderiales bacterium
GGCGCGGAACGGGCGCGGTTTTCGGCGACGAGCTCGCGGCCGTGCCGCCCGGCGCCACGGGCGTGTTTAGCGCCCCCGGGGTTTCGAAGGCCGGGCGCGCCGCGGCCGAGGCGCGCGGGCTCAACGTCTTCGACGCCACGTGCCCGCTCGTCACCAAGGTGCACGTCGAGCTCGTGAAGATGCATGCGGAGGGACGCGAGATCGTCATGATCGGCCACGCGGGCCACCCGGAGGTGGAAGGAACGATGGGCCAATGCGAAGGCGGCGTGCATCTGGTCGAGTCCGTCGCGGACGTCGCGCAGCTGGCCGTGCGCGACCCGGCGCGCCTCGCCTACGTCACGCAGACCACGCTGTCGGTCGACGACGCCGCCGCGGTGATCGAGGCGCTGCGCGCGCGGTTTCCATCGATCGTGGGTCCGAAGCGCGACGACATCTGCTATGCCACCCAGAACCGCCAGGACGCGGTCAAGGCCCTGACCGCCGTCGTGGACGTGATGATCGTCGTCGGCAGCCCGAACAGCTCCAACTCGAACCGCCTGCGCGAGGTCGCCGCGCATCGCGGTATCCCGGCCTACATGATCGACCGCGCCGAGGAATTGCGGCCGGAATGGATCGCCGGCAAGGCGCGCGTAGGCGTGACCGCCGGCGCCTCGGCTCCCGAAGTGCTGGTGCGGCAGGTCGTGCGGAGATTGCAATCCCTCGGGGCTGCCCGAGTCGACGAGCTCGCCGGCGTGGTCGAGAAGATCGTGTTTCCGCTGCCACGCGGACTGCAGGGCACCGGCACCGCGCTGGTCCCCGAGGTGGGTCCGCCGGAGTAGCGCCGCGTCCCTGACCCGCCGCGGTGCGCCGCCCCGCGGCGTGTCAAAGCTGCTGGCGCAACAGGCTCGTGAGCTGCTCGAGCGCCCGGTCCTTCCATGGCCGCTGCCGCCATTCCTCCATTGTCATGCGCCGGGAATGGGCGAGGTCGTCGCCGAACACGCTGACCTGCCGCGCGGCAAAGCCGCGGTCGAAGATATTGAGGTTCGCCTCGTCGTTGAGGCGGAACGAGCGGTTGTCGAAGTTGGTCGAGCCCACCGATACCAGCAACTCGTCGACGATCATCACCTTGCAGTGGTACATCGTCGGCTGGTACTCGTAGATCTCGGCCCCGGCCTCGAGCAGGTCGCCCCACAGCGCACGCGACGCCTTGCCCACGGTTTGGGTGTCGGTGATCGGGCCGGGCACGATGATCTGCACCTTCACGCCTCGCGCGAGCGCGGCGCGCAGTGTCCGCACCGCGAGATCGTCCGGCACGAAATACGCCATCGACAAGTAAATCGAGCGCTGCGCGGCGGTGATCGACAACAGGTAGAGCAGGTGCATGCTCTCGCTGCCACCCGACGGCGAGCTCATGAACACCTGCGCGTTGCCATCGCCGACCGGCTCCTGGGCCGGAAAATAATCGGGGCCGTGCAGCACTGCGCCCGTGGTCTTGATCCAGTTGTCCATGAAGACGGCCTGCATCTGCGCGACCGCGGGGCCTTCCAGCCGAAAATGCGTATCGCGCCAATGGTTGGCGTCCTGGCCGTGGCCCGTCCATTCCGGCGCGATCCCCACCCCGCCCGTGAAGCCCACCTTGCCGTCGATTACCAGGAGCTTGCGGTGCGTGCGGTTGTTGATGCGCGCGAGGTCGTACCACGCGAGGGGATGGTAGCGCTCGACCTGCACCCCCGCGTCGCGCATCGAGGACAGGAGCGCCGCGTCGATCTTCTGGCTGCCAAGCCAATCGATCAGGACGTGCACCTTCACCCCGCTGCGCGCGCGCTCGGACAACGCCTCGGCGAACGCGCGCCCGATGTCGCCCGACCAATAGATATAGGTCTCGAACGTGACCGAGCGGCGCGCGGCGCGGATCGCGCCGAGCATCGCAGGGAAGATCTCGTCGCCGTTGCGCAGCTCGGCGAACCGGTTGCCCCCGATCACGGTCGGGCCGAGCAGCACGCTCATGACGCGCGCGAACTGCGGATCGTCGACGTTGTAGAGGCGCGTGACTTGCTGCTTGACCTGCTTCTCGCCGCCAAGGTTGAGGGCGACGATGGCGCCGGCGCCGGCTGCGACCAGGATCAGCAGCGCGAGTCGCCAGTGTCGCTCGATTGCGCGCGCGACGGTCATGCGGCGGGACGCGCGCGGCGCAGCCACGCGAGGAGGGCGATGAACGTCGCGAGCGCCAGCGCGGCGGCCGTCGCCGCCACCAGGCGATGCCGGCCGGGCTCGGTGATTGCGCGCACCAGGCCCTCGGCGAAGTACCAGGGGAGCAGGAGCGTGGCCGCCTGGCCGGCCCGGCGCCGTCCGCGGAACAGCGCCGGGGCAAGCAGGAGCGCGGGGACGCCTTTCAACGCCAGCCAGCTCCCGCCCGGGCGTGCCGGCGCGAGCCAGACCTCCCACAGGATCGCGAGCAGGCCGACCGACAGCACGCCGGCCACCGCGGCGCGGGCCGCCAGCCGGTGCGGCACGCCTTCTTCCGACAGCGGGGGCACGGACATGCTCAGCCGATCGCCACGAACTCGTAGAGGTCGAAGCCCGGTCCCTGGTCGACCAGCTTCGTGAGCACGGCGAAGCCTGTCGTGTTGCCGCGCCGCAGGCTGACGGCCTGCTCCACGGCGAACACGCCCGCGGGCGCGATCAGCTGCGGCTGCGCGCCCTCGGGGCCCGCGTCGCGATCCTCGGGCAGCACCACGACCGGCGTGAGCGTGTGGTCGGGGGCGTCCTCGGCCGCCGCAGCCGCCGCTTCCGGCGCGTCGGACAGGAGCTCGCAGCCGAACTCGAGCTGCGTGCTCTTCAGCGTGTTGCGGAACCAGCGCACGATGGCGACCTGCAGGCTGCTGCGGCCCTCGACGCGCAGCGCGATGAGGTCGCCGATCCGCAAGGCCGCCGGTGCCGGGTCGATCTGGCGCAACGCATAGCCGGCCGGGGTGTGGTTGATCACCTGGCAGCTCGTCATCGCGGGGAGGCCGGACGGCGCCTGCGCGATCGCGACGTGAATGCCACGGCTGTATTGCCATACGCCGGAGAGCCCGGCGCACATCACCACGCGCGCCCGCGACGGCAGCCGGTTGAACTGGCGCGCGGGCGGGATCGCCCACTGACGCAGCAGGCGCTTCAGGAGCACCACGTATTGCCCGCGCGCGGCCGCGTCGTTGGCGACGCCGGCGGGGGCGTCGCCGCCCGACTCGAGGGTGCGCAGCTGCTCCTGGATCTGGAACGCCAGGTCGAACGTCAGCAGAAACAGCTTGGAGCCGTCGATCGATCCCCCTTTGTTCGCGGAGAACGGCGGGAAATCGTGCCCGACCGGAATGATCGCCACGGCCTTGGCCATGCGATGCACGGGCGCCACGTCGGTCAGCTTCGCCCACTGTCCGTATTCGTGCAGGTAGCGCAGCACGGTGGCGAGCTGGCCCTGGAGGAACCCATACGGATTGGCGAGCGCGAGCAGGAGCGACTGCGTATAAAGGCGCTCCGGCGTGGCGTCCGTCGGATCGCCGGGCAGAGCGTTCCCGTGCAGGTCGCGGGCCCGGGCGAACACGTAGATCGCGTGCGCGTCGTGCCACGTGCGCGGCGGCACTGGCGCGTAGGCGAGATAGCTGCTCGTCAGCACGCGGCTCGTGGCATGCAGGCACCGGTGCACCAGCGCGAGCTGCATGCGCGCGCCGCCGATGGCGATGCGCTTGTCCGCCTCGCGGGCGAGGAGGTGCTTGTAGGCGGTGGCGAGTTCGGCGGCGAGCGTGAGCGCACCCTTGGCGGCCTCCAGCGCGTCGCCGGTCAGCGGATGTGACGCACGCGAGAAGTACCGCTCGAGCGGCTGCCAGAGCGCCGCCGCGGTGTTCCAGTAGAGCTCCGCCAGCTCGAGGCGGCGCGCGTCGCTCATCGCGACCCGGTTGGTCGCCGCCAGTGCATCGCCGATGCCGCGCGCGGCGACGGTCGGGTCACGCCGCGCGGCGTCGGCGAGCCACTCGCCGACCCGCGCCGGCCGCACCTCGGGCGGGTTGGCCGGGTGCGCCTCCAGTGTGGGCAGGCTCAGGACGAGATGGGTCGACACGGCATTCAGAAGGCGGTGAGCCGCGGCGATTGTACGGGATTGCCCCGCTCAGCCGCGGAGGAAGCCGGTCACGGCCGCCACCTGGCCCGCGTCCATCAGCATCGGCGCATGCCCGACACCCGCCACCTCGACGAGCGTGGCACGCGGTCCGCGCGTTGTCATCGCCTGCGCGGTCGCAGCGCCGAGCAGATCCGACTCCGCGCCGCGAAGCACGAGCGTGGGACACCGGATGGCGTCCCAGACCGCCCAGAGGTCGGGCACCACGGTCTGGCCGCGAAACGGTACGGCGATCCCGGGGTCGTAGCCGAGGCGCCAGCGGCCCGTCTCGTCCTGCCGGGCGTTGGTGCCGATGACGTGCGCCCACTGCGCGTCGGTGAGCGGTCCGAAAGGCGCCGAGATCTCGCGCACGTACTCGGCCAGCCCCATGTGCGAGTCGAAGACCGGATCGTGGCCGAGATACCCGCCGATCCGCGCGAGCGCCGCGGTTTCGATGACGGGACCGACATCGTTGACGACCAGGCGATGGATCGGCGTGCCGGGTTGCGCGGCGAGCATCATGCCGAGCAGGCCACCCATCGACGTACCGACCAGCGCGACCGAGTCGGCCCCGCTCGCCGCGATCAGCGCGGTCAGCGTGACCAGGTAGGTGGGCGTCACGTAATCGTGCGGATCGGCGAGCCAGTCGCTGCGGCCGCGCCCCGGCATGTCCACCGCCAGCACGCGATGCGTGGCGGCGAGCGCCTCGGCCAGCACGTCGAAATCGCGGCCGTTGCGACCCACGCCGTGGACGCACACCACGACGTGCGGAGCGTCCGGTGCGCCCCATTCGTGCCATACGACGCGATGAAAACCATGCGGCGACAGGCTGCGCACCGCGCGCTCGCGCGGCGTGCCGCGGGTCAGCGAGACGCGCGGCGGCAGCGCGGCGGGCGCCGGAGCGGTCACACGGCTCACGGGGCCGGAACGAAGCACGCCATGCCGCGATTGTAGGGCGCTACAGGAATGCCTGGGCGAGCAGCGGCGAATAGCGGACGTCCGGATGCCCCAGGAAGGCCGCGATCTCCTCGCGGCGCGCGATTGCGTCGGCGTAGCCGAGCGCCAGCAGGCGCCGGCAATAGTCCCGCTCGAACAGCAGATAGGACGGCAGGTTGGCGCCCGTGCCCTGGGTGCTGCCGAAGCCGCGCAGCAGGAGCCGAACCCCGCGCGGCAGGCGTGCGACGTAGTGGCGCGCGAGCTCGCCCAGATCCTGCGAAGGCGCCAGCACGAACGCGTCGACGTGCCCCATCCGCAGGCCATCGGTGCTCCCGCGCACGAGCCGGTCGACCACGCGGTTCACCTGGATCAGGCGCTCGAGGTCCGCGCCGAGATTGTCGAGGAAGATCGACGACAGCGCGTGGCCGGCGAGCTGCGCAAACGACGGATAGCTAACGCCGTCGCGGGCGGCTTGCCGCTGCCCGACGAACTGGCCGACCGCGATCACCATGAGGCGTCGCGCGCCCAGATGCAGCGCCGGCGAAAGCGGGGTGATCTGGCGTACCGATCCGTCCATGAAGAAGTCGTCGGCGAGGCGCACCGCCGGGAACACGAACGGGATGGCGGTCGAAGCCACCAGGTGCTCCACCCGTAGCTGGCACCGCTCACCGCGCCGGCGCGTGCGCTGCCACGGAGCGACGGAGAGCGTGCCCTGGAAGAACGTGACTGCGTGTCCCGTCGCGTAGCTCGTGGCGTTCACCGCAAGCGCGCGCAACGCGCCGTGCTTGATCATGCGGTCGAGGCGGTCGAGGTCGATTTCGGCCGCGATGGTGCGCGCGAGCGGCGCGTTGTCGAGCATGGCAGCGCCCTGCGCGCTCCGCCGGGTCGAGCCCGCCAGCGAGCCCATGAAGCGCACGCCCATTCCGGCCAGCGAGCGCATGTCGCTGCGATACACGGACGCCGTGGCCACGGACCGCCACCAGCGCAGCAGCCGTGCGACACCTCGGCGAAAGTCGTCCGCATGCACCGCCAGCGTGGCGGCGTTGATCGCGCCCGCCGACGTACCCGAGATAACCGGGAAGGGGGACGCCTGCAGGCGGCCGAGGATGTGCGCGATGCCGCGCAGCGCGCCCGCCTGATACGCCGCCCGTGCCCCCCCACCGGACAGGATCAGTCCGGTCTCGTGGTCGGCGAGGGCCATCGAGCCTACTCGCCGGCGCTAAGGGTTCGTTCCAGGATCAGCAGCATTGCGGCCGTCGCCCCCCAGATATAGCGCTCGCGCCAAGGCATGGCCCAGTACTCGCGGCGCAACTCGCCGAGCATGCGGAAGTGGCGCAGATGATTCGCCGGGTCGAGCAAAAAGTCGAGCGGAACCTCGAACACCGACGCCACCTCGAGCGGATCGGGCGCAAGCGTGAAGGGCGGCTCGACCCAACCCACCACCGGCCGGACCCGGTAGCCGGTGACAGTATCGTAGGGAACGAGGTGCCCGAGGATGTCGATGTGCGCGGCGGCGAGCCCGATCTCCTCGCCGGTCTCGCGCAGCGCCGCGGCGGTGTCGTCTGCGTCGGTCGGCTCGACGCGGCCGCCGGGGAAGCTGATCTGGCCTGGGTGGTCGGGCAGGTCTCCCGCCCGCTCGGTCAGCAGCACCTGCAGCCCTTCCGGACGGTGGACGATCGGGACCAGCACCGCGGCGGCGACCGGCGGCCCCTCGCGCCCGGGCATGCGGAAGCCGTCGGACAGGCCGGTCGCGCCGGGCGGCGCCGCCCGGGCGAGGCGCTCGGCGAGCCATGCACGTTGTGCCGCGGGAGCGAGGCCGAAGAGGCTCAGCGGCATCACGCCGGACCGGGGGCGCTGCCGGGTGGAGCGGCGGTCATGTGCAGCGCCGCCGCACGTCGCGGTCGGCCGGGTGCACACGACGTGGGACTCAGGACGTCGCCGACGCCGTGGCGGCCGCCGGAACGGCGAGCAGCTCGGCCAGCAGCGCGCGACCTTCCGGCCACGCGCCAAAGCCGGATTCGGCGTTGATGTGGCCCGCGCCGGTATACGTGACGAGGCGGGCGCCCCACGCAGCGGCGAGCCGCGCTGCGCGGGCGAGCGCGTGCCACGGGTCGTTGGTGCTGGCAACCACCGTCACCCGGAAAGGTAGCGGGGCGTGGGTCAGAAGCGGGGCGATGCGCCAGCGCTGTGGGTCGGAGGGCGCGACCAGCAGCGCGCCCGCCAGCCGGCGGCGATAGAACGTGGCGGCATGCACGGCGGCCAGGCAACCGAAGCCATGGGCGACCACCACCGGGGGCCGTCGCACCGCGTCGATGGCGCGCGCCACGCCGGCCGCCCAGGCGGCGAGGTCGGGGACGTCCCAATCGTCCTGGACGACGCGACGCATGGTCGGCCGATCGCGCCGCCAGAGCGTCTGCCAATGATCGGCGCCGCTGTCGCCCAGGCCGGCCACGAGCAATATGGGTGTGGCGGTCGAGCGCGGCGCCGCTTCGCGCGTGTTGCCGGGGACGAGCGCGGATGCAGGTGCGCTGCCGGAGAGCTGAAGAGTGGCGTGCATGATTCCTCGCGACGGGAGTGCCTCGCGATCGGATCGTTATTTTACCTCAAACGGCCTTCGGCCACGATCACGGGATGCACCCCTGACTCGCCTCAGTCTGCGGCCTGCGCCGGTCGGGCCGCGCGCTGCGGCAACACGCCCATATCGTCTGCCGATACGACCCTGGGGCGGGCGACGAATTGCGGCCCGATCAACAGCGTCGCGGGCGCGCCTGCTCCGGAAGTTGCGCCGCGCGCAAGTGCTCCGAGCGTGGTGTACGTGCAGCCCGATGTTGGCAGCGAAGCGCTTTCGACGACGGCGACCGGCAGCGAGGCGGGCTTGCCGGCCGCGATGAGTGCCGACGCGAGGGCCGGCGCTTCTCCGGCGCCCATGTAGATCGCGCCGGCGTCGCTTGCGACGAGCGCGTCGAGCCAGGTGCTCGCGGTGTCGACGCCCTCCGCGACGCGGGGCGTGACCAGGGCCACGCTGCGCACGCTCCCGCGCTGCGTGAGCGAGGTCGCAATCTCGGCCGCGGCGGCCAGCGCCGCGGTGACACCCGGCACGATCGCGTAGGGAATCCCGTGCGCCTCGAGCGCCGCGATCTCCTCCTGCGCGCGTCCGAACAGCATCGGGTCGCCTCCCTTCAGGCGGACCACCACCGGGTGTTCGCGCGCTGCATCGACGAGCCGCTTGTTGATGAAGCGCTGCGCCGTGGAGTGCTGCCCGCAGCGCTTGCCGACGGCGATGCGCTCGGCCCGCACGGCCAGCGCCAGCGTGTCGGCGTGGACAAGCGCATCGTGGAACACGATGTCGGCGAGCGCAAGCAGGCGCGCAGCGCGCAGCGTCAGTAGATCGGGCGCGCCGGGGCCTGCTCCGACCAGGTACACGGTGCCGACAGTGTTCAATTGTGAAGAGCGGGCGCGGCCGCCGCCGATCGAGACCCGTTTGCGCGCCATCGCGACCGGTGCCGCGCTGGCGGTGGAGCACCGGCTCACGGTGCGATCACGCGCAGGGGAACCACACATCGCCCGGGTTGGGTGCCTGTCCGGGCGCCGCGCGTCTCTGGAACCACGGCGTGTGCTGTTGGGTGAGCTGGTAGCCGTCGGTGAAGTCGTCGAGTCCGTGCAGCGCATCCTCCGCGTCCTTGTCGGCGCGGATCGAGAACGCGTCGAAGCCGCACTGGGCGAGGTAGTAAAGCTGGTCGCGCTGCACGTCGCCGATGGCGCGCAGCTCACCGGCGAAGCCGTAGCGCTCGCGCAGCAGGCGCGCGTGCGAATAGCCGCGGCCGTCGGTGAACTGCGGGAAGTCGACCGCGATCAGCGGGAGGCGCGCGGCGTCCGCCGCCAGCGCAGCCGGATCCTCGTCTGGGGCCAGCCAGACGCCGACGTCGCCCCGTGCAATGAGCGCCGCGCGGCGCTCGATCCACAGCTTGAGCGGGACGATCACGGGCACGCCGCCGGGAAGGTCGCCGAGCGCCCCCGCTTCGCGGACGAGCTGCCAGCCGTCGTCGGTGACGAGGCGTTGCTTAATGAGCTGCGGCATACACGCGTTCCTTGAAAGGTTCGATGCCGACCCGATGCACCGTGTCGACGAAGCGCTCGTCCGCGTGGCGATGGGCGACGTAGGTATCGATCAGCCGCTCGATCACGTCCGCCATCTCGTGCGCCGCGAACGAGGGACCGATCACCTTGCCGAGCGCCGCGTCGTTGCCCTGCGCGCCGCCGATGGAGACCTGGTACCACTCGGCGCCCTGCTTGTCGACGCCGAGGATGCCGATGTGACCGACATGATGATGGCCGCATGCATTCATGCAGCCGGAGATGTTGAGGTCGAGCTCGCCGATCTCGTGCAGGTAGTCGAGATCGTCGAAGCGTTGCTGCACGGCCTGCGCGATGGGTATGGATTTGGCGTTCGCGAGCGAGCAGAAGTCCCCGCCGGGGCAGCACACGATGTCGGTGAGGAGCCCGATGTTCGGAGTCGCGAAGCCGAGTGCCTTCAGCTCGGCCCACAGCGCGAACAGGTCGCCCTTGCGAACGTCGCGGAACACGAGGTTCTGCTCGTGCGACACGGACAGCTCGCCGAAGCTGAAAGCGTCGGCCAGGTCGGCGACTGCGTCCATCTGGTCGGAAGTCGCGTCGCCGGGGGGCGTTCCGGTCGGCTTGAGCGACAGCGTCACGATGGCGTAGCCGGGCGTCTTGTGCGGGGCCACGTTGCGCTTCGCCCAGTTCGCGAACGCGCGATTGTCGGCCAGTGCCGCGCGGCAATCGGCGTCCTCGAGCGGGAGCGTCTCGTATGCCGGCGGCTCGAAGAATCGCTCGAGCCGCGCGATCTCGGCGTCCGGAACCGTGCCTGGACCGTTCGCGCCGTGCAGGTACTCGGCTTCGACGTCGGCGGCGAAACGCGCGGGCGTGCGCTCCTTCACGAGGATCTTGATGCGCGCCTTGTACTTGTTGTCGCGCCGGCCGAAGCGGTTGTAGACGCGCAGGATCGCGTCGAGATAGTTGAGGATCTCGGCGCGCGGCAGGTACTCGCGGATCACGTGTCCGATGATCGGCGTACGGCCGAGGCCGCCGCCGACGATGACGCGAAAGCCCACTGCACCGGCTGCGTCGCGCACAGCCTGCAGGCCGATGTCGTGGACCAGCACCGCGGCGCGATCGCTGGTCGCGCCGGTCACGGCGATCTTGAACTTGCGCGGCAGGTACGCGAATTCCGGGTGCAGCGTGGCCCATTGGCGCACGAGCTCGCAGTACGGACGCGGATCGATCACCTCGTCGCTCGCCACGCCCGCGAAATGGTCGCTCGTGATGTTGCGGATGCAGTTGCCGGAGGTCTGGATCGCGTGCATCTCCACCCGGGCAAGCGCGGCGAGGATCTGCGGGACGTCCTCGACCCGCGGCCAGTTGAGCTGGAGATTCTGGCGCGTCGAGAAATGACCGTAGCCGCGATCGTACTTGCGGGCGACCTGGGCCAGCGTACGCAGCTGGCGCGACGACAGCAGCCCGTAGGGGATCGCGATCCGGAGCATCGGGGCATGCTTCTGCAGATAGAGACCGTTTTGCAGCCGCAACGGACGAAACTCGTCCTCGGTGAGCTCCCCCGCCAGGAACCGACGCGTCTGGTCGCCGAACTGGGCGACCCGCTGGTCGACCACCCGCTGGTCAAAGGAATCGTAGCGATACATGTCAGTGGCCTCTCTGCGGTCAAGCTATAGCCGCGCATCGATGATTGGAAGTGATTTGCGGGCATGCCTTAATAACCACAAGAAATAACACGGCTTGTGCTCGACAATGGCGCAGAACCTGCTTACGGGCTCGAAGCGACCGTTTTTCAGGTCCCCGCTGCCCATGCCCCTGCCCACGGATTCGACCCTGTCGACCCCCGGCGCGTCACGCCTGGCGCCCCGCGACGCTCGCGAGGCGCCCATCGAGACGCGCCCGCCGTGGCGCCAAAGGCTCAGCGTGCGCACCTACGCCTTCGCGGTCGTGCTCGCGGTCGCGTTGCCGCTCGGCGCCTTGCTCGTGGCCGCGTTGCGGCAGATCGCCGACCAAGAACAGGATCAGGCGCTGGTCAACGTGCGCCAGCTTGCCCGCGCAGCCGCGGCGGACACCGATCTCCTGCTGACGGACGCCCGTGGCGTGCTCGACTCAGTCGCGGCGCGGCCAGGCGTGCGGCAACCCGATCCAACCCGCTGCGACACGATCTTCGCCGACTTCACGGCGAGCCAGGTACCGCTCGTCAACCTGCTGCTGGTCGACCTCGACGGCCACGGCGTCTGCAGCACACTCGCTCCGTTGCGCGGCACGGCGCCCTACCGCGACCGGCCCTGGTTCCGGGGTGTGGTAGAAGGCGGCAAGTTCGTGGTCGACGCTCCGCACCGCGCCCGCAGCGACGACCGCTGGATCGTGACCCTCGCAGTCCCCGTGCGGCGCGCCGACGGCAGCTTGGCCGGCGTGCTTGCGACGGCACTCGACCTGGCGCGGTTGCGCACCCCGAGCCCGCGGGGCACGGACCTCGCGGCCGGGCCGATCATCGACCTGGTGGATCTCAAGGGCGCGCTGGTCGCGCGTTCCACGGGCTCGGGGGCGATCGGCAACCGGCTCACGGGCGATCTGGTCGACCACGCGCTCGCCCAGCACGAGGGGGCGCTCCGCGCCGCCGGCTACGACGGGGTCGACCAGCTCGCGGGCTTCGCTCCCCTTGCGACCGTGCCTTGGCTCGCCCTCGTGTCCACGCCCGCCGACATGGTCCTCGCGCAGGCCACCCACTCGGCCTGGCTCAATACGTTCGCCGTGCTCGCGATCCTCGCGGGCATGCTCGCGACCACGGCCATCCTGGCGGGCCGCCTGCTCAGGCCGATCCGCTCGATCGCCGGTGTCGCCGAGGCGGTCGCCCGCGGCAATCTCACCGCGCGCGCCGAGGTGCGGGGTCCGCGCGAGCTCGCGGGCATCGCCGCCGAGGTCAACCGGATGCTCGAGCGTCGGCAGCGCGACGAGGCGGCGCTGCACGACAGCGAGCTGCGGTTCCGCCAGCTGTTCGAGACGTCGAACGATGCCATCCTCATCATCGATCGCGAGCATCGGATCGTGTTCGCGAATGCCGCCACCGAGCGCGTCTTCGGCCATTCGCCCACCGCGTTGTCCGGGCGCGAGTTCGCGCTGCTGCAGCCGGCGCGCCTGCACGAGCCGTACCGGCTGAACCTGCGGCGCTTGCTCGCCGCCGGCGAGCCGCGCCTCGACTGGCGCGGCACGGAGTTCGTCGGCCTGCACGCGGACGGCCACGAGCTCCCGATCGAGGTGACGTTCAGTTACCTCCAGAACGGTGGCCCGGGTGCCATCGCCGCCTTCGTGCGCGACGTCTCGCCGCGCAAGCGGGCGGAGGCCGACCTGAAGGAAAGCGAGGCGCGCTTCCGGACGCTTGCCGACTCGACGCCCTCGCTGATCTGGATGGCGGGCGCGGACGGCAGCTGCTTCTACGTCAACCGTGCATGGCGCGACTTCACCGGCCAGACACTCGAGCAGGCCTGCGGCGAAGGCTGGATGTCGCTGGTCCACGGGGACGACCGCGCGGCGCTGCTGGAGCGCAACGACGATGCCTTCGAGCGACTGGTACCGCTGTCCGTCGAGTTCCGCTTGCGCCGCCACGATGGCGAATACCGGTGGGTGCTGAATCATGGCGTGCCCCGCCGCGGCGAGGACGACGCGCTGGTCGGCTTCATCGGCACCTGCGTGGACATCCACGACCGGGTTGCCTCCGAGCGCCGCAACGGCCGCCTGTCGACGCTCTACGCGGCGCTCTCCAAGGCGAACGAGGCAATCGCTCGCACGCGGGGCAGCGCCGCGCTTTTGCAGCAGGTCTGCGACATCGCGGTCGCGCACGGCGGCTTCGCGGTGGCGACGGTGTGCCTGGTCGACGCGACGGCGCAACGCCTGCGCACCGTGGCCGCCGCGGGCACGATGCTCCAGCATTTCGACCACGCGGTGCTCTCGCTCGGGCCCGACGAGCCGCTCCGCGAGGTGCCCTCGCTCATCGCCATTCGCGAAGGCGCACCGTACATCAGCAACGATCGCGCGCACGACCCGCGCGCGCTGCCGCTGCGCCGCCCGGCGGCGCGCGATGCGGTCCGCTCGACCGCGGCGCTGCCTCTCTACCAGGACGGGGCGGTGACCGGCTGCCTGACGGTGCACGCCGCCGAGCCCGATTACTTCGACGCCGAGATGACCGAGCTCCTGCAACTCCTTGCGGCCGACCTGTCGTTCGCGCTCGACACCATGGCCGCGGACACCCGGCGTGAACGTGCCGAGGCCGACCTGCGGCAGCTCAACGCGACGCTCGAAGAGAAAGTCGAGGAGCGCACGCGCTCGCTGCAGGCCGCCAACCGCGAGCTCGAGGCGTTCAGCTATTCGATCTCGCACGACCTGCGGGCGCCGCTGCGCGCAATCAGCGGCTTCACCGACTTGATCGTCGACGGCGAGCACGGGCTCGACCGGGAGGCGCGGGGTTACCTGGAGCGCGTCCGGTCCGCGTCGCAGCGCATGTCGCGCCTGATCGACGACCTCATGAACCTGTGCCGCATCGCGCGCACGGAGCTGCGGCGCGTGCCGGTCGACTTGAGCCGGCTCGCGGCCGAGGTGGTGGCGGAGCTCCAGGAGGGCGACCCGCAGCGCGCCGTGCAGGTGCGCATCACGCCCGGCGTGACGGTCGAAGCGGATCGGGGACTGACGCAGATCGTGCTCGCAAACCTGCTCGGCAACGCCTGGAAATTCACCGCGAAGTGCCGCGCGCCGGCGATCAACTTCGGCATCGTCGCACGCGACGGCGTGCCCACCTGCTTCGTGCGCGACAACGGCGCCGGCTTCGACATGGAGCATGCCGCCAAGCTGTTCGAGCCGTTCCAGCGCCTGCACGGCGAGCAGGAATTCGCCGGCACCGGCATCGGCCTCGCCCTGGTGCAGCGGATCGTCGAGCGCCACGGCGGCACGGTGGCCGCCGAGTCCGCGCCGGACGTCGGCACCACGATCTGGTTCACGCTCGCGCCGGCGCCGGCGCGACTCGCTGGCTAGCGGCAGGTCGGGCCCACGCCCGTGCCCGGCCGGCGCGGACCTACGGCCTCGGCGCGTAACGGTAGGCGGTCCGCGCTCGCGCTTTCGTCTGCTCCACGGTGCGATCGCGCGGCGCGGCGTTCGTCACGAGCGCGTCGACGAGCGTGCGCGAGGCGGTCGCGACGGCCGCGACGGCCGCGTCAAACGCCGCCTCGTTCGCCTTCGACGGCATATTGAACCCGGAGACCTTGCGGACGAACTGCAGTGCCGCGGCGGCGACCTCGTCGTCGGTGGCGGGCGGCGCGAAATTGAACAGCGTGCGAATGTTGCGGCACATGGACGAGCTCCGGAAGCGACGAAAGCGGTGCGCGGCGGGCAGGGACGGGCAACCAGTTTAAAGCGCGCCCGTCGAGCGAGTCCCTCGCGGATCAGCGCGCGCAGGTAGGCGCCGAGGCACTGGGGATCGATCATCCGGCCGCCCGTTTGCTTGCGGCAGTCGCTAGCGTGCGCCCGGTACGGTGTCGCGCCCGAGACAGCGATCGACCTGGCCGAGCCATGGCTGCAGCAGGTCGCGAATGACCGCATCGTCGCGCAGGACGCCGCGCAGGATCTCGAAGCGACGGCGCCGGCCGTGCGAATCCAGCACGCCCTCCGGGTCGCCGAGGCGCTCGATGCGCGCGATCCAGTCCTGGCACTCACGCTCGCTCTCGCTCAGGGCCGGCCAGTCCGCGGCACGCGCGGCGGCCAGCATGCGGCCGGTAGCGGCGGCGATGGCTTCGTAGCATTCGAGGAACCGCGCCTGCGGGGTCGACATGACGTGAGAGCCGGTCAACGGAACAGCGCCACTGCCTCGACCCGACGGTCGGCCAGGCTCGCCCAGACGCCGCGCAGCTCGCCCAGGAGACGCGCCGCCTGGTCGAGCAGACCCGTGTCGTTGCGCAGGTTGGCGACCAGCAGGCGCCCGCCGATGTAGTCGTAGAGGTCCATGAACTGTTGGGCGATTGTCCCGCCTTGCGTGGAGTCGAGCACCGCCTTGAGCCCCTCGTCCACATTGCCGGTCTTGCATCCGACGCGGGCGTAGGCGTGTGCGGCAACCATGCGAATCCCGTGGCGTGGGGGGATTACTTTCTTATCGGCCGCACCCGCCCGGGCGTGAGCGTCGGGCGTCGCCGTTGCGCCTATTTCCAACTATCGGAGCATCGCGGCAGCTTGGCGAGCTGTTGCGTGAGGTACCTGCTCGTCGCGGATAGCTGCGCAAGCGTGGTGTCGAGCGCGATGAACTGGCGCAGGTACTCAGCCTGAACGCGGTCGGGGCGCGCCTGGAGCACGTCCTTGCGATGGTAGGCGTCCAGGATGCGTGGCGCGTTCAGCGACGCGAGGGTGGTGTTGATGACTGAGTGCATTTTTCGTCACCTGGTTAGCATTCCGGCGAATTCGCGGCGACGATTGGTTGCGTCGGGATTCATAGGGCACTGATGCACCGCCGTACTGGCATCATCGTAACCGGTCGCGGAAAACTAGAGGGGCGTATTGCGCCACCGCTGGCGCGCCGGCCCGGCTTTGCGGCGAGCCGACAATCCGCCACCCGTTCAACCACGCCGCTACGATAAGGCGCCTGCGCCGGCGCGATACGCCGATGTGGACGGGTTTTGGGCCTCTTTACGGTCGACCGTGCGCAGCGTCGCTGGCAACGGGCCTGCGTCTCGCTGGGTCCGAAGTGGGTCCCAAGTTATGCCATTGTCATACGACGTAGGCCTGAGCCCCACGTGCGGTCGCGGGCTTGCCCCTACCCGATGCATGGCAACGCGCCCACTTAAGCCTCCCGCGGCGCTGCCGCAAGATGACGTCGAACCAATCAAGCCATCAGGGAGGCGAACATGAAGACCGAACAACTGCTCGACGAGATTCGCGACGCGAACCTGTCCTACCTGGTGCTGGCCCAGCACCTGATCCGCGAGGACAAGGCTGAAGCCCTCTATCGGCTGGGCATCAGCGAGGAAGTCGCCGACGTGCTGGAAGGGCTGTCGACCGGCCAGATCGTCAAGATCGCCGCGGCGAACCTGCTCATGTGCCGGTTCCGCTTCGACGACGCCATCGTCTGGAACCTTCTGCGCAGCCACGCCCGCGAGCGCGGCGTCGCCGGCGCCCATGCCGCGATCCTGATGGCCCAGGCGCTGCCCCAGGCCGCCTGAAGCGCGCGCCCGACCCTTAGGATTCCCATGCGACTGTCCAGCGTCATCGACGATGCGGCCGAAGTGCGCCGCGCCACCTCACTCATCGAGCTCGGCGCCCGCCTGCAGGTGCTCGAGTCCGAGACCCGCATGTCGCGGGAGCGCCTGCTGAAGTTGTACAAGGAGATCCAGGGCAAGTCGCCCCCGAAGGGCATGCTGCCGTTCTCCACCGACTGGTTCGTGACCTGGATGCCGAACATCCACGCCTCGCTGTTCATGGCCATCTACCAGACCCTGATCAAGTCGAGCGCGCTCGACGACGTCGAGGCGATCGTCAAGGCCTACCGCCTGTACCTCGAGCAATGCCGCGGCAACGAGCTTCTGGCCGAGCTCTCGGTCACCCGCGCGTGGCGGCTGGTGCGCTTCGTCGACGCCGGCATGCTGAAACTCGCGTCGTGTACCAAGTGCAGCGGTCGCTTCATCGTCCGGGACCACGACCTCACCCGCCACTACGTCTGCGGCCTGTGTCACATGCCGTCGCGCGCGGGCCACACCAAGGATCCGGCGAAGCGCCTCGCGCACTAAAGAAACCCCGCCCCGGGCCGAACCCTCTTGTCCGCGCGCGAAGTACCCCTCACCCCCGTAGGCCCGCCGCGGGCGGGCATTCTTCATGCGGCTGATGACCAGAAGATCGCGGACGGCCTGCCGGCGTTCGGCATCGTCGCCGCGATGATGGGCGGTCGTGCATACGATGGTGTCCGTCGGCCTGTCGCCGGCCGATCGCGGCAAACTCATCCCGGACGCGCTGGTCGGCACGTTCCTCGGCGTCCTGCCCGCCTCCGGCGTGGTGGGACCGCTGGCCGACCTGCTCGAACAGCGCGCAACGAATCGAGCAAGAACCTCCAGTGCGTGAAGGTCACGCTGCTCGCGACGCTCAACGGCTACGCCCCGGCCATTGCGATCGATTTCGGCCGCAAGGTGCTCTACTCGACCGAGCGGCCCACGTTCGCGGAGTTCGACGGACCCGTGAGGGGTTCGCGCGCCCGACGCGCAGGCGGCCATGAGCGGAGAGCAGAAGTCGCCGATCATCGTCAAGCGCTACCGCCAGGTGCAGCGATGCCACCACGGCGGCGCGTGGAAGATCTGTGACTCCGCCGCAGCGGAATAGCCCGTTGAGCGGCCGTCGCGGTGCGGCGCAGGCCGGCGTCGCACCGCCTCGCCCCCCAAAGCGCGGCGACGCGGACCGAATAGGCTGCTAAACCCCTGCCTGATCGAGCCCTCGTGCGCGGGCATGCGCTTCGATAATCCGGCCATCGCAATGAAAGCGGCGCGATGGCCAACGAGCAGGACCTTGAGCGTAGTTTTTCCGCGACCCCGCGCCGCCACGAGCGGACCCGCGAACGCGGCCAGCCGGCGCGCCCGCGCGAGCTGTCGACCGCCGCGATCGCGCTCGGGGGCGCGCTCGCCCTGTCGACGCTCGAGCGCCTCGGGAGCGATTCGCTGCCCGGGCGCAAGGCCGTCCACCACTAACCCCATCGCCACGATGTATACCGCCACCGGCACGCTCGACACCAACGCCCGCATCACCACGTTCGCACCGCTGGTGCGGCGCATGGCCCATCACCTTGCCGCTCGCCTTCCGTCGAGCGTGCAGATCGACGACATCATCCAGGCCGGCATGATCGGCCTCATGGATGCCGCGGCGCGCTTCGAGGAGAGCCAGGGCAACCAGTTCGAGACCTACGCGACCCAGCGCATCCGCGGCGCGATGCTCGACGAGCTGCGCCAGAACGACTGGTTGCCTCGCAGCACGCGCAAGTCGCTGCGGCGCATCGAGACGGCGATGCACAAGCTCGAGCAGCGCCTCGGCCGCGCGCCGAGCGAGATCGAGCTCGCCAAGGAGCTCAACGTGCCGCTCGCCGAGTACCAGTCGCTGCTCCAGGAGGCGCGCGGCTACGAGCTGCTACATTTCGAGGACTTCAGGCGCGACGACGACGACGACTACCTCGAGCGCAATCTACCCGACGATCGCGAGAACCCGTTCGAGCGCTACAAGGACACGCGCTTCCGCAAGTCGCTGGTGGCGGCCATCGAGCACCTGCCCGAGCGCGAGAAGCTGCTCATGGGCCTGTATTACGAGCCGGAGCTCAACTTCAAGGAAATCGCGACGGTGCTCGAGGTCAGCGAATCGCGGGTATGCCAGCTGCACAGCCAGGCGGTGGCGCGGCTTCGCACCGAGCTGAAGGGCTGGACCTAAGCCCACCTGCCGCGGGTCCCGCGCGCCGGCGAGGCGGATGCCCTGCGCCGACCGGGCTGCGCCGTCACTCACACCCGTAGAGTCGACTCTCATTTCGCATGGACAGGCTCAGCATCGTCAATTTTTCACTGGCCGCGGTCGCCAACACCGGCGGCCAGCTGCTCGACGGCGCCAGCGTCGACTCGCTGGCGCAGCTCGCGGCATTACTGATCGTGATAGGCGGCACGCTCGGGGACATCATGGTGCGATCGTCCCCGCCGACGCCATGGACCTCCTCTCCAAGCTGATCGACCTGGCGCGGCCCGGCAGCTCGACGCGCGCGCGACGCCACGAAGCGCTCGCAATGCAGTGCGCTTACGCGGAAGCGGCGGCGGCGCAGTTGCGCGACGCGTGCGCGGCGCTCGAGACCCGCGTGGCAGCCTGCTCTGCCCCAGGGCGCGAAGGCGGAGGTCCAGGTCAACCAGGAGCTCCAGGACCGGTGCCGCACGGAGCAGTCGGTGCGCTACAGCGAGACGCTGCTGCGCCGCCTGCACGAGGACCTCGAGGATCACATACGCGCAATCCACGCCGATGATCGCCATCGGCGGCGAGGCGCACGAGGCGGAAGTGATCTATCACGTGCGCGACAACGGCGTGGGCTTCGACATGACCTACGTCGAGAAGCTGTTCGGCGTATTCAACCGGCTGCATCGCGCCGACGAGTTCCCGGGCGTCGGTGTCTGGCTCGCGCTCACCCGCCGCATCGCCACGGCACGGCGGCAGCGCGTGGGGGGAGAGCGGGGGCGGGGACGGGACGGTTTTCCACTTGGCGCTGCCGGCGCAGGCCGTGCGCGGGCACGGCTGAGCCGTGGCCGACGACATCGACGTCCTGCTGGTCGAGCGTCTGCTTGGCCGCGCCGGTGGCCTCGATCCCCTCGAAGTCGAGGCGGCGCAAGCCGTCGCATGCCGTCCAAGAGTCGGAACAGCGCCTTGTCGCCCGCGATCTCGGGCTCGAGAATGGCCTGCATCGCAAGGGCGGGCGGAAGCGGTAACTGCGGGCCGGCATCCGGCGGGCGATCCGGTGCCGCGTCGGCGGCCGGGCATCGCGGTACAGGGTGCGCGCGCACCTGCCGAGCGGGCGAAACGCGGGAAAGCGCGTCTTCTCAGCCGATCGGTCCGGCGCCGCGCTGCCGATAATCGGCGCCATCCAGTCACGCGTGTCGGACGACCGATGATCGACGGGCTCGAGGACTTCATGCGGTTCCAGACGTGGTGAACATCCTCTCGGCGTCGCGCTCCTGTCAGTCGGGCGTCGAAGTGATGAACGCCGCCAAGACGCTTTCTCAAAAAAACGTTGACGCTCGGCGCTGAATCCGGCTCTGCAGGCCAGGAACCGAAAGATCCCATGAACCTCCTCCAGAACACGCTGCTGAAGGCCACGGGCGCCGCGAATGCGCCGGCAGCCACGGGCGCGGCCGACGCCGCCGCGGCGATCAGGTCGACCGCAGCGTCGGCGCAGCAGGCGGCGGACCGCTTCCTCACGCTGCTGGTCGCGCAGCTCCAGAACCAGGACCCGCTCAACCCGCTCGACAACTCGCAGCTCACCACGCAGCTCGAACAAATCAGCACGGTGAGCGGCGTCAACCAGTTCAACGATACGGTCGGGGCGCTCGGCGCCCCGATTGGCATCACCCAGTACCTCGAGGCCGCGACGCTAGTCGGGCACGATGTCGTGCTGAGCGGCAACGATCTCGAGTTGACGAGCGGCGAAGGCAAGGGCGGCGTCGACCTCGCCGCGGCTGCGGACCATGTCAGTGTCACGGTCATCGACCAACTCGGCCACGTCGTGCGCACCGTCTACATGGGTGCGCAAAAGCCCGGCGCTCAATTCTTCGACTGGGACGGCAGGACGGACACCGGCACCGTGGCGCCCGACGGCCACTACACCTTCAGCGTCACCGCGACCGCCTCCGGCGCGGCCGTCACGTTCGACACGCTGATGGTCGCGACCGTCGAAGGAGTGGTCAGCACCTCGAGCGGCGCGCTCATCCAGCTTGCGTACGGCAACCAGGTGGCCTTCGACGCCATCCGCCAGATCCACTAGAGCGCACGACACCGGAGTTCATTGGCAACGCGACGGGCTCGAAGGTCACGGCTTCACCACTTACTACCAGAAGAGCGCCGTGATCCTCCTGCCCGAGACCCCGCGCGCCGATAAGGCGCTCTATCACGCGAAGGAAGCGGGCAAGAACCGCGTCGCCTCGGCGTAGCAGGAGCCCCTACTCGAGCAGCTGGTGCTCGATCGCGTAGCGCGTGAGGTCGGCGTTGGAATGCAGGCCGAGCTTCGCGAGCAAGCGGCCGCGGTAGACGCTCACCGTCTTGGGCGACAGCGCGAGCTCGGCACCGATCTGCGCCAGCGGCTTGCCGGCGGCGATCAGCTTGAGCGTCTGGAACTCGCGGTCCGAGAGCAGGCTGTGCGGCTCGATCTCGGTGTCGCGGTCGAAGCTCTCGGCGAGCGACAGCGCGAGCTCGGGCGTGATGAACTTGCGGCCGCGCGTGATCGTCCGGATCGCGTCGACGAGCTGCTCGGCCGCGGTCATCTTGGTGAGATAGCCCGACGCACCCGCCTTGAGCGCCCGGAACGCGTATTGGTCCTCCGGATACATGCTGAGCATCAGCACCGGCAGCTTCGGCCGCTCGACGCGCACCTGCTTCAAGGTATCGATGCCGTTCTTGCCGGGCATGGCGATGTCGAGCAGCAACACGTCGAAGGTCTCCTTGCGGATGAGCTGCATGACCTCGCCGTGGTTGGCGGCCTCGCCGATCACCTCGAAGTCCCCCTGCGCCGACAGGATCTGGCGCAGGCCCTGCCGCACGATGGCGTGATCGTCGGCGATGGCGATGCGGATCATCGCGCGTATTCCTCAGGCTCTTCCGGCAGCTCGGCCGGACGCGCGAGCGGCAGGCTCACGCTGATCGTCGTGCCCGCGCCGGGCGTGCCGCGAATCTCGACGGTTCCCCCGAGCGAGTGCGCGCGCTCGCGCATGCCCCGCAGGCCGAAGCGGTCGGGCCGGTTGAGCTCGGCAGGGGCGATGCCCCTGCCGTCGTCGCCGATGTCGAGGACGAGACGTCCGGCGCCCGCGCGCAGCCGGATATCGACCGCCCTGGCCTCCGCATACTTCGCGACGTTGTTGAGCGCCTCCTGGCAGATCCGGAACAGGGCGATCGCATGCTCGGGCGCGAGCGGGATCTCCTCGTGCGACGAGGCGAACCGGCAGGCGATGCCCATGCGCTGCTCGAAGCTGCGCGCCTGCCACTCGAGCGCCGCGACGAGCCCTTCGTCGAGGATTCCCGGCCGCAGGTCGTGCATGATCCGGGTGCTCGACAGGATCGCGGTATCGATGAGCTGTCCGACCCGCCCGAGCGGCGCCACGAAGCGCTCGTCGGACTTGAGCTCGTTCCGCAGGAACGCAAGCTCGAACTTGATCGCCGTGAGCGTGCTGCCGACATCGTCGTGAATTTCCCTCGCGATCGATTCGCGCTCCCGCTCGCGCACGCGGGTCAGGTGCGTGGCGAGCGTGCGCAGCTCCTCGCGGGAGGCGCGCAGCTCGGCCTGCGCCTGGTGCTGCGGGGTGATGTCGGTCACGATGCCGTCCCAGACCATTCGCCCCGCCTCGATCGTCCGCCCGCCGGCCGACAGCTCGATCCAGCGGACGCGCTCGGGTGCCGCCAGCACGCGGCCGACCCAGTGCAGCTCGCCGCCGTCCTGCGCGGCGCGACGCAGGGCGCGGCGCAGCGCGGCGGCGTCGCTGCGCGGCAACTGCGCGAGCCAGCGATCCGGATGGCTCGTCAGCGAATCCGGCGCCACGCCGAACAACCGTCGCGCACCTTCGCTCACATAGACCAGGGCAAACGCGTCGCCGGCCTGCTCGAGCTGGAACACCATGCCCGGCAGGTTGGCCGTGAGCGCGCGAAACCGGGTCTCGCTCTCGACGAGCGCGTGCTCGGCGGCGCGCTGGCGCCGGCGTGCGGCGGCCGCGTCGAGCGCGCGCGAGAGCGCCGGCTCGAGGCGGCCGAGCTTGTCCTTCATGAGGTAGTCGTCGGCGCCACCGCGCATCGCCTCGACCGCGACTTCCTCGCCGATGGCGCCCGATACGATGAGAAAGGGGAGCTCGCGGTCGTGCGCGCGCACCACCGCGAGCGCCTCGAGCGAGGTGAACTGCGGCAGGCGATGATCGGAAATGACCGCGTCGAACGTGCGCTCCGCCAGCGCTTCCTCGAGCGCGGCCCGGGTTTGCACGCGGAGCGCGTCCACCTGGCGGCCGCCGCGCGCCAGCCGGCTCATGAGGAGCGCGTAGTCGTCGAGCGAGTCCTCGATGACGAGCAGCTTCAGCACGGCGGCGGGGGCGGAGTTGGCAATCATGCAGCGCGCGGGCGACGGGCGGCGTCCTGCAGGCCCCACGGCGCCGCCCCATTGTAGCGAGTTGCCCGGAACAAGCGGCAGAACAGACCGGCAATTCCTCGCCTGATCGCCCTGCGCAAACCCGCGGCCGCTGCCGCTAATGCTAACGACCGGCCTGCGCTGCGCCGAGCGCCCACCTCCCGCTTTCGCGTTTCCATGACCACCACCAGCCTCATCGACCCCGCGGCGCCCACGCAGGACATCTACATCGCGCGCCAGCCGATCGTGGACGCCAACACGCGGCTGGTTGGATACGAGCTCCTGTTCCGGTCGGCAGCGTCCAACGTCGCCAACCACGACGACAGCGTCCCGGCGACGTCGACGGTGATCGCCATGTATTCGGCGACATGGGCCTGGGCGAGGCGATCGGTGGCGTGGACGCTTCATCAACGTCGACACCGACTTCCTCTTCAGCGAGCTGGTCGAGGCGCTGCCACCCGATCGCATCGTGCTGGAGCTCCTCGAAAAGCGGGTGCTCGAGCAGCGCTGCTGGGAGCTGCGCAAGTGCGGCTATCGCATCGCGCTCGACGGATTCGTGGGCAATCTCGACGAGCGCGACAAGCTGCTGCCGGAAGTCGACATCGTCAAGATCGACTTCCTCGCGATCGATCCGCTGCTCGTCCCGCTGATCGTGAAGATGGTGCGCAAGCACAAGGTGCGCATCGTGGCGGAGAAGGTCGAGACGCCGGCGCAGTACGAGCAGGCCAAGTCGCTCGGCATTGACCTTTTCCAGGGCTTTCACTTCGCTCGGCCGGAGGTGATGTCGGCCAAGCGCGCGAAGCCCGCCAAACTCGCGATGCTGCGCATCCTCTCGCTGTGATCATCATGGGGCGCAAGCAGCTGCGCGTCTGGCTCCAGCTGCTGCTCTACACCGCCGACCGCGGCACCGACTCGATGTCGAGCCCGCTGCTGCAGCTGGCCGCCGTGCGCGGCAAGCTGATGGAGGTGCTGACCGCCCGGCGACCGAGCCCCCAAAACGGCGGCGCCGAATTGGCCTTCATTGCCGGCATCTTTTCGCTCATGGACGTGCTACTGGAGATGACGCACGCGGACATCCTCAAGCAGCTGCCCCTGCCGGAGCCGGTTTCCAGCGCGCTCGTGCAGCGCGAGGGGGAATTCGCCGGGTTGCTAACGCTTATCGAAGGCCTCGAGCGCGACGATCGCGCGCAGGTGGCGCGCTCGCTGAAGCGCCTCGGCACCGTCGATCCGGGCCAGTTCGCCGGCATCCAGCGCGAAGCGTTCCTCTGGGCGCATGAGCTGACCGCGGTTCGCTGACGCTCCGCAGGACCCGGCGCCACGGGCGCGCTCCGGCGAATATGTCCGGATCCCCGCCGGAATCGACCGCGAACCGAATTGACCGCCAACCGCGGAATCGACCGACAGCGTCGGCACCCTCCCTATAATTAGGCGATGGCCGGCCCAGCGCTCCTGCTATTTGCCCATGGGGCGCGCGACGCGCGCTGGGCGGAGCCTTTCCAAGCCGTCGCGTCCCGAATCCGCGCCCGCCACCCGGGGCTCCCGGTCGTGCTGGCCTTCCTCGAGCATCTCACCCCCGATCTTGCGACGGGGCTCCGCGAATTGCGGTCACACGGTGCCACCCAGGTGCGAATCGTGCCGCTGTTCTTCGGACGGGGCGGGCACCTGCGCGAGGACTTCCCACGCATTCTGGCCGCGGCGTCCGCGGCCGTGCCGGACCTCGCGATCGACGTCACCGTGGCCGCGGGAGAGAGCGAAGTCGTCCAGGCTGCGCTCGCGGTTTTCGCGCTGGACGGTCTTGGATCGTTCGTCGGCTCCGATTGACGGCGGAGTCCGCCAGGGGCGCTACCGGACCGTCCAGTTTGGTTGGAGCCCGCGCCGCGCGCGCCACAGGATGAAGTGTAGGCTGTATGCCGTTGAATAATAGCGATAATCGCTATTACAGAAGTGGCATTAGCTGCATGTCTGAAGTGGTTGAGACATATCGGGTCGCCTAACGTCAATCACAGTTAAACCAATTGACAAGGCATTGAACGGTTGGCGCTAGACGTCGCTACCTGTCGCATGACCCGACGACCAGGCCCACTGGAAGTTATAGCCGCCGAGCCAGCCGGTCACGTCGACTGCCTCACCGATGAAGTACAGGCCCGGAACCCGCACCGCCTGCAACGTTTGTGACGACAGTTCCCGGGTGTCGACCCCGCCGCGCGTTACCTCCGCCTTGTTCCACCCCAGTGTTCCGGACGGGGTGAGCGACCAACGATGCAGCGCGTCCGCCAGGCGCCGCAGCTGCGCCTCGCCGAGCGCGCGCAGCGGCCGCCCAGCGTCGAAAGCCGCGGCCCACTGCTGGGCAAAACGCCGCGGCAGCCGTTCAGCGAGCCGCGTTTCGAGCCGGGCGCCCGAGCGCTGGGCCGCCAGCAGCCAGGCGTGCGCGTCGATTCCCGGGAGCACATCGACCAGCAGCGTGTCACCGCCCTTCCAGAACGAGGAGGCCTGCAGGATGGCGGGACCCGACAGGCCGCGGTGCGTGAAGAGGACGTTCTCGCGAAAGCGTCCACCGTTGCACGTGACGATCGCGTCGATCGACACGCCCGCAAGGTCGCCGAAGCGCGCCAGCGCGTCGGGGGCGAGCGCCAGCGGTACGAGGGCAGGTCGCGGCGGAACCACCGCGATGCCGAGCTGGCCGGCCAGGCGGTAGGCGAACGGTGTTGCGCCGATCTTGGGTACCGACAGCCCGCCGGTCGCTACCACCATCGCCGGCGCGGTGGCCCGGCCGCGCGGCGTGTCGACGCACCAGCGGTCGCCTTCGCGGCACACGGAGTCGACCGGGCACGGCTGCCACCACGCGACGCCGCCCGCGCGGCACTCGGCCTGCAGCATGTCGATGATTGCCTGCGCGCTGCCGTCGCAGAACAGTTGGCCCAGCTTCTTCTCGTGATACGCGATGCCATGCCGTTCGACCAGGTCGGTGAATGCCTGGGCGGTGTAGCGGGCCAGGGCGGAGCGACAGAACGCGGGGTTCTCCGACAGGAACTGGTCGGGACCTGCTCCGCGGTTGGTGAAGTTGCAGCGCCCGCCGCCGGAGATGCGGATCTTCTCGCCGACCACGCGGTAATGCTCGATGACCAGCACGCGTCTTCCCCGGCGGCCGGCCGTCGCGGCGGTCATCATTCCAGCGGCGCCGCCGCCGATCACGATGACGTCGAAGGAATGGGGAGGGGGGTTCGCCATGAGCGTCCGGCGAGACCCACGACGCCCTGCGCACGCCGGTCGACCGCCGGCGCTGATCTTACGGAATCGTCCGGCGGGGCCGGTCAGGCGGTCACGTCGACAAACGCGATCGGCTCGGGCGTTGCGCCGTTGGCGGCGTCGACCAGGACGAAGTACAGCGCGTGGCCGGGCGCGATCCCGGCCGGGCCGGCCAAGGCGGCCGCAACGCCGGGACCGCGCACATTGCCCGACTCCTGCAGACGCTGAAGCAGCGTGCGCAATCCGGCCGGCCATTCGCCGCAAGGCCGCGTCGACTCGAATACCTGCAGCTCCAGCGCGCGCTCGGGCCGGATGCCAAAGCGGCATAGCCGCGCGTGCTGCCGGCGCGGCAGCGCACGGGTGCCCGGGATCGGCATCAACTTGACAGTGGGCACCGCGCGGTCGCGCGCGACCGCGCCTGCCTGGGCGATCAATGCCTCGTTCGCCTGCTGACGCAGGTAGCGCGCGAGCATGAAGCGCTCGAGGCGCAGCAATGCGTAGATGAATACCGCCAGGAACGACAGCGTCTCGAGCAGCATGTCCACCCCTTGTCGAGCGTTCTCCAAGAGGTTTTCGACACGCGATGCGGCATTGCGCAGGTGCTCCGGACGAATGGTGGCCTGCGGGCAGCGGCGATGCGATGGACCGGCAGGACGAAGGGCGCGCGGTCGTAAGCGGAATAGTCACTCGACGGCGGCAGCCGGCAATGCTTGAATTCACGCCATGGGCCTTCAGGCCCGCGGCGTGGATCCCGCTCACAGGAGGCGACATGCCCGCATCACCGCAAGTGTCCAGGATGTTCCGCGAGTACCTGAATTCATGGGAGAAGGAGCTGGTGCGGCGCAGGCAGACCTGCGCTGCGGCGGCGCAGGAGCGGCGGAGCCTCCATGACACCGGCACGCCGGCGGCGCTACGGCTCGACCAGGTGCTGCGGCAATGCCAGCGCGAGCAGAGCGAGATGGAGCGCGTGATCGGCCGGCTGCGCCTGGCAGCGCTCACCGGCGAGTGGTCCGCCAGTGCGATGGTGACGTCCGTGAAGAAGGAAGCCCGGCGTATCAGTGGGCGCGTCGACCGCATCTCGCGCGGCGCACGCTACCTGGTGCTCGGCGTTCGCGGCGACTGGTGGAACGTGCGCACGCGTAGCGGCCACTACGGGTGGGTCTGTCGGCACGACGCGCAGCCGACCTTGCCGGGCCCGCTTGGCCTGGTGCCGCGCTGAAACCAGGAGCGCTGAATCCTGCATCGGGCGCGGATGGATCGGGCCTGGAGGCGGGATGGGCACGGGGCGCTGTCGCGCCGATGCCCAGTGTTCGCCAAGCGATAGTGAGCATTGGATTCATCCGAGCCGCTATTTGACATAATATCAATTATACGAAGTCGGGCCCCGGAAGGAGGAGCGCGCTTCGCCCGGGCCAGACCGGTCGTTACTGTGTTCGAAATGCACGCCGGCTGCCCACTCGACGCGCCTCTCGAATGCCGCACACCGGACCGGTCACGCGCCATTGACTAGTATTGGCCACTGGCCGCCGTCCCCGTCGGGTCGACGTGGCCGATCCGGAGACTGCATGCAGTACCTATCATCGACAGCACGAGCCTGGTGGCGCGGCGCGATCGTTGCGCTTGCGCTGGTCGTCGCCGCCGAGCTCGCGATCGAGGGTGCGCATGCCCCGCGGGTGTTGGCGCCCGGCGTGGCGCGGCAGCCACTGGGGGACGTGCGCTTCCTTCGCGAACGCGGGCCTACCACGTTCGTCGTCTACGCCATGCAGACGGAATCGCCGCTGGTCGCGCTCGGCGTCGTGCCGGGCGATCGACTCCAACCGTTGAGCGCCGCGCCCGAGCACTTCGGTGCCGACGACGAAGCGGTCCTGGCCATGCAGGCCCACGCGACGGCCCATCGCATGCGCAATCCGGCCGATGCCGGAGGCGCCGTCCTCGCGGTGCCGATGCTTCACCGCGGGCAGCTCGACGGCTTCGTCCTGGTGGGACGCAGGCCGCGGGGTGACGCCTATCGACCGGACCAGATCGAGCTGCTGCAGCTCGCGGTTCGCCAGGTCGGCCTCGACTTCTACGCCCTTCGTGTCGAGGACCTGGAGCGGCGCATCGACGTCGAGCGCCGCTCCGGCGAGGTGCTCCGCGCGCAGCTCGAGACGGCGATGCAGATGTCGGGCGCGCCTGGCATGGGACGCGGCGCGTGAGCGAGTCAAGCGCCGTTCGGGTCGCGCGGGCCCGAGCGGCGTGACCGGAGCCCGGCCGTTGCTCGACGAAGCCGCGGCGCGCGCGATCGTCGCGGTTCGCGCGGTGGAGACGGACGACGTCGAGCGGCGGCTCCTTACTGACGCCGATCGTGCCTTCGCAAGCCGCGCCGCCGGCGAGATGGTGGGTGCGGCGGCATCCAGCGAAGCCTTTCTCGCGCGTCGCGCGGGCGTGGCGCTCGAGCGGCTGCAGGCGCGCCACGCGAGGCTGCACGACGCGCTCGGGGCGCCGGCATGGCGGCGCCTCGTCACCCCGGTCGTCGCCGTCGTCGCGCTGCTGGCAGGCATCGCGCTCGACGAGCTCGGCGCGGATGGCCGCATCAACCTGCTCGCACCGCCACTGCTCGGGCTGCTCGTCTGGAACCTGGCGATCTATGCGCTGCTGCTCGAGCGTTGGGCGCGGGGCTGGCGCCGGCGGGGGTTGCCTCCTTCGCGCGAAGCGCATCCGGTGCGCCGCGTGCTGCAGAGGTTCGCAGCACGGCGCGCGCGACTTCCGCGCGCCGCGCTGCTGGCGCGGCCGCTGGCGACGTTCGCCGCAGACTGGGCATCGGTCGCGGCGCCGCTGTACGCCGCGCGCGCCGCGCGCATCCTGCATCTCGCCGCGGGGATGCTGGCGATCGGCGTGGTGGCCGGGCTATACCTGCGCGGGCTGGCGTTCGAATATCGAGCGTCCTGGTCGAGCACCTTCCTCGATTCGTCCGAGGTGCAGCGGGTGCTGGCCGTGGCGCTCGCGCCCGGCGCCGCCGTCACGAGCCTGCCGGTGCCCGACGCCGCGCACCTCGCGTCGATTCGCGCGGGCGCCCTGCCCGGCAGCGAGAACGCGGCGCGCTGGCTGCACCTCTACGCGGCGACCGTGGCGCTCGTCGTCATCGGCCCCCGGCTGCTGCTTGCCGGATTTCAGGGTTGGGTCGAACGTCGTCGCGGCCGCACGCTTGCCCTCGGTCTTCAGGCCCCCTACTTCCGGCGCCTGCTGCGCGAATTTCGCGCCGGCCCATTGCACGCGCTGGTGGTTCCGTACAGCTACGCGGTGCCGGAAGCGGCGTTGTCGCAACTGCGTGCGTTGCTCGCGCGCACGCTCGGTGCGGACGTGCAGACCGTCGCGCCCCCGATGGCCTACGGGGGCGACGATGCCCTGCCGGCCGTCCCCGCCTCCCGCGATGCGACGGTCGCGATCGCGCTGTTCAACGCCACTGCCACGCCCGAGGACGAGACCCACGGCGCATTCGCCGCCGCGCTCGCAGCGCTTGGCTGCGCGGAATGCCTCGCGCTGGTCGACGAGTCCACGCTGCGCGCGCGCTTCGACCCGGCGCGAATCGCGGAGCGGCGCGAGACATGGCGGCGGGTGCTCGACGCACGCCGGGTGCCCATGGTGTGCGTGGATCTCGCGGCGCCCGACCTCGCCGTCGCGGAGGCAGACGTGCAACGTGCCCTGGAGGACGACCACCGATGAGCCAGGCGCCATGCACCGTAACGCTGTCGCTGATCTCGCATACCAACGCCGGCAAGACCACGCTGGCGCGAACGCTGCTGTCCCGCGAAGTCGGCGAGGTGCGCGACGCCGCGCACGTGACGGTCGAGGCGACCGAATATCTGATGGCGCAAAGCCTGGCCGGCGACCGGCTCGTGCTCGTCGACACGCCCGGCTTCGGCGACAGCGCGCGCCTCGCGCGACGCCTCGCGCTGCACGGCAATCCGATCGGCTGGTTCGTCACCCAGGTCTGGGACCGCTTCCGCGACCGGCCACTGTGGCTCGCGCAGAAGGCGGTCGCGAACGTGCGCGACCGCGCCGACGTGGTGCTCTACCTCGTCAACGCAGCCGAGGATCCGGCCGATGCAGGCTACCTCGCACCCGAGCTGCGCGTGCTGGCATGGATCGGCAAGCCAGTCGTCGTGCTGCTCAACCAGACCGGCACGCCGCGCCCGGCCGACGTCGAGGCGGCGGACGTGACGCGCTGGCGCGCTGCGCTCGTGGACCTGCCCGGCGGCGCGCCGGCATCGTTGCCGTCGGTATTGACGCTCGATGCATTTGCGCGCTGCTGGCCGCAGGAGAGCGTGCTGCTCGAGGCGATCGCGGGGCGTCTCGATGAACCCCGCCGCGCGGCCGCGGAACGGCTTCGCGAAACGTGGGTCGCGCGCCGCGCGGCGCAGCTCGACGCTTCGATGGCGGCGTTGGCGCACCCGATCGCCTTCGCGGCGGCCGAGCGGCGCGCCGTACCTCGGACGGGTTGGCGCGACACCCTGCGCGACCTCGGGCACGCGGTCGGCCTGCGCGGCGAGGCGAATGCCGCGGCCACTCGCGCGATGGAAGGCCTCGCCGAGCAGCTCGACCTCGATCTTCGCGCAAGCACTGCGGCGCTGATCGCGATCCACCAGCTCGAAGGAAGCGCCGCGGAGGAGGTTGTGGAGCAGCTTGCCGCGAGCGTTGTGACCGACGCGCCGGCGAGCGAGGGCAAAGCGGCGGTACTCGGCGGGATCCTCTCCGGCGCCCTCACCGGCCTGGTTGCCGACCTGGCATCGGGCGGCCTGACCCTGGGTGCGGGGGTGGTAGCGGGCGGCGTGCTGGGCGCGCTGGGGAGCGCCGGCCTCGCGCGCGGATACAACGTGGTACGAGGCACGACGGCAACCACCGTGCGGTGGACCGAGCCCTTCCTCGACACCCTCGCCGCGGGTGCGCTGCTGCGCTACCTGGCGGTCGCCCATCATGGCCGCGGTCGCGGCGCGTGGTCGGACTCCACCATTCCGCCGTTCTGGCGCCACGAGGTGGCGCGCGCGACGGCGGCACGGCAGACGCAATGGAACGCCGCCTGGCGCAGCCGCGCGACGGCTAGCGCCGCGGAGCTCGAGGACTCGCTGCGCCTCGCGCTGCGGGCCACCGCGCTCGACGTCCTGGCAGCGCTCTACCCTGCTGCCGCGCCCACGCTCGAGCGCCTCAGCTCCACTGCGCCCGCATTCGCGCCGCAAGATCGATCGTGACGCCCGGCTCCGCGGCCAGGAGCGCCGGATCGCTCGCCCCGCGCACCGCTTGCACGGCCGGCCACGCACACGCCTCGAAATGCGGCAGGAGCGCGGCCGGGATGAACCTCGAGCGGGCCGCATAGACGTGCCGGTCGCCGGCGCGCGCCTGCTGCGTGACGAAGAAGCGCTGCGGCACCATCAGCGTCAGGTGGTCCTTGGCGCGGGTCATGGCCACGTACAGCAGGCGCCGCTCCTCCTCGAGCTCGGCGGAGGTGCCGGTGGCGAGGTCGGATGGAATGCAGCCGTCCACCACGTTGAGCACCTGCACGGATTTCCATTCCTGTCCCTTGGCCGAATGGATGGTTGACAGGATGAGGTAGTCGTCATCGTCGCCCGACGGTCCGGCTTCGTCGCTGACCGCCTGTGGCGGGTCGAGCGTGAGCTCCGTCAGGAAGCGCTCGCGACTCGGATACGTCGACGCGATCTGCACGAGCTGCGCAAGATCGGCGCGGCGTGCGTGCGCGTCGTCGTGCAGGCGCTCGAGGTGCGGCTCGTACCACGCCACGATGCGCTCGAGGTCGGCGGGCCAGGCGCCGTCGCGCGCCAGCGCGCCGCACAGCGCCGCGAACGGCCGCCACGCGGCCTCCACGCCGTGCGGCGGCGCGAACGACTGCAACACGGCGGCCGGGTCGGCGGCCACCGCGAGCGCGTCGAGCAGGCGCGACGCCAGCGCGCTGCCCACGCCCGGCGTGAGGCGCGCGGCGCGGAACCCCGCCACGCGGCCGCGCGGATTCTCGGCGAAGCGGATCACGGCCAGTACGTCCTTCACGTGCGCCGTCTCGAGGAACCTGAGCCCGCCGTACTTGACGAACGGAATGCCGCGTCGCGTGAGCTCGAGCTCGAGCGGTGCGCTGTGGCTCGCCGCCCGGAACAGCACCGCCTGGGCCTTGAGCGCCACGCCCTGCTCCGCGTGGTGCAGGACCGTTTCGGCCACGCAGCGCGCCTGTTCCGCTTCGTCGCGCACCGTCACGAGGCGCGGCCGCGCGCCCGTTCCGCGCTCGGCGCACAGCGATTTTGCGAAGCGCTCGGGCGCGAGCGCGATCACCGCGTTCGACGCATCGAGGATCGCCTGGGCCGAGCGATAGTTGCGCTCGAGCGTCACCACGCGGGCCGGCGGGTCGAACTGCGCCGGGAAATCGAGGATGTTGCGCACCGTCGCCGCGCGAAACGAGTAGATCGCCTGCGCGTCGTCGCCCACGACCGTTACCCCGCGACCGTCGGGCTTCATGCCCTTCAGCACCGCCGACTGCAGCGCGTTGGTGTCCTGGAATTCGTCGACCAGGATGTGGTCGAAGCGCGCTCCGAGCAGCGGACCGAACGCAGGGTCGCCCGCGAGGTGCGACCAGTAGAGCAGCAGATCGTCGTAGTCCAAGACGTGCTGCGCCTGCTTGGCCGCGACGTAGCCCGCGAACAGCCCCCGCAGCTCGCGCTCGAACGGCGCGCACCACGCGAACGCGTCGCGCAGCACCGCGTCGAGCGGCGCCGCACCGTTTACTGCCCGCGAATAGATCGCCAGGCAGGTGCCCTTGCCCGGGAAGCGCCGCTCCGTCGAGCCGAGACGCTGCGCATGGCGGACGATCTCGAGGAGGTCCTCCGAGTCGCCGCGGTCGTGGATCGTGAACGTATCGGGCAGTCCGATGCGCGCGGCGTGCTCGCGCAGCAGGCGGGCCCCGACGGCGTGAAACGTTCCGGCCCATGGGAGCGACGGC
Source organism: Burkholderiales bacterium (assembly GCA_038239945.1). Classification (GTDB taxonomy): domain Bacteria; phylum Pseudomonadota; class Gammaproteobacteria; order Burkholderiales; family Casimicrobiaceae; genus VBCG01. The sequence continues at coordinate 33,196 of JBBSEG010000006.1, forward strand.
GGCGCCAATCCGGCGCTCGCTCGCCACAGGCGCTGCAGCACCCGACCCGTCCGCTGCTCCATTTCCCGCGCGGCCCGCCGCGAGAACGTGAGCAACAACAGGCGCTGCGGATCGGCGCCGTCGGCGATCAACCGGGCGACGCGGCACGCCAGGGTATTGGTCTTGCCCGTGCCCGCGCCGGCGATCACCAGCAACGGCGCGGGTGAAGGGGTCTCGCGCCCGTGATCGACCGCCTCCCGCTGCGCGCGATTCAATGAGGCGAATGGGCCCTCCGGCGCGGCGGTCGGGCTTGGCCCCTTCGGGGTTGGCTCCTTCGGGCTCGGCCCCTCCGGGGTTGGCTCCTTCAGCTCGACGCCATCCAACATACCCCAGCACCTTTCGCCAATGTCCGTCGAATCGTCCCCGCGCGCGCAGAACGATCGTTCGACGCGAGCATATCATCGCCGGCCGGATCCGAGCCCTTACAATTCCGGGGGCGTCCCTCGCACGGGCGCCCCCGTCCCGCCCGATGACCCTTGACGCCGAATTCGACCGCGCCTTCCGGCTGCACCAGGAGGGCAAGCTGCGCGAGGCGTGGTTTCGCTACGAGGCGGTGCTCAAGGCGCAACCCGCGCACGCCGCCGCCTTGCATTACTCGGGCGTCGTGCTCTACCAGGCGGGCAAGCATGCGCAGGCCGCGGAGCGGATCCGCGCGGCCCTTGCCCTCCAGCCGGCGCAACCGGACGCCTGGTCGAACCTGGCCCTGGTACTCGACGCGGTCGGGCGACGGGAAGCGGCCGTCAACGCGCACAAGGAAGCGCTGCGCTACTCGCCGGACGCACCGGAGTTGCTGGTGAACCTCGCCGGGGGGCAGCTGGCGCTGGGTGATAGCGAGGCGGCGGAAGCCTCCGCGCGCAAGGCCATCGCCGGCGATCCCGCGCATGCCGGTGCCTGGTACAACCTGGCCCTCTCACTCGTGCCCCAGGGGCGGGTGCTCGAAGCGCTCGACGCCGCGTCGCGCGCCGCGGGACACGCGCCCGCGCAAAGCGCGTACGCCGGTCTTAAGGCGCAGCTCGAGGCGACGCTCGGCGCCGGAACGGCGGCGCGCCAGACGCTCGAAGCGGCCCTGGCCCGCGCGCCGACCAATCCGGCGTTGCGCTTCCAGCTCGCCACGATCGAGGACGAAAGCGGCGCGCTCGGAGCCGCCGCCGATGCCTACGAGCAGGTCCTGCGGCTCGACCCGCAAAACGGCGCCGCCCTCTCCCAGCTCATGTTTGTGCGCCAGCGCCTGTGCGACTGGCACGACCTACCCGAGCTGCGCGCGCGCTTCGAAGCCGGGGTGACGCGCGGCACGCCGTTGCTGTCGCCGTTCGTCCTGCTGTCCAATTCCAGCTCGCGGGCGCTGCAGCGACGTTGCGCCGCGGCGTGGAGCGCCGCCCAGGGTGGCGTCGTCGCGCCGGTCACACCCCGGCTGCTGTCCGGTGCGCGGCTGCGCATCGGCTACCTGTCGGCGGACTTCCACACCCATGCCACGGCGTACCTCGCGGCCGGCCTGTTCGAGCAGCACGATCGCGCGCGCTTCGAGGTGATCGGCTACTCGACCGGGCCGGACGACCGCAGCCCGCTGCGGGCGCGCGTCGTGCGGGCCTTCGACGGGTTCGTCGATGCCGCGGACTGGTCCGCCGAGCGGCTCGCCGAGGCCATCCGCGCCGACGGCATCGACATCCTGGTCGACCTGAAGGGGCACACGCAAGGCGCCTCGTCGCGCACGCTGGCGCTGCACCCGGCGCCGATCCAGGTCCACTACCTGGGCTACCCGGGCACGCTCGGCGGCGGGCTGGTCGACTACCTGGTCGGCGACGCTATCGTCACGCCGCCCGCCCATGCGGAGGACTACGCCGAGACGCTGGTGCTCCTGCCCGGGAGCTACCAGGTCAACGACCGCCGCAGGCCGATCGCCGCGCCGCTGCCGCGCGATGCGCTCGACCTGCCGGCCGACGCGGTCGTGCTGTGCGGGTTCAACAGCGCGTACAAGCTCAATTCGTCGGTGCTCGACGCGTGGATGCGGATCCTCGAACAGGCGCCGGCGGCGGTGCTGTGGCTGCTGGTGCGCGACGCGGCGGACCCACAGGTGCGGAACCTGCGCCGCGAGGCGGTCCGGCGGGGCATCGACGCCCGCCGCCTGGTCTTCGCCACGACACGGTCGAACCCGGAATACCTGGCGCTGTTCCTCAACGCCGACCTGTTCCTCGACACCTGGCCGTACAACGCCCACACGACCGCAAGCGACGCGCTCTGGGCGGGATGCCCGGTGGTGACGTGGCGGGGCGAGACCTTTGCCGGACGAGTCGCCGCGAGCCTGCTCCACGCGGTCGGCCTGCCCGAGCTGGTGGCCGACGACGTGGACGATTACGTCCGCCAGGCAGTCGCGCTCGCCGGCGATGCCGCGGACCGCACGCGCCTGCGCGCCTACCTCGGCGGACCGGGACGCGCGAGCGCCCTGTTCGACACCGCAACGAGCACGCGGAGCCTCGAGGCTGCCTACGAGGCGATGGCCGACCAGTACCGGCGCCGGGTCCGCGAGCCGATCCGGATCGGGCCGCCTTGAGGGCCTCGAACGTCAGTCGCGGATCGCATCGAGCGCGTCGCCGACTCGCTTGACCGCGAGGAGCTTGACGTCGTCGAGCCCGTGCTTGGGCTGGTTGGCGCGCGGCATGAGCACCGTGCGGAAGCCCAGCTTCGCCGCCTCGCGGATCCGCTCCTGGCCGCGCTGCACGGGCCGGATCTCGCCGGCCAGGCCCACTTCGCCAAACACAATCAATTTAGCCGGTAACGGTTTGTTTCGTATAGACGACTGAACGGCGAGCAGGATCGCCAGGTCGGCCGCCGGCTCGCTGATCCGCACGCCGCCGACGGCGTTGACGAACACGTCGTAACCGGCGGTCTCGATGCCGCCATGGCGATGCAGCACGGCGAGGAGCAGCGCGAGCCGCTGCGGATCGAGTCCGACCGCGAGCCGGCGCGGCGTGCCGCCCTGTACGGGATCGACCAGCGCCTGCACCTCCACCAGCAGCGGCCGCGAGCCCTCGAGCGTGGCGACCACTACCGAGCCCGCGACACCCTCGCTGTGCTGCGACAGGAACAGCGCCGAGGGATTGCCGACGCCTTTCAGCCCACGCTCGGTCATGCCGAACACGCCGAGCTCGTTGGCCGCGCCGAAGCGATTCTTGATGGCGCGAACCAGCCGGAAGCTCGAATGCGCGTCGCCCTCGAAATACAGGACCGTGTCGACGATGTGCTCGAGCACCCGCGGCCCCGCGATGGCGCCTTCCTTGGTCACGTGCCCGACGAAGATCACCACGATGCCACGCTGCTTGGCCAGCCGGGTGAGCTGCGCGGCGCACTCGCGCACCTGCGACACGCTGCCTGGCGCCGACGTGAGCGCCTCGGTGTACATCGTCTGGATGGAGTCCACCACCACCACTTGCGGCGCATGGCTGCCGATCGCCGCGACGATCGCCTCGAGCTGGACCTCGGCGAGGAGCTCGACCGGCGCATTCACCAAGCCGAGCCGCCCGGCGCGCAGGGCGACCTGCTCGACCGACTCCTCGCCCGTGACGTACAGGGTGCGATGCGCGGCGCCGAGCGCTGCGCACGCCTGGAGCAACAGCGTCGACTTCCCGATACCCGGGTCGCCGCCGAGCAGGACCACGCCGCCGGGCACGAGGCCGCCGCCCAGCACGCGGTCGAGTTCCTCCAGTCCGGTGGCGATCCGTTGCGATTCGCGCGCGTCCACTGCCGCGAGCGGGGTGACCACCGAGCGCGCGCCGGCCACGGTCTGGAAGCGCACCGCCGCCGGCGTGGCGACCGTCTCCACCAGGGTGTTCCACGCGTTGCAATGCGGACACTGCCCCTGCCATCTCGGCGCGGAGCCCCCGCATTCGGTGCAGCTGTAGACCGGCTTCAGCTTGGCCATCGAGAAGTACCGCGGTAGCGCTTCACGGGCGCAACAGGTACCAGGCTTCGCCGAGGGTGCGTGCGCCCGGAAAATAGTGCGCGAACACCACTGCCGCCAGCAACGTCACGACCCCGAGTGCTACGAACGGCTTCCACGTCGCACGCCACACGCTGCCGCACCACGCGAGACTGGCCACCTGGCGCGCCGCACCGGCCATACTGGACGTCAGCGCCGAGCCGAACGCGACATCGACCAGCAGGTTGGGTGCCTCGTGCACGACGTAGAACACCGTACCGCCCAGCGCCGCGACCACTGCCAGCACGACCGCGCCCTGGACCAGGAACAGGAATCCATCGTCGCCCAAGTCCAGCCCGCCTCCCGAGCCGCCGCTGCTCGTCCAGGACGACCCGATGCGGGCAGGCGACGACTGCGGTGCACCTGGGGCGTCGAACGAGGCGCTCGCCCCACCGCCGCCGGACGCGCCGCCGCCGCCCGTGAATCCGCCGCCGCCCGGTAACCAGCCGCCGCTGCTCGAGCCCGAGTCGTTGCCAAGACCGCTCACGTCGAGGCCCAAAGGTCGCACGCCCACGTAGGCGAGCCACAGCCGCATCCCGGCGAACAGCGCGAGGTAGCCTGCGATCAGCGCCAGCAGCCAGCGGATCACGATCGACTGCACCGGCGCCTGCAGCAGCGCGTAATTGACGAGGAACCCCGTGCAGAACGCGGCTGCGAGCATCAGCGCGATGTGCCACCGCAGCCAGAAGCGCCCGGTCAGGCTTCGCGGCAGCGCAGCGCGCCGGGGTTGGCCGGACGCTACGGCGTCGGCCGGCCCCGGCGCCGCCGTCGGCGTCCGAACGCTCACGCGAGCTCCTCCGGCGTGACCACGGCGGTGCCGAGCTTGGCAACGACCACGCCCGCGGCGGCATTCGCCACGCGCATCGCGTCGGCCAGCGAGGCGCCGGCCGCCAGCAGCGTCCCGAGAGTCGCAATCACCGTGTCGCCGGCACCCGAGACGTCGTAGACCTCCTGCGCGACCGCCGCTACAGTGAGTGCGCCCGCATCGGAGAAGAGGCTCATGCCTTCCTCCGAGCGCGTCACGAGAATCGCCTTGACGTCGAGCGCTGCGCGCAGCGCGTGCGCCTTGGCGGCCATCTCCGCCTCGTCGCGCCAGCGCCCGACCACCTGGCGAAACTCGGTGCGATTGGGAGTGATGACGCTCGCCCCCCGGTACTTGTCCCAATCCTCGCCCTTGGGGTCGACCAGCACCGGGATGCCGGCGGCACGCGCCTGCGCGATCATCGCGCCGATGTGGGTAAGCCCGCCCTTGCCGTAGTCGGACAGGATCACCGCATGCGCGTCCGGAAGCCGGCGCTCGAAGTCGGCCAACTTGCTCGCCAGCACCTCGCCCGACGGCGCTGTCTCGAAGTCGATCCGCAGGAGCTGCTGCTGGCGTCCGATGACGCGCAGCTTCACCGTGGTTCGCAATGCGGAGTCGCGCAGGAAGCTCACTTCGACGCGCTCGCCTTCGAGCAATTTCGACAGCGCATGGCCCGCTTCGTCGTCCCCCGTGACCGAGAGCAGCACGACGCGGGAACCCAGCGAGGCGACATTGCGCGCGACGTTGGCCGCGCCGCCCGGACGCTCCTCGGCGCGCGCGATGCGCACCACGGGCACCGGGGCCTCGGGCGAGATGCGCTCGACGTCGCCGAACCAATATCGGTCGAGCATCACGTCGCCGACCACCAGCAGGCGGGCGGCGGCAACCCGCGATCGCCACGCCGCGAAGCGACTGCCGCCGGTGGTGTCGGCGTCCAGGCTCATCGTCGGCCGATCGCGAAGTATTCGAGCCCCGCGCTGCGCACCAGCGCGGGCTCGTATAGATTGCGCCCGTCGAACACGAGGGGCTGCTTGAGCTGCCGCTTCAGCAGTTCGAAATCCGGGCTGCGGAATTCCTTCCATTCGGTGACCACGACGAGCGCGTCGGCGCCGTCGCACGCCGCCTGCGGCGAGTCGGCGTAGTCGAGGTACGGCAGCGGACCGAGCGCGCGCCGCGCCTCGTCCATCGCGACGGGGTCGTAGGCGGTCAGCTTGGCACCGCGGCGCGCGAGCGCGTCGATCACGACGCGCGACGGCGCTTCGCGCATGTCGTCAGTGTTCGGCTTGAACGAGAGCCCCCAGAGCGCGAAGCGCCGCCCCGTCAGATCGTCGCCGAGGCGCGCCACGATCTTGTCGACCAGCACTTCCTTCTGCGCCTCGTTCACGGCTTCCACCGCCGCGAGCAGGCGCAGCGGCGTGCCTAGCGCCTGGGCGCTGTGCTGCAGGGCCTTCACGTCTTTGGGAAAGCAGCTGCCGCCGTAGCCGACGCCCGGATACAGGAAGTGATAGCCGATGCGCGGGTCGGAGCCGATGCCCTGGCGCACGTGCTCGATGTCCGCGCCCAGCCCGTCCGCCAGGTTGGCGAGCTCGTTCATGAACGAGATGCGCGTGGCGAGCATGGCGTTGGCGGCGTACTTGGTGAGCTCGGCCGAACGCACGTCCATCACCAGGAGGCGTTCGTGGTTGCGCTGGAACGGCGCGTACACGGCGCGCAGGAGGGCAATCGCACGCGCGTCGTCGGCGCCGAGCACCACGCGATCGGGTTTCATGAAGTCCGCGACCGCGGCGCCTTCCTTCAGGAACTCCGGATTCGACGCCACCGCGAACGAGAGGTCGAGACCGCGGGCGGCGAGCTCCTCGGCGATCGCCACGCGGACCCGATCGGCGGTGCCGACCGGAACCGTCGATTTGTCGACGATGACCTTCCAGCTCGTCATCCGCCCGCCGACATTGCGAGCGGCTTGCAGCACATACCGCATGTCGGCGCTGCCGTCCTCGTCGGGCGGGGTGCCGACGGCAATGAACTGGATGATGCCGTGCAGAACGGCGGCGTCCACATCGGTGGTGAAGCGCAGCCGGCCCGCGGCGGCATTGCGCCGGACCATGGCTTCCAGGCCCGGCTCGTGGATCGGAATGGCGCCACGCGCGAGCGTCGCGATCTTTCCGGCGTCCACGTCGAGGCACAGCACGTCATTGCCCACTTCGGCGAGGCACGCGCCGGTGACGAGGCCGACATACCCCGTACCGATCATCGTGATCTTCAAATCAAGCCTCCGAGGCTGCGCTGGATCTCGTCCAGGGCCGCGATCGGGTCGGGAGCCTGCGTCACCGGGCGTCCCACCACGAGAAAATCGGCGCCGTTGGCGAGCGCGCCCGCCGGCGTGACGATGCGCGCCTGGTCGTCACACGCGCTGCCGGCCGGCCGGATGCCGGGCGTGACGAGCCGGAACCCGGCGCCCAGCGCCGCGCGCATCGGCGCCGCCTCGAGGGCGGAGCACACCACGCCATCGAGCCCGCAGTCCTGTGCCAGGCGTGCCAGCCGCAGCGCCTGTGCGGCCGCGCCGCCCTCGAAGCCGGTTTCGCGCAGCGGCGCGTCGGCGAGGCTCGTCAGCACGGTCACGCCGATCAGCAGCGGTCGGCGCTGAGCCCGCGCGGCGGCCTTGTCGACCGCCCCGCGCGCCGCGGCGAGCATCGCGCGCCCGCCGGCCGCGTGCACGTTCAGCATCCACACGCCCAGCCGGACCGCACCCGCGCACGCGCCGGCGACGGTGTTCGGGATGTCGTGGAACTTGAGGTCGAGGAACACGTTGAAGCCGGCGCCGACGAGCGCGCGTACGACGTCGGGCCCGCCGGCGACGAACAGCTCGCTGCCGACTTTCACGCCGCAGCGCCGCGGGTCGAGGCGCGCGGCGAGCGCGTGAGCGTCCTCCACGCGCGCAAAGTCGAGCGCGACGATGACGCGTGGCGCGACGACGACGCGTGACGCGGCGGCAGCGTCGGCGTCGCCCGGTGCGGCGGGCGGCCGTGCGTCAGGCAAACCCATCGGGCGTCTCCGTTCGCTTGGGCGAGTAGGTCTCCCATTTCTGGCAGCCTGGACAGCGCCAGTAGTATTGCCGTGCGCGAAACCCGCACTGCTCGCAGCGATACAGGCCCAGTCGCTTGATGTGCTGCCCGACCAGCGCCTTGACGAGCTCCAGGTCGTGCCGCCGTTCCGCCGGTGCCGACAGGAGCTGGGCCTCGAGCAGCCGGTCGAGCCCGATGAGCGTCGGGTTGCGGCCGAGCTCGTCCTTGATGAGCGCCGCCGCGGCGTCCGGCCCATCCTGCTCGAGCGTCAGGTTGAAAAGCGCGTTGAGCAGGTCGAGCGACGGATATTGCGACTGGTAGTTGCGCATCAGGCGGATGCCGGTGCTGCGATCGTCGAGGCGACGAAACGCGTCGGCGAAGCGATCGGCGACCAGCGCCAGGAAGGCGGGGTTCTGCGACTCGATGCGTTGCCACGCCTCGATCGCGCCGCGCGCGTCTTCCTGCTGCAGGCGCAGATCGCCCAGCACGAGATTCGCGCGCGCGCACGCCCGATGCACCGCCAGCGCGGCATCGATCTCGGTCGCCGCCGCCGGGGCATCCGAGCGCAACAGCGCCGCCTGCGCGAGCTCGCAGTGGTATTGCGCGATCTCCTTGTGATAGGGCTGACGCGACAGCGATTCCATCCGCGTCGTGGCCGCAATCGCCTTCCGCCAGTCCTTCTCCGTTTCGTAAATGGAGATCAGGTGGCCAAGCGCCGTGGACTCGAACGCCGACCCGTCGAGCTTGGTGAAGAGCGCCTCCGCACGGTCGAGCAGGCCGGCGCGGTGGTAGTCCTGGGCGAGCTCGTAGGTGGCTGTCGTGCGCTTGTCGGCCGGCAGATCGGGGCGATCGAGCAGGTTCTGGTGCATCCGGATCGCGCGGTCGACCTCGCCCTGGCGGCGAAACAGCGAGCCGAGCGCGAAGTGCAGCTCGACGGTCTGCGGATCGACCTTGACCACCTCGATGAACGACTCGATGGCCTTGTCGGGCTGCTCGTTCAGGAGGAAGTTGAGGCCGCGGAAATACGACAGCGGCAGCGCGCGCGACTCGCGCAGCAGGTGCTTGATGTCGATGCGCGCGGCGATCCACCCCATCGCGAAGAACAATGCGGGGATCGGCAGCAGCCACCAGAGCTCGAAGTCGCTCACGCCGGCCCGGGCCCTTTCAGTAGCGCTCGGCCGGTGGCTCGAAGCCGGGACCCGAAGCCGGCGCGGTGCCCGGCGCGGCGCCGTGTGGCGCCGGCGACAGGCGGCGCACGACCGGGTCGCGACGGCTGCGGGCGAGCTGGCGCTTGAGCCGCGCCACCTTCATCGCACCCGCGAGCAGCCCGCTCGCCACGCCGCCGGCGAATGCCAGCAGCACGACGAACACCAGCGGCGCCTCGCCGCTCCAGACGTCGAAGAACCGCAGCGCCACCGGTTCGGCGTTCTGCAGCGCGACCAGCAGCAGCACGAGGAACAGCGCGCCGCCCACGAGCCAGCGGACGATCAGCATTCGCGCGCCCTAGTCGGCCGCGGGCTTCTTGAAGTCGACCCGCTCGCGCAATTCCTTGCCGGCCTTGAAGTGCGGCACGTGCTTCTCCGGCACCTGCACCTTCTCGCCGGATTTCGGATTGCGGCCCGTGCGGGGCGGCCGGTAGTTGAGCCCGAAGCTGCCGAACCCGCGAATCTCGATGCGCTCCCCCTTCGCGAGGCTTTCGGCCATCGCGTCAAGGATCATCTTGACCGCAAGTTCGGCATCCTTGGCGACCAGTTGCGGGAACTGCGCCGCGAGGCGGTCGATCAGCTCCGATTTGGTCATCGTGCTCGCCTTCGGGTCAGGCGTTGTTCTTGTCGTTCAGCTTCGCCTTCAGGAGCGCGCCGAGGTTGGTCGTACCGGTATTCGCGCCGGCCGTGTCCGCGGAGTGCCGCTGCAACGCCTCGGATTCGTCGGCATTGTCCTTCGCCTTGATCGAGAGGTTGATGCCGCGGTTCTTACGGTCGATGTTGATGATCATCGCGTTCACGGCATCGCCCTCCTTCAGGCGGGTGCGGATGTCCTCGACGCGGTCGCGCGAAACCTCCGACGCGCGGAGGTAGCCTTCGATCTCGCCGCCCAGCGAGACCACGGCGCCCTTCGGGTCGAGGCTCTTGACCGTGCCGTTGACCACGCTGCCCTTGTCGTGGGTGGCGACGAAGTTGGTGAACGGATCGCCTTCCATCTGCTTGATGCCGAGCGAGATGCGCTCGCGCTCGACGTCGATCGCCAGCACGACCGCCTCGACCTCCTGGCCCTTCTTGTAGTCGCGCACGGCGGTCTCGCCCGCGGCGTTCCACGAGAGGTCGGACAGGTGCACCAGGCCGTCGATACCGCCCGGCAACCCCACGAAGACACCGAAGTCGGTGATGGACTTGATCTGCCCCTTCACCTTGTCGCCCTTCTTGTGGTTGACCGAGAACTCGTCCCACGGATTGGGCATGCATTGCTTCATGCCGAGCGAGATACGGCGGCGGTCCTCGTCGATCTCGAGGATCATCACCTCGACCTCGTCGCCGAGCTGCACCACCTTGGTCGGATGGATGTTCTTGTTGGTCCAGTCCATCTCGGACACGTGCACCAGGCCTTCGATGCCCGACTCGATCTCGACGAACGCGCCGTAATCGGTGATGTTGGTGACCTTGCCGAAGAGGCGCGTGCCCGGCGGATAGCGGCGCGACAGGCCGACCCACGGGTCCTCGCCCAGCTGCTTCAAGCCCAGCGAGACGCGGTTCTTCTCCTGGTCGAATTTGAGGACCTTCGCGGTGACCTCGTCGCCCACCGCCAGCACCTCCGACGGATGCTTGACGCGGCGCCAGGCGAGGTCGGTGATGTGCAGCAGGCCGTCGATGCCGCCCAGATCCACGAACGCGCCGTAGTCGGTTATGTTCTTGACGATGCCCTTGACCGTCGCGCCTTCCTGCAGCGTCGACAGGAGCTTCTCGCGCTCCTCGCCCAGGCTCTCCTCGAGCACGGCGCGCCGCGAGACGACCACGTTATTGCGCTTGCGGTCGAGCTTGATGACCTTGAAATCGAGCTGCTTGCCCTCGTAGGGGGAGGTGTCCTTGACCGGACGGATGTCGACGAGCGAGCCCGGCAGGAACGCGCGGATGCCGTTCATCATCACCGTGAGACCGCCCTTGACCTTGCTCGTGACCATCCCCTGTACGATGGTGCCCTGCTCCATCGACGCCTCGAGGTCGTGCCACGCCTTGAGGCGCTTGGCCTTGTCGCGCGACAGGCGCGTGGTGCCGTAGCCGTCCTCGATCGACTCGATCGCGACGGTGACGAAGTCGCCGGGCGCGACCTCGACGACGCCCTGGTCGTTCTTGAATTCCTCGATGGGAATGAACGACTCGGACTTGAGTCCCGCGTTGACGACGACGACGTTGTAGTCGACGCGCGTCACCTCGGCGGTGATGAGCTCGCCCTGCCGCATCTCCTGGCGCGAGAGGGATTCCTCGAACAGCGCGGCGAAGCTTTCGGGCGGGTGGGATGTCGGGGCTTGTGCTGCGGGCATTTGGGTAGCCATGGGGTTGGTTCCTTCTTGTGGTAGCCGCTCCGCACGAGAACCCTTTATCTCGGCGCTGCGGGTTGGTTGAAGAGCGGCTGGGAGCGTTCCTTGCGGTCCGCACGACAGCACTCCGGATTCCGCGGCGCGCGCCGGCTAAAGCGTGCGCTGCGGCCTTTGCGTTGCTACCTTGGCGTGCTGCTGCAGCAGTTCCCGTTCAAGCTCCGCCGCGCCCGGCGAACATGCCCAGGACGGCATCGGTAGCTGCGGCAATCGAAAGGTCGGTGGTATCCAGCAGCACGGCGTCGGACGCGGCCGCCAGCGGCGCTGCCGCCCGGCTCGCATCGCGCTCGTCGCGCTCGCGGATGTCCCGCAAAAGACCCTCGAGTGTAATCGAGATTCCTTTTTCGATCAACTGCTTATACCGGCGCCTCGCCCGCTCTGCGGCGCTCGCGGTCAGGAACACCTTGAGGGCGGCGTCGGGAAAGATCACGGTTCCCATGTCGCGCCCGTCGGCGACCAGGCCGGGGGGCGCGCGAAAGCCCCGCTGCCGCCCCAGCAAGGCGGCGCGAACCGCCGGATGGACGGCCACCGCGGACGCCATTTGCGATGCGGCCTCGCCGCGGATGAGGTCGGTCACGTCGCGCCCCGCGAGCAGGGTGCGGCCCGCCCGGAACCCGGCCGGGAGCTCTGCCGCGGCCGCGGCGAGCGCCGGCGCATCGGCCGGGTCGATCGCCTGCTCGATCGCCTGTACTGCAACCAGGCGGTAGAGCGCGCCGCTGTCGAGATAATGGAAGCGCAAGGCCGCCGCGACGCCCGCGGCGATGGTGCCCTTGCCCGACGCCGCCGGGCCGTCGATCGCGATGACCGGTGCCGCCGGCGCGCTCACCGTAGCACCGCCGCGAGCGCGGCGAAGTAGCTGGGAAAGGTCTTGCCCACGCAGCCTGGGTCGAGCACGGTGATCGCCACGCCACCCAGGGCCGCGAGCGCGAAGCACATCGCCATGCGATGGTCGTCGTAGGTCCTGATGACCGCCGGCCGCAGCGTGCCGGGCGGCTCCACCTCGATCCAGTCGTCGCCGCTGCGCACGAGCGCGCCGAGCTTGTCGAGCTCGGCGGCCATCGCTGCGATGCGGTCGGTCTCCTTCACGCGCCAGCTCGCGATGCCGGTCAAGCGCGTCGGACGCGCGGCGAACAGCGCCATGATCGCGAGGGTCATCGCGGCGTCTGGAATGGCCGTACAGTCGATGATGCCCCCGGCGAGCGGCGTGCCGCGGGCCGCCTCGATCCAGTCGGCCCCCATGGTGATTCGCGCTCCCTGCGCCGCAAGCACGTTGGCGAACGCGACGTCGCCCTGGATCGACTCGCGCCCGACGCCCGTGACCCGAACCGGGCCGCCGCCCAGGACGCCCGCGGCCAGGAAATAGGACGCGGACGAGGCGTCGCCCTCGACCGCGAGGCGCCCGGGGGAGACGTAGCGGGCCCCCGCCGGAACGATGTAGGTGTCCGGATCGGGCGCCGCCACGTCGACGCCGAATCGCCGCATCAGGTTGGTCGTGATCTCGACATAGGGCCGCGAGACGAGCGGCGTGACGAGCCGGACGCGCGTGTCGCGCCGCCCGGCGTCGCGGGCGAGCGGCAGCGCCATCAGCAGCGCCGAGAGGAACTGGCTCGACACGTCGCCCCGGATGGACACCGCAGCACCCGCCTGCCCCCCCGAAGGGCCGATGCGCAGCGGCGGGAAGCCGTCGGCGCCGAGGTAGTCGACTTCCGCGCCGAGCGAGCGCAATGCGGACACCAGATCGCCGATCGGACGCTCGTGCATCCGCGCCACGCCGCGCAGCACATACCGCCCGCCCAGCACCGCGAGCGCGGCCGTGAGCGGACGATACGCGGTGCCGGCATTGCCGAGGAACAACTCCGCGACCTCGACGGGAAAACGGCCGCATCCGCCATGGACGGTGGCGATGGCGTCCGTCGCATCGTGCGAGACGACCACGCCGAGCGTCGCGAGCGCGTCCAGCATCCGCGCGGTGTCGTCCGCGGCCAGGCCGCCGGTGAGCGTGGTCGTCCCCTCCGCAAGCGCGGCGAGCAGCAGCGCGCGGTTGGTGATGCTCTTCGAGCCGGGCAGCGTGACCGTCCCCAGCGCCTGGGTGCGCGCCGGAAGCGTCAAGGCCGCGTCGGTCGATGCAATCATCGGCCGCGCTACGCCTCGTCGGCGCCGCTGGCCTGGCGCGGATAGGTTGGCGATGCGGTCCATGCGCGGCGCGCCGCGGCGGCGCGCGCGAACAGCGCCTCCAGCGCCGCACCGTCGCCGGCCGCGAGTGCGGCCGCGACGCGCTCGAGCGCCGCGCCGAGTGCCGCCAGCTCGCCGCCGAGCGCGACGCGATTGGCGAGCGCGATGTCGCGCCACATCGGCGGCGAGCTCGCGGCGATGCGGGTGACGTCGCGCAGGCCACTGCCCGCATGGGCGAAGGTCTCCGGCGCGTCGGGCCGGCGCGCGAGCTCGTCGACCAGCGCGAACGCCAGGAGATGCGGCAGGTGCGAGACGCTCGCCATCAGCTCGTCGTGGCGCTGCGGCGTGAGCGCCGTCATGCGGGCGCCGGTCGCCCGCCACGCGGCACGCGCATACGACAGCGCGTCGGGCGCGGTCTCGGCCAGCGGCGTCACGATGCATTCGCGGTCGCGGAACAGCGCGGCATCGCCCGCGTCCGCGCCGGAACGCTCGCTGCCGGCGACCGGATGCGCCGGCACGAAGCGCGGCAGCGCGGAGCCCAGCGTCATCCTGGCGGCGGCGACGACGTCCTGTTTGGTGCTGCCCGCATCGGTCACGACCGTGCGCTGGCCGAGCCTTCCCGCCATCGCGGCGAGCAGCGGCGTGCACTGGCTCACGGGCGCCGCCAGCAAGACGAGGTCGGCGTCCGCCACTTCGGCGGTCCAATCCGCGTCGACGACGTGACCGCGGTCGATGATCCCGCGTGCAACGGCAGTGGCCAGGTTGGCGGGGCTGCGCCCGACCCCGACCACGGTGCCGACGCAACCCGCGGCGCGCAGCGCCAGCGCGAACGAGGCCCCGATGAGACCGACGCCTGCGATCACCAGCTTGCCGAAATGCACGGACGTCGTGTCCGTTGCGGCATCGGCGCGCTCCGGCATGCGGCCGTCGGACGGCCCGGCGGGCGGGCTCATGCGCCGCTCAACGACCGAGCGCAGCGGCGAGCGCGGTGAGGAAGCGGTCGTTCTCGTGCGGCAGGCCAACCGTGACGCGCAGCCACTCGGGCAGGCCGTAGTTCGCGACCGGACGCACGATGACGCCGCTGCGCAGCAGCGCCTGGTTCACGCGCGCCGCATCGCCCACCCGGGCCAGCACGAAATTCCCGTGCGTCGGCGGCGCTTCCACGCCGAGCCGGGCGAGGCCCGCGCGAAGCTGCGCGACCCCCGCGCGGTTGAGCCGCCGGCTCTCCTCGACATAGTCGACATCGGCGAGCGCGGCGAGCGCCGCCGCCTGGGCGAGGGCGTTGACGTTGAACGGCTGACGGACGCGATTGAGCAGGTCCGCCACGCCGGCATCCATCACGCCGTAGCCGATGCGGAGCGCCGCCAGCCCGTACGCCTTCGAGAAAGAGCGCGACACCACGAGGTTCGGATGCGCTCCGATCCAGTCCGTGGAATGCGCCTGCGCCGCGGGCTCGAGGTACTCGTTGTACGCCTCGTCGAGCACCAGCACCACGTCGCGCGGCACCGCCGCCACGAAGGCGTGCAGCACGTCCGGGGCGACCCAGGTGCCGGTCGGGTTGTTCGGGTTGGCGATGAACAGGACCCGCGTGCGCGGCGTGACGGCGGCCAGCATCGCGGGCAGGTCGTTCCCGAAATCGCGCGCCGGCACGACCACTCCGGTAGCGCCCCGGGCCTGCGTGGCGAGCGGATACACGGCGAACGCGTGCTGCGCGAACACGGCCTCGTCGCCGGGGCGGAGGAAAGCCTGCGTGACGAGCTCCAGCACGTCGTTGCTGCCGTTGCCCAGCACGATCTGGATGGGGTCGACGCCGAGGTGCCCGGCGAGCGCCTGCTTGAGCGCGAAGGCGTTGCCGTCGGGATAGCGCGTCAGGTCCGCCGCGGCGGCGGTCAGCGCCGCGAGCACGCGCGCGCTCGGTCCGCGCGGATTCTCGTTCGACGCGAGCTTGACGATGCCGGCCGGGTCGAGCCCGAGCTCGCGCGCGACCTCGTCGATCGGCTTGCCGCCGACATAAGGCGACAGGTCGCGGATGTACTGCGGCGCCTGCGCGGCCAGGCTGGCGGGCTGCATGGGAAGCTCCGGCTTCACGCCAGAGCCGCCGGATAGGAGCCCAGCAGCTTGAGGAACGGCGCGCGCTGTGCGAGCTCGGCGAGCGCCGCGGCGACCGGCGGGTCGTCGCGATGACCCGCGAGATCGACGAAGAACAGGTATTCCCAGAGTCCCGTGCGCGCGGGCCGCGACTCGAAGCGGGTCATCGACACCCCGTGCTGCGCGAACGGCTCGAGCAGCGCGTGCACGGCACCCGGCCGGTTGGGCGCCGACATCACGAGCGAGGTCTGGTCGTTGCCCGAGGCTGCCACCGCCTGGCGACCGAGCACCCAGAAGCGCGTCGTGTTGTTGGGCTCGTCCTCGATGTGCGCGGCAAGCACGGCCAGGCCATAGATGGTAGCGGCGATCTCGCCGGCGATGGCCGCTGCGCCCGCCTCGGCCGCGGCGAGGCGCGCGGCTTCCGCGTTGCTCGACACGGCCACGCGCTGCACGCCCGGGAGGTGGCGCGCGAGCCACTGGACGCACTGCGCGAGCGACTGCGCGTGCGAGTAGACCTTGGTGATGTCGGCCAGCGCGGGGGCCGTCGACAGCAGGTTCTGCTGCACCCGCAGCTTCACCTCGCCGCACACCGACAGCCCGGTCGAACAGATGAGGTCGAGCGTGCGACCGACGGCGCCCTCGGTCGAGTTCTCCACCGGCACCACGGCATAGTCGGTCTGCCCGGCCTCGATGGCGCGAAACACCTCGTCGATCGTGCCCTGTGGCAACGCGTCCACGAAGGTGCCGAACTGCCGCAGGACCGCCGCGTGCGAGAACGTGCCCGGCGGGCCGAGGTAGGCCACGCGCAACTTCTGCTCGAGCGCGAGGCAGGCGGACATCACCTGCCGGAACACGCCGATGACCGCTTCCCTGCCCAGCGGCCCGCGGTTCTCGACCGCCAGGCGCGCGAGCACCTGCGCTTCTCGCTCGGGACGCCAGGCAGGTCCGCCCTGCCCGACCTTGAGCGCGCCGATGGCGCGGGCGTGCTCGGCGCGCGCGTTGAGCCGCGCGAGCAGCTCGCGGTCGAGGCGGTCGATCGCCGCGCGGTGCGCGTTGAGCTCCGCCTCGGCCCGATCATCGTCGCACTGCGCCATCGCCTCAACCGTGCCCTTGCCGGAAATCCCGCAGGTAGCCGGTCAGCGCCTCGACCCCGGCCAGCGGCATTGCATTGTAGAGCGAGGCACGCATGCCGCCCGCCGCGCGGTGGCCCTTCAGGCCTGCCAGCCCGCGCTCCTGCGCACCGGCGAGGAAGGGCGCGTCGAGGCGCGCCTCGGGCAGGAAGAACGGCACGCTCATGCGCGAGCGGTCGGCGGGGTCGACGGGGTTGCGATAGAAGCCGGCGTCGATCTCCGCATACAGGCGCGCCGCCTTTTCGACGTTGGCGCGCTCGATCGCACGCAGGCCGCCCTGCGCCACGAGCCATTCGAACACCAGCCCTGCGACATACAGCGAAAACGTGGTGGGGGTGTTCAGCATCGAGCCTTCGCTCGCCTGCTCCGCGTAGTTGAATACACTGGGGCAGGTCGGCCGCGCGCGGCCCAGCAGCTCGTCGCGCACGATGACGACGGTGACGCCCGCCGGGCCGACGTTCTTCTGCGCGCTGGCGTAGATGACGCCGAATGAGGCGACGTCGAGAGGGCCCGACAGCAGGTTCGACGACATGTCGGCGACGAGGGGCACGTTGCCCGTGCGCGGCACGAAGTGGTACTCGACTCCGCCGATGGTCTCGTTGGTGGTGACGTGAAAGTACGCGGCGCCGGGCGTGATGCTCCATTCGGATGGACGCGGCACCCGAGTGTAGCCCTGCCCGGCGGAGGAAGCGGCGACGTGCACGATGCCGTAGCGGCGTGCCTCCGCGATCGAGCGCGACGCCCAATGCCCCGTATCGACGTAGTCCGCGCTGCCCCCTTCCGGCATCAGGTTGAGGGGGACGATGGCGTTTTGCGCCTGCGCGCCGCCCTGCAGGAACAGCACGCGATAACCGTCGGGCACGCCAAGCAGCGAGCGCAGGTCGGCCTCCGCCTTGGCAGCGATCGACATGAACGCGGGGCCGCGATGGCTCATCTCCATCACGGACATGCCCGTGCCATGCCAGTCGAGCAGCTCGGCTTGCGCGCGCTGCAGCACCGGCTCCGGCAGCGCGGCCGGTCCGGGGCTGAAATTCCAGACCCGCTGGCTCATCGGTCGCAGGCTACTCGGCCGGCTCGTCGTCGTCGGTGTCCAGCACGCGCTCGAGGCCCGCGAGCTTCTCGCCGTCGTCGAGGTTGATCAGCGTGACGCCTTGCGTCGAGCGGCTCATCTCGCGGATCGCACGCACGGCGGTGCGGATCAGCACGCCGCCGGTGGAGATGAGCATGACCTCGTCGTCGGGTCGCACGAGGGCCGCGGCCACCACGGTGCCATTGCGCTCGGTCTGCTGGATGGCGATCATGCCCTTAGTGCCGCGCCCGTGGCGCGTGTACTCGACAATGGGCGTGCGCTTGCCGTAGCCGTTCTCGGTGGCCGTGAGGACCGACTGCGTCTCGTCCTCGGCGACCAGCAGGGAGATCACCCGCTGGCCGGCGTCGAGCGCCATGCCGCGCACGCCGTGGGCGTTGCGGCCCATCGGCCGGACGTCGTCCTCGTTGAAGCGCACCGCCTTGCCGCCCGAGCTGAACAGCATGACGTCGTGCGTGCCGTCGGTGAGCGCCACGCCGATCAGCTGGTCGCCGTCGTCGAGGTCGACCGCGATGATTCCCGACGGCCGCGGCCGCGAGAAATCGGCGAGCGTGGTTTTCTTGACGGTGCCGAAGGCGGTTGCCATGAACACGAACTGGCCTTCGCTGAATTCCTTCACCGGCAGGATGGCGGTGACCTTCTCGTTCTCGACCAGCGGCACCAGGTTGACGATCGGCTTGCCGCGCGAGTTGCGCGACCCCTGCGGCACGTTGTAGACCTTGAGCCAGTACACGCGTCCGCGGTTGGAGAAGCAGAGGATGTAGTCGTGCGTGTTCGCGATAAACATGCGGTCGACGAAATCGTCTTCCTTGGTGGCGGTGGCCTGCTTGCCCCGGCCGCCGCGCCGCTGCGCCCGGTATTCCGCCACCGGCTGCGCCTTCATGTAGCCGCCGTGTGACAGCGTCACCACCATGTCCGCGGGCGCGATCAGGTCCTCGATGGACAGGTCCTCGCCCTGCGCGACGATCTCGCTGCGGCGCGCGTCGCCGAACTGCTCGCGGATGGCGCCGAGCTCGTCGCGGATCAGCGCCGTGACCCGCACGGGCTTGGCCAGGATGTCGATGAGGTCTGCGATCAGGTCCATCACCTCGCGGTATTCGCTGGTGATCTTGTCCTGCTCGAGTGCGGTGAGGCTCTGCAAGCGCATCTCGAGGATGCGCTGCGCCTGAACGTCGGACAGGCGATAGCCGCTGCCGTCCGGCTGCAGGCCGAACTCCGCCGGCAGACCGTCGGGGCGCGCCGCGTCGGCGAAGGCGCGTTGCAGCATCCCTTCGACCAAGGCCGAGCGCCACGTGCGCGCCGTGAGTCCGGCCTTCGCCTCGGCGGGGTTCGACGACGCCTTGATGAGCGCGATGATCTCGTCCACATTCGACAGCGCGACGGCCAGACCCTCCAGGATGTGGCCGCGCTCGCGCGCCCGGCGCAGCTCGAAGCGCGTGCGCCGGACGATCACCTCGCGCCGGTGCGTGAGGAAGAACTCGAGGAACTGCTTCAGGTCGAGCAACCGCGGCTGGTTGTCCACCAGCGCCACCATGTTCATGCCGAAGCTGTCCTGCAGCTGCGTCAGCTTGAACAGGTTGTTGAGCACGATCTCCGGCACTTCGCCGCGCTTGAGCTCGATCACCACGCGCATGCCGGACTTGTCCGACTCGTCGCGAAGGTCGGAGATGCCCTCGAGTCGCTTCTCGCGCACCAGCTCGCCGATGCGGATCAGGAGATTGGCCTTGTTCACCTGGTAGGGGATCTCGTCGACGATGATCGCCTGGCGATTGCCCTTGTCCAGGTCCTCGATGTGCGTGCGCGAGCGGATCACCACGCGCCCCCGGCCGGTGCGGTAGCCTTCGCGGACGCCGGTCAGGCCGTAGATGATCCCGGCGGTGGGAAAGTCCGGCGCCGGGATGATCTCCATCAGCTCGTCGAGCGTGATGTCGGGACGCTCGAGGACCGCGAGGCAGCCGGTTACCGTCTCGGTGAGGTTATGCGGCGGGATGTTCGTCGCCATGCCCACGGCGATGCCCGACGATCCGTTCACGAGGAGGTTCGGCAGGCGCGACGGCATCACCGACGGCTCGTGCTCCTTGCCGTCGTAGTTCGGGACGAAGTCGACCGTCTCCTTGTCGATGTCCGCGGTCAGCTCGTTGGCGATCTTCTCGAGGCGGCACTCCGTGTAACGCATGGCCGCCGCGTTGTCGCCGTCCACCGAGCCGAAGTTGCCCTGGCCGTCGATCAACGGGTAGCGGAGGGAGAAATCCTGGGCCATCCGCACTAGCGTGTCGTAGATGGCCATGTCACCGTGCGGGTGATACTTGCCCATCACATCGCCCACCACCCGCGCACACTTCACGTACGAGCGGTTGAAGGTGATGTTCGCTTCGTGCATCGCGAAGAGGACGCGGCGGTGCACTGGTTTGAGGCCGTCGCGCACGTCGGGCAGCGCGCGGCCGACGATCACGCTCATGGCGTAATCCAGATAGGAATGCCGCATCTCGGCTTCCAGGCTGACCGGCAGGGTTTCTTTGGCGAACTGCTCCATGGCGGGGTTCTAGCTTCCTGGCAAACGTGGGGTCAGGGTGCGGCGCAACGTCGAAACCGCCGCAGCAGAGGATGTTTTCACGCCGGCACGGCCCTCCCGGGAGGATTCGCGGGGCGGCCGGCGAAACGGCGGAAGTCCTTTGAAAACATGTAATTTTAACACGCCGTTGTAGCGCCGCGACAGTGCCGCGCCGTCGCGCATCGGAACGCGGGCTTTCCTTTGCTTGCCCAAAAACCCCTGTGCTATATTGGGCTGGGCCGCAAAACGCTATGGCGCGTCAGAGGGTTATGGCTGGCGTGCACGATTTCCACACTCATACAAACTTGTTCAAAACCAAAGCCAAAAGGGGTGAAACAATGACTCGACGTCTCGTTTCCGGGGTTGCCGCCGGCGCGCTCGCACTCGCGTTCGCTGGCAGCGTGGCCGCGCAAGTCAGGGCCGATCCGAAGGGATACGTCGCCGGTGTCGCGGGATGCAACCCGCAGAACTGCGCGTACGTCCTCTCCGGCACGGGGACCCCCGAGAACAATGTGGTGAGGAGCGGCAGCTACAACGGCGCCATGGGCCTGTCCGGCAACCTGTGCTATCGCACCGGCTACTGGACGCCTGCCATGGCGATCGCTGCGTGCGACCCCGATCTCGTCACGGTCGCCGCCGTTGCCCCCGCCCCGAGCGCTGCGCCCACCCCGGCGACGCCCGCCACGTCGGCGCCAGCGTCCACGCCGGCCGCCGCGCCCGCTGCGGCCGGCGTCGCCAAGATCACACTCGCGTCCAAGGCACTCTTCGATTTCGACAAGGCCGTGCTGCGTCCGGATGGCCGCGCCGCGATCGACAGCGAGATCATCACGCGCCTGTCCGGCGTGCAGAAGCTCGAACTCGTGCTGGTCACCGGCCATACCGACCGGATCGGGTCGCAGCAATACAACCAGCGGCTGTCCGAGCGTCGTGCCGATGCCGTGCGCGACTACCTCGTCAGCAAGGGCGTGCCGCGCGACAAGATCGAGACCCTCGGCATGGGCAAGACGCAACCGGTCCCCGGCGTGGTCTGCAATCAGAAGGCGATGAAGGAACTGATCGCCTGCCTCGCGCCGAATCGCCGCGTCGAAGTCGAAGTCAAGGGCGAAGGCGTCACCCGCCGCTAGGCGAGTCCGCCGGTCCACATCCACAAAGGCCCCGCCTCGGCGGGGCTTTTGTTTGGGGGCACGCGCGGCGCCGGTATAGTGGCACAATGGATTCGCGCGTTGTCGTCGACTTGCGCATCGACCCCACGTGGGTCGTGCCGGTGGAGCCAGCCGGCACGCTGACCGACCACGCGATCATCGTCGAGGGCGAGCGCATCGTCGGGATCCTGCCGCAGGTCGAGGCCGCTGCGCGCTACGCGGCGCGGGCGCACGTCGCGCTGCCGCAGCACGTGGTGATCCCGGGTCTCGTCAATGCGCATACGCACACCGCGATGACGCTGCTGCGCGGCATCGCCGACGACGTGCCCCTCGAGCCTTGGCTGCGCGAGCAGATCTGGCCGCGCGAAGCCCGTTTCCTGTCCGCCGAGTTCGTCCACGACGGCACGCTGCTCGGCGCCGCCGAGATGCTGCTGGGCGGCGTGACCTGCTGCAGCGACATGTATTTCCATCCTGCCGCTGCGGCGCAGGCCTACGACCAGGCGGGCATGCGCGCGATGATCGGCATGCCCGTGCTCGACTTCCCGACCCCCTACGCCGCCGACGCCGATGCGTATCTCCAGAACGGCTTCGCGGCCCGCGATGCATGGAAGCGAGCGCCGCGCCTGCGCTTCGCGCTCGCGCCGCATGCGCCGTATACCGTCGGCGACGCGACGTGGCGCAAGGTCGTCATGTACGCCGAGCAGCTCGACCTGCCGATCCAGACGCATGTGGCCGAGACGAGCCAGGAAGTCGCCGACGCGCGCGCCCGCGATCGCGTCGGACCGCTGGCACGCCTTGCGCGACTGGGGGTAACCGGACCCGGCTTCATCGCGATCCACGCCGTGCATCTCGCGCCGCAGGACATCGACCTGCTCGCGGCCCACGGCTGCCACGTGGTTCATTGCCCGGCGTCGAACATGAAGCTCGCCAGCGGCGTCGCGCCGGTGCCCGCGCTTCTGCGCAGCGGCGTCAACGTCGCGCTCGGCACCGATGGCGCGGCCTCGAACAATCGCCTCGACATGCTGTCCGAGATGCGGCTCGCCAGCCTGCTCGCCAAGGTGTCAAGCGGCGACGCCGCGGCGCTACCCGCGCATGCCGCGCTTTCCATGGCCACGATTGGCGGCGCGCGGGCGCTCGGCCTGGACGCTGCGATCGGCTCGCTCGCGGCGGGGAAGCAGGCCGACCTGGTGGCGCTCGACTTGACCGGCTTGGCGCAGCTGCCCGTGTACGATCCGGTCTCCCATCTGCTGCACGCGGTCGACCGCGCGAACGTCGCGCAGGTGTGGATCGCCGGCACGCCGGTCGTGGTCGACCGGCAGCTGGTCACGCTGGACGCCCAGGCCATCGCTGCGAACGCGCGCGCGTGGCAGGCGCGACTGCAATGAGGTATCGCTGATGATTCCCAACGCCGATCCCGCCGAGCTGGCGAAGTTCTCCGCCCTCGCCCATCGCTGGTGGGACCCGGGCAGCGAGTTCAAGCCGCTGCACGACATCAATCCGTTGCGCGTGGGATGGATCGACCGGATCGCGGGCGGTCTGGCCGGACGCCAGGTCGTCGACATCGGATGCGGCGGAGGCATCCTCGCCGAAGCCATGGCGCTGGGCGGCGCACACGTCACCGGCGTGGACCTTTCCGAGAAGGCGCTCGCGGTGGCACGCCTGCACCAGCTCGAATCGCGCGCGGAGGTCGACTACCGCCTCGTGGCGGCGGAGGCGCTGGCGCAGGCGTCGCCCGCGTCGTTCGATCTGGTCACCTGCATGGAGATGCTCGAGCACGTGCCCGATCCCGCGTCGACCGTCGCCGCATGCGCGGCGCTGGTGCGACCAGGCGGCGTTGTCGCGTTCTCGACGCTCAACCGCAACCCGAAATCCTACCTGTACGCAATCGTGGGCGCCGAATACATCCTCGGGCTACTGCCACGCGGCACCCACGACTGGTCGCGCTTCCTGCGTCCGGCCGAGCTCGCACGCCATGCGCGCGGCGCGGCGCTGGTCGTGCAGGACATCACAGGAATGACCTACAACCCGCTCACGCGGATCTATCGACTGGGGGACGACACCAGCGTCAACTATCTGATGGCCTGCCGCCGTCCGGCGGCCGATGCGTGACGGCGTGGCGGGCCCGGCGCCGCGGCCGCTCGCGATCACCGGGGTGCTGTTCGATCTCGATGGCACCCTGGCGGACACGGCCGGCGATCTCGCCGGCGCACTCAATCGGGTGCGCGCCGATCGCGGCCTCCCGCCGGTTCCCGCCGCCGGGCTGCGCGCGCACGCCTCGTCCGGGGCGCGCGGGCTGCTCGGCGCCGGCATGGGCGTTGCGCCCGACCACCCCGACTACGCTGAGCTGCGCGACCGCTTCCTCGCGTACTACGCCGAAGGGCTGGCGATCACCACGCACTTGTTCGAGGGCGTCTCCACGCTGCTCGATGCGCTGGACGCCCGTGGCATCGCCTGGGGCGTGGTCACGAACAAGGCGCAGCGCTTCACCGTGCCGGTCGTCGCCGCGCTGGGGCTCGCCACGCGCAGCGCGGTCATCGTGAGCGGTGACACGACGCCGCATCCGAAGCCGCATCCCGCTCCGCTCCTGCACGCAGCGGCTGCGCTCGACTTGCCGCCGACGGCGTGCGCGTATGTCGGAGACGACCTGCGCGACGTGATCGCGGGCAACGCGGCCGGCATGCCGACGCTGGTCGCGCAGTACGGCTACCTCGGCGAATCGGGCACGTCGCACGACTGGCCCGCGACCGGATGGATCGCGCATCCGCTAGGGCTGCTCGACTGGCTGGCGCCCGCTGGCGCGCGTTAGACCGGATCGCCGGATCGAGGCAAGGTCTGGCGATGCGTTGACGCCAGGCTCATATCCGGCGCAACCCACCTGCGCCGTCTCAGCTCATGAAGCCCAGGAAACGTACCACGTCCGCCTCGCGCTCCTCGCCGGGCGCCGGCGCGCCCATCGCCACACCTTGCAGAACGTCGCCGCGCTGCTTGGCCATGTGGCACCTGCGCTCGAGCCGACATGGCGCGATGGCCGGACCAACGGGCGTCAGCCGCCGCAGCCCGCGTTCGCGATCCACAGCTCGCGCGGCGCGCCGTTGCGCTTGCCGGACAAGCGGACCGGCTGGTTGGCGGCGAGCGGGCGCAAGACGGCGCCGACCACGTCCTCGGGAACGGTGAGCGCGATGCCATTGGCCTGCTCGATGCGATCGCCCTGCTGCAGGCCGACCATCTGGCCGAAGCCCGCGGTCTCGCGCACGACCAGCGCGCCCGCCGACGGCTCGACCATCGAGCGCCACACCTCCGGCTGTGTGATGAGGCCGCCGACGAGCTCGACGTTGAGCCGCACCACCTCGCCGCGAAAGCCCACCGGCGGCTGGCACTTCGGCCCGGCCGGCGCCAGGTTGAGGCGCGCCGGATCGGGCGCGCTCGCCGTGCGCAGGGGCGTGCCGGCGGCGACGGGCGCGGCCGGCGGCGCGCGCGCGCCAGCGGCCGGGCGCAGTGACAACGTGCGCTCCACGCCACCGTCGCGCACGCCGACGCCGTCGTTGCGCACGCTCGAAAGGCGCAGTCCCGGCTCGATCTCCTCGCCCACGGCCACCAGCCGCGGCCCGGCCGGCACGCGGAACAACGCATGACCACGCCCGTCGCGACCGGCCATCACGCCCAGCAGCTTGACCGCGCCGATTGAGTCGCTGGCCGGCGCGTCCGCAGGCGACGAGGGCACGCCCGCTGCGCCGAACAACTCGCCCGCGACGATCGCCGCGACCGCGTCGTCGGGCGGCGCAGGACGCACGTGCACCGGTGCGGGTGCGGCCAGCTGCCAGGTCCAATAGCCGATCACCGCCGCAAGCAGCGCGCCGGCGGCGAGCACCGCCGCCACCCGGAGCGCGCGTGTCGCCATCATTGCCAGCCGGTCGAGCCAGATCCCATTGCGTTCCCGGCGCCGCCCGCAGATCGGGGCGGCGCAGCCGTCGTGTCGTGAGTATCCCACGGCAACGGAGCGTGCTTGGACGCACTTGCGGGGCACCCCTTGCGCGACCGCGACCGGACCGCTGGCCGGCCGGATCGCGCCGGCGACGCCTCGTCACCCGCCCGGACGCTTCGTCGGGGGGAAGCGCGGTCGCGCTGCCGCCTGCCTACAATCGGCGCATGGCCTCGCTTCCTGCCGCCGCCGCCGTCCGCCCGATGTGGCGGCGCGGCCTCGAATGCTCGTGGCCGACGCTCCTGCTCATCGTCGCCATCAACACGGGCATCGCCTCGGTGCTGTGGATCGACGATCCGCGGCCGTTCTGGCATCCACTGCTCACGGTGCAGGTGTATGGGCTGGCGATCGCGTACTGCGTGAACGCGGCGGCGCCGTGGGACCATCCGCGGCCGATCCGCAGGATGATGACCGCGGTCGGCGTGGGTGCGGTGGCCGGGGTGCTGATGGTCGTGGTGCTCAAGGGCTATTCGTTCGACTACGTGCGCCAGCGCGCCGCGTTCTTCAGCTACAACCTAGCCACCGCCTGGGCCAACGGGCTGCTGATCAGCCTCATCTTCCACGTGAAGTTCCGCGAGACGCGCGCCACGGCGGCGCTGCACATGGCCGAGGCCGAGCGCCACCTGCTGTCGCGCCAGGCCGTCGAGGCGCAGCTCAAGCTGCTGCAGGCGCAGGTCGAGCCTCATTTCCTGTTCAATACGCTGGCGTCCATCCAGTACCTGACGGAGACCGACCCGCCGCAGGCCGGCCGCCTGCTGGGCCATCTGATCGGGTACCTGCGTGCGGCGCTGCCCCAGTTGCGCGCGCCGTCGACCACCCTCGGACGCGAGGCCGAGCTCGTGCGCGCCTACCTGAGCGTCCTCGCCATGCGCCTTGGCCCGCGGCTGCGATTCGACGTGCGCGTGCCGCCCGAGCTCGCGGACCATCCGTTCCCGCCCAACCTGCTCATCTCGCTCGTGGAGAACGCCATCAAGCACGGGATCGAGCCGTCGGCCGACGGCGGGACGGTCAGCGTCACCGCACGGCGTGATGCGGACCTCCTCATGGTCAGCGTGGGGGACACCGGTCGCGGGCTGGCGGCCGGCGCCACGAGCGCGGGCTCGGGCGTCGGGCTGTCCAACGTCCGCGAGCGGCTCGCTGCGCTGTACGGGTCGCGCGGCCGGTTTACACTGACGCCGAACGAGCCCCGCGGCGCATGCGCGACGCTGGCGCTGCCGTTCGAAGCCACCGACGCGCGCGCTTGACCACCGCTCTCATCGCCGAAGACGAACCCATGCTGCGCGAGCAGCTCAAGGCGCGGCTCGCCGAGGCGTGGCCCGAGCTGACGCTCGTCGGCGAAGCCGAAAACGGTGCGCAGGCGCTGGAGTTGATCGAAGCGACGCGCCCGGACATCGCCTTCCTCGACATCCGCATGCCGGTGCGGAGCGGCCTCGACGTGGCACGCGCGCTGGACGGCCGGACGCACGTGGTGTTCGTCACGGCCTACGACGAGTATGCGGTCTCGGCCTTCGAGGAGGGAGCGGTCGACTATGTGCTGAAGCCCGTCACCGCCGAGCGGCTCGCCAAGGTGATCGCACGGCTCAAGAGTCGCGTTGCCCATCCTCCCCTCGACCTCGCCGCGCTCCTTGCGCGCCTCGCCGCGCGCGAGCCGAGCGGCCCCCTGCGCTGGATTCGCGCGTCGCTCGGCCATGCGATGCAGATGATCGGGGTGGACGATGTCCTGTATTTCCAGGCCGAAGACAAGTACACCAAGGTAGTCACCGCCGACGGCGAGTCCCTCATCAAGAAGCCGATCAGGGAGCTGTACGACGAGCTCGACGCGGAGCGTTTCTGGCAGATCCACCGCGCGACGATCGTGAACCTGCACGCCATCGCCAAGGTAGAGCGGGACTGGCGCGACCAGCCGGTCATCACCCTGCGGCATCGCCCCGAGAAGCTCACCGTGTCGCGGACCTTCGCCGCGCGCTTCAAGTCGATGTAGTCGCGCGACTGAGCAAGGCGCGCGCGGCCCTCGCGCTGCCGTGTAAAATCGCGGCTTTGGACGCGATGGACAACCTGACGTCGGTCATCGACGCCGCCTGGGAAGCGCGCGCGGAGCTCTCGCCCGCGCAGGCGCCGGCCGGGGTGCGCGAGGCGGTTGCGCACGTGATCGACGAGCTCGATGCGGGTCGCCTGCGGGTGGCCGAGAAGCGCGGCACGCAGTGGGTCACTCACCAGTGGATCAAGAAGGCCGTGCTGCTGTCGTTCCGCCTGGCCGAAAACGCCGCGATCGGCCTCGCCGGTCCGGCGGTGCCCTTTCGCTTCTACGACAAGGTGCCGACCAAATTCGCGCACTACGACGACGCGGCGTTCGCGGCGGCGGGCGTGCGCGTGGTGCCGCCCGCGGTCGCGCGCCGCGGGGCTTACATCGCCCGCAACGTGGTGCTGATGCCCTCGTACGTCAACGTCGGCGCGTACGTCGACGAGGGCACGATGGTGGATACGTGGGCGACGGTCGGCTCGTGCGCGCAGATCGGACGCAACGTGCATCTGTCGGGGGGAGTGGGCATCGGCGGCGTGCTCGAGCCGCTGCAGGCGAATCCGACCATCATCGAGGACCACTGCTTCATCGGCGCGCGCTCGGAAGTGGTCGAGGGCGTGATCGTGGAGGAGAACGCCGTACTGGGCATGGGCGTGTACCTCGGCCAGAGCACGCGCATCTACGATCGCGCGACGGGCTCCGTCACCTACGGCCGCGTGCCCGCCGGGTCGGTGGTGGTCGCCGGAAACCTGCCGGCCGCCGACGGCACGCACAGCCTGTATTGCGCGGTGATCGTGAAACAGGTCGACGCGAAGACCCGTGCCAAGACGAGCCTCAACGAGCTCCTGCGTGCCTGATGACCTCTCCGGCGCACCGAACCGATCCGCTGCAGCGCCCGGCGCCGGCCATGCCATGTCCGTGACCCTCAAGAGCGACGCCGACATCGCCGGCATGCGCGAGGCCGGCCGCCTCGCCTCCGAGCTCCTCGACTATCTCACCGCGCACGTCCAGGCCGGGATCGCGACGCAGGAGATCGACCGCCTCGCCCACGCCTACATGGTGGACGTGCAGCACACGATTCCCGCGACGCTCGACTACGCGCCGCCCGGCCATTTGCCGTATCCCGCGTCGCTCTGCACATCGGTCAACCACGTCGTGTGCCACGGCATCCCGGGCGAGAAGAAGCTCAAGGACGGCGACATCGTCAACATCGACGTGACCGTCATCAAGGACGGCTACCACGGCGATACCAGCCGCATGTTCACCGTCGGGCGCAGCTCGATCCAGGCGCGGCGCCTCATCGAGGTCACCTACGAGTCGATGTGGCGCGGCATCCGCGCGGTCAAGGCGGGCGCGCATCTGGGCGACATTGGCGCGACGATCCAGCGTTATGCGGAAGGCCACGGCTTCTCGGTGGTGCGCGAGTTCTGCGGGCATGGCATCGGGCGGCAGTTCCACGAGGAGCCGCAGGTGCTCCACTACGGGCGCGCCGGCACGGGCCTCAAGCTGCAGGCCGGCATGATCTTCACGATCGAGCCGATGATCAACGCGGGACGGCCGGGCATCCGCTGCCTCGCCGACGGCTGGACGATCGTCACCGCCGATCATTCCCTGTCCGCGCAGTGGGAGCACACCGTTTTGGTCACGCCCGAAGGCTTCGAGATCCTCACGCAGTCGGCCGGCACCCCGCCTCCGCCGCCGGCCTGACGGCACACTCCATGCGGCGATGAGCGCAACGTCCGCGGCGGTGGCTCCGCCGGCCGGCGCGGCGGTCATGCCCGCGGCCGTCGTCGCGTGGCGCGACGCGCTGCGCGATGGTCGCGCCACGATCCGTGCGGCCTTCTTTGCGCGGCCCGACACGCCGGCGCTCCTGCGCGCGCTCGCCCGCCTCACCGACGGCATCGTGGTCGCCGCGTGGCGCGCGGCGGACGTCGCGGGCGAGGCCTCGCTGGTCGCCGTGGGCGGCTACGGGCGGGGCCAGCTCTTCCCCCATTCCGACGTCGACGTGCTGGTGGTGCTGCCTCCGGAGCCCGATCCGGTGCGCGATGCGGGGCTCGAGCGTTTCGTGACGCTCCTGTGGGACGTTGGGCTCGAGGTCGGCCACGCGGTGCGCACCGTCGCCCAATGCGAGACGGAGATGCGCGCCGACGTGACGGTGCGCACGAGCCTGCTCGAGCATCGTCACCTGGCCGGCTCGCGCGCGCTGTTCAACCAGTTCGTGCATTCGTTCGACGCCGCGATGCATCCGGCCGCGTTCTACGCCGCCAAGGCGCTCGAGCAGCAGCAGCGCCACCTCAAGTACCACGACGCGGCGTACAACCTCGAGCCGAACGTCAAGGAAAGCCCGGGCGGACTGCGCGACCTTCAGACGGTCATCTGGATCGCGCGCGCGGCGGGCCTCGGGCACACGTGGCGCGAGCTGGCCCGCCATGGCCTGATGACCATGGCGGAGGCGCGCGCCCTGTCGCGCCAGGAGCGCCTGATCGGCGCGCTGCGGGTCCGGCTGCATTATTTGGCCGGCCGGCGCGAGGACCGGCTCGTCTTCGACCAGCAGGCGGCGCTCGCCCGCCAGCTCGGCCTGGCCGATGCGCCGGCGCGCCGCGCCAGCGAGCAGCTCATGCAGCGCTACTACCGGGCGGCCAAGCTGGTTCGGCAGACGAGCACGATCCTGCTGCAGAACCTGCACGCGCGCCTGCATCCGGCGGCGACCGCGCCCATCGCGATGGACAACGAGTTCCAGCGCGTCGACGAGTTGCTCGACCTGCGCGACCCGACGCTGTTCGACCGCCGCCCGGCCGCGATGCTCGACGCCATCCTGATGGTCCAGCGCGACGCAACGCTGAAGGGCATGTCCGCGGCCACGCTGCGCGCCATGTGGCGCAGCCGCCACCGGGTCGATGTCCGCTTCCGCCGCGAGCCGGCCAATCGCGAGCGCTTCCTGCAGGTGTTTCGCGAGCCCCGCGGCCTCACCCACGCGCTGCGCCGGATGAGCCTGTATGGATTGCTCGGGCAGTACCTCCCGGCGTTCGGCCGCATTGTCGGGCAGATGCAGCACGACCTCTTCCACGTGTACACCGTCGACGAGCACATCCTGATGGTGATCCGCAACCTGCGCCGCTTCACCGAGCCCCAGCATGCGCACGAATATCCGCTGTGCTCGCGGCTCATCGCCGACGTCGAACGCAAGGAGATCCTCTACCTGGCCGGCCTGTTCCACGACATCGCCAAGGGCCGCGGCGGCGACCATTCCTCGCTCGGCGCACGCGAGGCGCGCCGCTTCTGCCTGCAGCAGGGCCTCGGCGCGGAGGACACCAGCCTGGTGGCGTGGCTCGTCGCCGAGCACCTGACGATGTCGGCCACCGCGCAGAAGCAGGACCTCACCGACCCTGCGGTCGTGCGGGCGTTCGCGGTGCGGGTCGGCGACGAGCGCCGGCTGATCGCCCTCTACCTGCTGACGGTCGCCGACATCCGGGGCACGAGCCCGACGGTGTGGAACGCCTGGAAAGCCAAGCTCCTGGAAGACCTGTTCCATGCCACGCGCCTGGCGCTTCGCGCCGACTCGCCGGGCCTGACCCTGCACGACAGCATGCGCACGCGGCAGGAAGAGGCGCAGCGGCTCCTGCGCCTGTACGCGGTGCCGGACGGCGCGGAGCAGGCGCTGTGGCGCCACCTCGACATGCCGTACTTCCAGCGGCATACGGCCGAGGAGATCGGCTGGCACGCCCGCCACCTCTACTGGCGCGTGACGGGACGCGCGCCCGTCGTGAAGGCGCGCCTGGCGCGGGGCGGCGCCGGCCTCCAGGTGCTCGCGTACCTGCCCGACCAGCGCGAGCTCTTCGCCCGCATCTGCGGCTTCCTCGGACGCACGGGCCTCTCCATCCTCGAGGCGAAAGTGCACACCACGTGGCACGCCTTCGCGCTCGACACGTTCGTAGTGCACGACCCCGGCAACCCGAATGCGGCGTACCGCGAGACGATCCAGTATGTCGAGCACGAGCTGTCGGAGCTGCTGCGCGATCCGCAACCCGTCGCGCCGCCGGCCGAAGGTCGCATCTCGCGACACCTGCGCCATTTCCCGCTCACGCCCGAGATCCGCATCTTCCCCGACGACAAGGGGACGCACTACATCCTGGAGGTCGTGGCGGGGGACCGCGCGGGGCTGCTCGCGCGCATCGCGTACGTGCTCGCGAAGGCCAACGTCAATGTCGCCAGCGCCAAGATCAATACCCTGGGCGAGCGGGTCGAGGACGTGTTCCTGATCGACGGCGCGCGCCTGCACGACGAGCAGGCGCTGCTGCGGCTGGAGACGACGCTCTACGACGAGCTGGCGGTGTGACCCGGCGCCGTCGCGTGGGCGTCAGTCCTCGGCCACGGCGACGTCCGGAAACAGCACGTCGGTGAAGCCGAAGCGCGTGAAATCGCGTACCCGCATCGGGTACAAGATGCCGTCGAGATGGTCGCATTCGTGCTGCACCACGCGCGCGTGGAAAGCGGCGGCCTCGCGCTCTATCGGATGGCCGAGCGGGTCGAAGCCGCTGTAGCGGATGCGCGTCCAGCGCGGCACCACGCCGCGCAACCCCGGCACCGACAGGCAGCCCTCCCAGCCATCCTCCAGCTCGTCGGTGAGCGGAGTGATCACCGGATTGACGAGCTCCGTATAGGGCACGGGCTCGGCGTCGGGATAGCGCTCATTGCGCTCGACGCCGAAGATCACCACGCGGGCGAGCACGCCGATCTGCGGCGCGGCGAGGCCCGCGCCATTGAGGTCGCACATGGTGTCGCGCAGGTCGGACAGGAGCGCCTGCAGCTCGGGGGTCGCGAAGCGTGCGACCTCCTGCGAGCGCTCGAGGAGGCGGGGATCGCCCATCCGGAGCACGGTACGGATCATGCGGCGATCCTCCGGGGTTGAACGCGAGGTACCACGTGGTCCAGCAGCGCGCGCACCTTGTCCATGGCCGTCTCGAGCACCGCCGCGATCCCTTCCATCGAGATCTGCGCCGCGCTGTCGCCCCGCCCGGCGGCATGGTTGACCACGACGCAGACCGCGGCGTAGGGCAGCTCCAGTTCGCGTGCGAGCGCCGCTTCCGGCATCCCCGTCATTCCAACCAGGGTGGCGCCGTCCCGCTCCATCCGGTCGATCTCCGCGGCCGTCTCGAGGCGCGGCCCGTCGACCGCGCCGTAAACGCCCCCGTCGGCCATCGGGATGCCGCCTGCCTGCGCCGCGGCCACGCACACCGCGCGCAGCGCAGCGTCGTACGGATGGGTGAAGTCGACGTGCACCACCTGCTGGTCGCCGCCGTCGAAGAATGTCTGCGCGCGCCCGGCCGTGTAGTCGATGATCTGATGGGGCAGGACCAAGTCGCCGGGCCGCGCACCGGCGATGCTTCCGACGGACGCCACCGCGAGCACGGCAGCGGCGCCCCGCTCCCGCAGTGCCCACAGGTTGGCGCGGTAGTTGACCCGATGCGGCGGGATCGTGTGGCCATGCCCGTGGCGGGCCAGGAAGATGGCGTCGCGGTCGGCGATCTGGCCGAACAGCAGCGCTGCCGACGGGTCACCGTAGGGCGTGCGCACCACTTCGCGATGGGCCACCGCGAGGGTGGACAGTCGGGTCAGCCCGGAGCCGCCGATGATCGCGAGCATGGGTGGGGTCGGGTGGCGCGAGGGCTAGGTCGCGGGGCGACCGCGTGACCGCGGCCGCCCGCGGCGAACCGCTTGGCCGGGGATTTTGAATTCACCGCGAATTCATGACATTATCATAGGAACCGCCGGCCTCGTCGCAGCGCCGGGCCCGTATTCTAGCCGCGAAGGCTCGCCATGTATCTCGATCGTCTCTTCAAGCTGATGGCCGACAAGCAGGCGTCGGACCTGTTCATCTCATGCGGCGCGCCCATCAATCTCAAGGTCAACGGCGTGGTCGCCCCGGTTTCCACCCAGCCGATGGACGTCGAGACGGTCCGCAAGATCGCCTACGACCTGATGAGCAAGGAACAGGCCCGCGAGTTCGAGAACGAGAAGGAGATGAATCTCTCGCACCTCGACCGCGCGGTCGGCAACTTCCGGGTCAACATCTTCCGCCAGCGCGGCACGATCTCCCTGGTCATCCGCTACGTGCGCAGCAACGTGCCGCCGTTCGAGGCGCTCAAGCTGCCCAAGGTGCTGCTCGACATCGTGATGGAGAAACGCGGCCTGGTGCTGGTCGCGGGCGCGACCGGCTCGGGCAAGTCCACCACCCTCGCCGCGATGATCGACTACCGCAACAGCAACCGGTCGGGCCACATCCTGACCCTCGAGGACCCGATCGAATACCTGTTCGAGCACAAGATGAGCCTGGTGAACCAGCGCGAGATCGGGGTCGACACGCAGAGCTATCACCTGGCGCTGCAGAATGCGCTGCGCGAGGCGCCCGACCTCATCATGGTGGGCGAGATCCGCGACAAGGAGACGATGCAGGCCGCGCTGGTCCACACGCTCACCGGCCACCTGTGCCTGTCCACGATCCACGCGAACAACAGCTACCACGCGCTGTCGCGGATCATCAACCTGTTCCCGTACGACGCCCGCTCGGCGGTGCTGTCCGACCTGTCCATCGGACTGCGCGCGATCGTCTGCCAGCGCCTGATCCGCAACAGCGAGGGCCAGCAGCAGCCGGCGGTCGAGATCCTGCTCAACACGGCGCTGATCGCGGAGCTCATCAAGAACGGCGAGTTCCCGCAGATCAAGGAGGCGATGGAGCAATCCCTCTATCCGGGCTCGCAGACCTTCGAGCAGGCGCTGTGCCGCCTGTACCTCGACGGCGTGATCTCGTACGACGAGGCGATGACCGGCTGCGACTCGCCCACCAATCTCGCCTGGCTGATCAACCAGAACAGTCCAACGGCGCGCGTCGACTCGATGGAGGAGGACGAGCACGGCAATACGAAGCACACGATGGCCGCCGACTTCGCGTCGATGACCATCAATCCCGAGATGCTCGAGCGCACCAACTAGGCGCTCGCCGGCCCCGCCGCGCGGGCTGGCCGGCGCCATTGTTGCTACCATCGGCCGATGGACGCCGCGGCCACTCCCACCCTCGACCTCGCGCGTGAGCTGATCGCGCGCCGCTCGATCACGCCCGACGACGCCGGCTGCCAGGCGCTCCTGCGCGCGCGGCTCGCCCCGCTCGGCTTCGCGTGCGAGACCTCCAGCCGCAACGGCGTGACGAACCTGTGGGCGCGCCGCGGCACGGCGGGTCCCGTGCTGTGCTTCGCCGGGCATACCGACGTGGTGCCCACCGGGCCGGTCGAGCAATGGCACTCCGACCCGTTCGTGCCGACGTTGCGCGATGGCTTCCTGTACGGGCGCGGGGCGGCGGACATGAAAAGCTCCGTGGCCGCCTTCGTGACGGCGATCGAGGCGTTCGTCGCGGCGCGTCCGCAAGCGGGCGGGTCGATCGCGTTGCTCATCACGTCCGACGAGGAAGGCCCGTCGGTGGACGGCACGGCGCGCGTGGTCGAGGCGCTCGCCGCGCGTGGCGAGCGCCTCGATTACTGCGTCGTGGGCGAGCCGTCGTCAGTCGGGCAGCTCGGCGACATGATCAAGAACGGACGCCGCGGAACGCTCTCCGGGACGCTGGTCGTGAACGGCCTCCAGGGCCATATCGCCTACCCGCACCTGTCGCGCAACCCGATCCACCTTGCCGCGCCGGTGCTGGCCGAGCTTGCCGACACTCGCTGGGACGAGGGCAATGCGTCCTTTCCGGCCACCACGTGGCAGTGCTCGAACATCCACTCCGGCACGGGCGCCGGCAACGTCATCCCCGGCACGCTGGAAGTGATGTTCAATTTCCGCTACTCGACCGCCAGCACGCGCGTCTCGCTCGAGGAGCGGCTCCGCAGCGTACTCGCGCGGCACGCACTCGACGGCACGCTCACCTGGACATCGCACGGCAAGCCGTTCCTCACGCCGCCCGGCCGGCTGGTCGACGTCGCGAGCGCGGCGATCGCAGCGGTCGCCGGCGTGGTCCCGCGGCTGTCGACCGAAGGCGGGACCTCGGACGGCCGTTTCATCGCCGACATCTGCGCCGAGATCGTGGAGCTGGGCCCAGTCAACGCGACGATCCACCGGTTGAACGAGCGCGTGGCGGTGGCGGAGCTCGAGCCGCTGGCGGCGATCTACCGGGGCATCCTCGAGCGATTGATGCCATGACCGCGCCCCCCGAGCTCGATACCGTGCGCGACTGGCTGCGCTGGGCCGTCTCGCGGTTCGGCGCGGCGCGCCTGGCCTTCGGCCACGGCACGACGAACGCCTATGACGAGGCGGCCTACCTGCTGCTCCACGCATTGCACCTGCCTCTCGACCGGCTGGAGCCGTTCCTGGACGCACGCCTCACGCACGCCGAGCGCGCCGACTTGGCCGCGCTGTTCGGCCGACGCATCGACGAGCGCGTCCCCGCCGCGTATCTGACACGTGAAGCGTGGCTCGGCGAGTTCCGGTTCTACGTCGACGAGCGCGTGATCGTGCCGCGTTCGTTCATCGCGCAGCTCCTGCCTGACGGCCTCGCGCCCCTGGTCGGCGACCCGGGCCGGGTCGCGAGCGCGCTGGACCTCTGCACGGGTTCGGGCTGTCTGGCCATCCTGCTCGCGCACGCCTATCCCGAGGCCGATGTCGACGCGGTCGACCTGTCGTCCGACGCGCTCGCAGTGGCGCAGCGCAACGTGAGCGACTACGGGCTGGCGGGCCGCGTGAACCTCATCCGCTCGGACCTGTTCAGCAACCTCGCCGACAAGAGCTACGACGTGATCATCAGCAACCCGCCGTACGTCACGAGCATGGCGATGGCCGAGCTGCCCGCGGAATACCGGCACGAGCCGGCACTTGCGCTCGCCGGTGGCGAGGACGGCATGGACGCCGTCCGGACGATCCTGGGCGAAGCGCCGCGTCACCTGAACCCGGACGGCATGCTCATCGTCGAGGTCGGCCACAACCGGGAGGCGGCCGAAGCGGCCTTTCCACGCCTGCCGTTCATGTGGCTCGCCACCGACTCGTCGGACGACAGCGTGTTCGCGCTGCGCCGGGAGGAGATCGTGGCCGGCGTGCGCGGCTAGCACGCGTGCACGGCACGCGTCTCCACGCCGAGGGGACCTAGCTGCGGGGCGGGTCGGCGGGGGGCGGCGCGTTCGCGACGCGGCGCGGCGCGCCGGGGTGGCCGGGGTCGAGCACGAAGAACTGCTGGATGCGCCGCATCAGCTCGGAGGCACGGCCGACCGCGTGACGCGCGCGCGATTCGGCGTCGAGCGCCTTCAGCGTCGCGTCGTTCTCCGCCTGCCGCTGCGCCAGCACCTTCGCGAGCGTCCCGGCGAGCTCGGGACGCGCCTGCAGGACCGCGTCGAAGCCCTGTCGATCGAGCCGGTAGCAGAGCGCCTCGCCGTCCGCCAGCACCGTGGCGAAGCGCGGCTGGCCGAGCAATAGCCCCATCTCGCCGAAATAGGAAGGCGCGGTGACGCGCGCCAGGTCGAAGCGGTTGCCCTTGTCCTCGCCCACGACGCGCACCGCGCCCCGCGACAGGAGATAGAGCGAGTCGGCGGTCTCGCCGGCGCGAAAGATCACGTCGCCGCCGGCATAGAGACACGCGGCTAGCGCGGGCGTGAGCGCTTCCTGCTCGTCCTCGGTGAGCGCTGCAAAAAGGTCGCTGTGGCGCAGCGCGGCGAGGCGCTCGACGTGCTCCCGCTCCGCCTCCTCCGGCCGCGTGTCCGGCCGTGTCTCGATCACGCGGCGCGGATACGGGATGCCCAGGCCGAAGCGCGCCAGCGCCGCATACAGGTGGATGCGGACCGACGAGTCGGTGCGCCAGTATTGCGACGGGTCGATCAGCGCGTACGAAACCGCGTACTCGATGCCGCTCTCGGCGAACGACGTGCAGCCGACGCGCGGGGCCGGGTTGCGGCCGACGTTGGGGATCTCGGCATCCGCGAACGCGCGCTCGAGCCCGGTGATCACCTGCTCCGGCGAATGGTCGTACTCGAGCTCGAATGGCAGGTAGCGGACCCACGGATGCGATTCCTCGCCGCGGCGCGCAATGACCGTGATGCGGTTCTTCATCACGTTCGAGTTGGGGATCACGATCGTCTCGTTGGCGTTGGTGGCAATCGCCATGTAGCGCCAGCGGATGCTCACGACCTGCCCGGTGATCGTGTCGATGCGCACCCAGTCGCCGATCCGGCAGGTCTTCTCCACCTGGATCGCGATGCCGCCCCACAGGTTGCCGAGCGTCTCGTTGGCGGAGAACGCGAGGGCGCCGGTGATCACCGCGGAAGTCGTGATGATGCCCGTCAGGTTCACGCCGATCGCGTTGAGCCGGAAGATGCCGTAGGCCACCAGCGCGAGCGCGATGACGAAGTCGTCGAGTATCTTCGGGATGCCGCGCCGCGCGAGCAGCGTCTGAAACACGAACAGCACCGCGATGCGGATGAAGCCCAGGGCGAGCACGCCGAGCCCGATCTCGCGCAGCACCACCGCCGTGCTTGGGCTCTCGAACAGGCCGAGCATGCGCTCGCGCGTCATCAGCAGCACGAGCCCCGCCAGCACGACCGCGAGCATCGGCAACAGGCCGCGCCGGCGGGTCGTGCCGAAGGCGAACGCCACCAACGTCAGGATCAGCGCGATGGCGGCGAACAGCGTGGCGGCGTGCAGGGTCGGATCGTCGAGCATCGGGCGAGGCGCCTTCGCGCCGCCGGCGATTATAGGGCGGCGTGGCCGGTTCGTCCGGTGCCGCAGGCGTCGCGTCCCGGTCCGCGCCCCGCTGGGCGCCGCGACGCGCTCGCGTAGAATCGCCACATCCTTCGGGTGGAGCAGCAGTCGATGGCGACACGAACCGGCGGCGAGCTCGTCGTCGCCAGCCTGCTCGCGCAGGAGGTCACGCTGGCGTTCGGCGTGTCCGGCGAGAGCTACCTTGCGGTGCTCGACGCGCTGCACGACGTCGCGGACCGGCTGCGCTTCATCGTGTGCCGGCACGAGGGCGGCGCCGCGTACATGGGCGAGGCCTACGGCAAGCTCACCGGCCGTCCCGGCGTCGTGCTGGTGACGCGCGGGCCGGGCGCGTCGAACGCTGCGGTGGGCATCCACACGGCCGCGCAGGATTCGACTCCCCTCGTCGTGCTCGTCGGGCAGGTGGGCACTGACGCCCTCGACCGCGAGGCGTTCCAGGAGATCGACTATCGGCGCATGTACGGCAGCAGCGCCAAGTGGGTCGCGCAGGTCGACCGGGTGGAGCGCATTCCCGAGTACATGGCGCAGGCGTTTCGGCGCGCCCTTGCGGGCCGGCCCGGGCCGGTCGTGCTCGCGCTGCCTGAGGATGTGCTCACCGACCGGGCCGAGGCGACGATCGCCCCGCGCGTGGACGCGCTCGACATCGCGCCCCCATTGGCGGCCCTCGCGCAGGCTCGGGCGCTGCTGGCCGGCGCGCGCGCGCCGCTGTGCGTCGTCGGCGGGCGCCGCTGGGACGAGGCGGCGTGCGCGGCGCTGCGCGCGTTCGCCGAGCAGACCGGAATGCCGGTCGCATGCGCATTCCGCCACCAGGACCTGTTCGACCATCGCCATCCGAGCTATGCGGGCGACGTGGGCATCGGCATCAACCCGGCCCTCGCGGCGCGCGTGCGCGACGCCGACGTGCTGCTCGTCATCGGTGAGCGGCTCGGCGAGATGACCACATCGGGCTACACGCTGCTCCTGCCGCCGGTCCCGCGGCAGCGACTCATCCACGTGCTTCCGGGCGTGGAGGAGATCGGCCGCGTATTCCAGCCGGCGGTGGGGCTGGTGGCCACACCGGGCGAATTCCTGCGCGCGCTCGACCCCGCCGGTCTCGGCCACCCGACCTGGCATGAGCGGGCCACCCAGGCGCGCCGCGAATTCGAGGCTTGGCGCGTGACCGGTCCGGCGCCCGGCGCCGTGGACCTGGGTGCCATCGTCCGCGCGCTCGATGACGCGCTTCCCGACGATGCGATCCTCGCCAACGGCGCCGGCAACTACACGGCGTGGCTGCATCGCGGCTTCCGCTATCGTCGGCTCCACACGCAGCTCGCGCCCTATTCCGGATCGATGGGCTACGGCGTGCCCGCCGCGATCGCCGCGAAGGTGGTACACCCCGATCGAACAGTGGTCTCGTGGAACGGCGACGGCTGCTTCCTCATGAACGGCCAGGAGCTCGCCACCGCGGTGCAGTACGGCCTGAACGTCGTGTTCGTGGTGATCGACAACCGCATGTACGGAACCATCCGGATGCACCAGGAGCGCCACTACCCCGAGAGGGTTGTCGGCACGGACCTCGTCAATCCGGACTTCGCAGCGCTTGCGCGTGCCTATGGCGCCTGCGGCGAGACAGTGCGCACCACCGCGGAATTCATGCCGGCCTTCGCGCGTGCCTGCGCGGCGCGATCGCCGGCGCTGTTGCACGTGCTGCTCGATTCGCAGGCGCTCACCCCCGGTGCGTCGCTCGACGCGTTGCGCGCGCAGGGCGAGGCGGCGCGCGCGGCGCGCCGATCGCCGGCATGATCGCGGCCCTCGGCCGGCAGGGACGGGCGACGATCGCGCGCTTTCTCGCCGGAGCGCCGCTGCTCGCCTTCGACATCGACGGCACGCTGGCGCCCC
This sequence comes from Burkholderiales bacterium, assembly GCA_038239945.1. GTDB lineage: Bacteria > Pseudomonadota > Gammaproteobacteria > Burkholderiales > Casimicrobiaceae > VBCG01. The sequence goes on from JBBSEG010000006.1 coordinate 73,454, forward strand.
TCGTGGAGCAGCCCGACGCCGCCTGCATCCCCGCGCCGCTGCAGGCCGCACTCGCACGACTCGCCGCGGTGGCGCCGGTCGCGATCCTGACCGGCCGCAGCCGCGCCGATGCGCAGCGGATGACGGCGTTCACGCCGGACCATGTGCTCGGCAACCACGGCGTGGAAGGCCTGCCCGGGTTCGAGTCGCGCATGGCGGTTCTGGGCGAGATCACCGCTGCGTGGCGGCGGGCGCTGGAGTCGGCGGGCGGCCCCTCGTTGCGCGATGCCGGCGTGCTCGTCGAGGACAAGCGCTATTCGCTGTCGCTGCATTATCGCCATGCTGAAAGCCACGCGGCCGCGAGGGCGCTCATCGCGCAACGAATTGCACCGCTCGCCCCGCCGGCGCGCGTGATCGACGGCAAGTGCGTGGTGAACCTGCTTCCGCCGGGCGCGCTGACGAAAGGCGACGCGCTGCGCGAGCTCCTCGACGCCATGGGCACGAGCACCGCGCTGTACGCGGGCGACGACGACACGGACGAGCACGTCTTCGAGCTGCCGCACGAGCAGGTGCTGGGCGTGCAGGTCGGCGGGCGGGACGCGAGCCGGGCGCAGCTGTGCGTCGCCACGCCCGCGGACATGCTGCCGCTGGTCGAGCACCTGGTCGCGCAGTGGCCCGCCGCGAGCGCGCGCCGCCGAGCGGCGCGCCCCGTGTGAAGCCCCGGAAGGAGGTCCCGGTCCTGCCCATGCACGCCGGCGCGACGCGAGCCCTAGGCGAGCGCCGGATGCGCCGTGTCGGCAGGCGCGAGGAACTCGAGCGCGGCGTGGCGCATTGCGAGGTCGACCTGCACCGGCGGGCCGCCTGCCGCCGGTGGCAAACGCTTCGCGTCCGGCCAGCGGCGGTCGTCGAGATGCAACGGAAACCCCGTCCATTGCAGCGTCAGCCGGCGGCCGCGCCGCGCCGGCCAATCGGGCGCTCGCAGGGCGCCGCGACGCCAGCTCGCGAGATGGCTGCGAAATGCATCGCGCGCGTCCTCGGCCACGGTGATGACGTCGAGCAGGCCGTCGCCCGGATGCGCATCGGGCGCAAGGAACAGGTTCGGTCCGACGAAGCGCGTGTTCATGGCCTCGAGCAGCACGTACTCGCCGGAGAGGTCCGCGCCGTCGAGGGTGGCCGCGCTGCGCGTCGCCGAATGCGCGCCGACCTGCTCGGCCAGCGCGCGAGCGGCTCGAGGTAGGGACCGATGAGCGAATCCTGGAAGTGGTCGTGCCCGGCCGGCACCGGCGTGTGCGTCGTGAACACCGTACTCGCGGCAACCGCCTCGAGCGCGGCGTCGAAGGCGAGCCCGTACTGCATCATGCCGCGCGCCCGCTCGATCACCAGGAACGCCGCGTGGCCCTCGTTGATGTGCCACGCGGCGGGCTGGATCGAAAGCGCCGCGAGCGCGCGGGCCCCGCCCACGCCGAGCACGATCTCCTGCTCGAGCCGCGTCGCCGAATCGCCGCCGTACAGCCGATGCGTGATCGCGCGATCGGCTTCCGAGTTCGTCTCGACGGCCGTGTCGAGAAGGTAGAGCGTGACGTGGCCGACCTGCGCCTGCCAGACCTTGGCCCGCACCGTGCGCGCAGCCAGGTGCACATCGATGACCAGCAGCATTCCGTCGGCCGTCCGCGCCGGGGAGATCGGCAGGTCGCCGAAGTCGGAGTCGACGTATTCGGCGCGCTGGTTGCCCTCGAGATCGACCGTCTGGACGAAGTAGCCCTGCCGGTACAGCAGGCCAACCGCGACGAAGGGCAGCCGTCGATCGCTCGCGGCCTTGCAATGATCGCCGGCGAGGATGCCGAGCCCACTGGAGTAGATCGGCAGGCTTTCGTGCAGGCCGAACTCCGCGCAGAACTAGGCGATCACGCCGGGCGGACCCGCCGGCTCGCGCGCCTGCCGCGCCGGCGGCTCGGTCATGTAGCTGTCGAACCCCGACAGCACGCGATTGAAGTTGTCGAGGAAGACCGGATCGGCGGCCGCCGCGGTGAGCCGGTCCTCGTCGAGGCGCTTCAGCATCGCCTTCGGGTTATGCCCCACCGCATCCCACAGCGCCGGATGCAGGCGCGCGAAGAGCGCTCGCGTCGGCCGGTCGAAGCTGTACCAGAGGTTGCCGGCCAGGTCGGACAGTCGCGCGAGCCGCGCGGGAATGCGGGGCGATACTTCCAGGGTGTAGCGGGTGCCGGGGGGCATGAGTTCATCCGTGGTTCGGAAGAAGTAAGGAATTACAGCGCGATGTGCACGTTCTTCACCTGCGTATAGCTCAGGAGCTCGTCGAAGGACTCCTCGCGGCCGAGCCCGGACTGCTTGTAGCCGCCGAACGGCACGCCGATGAAGTGGGCGCCGGTGTGGTTGATCCAGACGAAGCCGGCCTCGGCCCGGGCGGCTGCGCGATGCGCGGTGGACAGGCTGCGCGTCCAGATCGAGCACGACAGTCCGTACTCGACGGCATTGACGTCCCGCCACAGCGCTTCCTCGTCGCTCCAGCGCAGCACCGCCAGCACGGGACCGAAGATCTCCTCGTTCGCGAGGCGCATCGCCTGCGTGACGCCGGTGAAGACCGTCGGCTCGACGAACCATCCGCCGACGAGGTTGGCGTCGTCCGGCACGCGTCCCCCCGCCGCAAGCGTGGCGCCTTCGGCGCGACCCAGCGCGATGTACGACAGCACCTTCTCGTGCTGGGCGCGCGAGATGATGGCGCCCATGGTGGTGGCCGGATCGGTGGGCGGACCCGGCACGAAGCGGCGTACGCCATCGAGCACGCCGGCCACCACCTGGTCGTGGATCGACTCGTGCACGAACAGCCGCGAGGTCGACCCGCACGACTGACCGCACCAGGTGAAGTTCATGCCCGCCACCGCGCCGGCGATCGCGCGGTCGACGTCTGCGTCCGGATAGATCACGCAGGCGTTCTTGCCGCCGAGCTCGAGCGTCACGTGCTTGAGCCGCGCCCCCGCGGCCGCCGCGATCGCGCGGCCGGTCTGCACGCTGCCGATGAGCGAGATGCGCGGCACGCGCGGATGCGCGACCAGCGCCGCGCCGCACGCCGCTCCGCCGGTGACGAGGTTGATCACGCCCGGCGGCGCGAGGCTGCCGATCAGCTCCATCATCCGGTACGACGAGAGCGGCGCCTGCTGCGGCGGCTTCATGACCACGGTGTTGCCGGCCACCAGCGGTGGCCCCATCTTCGCCGCCGTGAACATCAGCGGGTGGTTGTACGCGACGATGCGCGCGCAGACGCCGAACGGCTCGCGCACGGTGAAATCGACGGCGTCGCGGCCCATCGGAATGGTCTCGCCCTTGAGCTCGAGCGCGAGCCCGGCGAAGTAGTCGAGCTGCGCGGCTGCGGCGAGCACGTCGCGGCCCATCTCGGCGACCGGGTTGCCGCCGTTGCGCGCGTCCAGGAGCGCGAGCTCGCCGGCGTGCTCACGCAGCGTCGCCGCGATCGCCCGCACGACGGCCGCACGCTCGAGCGGCTTCAAGTCCCGCCAGCCCGCGAACGCCGCGTCTGCGGCGGCGACCGCCGCCGCGATGTCCTGTTCGTCCGCCTCCGCCGCGCGGCCGAGCGAGCGCCCGGTCGACGGATCGAGCGTGTCGAGATAGCCGCCGTGCGGCGCCTGCCACGCCCCGCCGTAATAGAGGTCGCGGTGAGCGGGCGGATGGCCTTGGTGCACGCTCTCCGCGCTCGCGTCGTTGCCGATGGTGGGCATGCTGGCTTTCGCTGTGAAAGACACGCCGGACGTCAGCGCTGGTGGCTCACCGGACCGCTCGGATTGGCGTCGTACCCGGCGAGCACGCGCACGTCCACGACGCACACCGCGCCGCCATCCGCCGCCGCGAACGCCGCCGCGATGGCCGGCCGCAGGTCGGCCAGGTCGTGCACCGGCCCGAGCGCGACGGCGCCCTGCGCCCGCGCCATGGCGGCAAGGTCGATGTCGGGTGCGTCGATGCGCTGGCCGATCCACTTGTTGTCGACCGGCCGGCCGCGTGTGCGCGCGACGCGCTCTTGATGAACCTCGTCGTTGTAGAACGAGCGGTTGTTCGCGACCAGGATGACGCACGGCAGCCCATAGTGGGCGGCGGTCCAGATGGCCGTCACGCCCATCAGGAAGTCGCCGTCGCCCATGATCGCCACCGGCAGGCGGCCGGTGTCGCGCAGCGCCAGCGCGGCGCCGATGGTGATGCCCGGCCCGGCGCCGACGCCGCCGCCGCCTTCGAGCCCGAGATAGTCGAGCGGCCCGGCGAAGTCGCGGTAGGCGCCGTGCCACCCCAGCGGCACGCGCGTGAGGCAGATCGACCGGCCGGCGGCAACCTCGTTGAGCGCGTCGGCCAACGCCCTGATCGACACGGCGGTGGCGACTGGCGCCACCGGCGGCGGCACCGGCGGCGGCACCGCGGCGGGCGCCGAGTAAGCGCGGGACGGGATGCGTGCGAGCAGCGGCGCCACCAGCGCGTCGGGTGCGCACAGCCAGTAGTCGTCCGCCGGCGGCAACGCCTGGTGATCCATGCTCCATCCGCGATGCACGATGGCATCGGGCGACACATTGACCACGTGCGCCGCCATCGGATCGGCGCCGCCTGCCTGCTTCAGCGTCCCGGCGAGGTCGTACCAGTCCAGCGCCAGTATGAGATCGGCCGCCTGGAGAATGGCGGCGCAGCCGGGCGCGAGGAAGTTGCCGGGCGGTCCCGCATGCAACGGATGCGCCGTCGGAAACGCGGCCGGCATCTTGAGGTCGGTGATTACCCGCGCGCCGAGCCGCTCCGCCAGCGCCACGCGGTCGCGCCATGCCGCCTCGGTCGGCGCGACGCGTCCCATGAGGACGACCGGGCGGCGTGCCGCCGTCAGGCGCCCCGCCAGCGCGTCGAGCTGGCCCGGGTCGGGCACCAGCGCGCGCGCCGGCGCATAGCGGGCAGGGTCGGGCAGCGGCGGAATCGCGGCGAGCGGCGCCTCCTGCAGCGCCGCGTCGAGGTTCACGTACACCGGGCCGCAGGGCGGCGTCTGCGCCATCTGCATGGCGCGCAGCAGCGCCTCGACCGCGGCAGGGAGGGATGCCGGCTGGTTGTCCCACTTCGTATAATCCCGCACCAGCGCGCCCTGGTCGGCCGCGGTGTGGATCCAGTCGATCCACGGACGACGGCGCGCCGCGTCCACTGGCCCGGTGGCGCCGAGCAGCAGCACGGGAATGCGATCGCACCACGCGTTGAAGATGGCCATCGACGCGTGCATCAGGCCGACGTTGGAGTGCAGCACCGCGCCCATCGCGCGTCCGGTGACCTTGGCATAGCCGTGCGCGATGGCGACGGCGCTCTCCTCGTGCAGGCAGAGCAGGAGCCGTGGCGCGCGGTTGCCGAGATAATTGACGAGGCTGTCGTGCAGGCCGCGGTAGCTCGCGCCCGGGTTGAGCGCGAGATACGGAATCTGAAGCGCGCGCAGCGTCGCCGCGATCGCGTCGCTGCCGTACAGCGCGTCCGGCGTGCACGGATGCGGTGTATCGGGCCAGGCGCCGGCAGAATCGAGTGCGTTCAAGGCGGACCCTCGGCAAAGCGACAAGCTTAGCCGAACCCTCGCGCCGGCGTGCCGCCGCGTGCACGCCAGGACGATTGTAAGTACACTTACCGATGGCCGCGCGGTCGGCGGCCGAGGAGGAGCGCCATGGACGAGCTGGGCACGCTGGGCGAGCTGCCGCCCGACTACCTCGATGCATTGCGCGAAGCGCACCTGGTGCCGCTCTGGCCGAGCCTGCGCTCGCTGCTGCCGCCCGACGCGCCACGCACCGCGACGGCGCCGACGCATTGGCGCTGGGCCGCGATCCGGCCTCTGCTGGTCCGCGCCGGCGGCCTCACGCCCATCGAGAAGGCCGAGCGCCGCGTGCTCGTGCTCGCCAACCCGGGCCGCGGCCTCGCCAATCTGCAGGCGTCGAGCGTCATCTACCTCGGCATGCAGCTCGTGCTGCCGGGCGAGACCGCCCCCAACCATCGCCACACGCCCAACGCTGCGCGCATCGTCGTGGAAGGCCGCGGCGCCTGCACGATCGTGGGCGGCGAGCGCTGCACCATGGAGCACGGCGACCTGGTGCTCACGCCCTCGGGCCTGTGGCATGAGCATCGCCACGAGGGTGAGGGGCCGTTCATCTGGCTCGACGTGCTCGACCTGCCGCTGATGGTGCACCTCGACGTCTCGTACGTGATCCAGGGCACGTCCCAATCGATCCGGCGCGATTCGTCGGCGTACGGCGCAGGCGGGGTTCTGCCGCGCGCCCACGGCAATGCCACCACCGCCCGCTATCCGCTGCTGCGCTACGCGTGGCATCACACGCGCGAGGCGCTGGTTGCGCTCGGTGCCACGGCGGGTGGCGACGCGCCGGTCGAAGTGGCGTACGTGAATCCCGAGACCGGCGGCGCGGCGCTCGAGACGATTGCCTTCTCGGCATTGATGCTGCGGCCGGGCGAATCCGTCACTCTGCGCAGGCTCTCCGCCGCGCGCATGTTGCACGTCGTCGAGGGCCGCGGACACGCGCAGGTCGGCACCGCGGCGGTGGACTTCGACACGGCCGACACCTTCTGCGCGCCGGGCCTGGCCAGCGTTCAGATCGCCAACGGCTCCGCTCACGAGCCGCTCTTCCTGGTGTGCGCGGACGAGACGCCCGTGCATCGCAAGCTCGGCGTGCTCGAAGTGCGCGAGGCTTGAGCGTGGGGTCGTCCGATGCCCCGGTCCTGATCGTCGGCGGCGGGATCGGCGGCCTCGCGGCGTGTCTCGCGCTGTCGCAGCTCGGCCTTCGGGTAACCGTGATCGAGCAGGCCGCGGCGATCGGCGAGATCGGCGCCGGCATCCAGCTCGGCCCCAACGCGTTCGCCGCCATGGATGCGCTAGGCGCCGGCGCGCGGCTACGCGAGCACGCCGTCTATGTCGACCGGATGGTGATGATGGACGCCGTCGACGAGCGCGAGGTGGCCTCCGTTCCGCTCGGCGCCGAATTCCGGGAGCGCTTCGGCGACGCCTACGCCGTGATCCACCGCGCCGACATCCACGGCGCGGTGCACGAAGGCGTGCAAGCGGCTTCCAACCTCTCGTTTGTCACGTCGACGCGCATCGTGGCCGTCGAGCAGGACGCGAGCGGCGTGCGGGTCGTCGACCACCAAGGCCGCGTGCACGAGGGCTGCGCGCTGATCGGCGCGGACGGCGTCAAGTCCGTGGTTCGTGCGCATCTCGTGGGGGACGCGCATCGCGTGTCGGGCCACGTGGTGTATCGCGGCGTCGTGTCCCGGGACGACATGCCGGCCGACCTGCGTTGGAATGCAGCGGCCATCTGGGTCGGCCCGAACTGTCATCTCGTCCACTACCCGCTGCGCGGCGGTGAGCAGTACAACCTCGTCGTCACCTTCCATAGCCGGGTCGCGGAGGAATGGGGCGTGCGCGAGGGATCGCAGGCGGAGGTGCTCTCCTATTTCGAGGGCATCGGCGCGCGTCCGCGCCAGCTCCTCGACCGCCCGACGTCGTGGAAGCGCTGGTCCACGGCGGACCGCGATCCCGTCGGGCGCTGGGGGCACGGCCCCGCCACGCTGCTGGGCGATGCCGCGCACCCGATGCTCCAGTACCTGGCGCAGGGCGCGTGCATGTCGCTCGAGGACGCGGTCACGCTGCGCGAGGCGATCAAGGCACGCGACGGCGATCTTGCGGCCGGGTTCCGGCTCTACGAGGCGAAGCGCATCGTACGCACGGCACGGGTGGTGTACTCGGCGCGCGAGATGGGCCGCATCTATCACGCGGCCGGCGTGGAGCGGCTGGTGCGCAACTCGCTGTGGCAGGATCGGCCGCCCGCACGGTTCTACGACGCGCTCGAGTGGCTGTACGGGTGGACGGTAGCCGGATGCCTGCGGTAGCGCCCGCGGGCGCGGCGCCGGTGCGCCGACGCGCCGCAGCTCGCAACGAAACTGCCGCGGGGCCGCGCGACGGGGGCGACCTGCAGGCCGGCGCCACGCCGGACCGTGACGATCCCTTCATCCATCGCATGCCCGGCCACTACATCCGCCGGCTGCAGCAGGTGGCGGTCGCGCTCTTCATGCGCGAGGTGAGCGGGACGGACATCACGCCCGTGCAGTTCGCGGCGCTCGCGGCGTTGCGCCACCAGCGCTCATGCGACCAGGCGACGCTGGGCGCCCTCATCGGCTACGACCGGGCGACCGTCGGCGGCGTGGTCGACCGGCTCGAGGCCAAGCGCTGGGTGGTCAGGACGAGCGAGGCCCGCGACCGGCGCATGCGGCACGTCGCGCTCACCCCGGCGGGCAGTGCCACTCTGCGTCGCATGACGGGCGCCGTCGAGCGGGCGCAGTCCGAACTGTTCGCGCCGTTGCGCGTGGACGAGCGGCGGCAATTTGCGCGCCTGTGCCGCAAGCTCCTCGCCGCGCATCTTGGCTAGTCGTTGCGACCGCCGCACGTGAACGCCCCCGAAGCCACCGGCTTCTATCACGATTTCTCGCTGCTCGGCTTCGCGTCGCCGCAGCTGCCGGGGATCTTCGGCCCGAACCAGCGCGTGAAGGCGCCGGTCATCCAGGCCTACATCCTCATGGCGTTGGCCAAGCTCGCCTGCGAGCGGAAGCCGGCCACGTTCGTCGAGCTGTTCTGCGCGGACGGCTATTACGCGATGTTCGCGCGCCGGTTCGGTGCGGTACGCGCCACCGGCGTGGACTCGGACCGCGACGGCTACCTCGCGTCCGCCGCGGTCGCCCGCGCGCGGCTCGGCCTCGACGGCGTCGACTTCCGGCGCATGGAGGTGGAGCTGATGGACCCCGCGGAGCGCTTCACCATCGTGGCGAACGTGGGCGGCCTCTACCATGTCGCGGACCCGGCCACGGTGCTGGACCAGTCCTATACGATGTGCGAGCGGTTCCTGATCGTGCAGACGGTCGTCAGCCTGGCAACGGACGCGGACGACTACTTCGCGGCACCGGCGCCCGGCCTGCCATGGGGAAGCCGGCACTCCCGCCGTTCGTTCGACCGGATGCTGCGCTCCCGCGGCTGGAGGATCCTCGACAGCGCTTTCGCGGTGCTGGAAGCCAACCAGCGCCCGGAGGACCGCGGTTCGCTCTTCTACCTGATCGAGAAGCCGGGGCGGCCATGATGCGGGGCTGCCATGCCGCTGCGCGCGGCTGCAGGGGTCAGCCGCCGGCGGCGGGCGGGCGCGGGCCCTCGGGCGAGCGCTCGACCGCACCGGCCTGCCAGTCGCCGCGGGCGCCGCCGACCATCTCGGCCAGCCAGTTGACGAGCAGCGCCGTGTAGGCCTGCTGCCAGCGCGGATCGGACAAGCCGTGGTCGGCGCCCTGGATCACGCGGGAGGTGAGCGAGCGCGCGCCGATGCAGGCGTCCCGATAGTTCACGATCACCTGGTGCGGCACCGTGGAATCGTGCTCGGACTCGACGATGAGCACGTCGCCGCCGAACGCCGCGCAGGCGCGCAGGGCGACGCTCTCGCCCGCCTTGATCGGCTGCAGCCGGTAGGCGTCCAGCGATTGCGCCTCCTTGAGCCGCCCCTTCGGCGCATCCCATTCGGTGTCCTTGTAGAGGGCCGGCCCGCGCAGCCCCAGCCAGCGCACCGGCCGCAACGAGGTGAGGATCGACGCGAGGTAGCCGCCGTAGCTGCTGCCGACCACGGCGATGGCGTTGCGATCGATGCCGGGCTGGCCCACGAGCACGTCGTACGCCGCAACCACGTCCTGCAGGTTGTCCTCGCGCGAGACCGTATCGCGCTGCGCGCGGGTCTGCGCATGGCCGCGCAGGTCGAAGGTGAGGCAGATGCAGCCCAGCGCCGCCACCTCGCGGGCTCGGCTGGTGTACTGCTGCTGGTTGCCGCCCCAGCCATGCACGAACAACACGCCTGGCACCAGCGTGCCCGGCGTCACCAGCGTGCCGGCCAGGAGCTGGTCCTCCACCGGAATGTCGACCGGATCATCGCGCGTGGGCATGGCGCTCCACCAGGGTGTACTTGAGGAGGCGACCCACGCGCGGGTCGACTCCGTCGTAATGGATGGCCGCGCCGGGCGGGGCCGTTGTGGTCGCGCCGTAGAGCTCGACGCAGCGCGCGCGCACCCGCAGAACCTCCGGATCGGCGCGCAGCGCCGCGATGGCGCCCAACTCCGCGCCGGTGGCGCCGCCCACGCGCCAGGACTGCTCCAGCACCCCGGACGCCGGGCGCCCCTCGTGATCGGTCCCGCGGACGACGTCGTAGTTCCGCCGGGACGCCACGAAGCCTTCGAAGTGGGCATCCGCCGCGCTGTAGGTGCGGACGTCGGCGAGGTTCTGCTCGAGCACGATACCGACGGAGGCGAGCTCGTCTTCGCCGACGGATTCGAGCACGTCGCGTAGCGCGCGCTCGTCGTCCACCACGAACTGCCCGCGGCCGCCGATGCCCGTCGAGCGCTTCACGCGCACCGCACCCTCCCGACGCACGAGCGCCGCTCCGGCCCGCCCTGCGTCCTCCCGCGAGAACGCCGTGTAGCCGCGCAGCACGACCGGCCGCACCGCTGGCGAACGCCGCCGACCAGCCGGCCGGGGCCGCGGCCGCCGCGTCGAACAGCGGATGCGTGATCGACTTGGTGGCGATGAACGGATGCGCGACCACCGCGCCGAACAGGTCATGCTCGTCGCGCACGCCGAGCGTGGCCGCCTGCGCGGCGCCGACCAGCGTATCGCTCGGCACGAGATAAGGCCGCGCGGAATAGCGCAGAGCTGGGTCGTAATCCCCGGCGAAGGTACAGCCCATCAGTTGCGCAAGGTTGCGCGCCAGGGCCTGCCGGGTGAGGCTCTCGTGCCCGGCGGGGTCGGCGTGCGCGCACGCGTAGGTCACGACGGTGCGGCCCTGCGCAAGCGGTACCGGGGTGCCGGGCATTGCATCTGCGGCCATCGGAAGGATTTTCTTAGCCAGTACCCCGCGCGGTGGTGCGCGGTCCTCCCGCACTCTACCGTCAGCCGGCGAGCCGCCGGGCCGGAGTGCGCAACCGCAACCGCGCGAGACGCAGGACTTCGATCATCGACGCGACGCGCCCGGCCACGCAACGGACATGCTTCACGGTCGTGGACACCAGCGCGTCCACGCGCGTAGGCGTCGCTCCGGCGGCGAGCGCCACGCGCCGCCGCTCGATCGCGTAGAGGAGCAGCGCCAAGGCCGTTCCGCCCGGAAGCACGAGCTCCAGCGCCAGGAAGGGGCCGGCACGACGCAGCAGGGGGGCCACGCAGCGCAGGGCACGGATCAGTTCGCTCTTCACGTTCGCATCCTCGGTCGTCCCCGGACCGGTCGGCTCCCCGTCGGGGCCCTGGTCGTTCGCGCAGCAGCGCGCGGCGTTCGTATCGGGGTGGACGCAGTGTGTCGCCCGGGTGCTGGCCGATCGCTGACACATTCGGCGTGCGCACGTTTCCGCGAGAGCTCGCACGGCATCGACGTGGCCGGGTGCAGGTCATTTTTGGTCAGGCTGAAACCTTCAGGTGCGTGAAGGTACGCACGGCGGTCTCCCGGCCATCCGGTTCGGCTGACGCCGGGCGTCGCGACCCGGGCCGCGCGACTGACCGATGACTGACGCCACGCGCGGCCGCCGCGTGGCACCCGCGTGGCACCCGCGTGGCAACCGCGTGGCAACCGCGTGGCAACCGCGTGGCAACGGCCGGGGAAACGGCGTGGCCGGCCGTGCAGGCGCGCCGCGGCGGCCGATCGCCCTACCCCGGCGGCAGCTGCTCGCCCGCCTCGACCGCGAAGGGGAGCCGGTTCTCGGCCGGCGACAACGGGCAGCTCCACCGGTCGTCGTAGGCGCAGGACGGGTTGTAGGCGAAGTTGAAGTCGAGCGCGAAGGCTGTCGCGGTCGCGCCCAGGTCGGCGCCCTTGATGGTGTCGTAGAGATAGCGGCCGCCCCCGTAGGTGGTGGCGCGATTGGTGGCGTCGGCAAAGGGCAACCAGAGGCCCCCTCCATAACCCGCGAGCCAATACAGCGCGAGGCGAGCGGGGGTCGAGCCGATGCTGAACCGGACGGTGCCGATTCGCGCGCAACGCAGCAGGCCATCCGCCGCGAGCGGAATCTCGAAGGCCGTCACCGCGGGCGCGGGCTCGAACGTGCCCTCGACGCGCCAGGCGGGGTCGTAGGCAAACCACCCGGCGCCAGTCCACGCGGCACGGCGCGCGGGCGGCACGGGGCTGTCGGGATGGGTGCCGAACAGGCCGTCGCGCGCGGTGCGAAACGCCGTGGCCGCGGCGCGCGGATCCGCGCCACCGTCCGCGCGGACGCGCGCATAGAGCTCCGCAACGGAGCGCCGCCAGTGCACCAGCGTGAGCACCGCGGTCGGCGCCATCACGGCGCCGCCCTCCGCACCCAGAAGACGTACATGGCGCGGAACGTGTCGGGTGCCTCGGCCTCGAACGCGTCCCAGCAGACGAGGTCCGTCGCTGCTTCATCGGCCGGAAAGCGTGCGCGGTAGCGCGCGCGGATGCTTCGCGGCACGACGAAACCCAGCAGCTCGAGCCTGAGCTCCTGCAGCGCGAGCGCCAGCGCCGGCAGCGTATAGCGCCGCTCCTGCACATGGAACAGGAGGTCGCGGCATTCGCTGGTCGAATGAAAATCGTGAAAGGCCGCAAGCGGGGCGAAGCGGCCGTGCTCGGCGGCCAGCAGCGCGGGCCGCGCCTGCGCGATGTCGGCGCTGCCGGACGCGTAGCCGTGCGCGGCCAACCACTCGCGCGCCGCCACGACGTCGCGGCGTCCGCGCTCGCTGTAGAGGCCGATCTGCATCACCCCTTCAGGGCGCAGGAGCGACAGGAGCGTGCGCCAGCCGGCCTGCGGATCGGCGAGGTGATGCAGCACGCCCACCGACGAGATCACGTCGAAGCGTTGCTCGCAACCGCCGAGTTCGAGCAGGTCGGCCTGGGCGTAGGCGACCTGCGTCAACCCCCGCGCGGCGGTCTCGCGCGCAGCATAGGCGAGGCTTGCGGCGCTCAGGTCGATGGCAAGGATGCGCGCCGCCGGATAGCGTTGCGCGATCTCGATCGGCTCCTGGCCGGTGCCGGCACCGGCGACGAGGACATCGAGCGCGTCGCCGCTTGGCAAGGCGCGACCGGCTGCCGCCGGAAACTGCGCGCGCAGGTCCGCCTCGAGGGTCCAGCCGGGGGTCGCGCGCGGCACGCCGGTCCAGCGCGGATACGGATTTTCCTCGTACTGGCGCTGCACCTGCCGCGACACCGGATCGGCGATGGATGAAAGTCGCGGCAGCGCGGCGCGCAGCGCGCGCTCCGCCAGAGGATCCGCGACCTGGCGGACCAGCAGGTGGGAAACGGCATCGGGCCACGTGCGCGCGAGCAACGCGTCGGCGTGCGGCAACCCGGCGATTGGCGCGCAGGCGGCCAGCATGATCAATGCGTCGGGGTCGATCCTGCCGCCGTTCGGCAGCTCAGAAGCGACCCGCTCGCGCAGCGCGCCGGCATCCGCCTGCTGGTCCGCATCCAGCGTGAATACGTACTCGTTGATGAAGCACTGCCGCGCCAGCGTGCACGCGAACGCTTGCGCGGACGGCGGCAGCACCACGCCGCGGGCGACGGCGTGGAGCAGCGCGGCGCGGATGCGCGTCAACCACCCTTCAAGTGCGAGGTCGGCGACCGGCGCGCTCACCAGCAATGCCTCCAGGAGCGCATCGGCCGCCAGCACCTCCCACGGGTGCGAAGCATTCTCCGCCGAGGTCCATCCGGCCGCCTGCGCGAATGCGGTCGCAAGTGCGCCGTCGTCGCGCAGGAGGCGCGCCGCAACGCGCGCGAGATCGGCCGGCCGCGCCCACGGCGCTGCCAGTGCGCGCTCGACCAGCGCACGCATCGCCGCCGTGTCGGGAACGCCGCCCGCCGCGATCATGCACCGGGCGAGGCTGGCCGTGAATGCGGGCGACGCGTCGAGCGCGACCGCAGCCGCCGCGCTCTCCAGCGCCTCGGCCGGCGCCTGGGCCTCGAGCAGCGCGCCCAGGTTGAAATGCGCGTCGACCAAGCCCGGCTGGCTGCGCAGCGCGGCACGGTAACCGGCTGCCGCGCCGTCCCGGTCGCCCTGCAACAGCAGCACCGTCGCAAGGTTGTTCAGCGCCTGCGCATGCCCGGGCCGTAATGCGATTGCGGCGCGATAGCTCGCGGCCGCGCCGACCAGATCGCCGGTCTCGCGCAACGCATTGCCGAGGTTGAAGTGGGTATCGACGCCGCGCGGCGCGAGCGCGAGTGCCGCGCGGTAGCTTGCGATCGCCTCGCCGTGCCGGCCGAGCGACTGCAGCGCAGTGCCGAGGTTGTGATGCGCACCGGCCTGCCGCGGATCGAGCGCGAGCACGTCCCGATAGCGTGCGACCGCGACGTCGAAGCGCCCCTGCGCCTGCAACAGCGCGGCCGCGTTGAAGCGCGCCTCGATCTGGTCGGGGTCGAGAACAAGCGCGCGTTCGTAGTGGCGCATCGCGTCGTCGAGGCGTCCGTGCGCCTGCGCCACGATGCCCAGGTCCTGGTGATATGGCGCGTAGTCCGGACGCACCGCGATCGCCGCGCCGATCCGCTCCGTGGCAAGTACCAGGTCGCCCGACTGATACGCCGTCATGCCGAGCAGATGGAGCGCGTCGGGATGTTGTGGAGCGGCCCCGAGTACTTCGTGGTAAAGCCGTTGGGCCCGGCGCAGGCGCCCGGCCTGGTGATGCGCAAGACCACGCTCGATGAGCGCGCGCAGGCGCGGGTCGTCCGCATGCGTTCGCGCGACGTCCGTTTCGTTTGCAGACATCGCCAGGATGATACAGCGCGTTTCGCCGGCGACCCGGGACCTGCGCCACCAATGCGCCCGCTCGATCCTTCAGCGCGCCGCGGCACTAGCATGACGCGCGAAGCATCCGAGCCGTTCTGCGCGTGGGTGACGCGGATAATCCTGGCAAGCGACGGGCCACGGGTATCCTTGGTCCGGCGGCGCCCATCCGAATCGATCGGGTCCGGGCCTTGAAACCCTTAGCCAGGGCCCCGATCATCCAGGCGCGCGCGGCCATTTCCGGCCCGCGGGCGCTCATGCCACCCGCCTGGCGCCCCGCTTTCGTGGAGAACGATTCGATGACGACCACCGCCACCCCGACCGACGCCGGCAGTAACGACCGTCCCGGCGCCAAGACCGAGGACGCGAATCCGCACGCGCGGCAGACGCTTGGCTTCCAGGCCGAGGTGAAGCAGCTCCTGCACCTGATGATCCACTCGCTCTACTCGAACAAGGAGATCTTCCTGCGCGAGCTCGTCAGCAACGCCTCCGACGCCTGCGACAAGCTGCGCTTCGAGGCCATTGCGCACCCGGAGCTGCTCGAAGGCGACGCCGAGCTCCACATCGACGTCGCATTCGACCCGGCGGCGCGCACCATCACCGTATCCGACAACGGCGTGGGAATGACGCGCGCCGAAGCGATCGAGCACCTGGGCACGATTGCCCGCAGCGGCACGCGCGAGTTCTTCGCGAGCCTCACCGGCGACCAGAAGCAGGACGCGCAGCTGATCGGCCAGTTCGGCGTGGGTTTCTACTCGAGCTTCATCGTGGCGGATCGGGTGAGCGTGGTCTCGCGCCGCGCCGGCGCCGGGCCCACCGACGCGATCCGCTGGGAGAGCGCCGGCAGCGGCGAATTCACGATCGAGCCCGCCACGCGGGCGGCGCGCGGCACCGACGTGATCCTTCACCTGAAGGCCGACGAGGACGAGCTCCTGTCCGCGTGGAAGCTCAAGTCGATCCTCACGCGCTACTCCGACCACATCGCGACGCCCATCCGCATGCGCCGCCAGGAGTGGGATGCGGCCAAGGGCGAGATGGTGGACAAGGACGACCAGGAGACGGTCAACCAGGCTAGCGCGCTCTGGGCACGGCCCAAGGCGGAGATCAGCGACGAGCAGTACCGGACCTTCTACAAGCACGTGGCGCACGATGCGGTCGACCCGCTCGCCTGGACGCACAATCGCGTCGAAGGCCGCAGCGAGTTCATCCAGCTGCTGTACGTCCCCGCCAAGGCGCCGTTCGACCTGTGGGACCGCGACCACCGGCATGGCGTCAAGCTGTACGTCAAGCGCGTCTTCATCATGGACGACGCCGAGCAGCTGCTGCCCTCGTATTTGCGCTTCGTGCGCGGCGTCGTCGATTCGGCCGACCTGCCGCTCAACGTGAGTCGCGAGATCCTCCAGCAGTCGCGCGACGTGCGCGCCATCCGCGAGGGCGTGACCAAGCGCGTGCTCGGCCTGCTAGAGGATTTGGTGGCGAATCGGCCGGACGACTACGCGAAATTCTGGACCGAATTCGGGCAGGTGCTGAAGGAAGGCATCGGCGAGGACACGGCCAGTCGCGAGCGGATCGCGAAGCTCCTGCGGTTCGCGTCGACGGACAGCGGCGGCGCGCAGACCGTCGGGCTCGCCGACTACGTCGCCCGCGCGACCGAGCGCCACGCGGGCCGGCAGAAGGCCATCTACTACGTCACGGCCGACACGCCGGCCGCGGCGCTGGCGAGCCCGCATCTCGAGGTGTTCCGCAAGAAAGACGTCGAGGTACTCCTGCTCACCGACCGCGTGGACGAGTGGATGGTGTCGTTCCTGCGCGAGTTCGACGGCAGGTCGCTGGTCTCGGTGGCCAAGGGCGACCTCGACCTGGGCGATCTTGCCGACGCCCAGGAGAAGGAGGCGCAGGAAAAGGTCGCCGGTGATTGGCAGGAGCTGGTCGGTCGCGTCAAGGCGGCGCTGGGGGAGCGCGTCAAGGACGTGCGGGTGACGCTGCGCCTCACCGATTCGCCGGCGTGCATCGTGGTCGACCGCGACGAGATGAGCGGACATCTGCAGCGGCTGCTGAAGTCGGCCGGGCAGCCGGCGCCCGATGCGAAGCCCGTGCTCGAGATCAATCCCGAGCACGCGCTGGTGCAGAGGCTGCGCACCGACGCGCCACGGTTCGCGGAGTGGTCGCTGCTGCTGCTGGAGGAGGCGCAGCTCGCCGAAGGGGCCGCGCTCGAGGATCCGGCCGGTTTCGTGCGGCGGGTGAATGCGCTGCTCCTCGAAGGCACCGCGTGAGGGCATGGCTCGCGATCGGCCTGGCGCTCTGGTGCAGCGCGACGACGGCGGCGGCACCGGTGGTGGTGGCGGCGCGGGACGCCAAGGCGCGCGTCATCGTCGCGTTCAAGCCGGACTCCACGCTCATGAAGCTTCACCCGGCGTCCACCGAGTCCGTCCACGCGCTACGCGCGAAGGCGCTGGGAACGCGGCTCGGACTGGGAATGGTCGCCGGCGCCAGCGTCTCCGAGGCTGGGCAGGTGATGATCGCGAGCGGCTTGACGTCGGCGGAGCTCGCCGCGCGGCTGGAGGCGCAGGATGATGTCGCCTACGCAGTCCCGGACGAGCGCCGCCAGCCGCTCGCCGTGCCGAACGATCCCCTGTATGCGACGGGCGATCCCGTCAATGGTCCGGCCGCCGGCCAGTGGTACCTGCGCCCCCCCACCGGTGCGGTGAAGGCGGCAATCGATGCGCAATCCGCGTGGGACGTGACCATCGGCAACCCCGGCGTGATTGTCGCGGTGGTCGACACCGGCGTGCGCTACGAGCATCCCGATCTGCGCACGGTTCCCGCCGGCGGCAACCTGCTGCCCGGCTACGACATGGTCGCTGACGCGCAGCAGGCGAACGACGGCGACGGCCGCGACGCGGATGCCTCCGACCCCGGCGACTGGGTCACGCAGGCCGAGCTCGATGAGAGCGGCGGCTTGTTCTACCAGTGCAAGAAGGCGCCCTCCAACAGCTCGTGGCACGGCACGCAGGTCGCCGGGCTGATTGCGGCGCTGACGGACAACCGGCTCGGCATGGCGAGCGTCGGCCGCACGGTGCGGGTCTTGCCAGTGCGGGTGCTGGGCAAATGCGGTGGCTACGACTCGGACATCATCGCCGGCATGCGCTGGGCGGCGGGCCTGACGGTGCCGGGTGCGCCGGGCAATGCCAACGTCGCGCACGTGATCAACCTGAGCCTCGGTGGCGAAGGCAGCTGCAATGCCGCGTACCAGCAGGCCGTCGCGGAGATCACGTCCGCGGGCGTCGCCATCGTCGCCGCCGCGGGTAACTCCGCTGGCCACCAGGTGGGCGTGCCGGGAAACTGTTCCGGGGTGATCAGCGTCGCGGCGCTGCGTCACGCCGGCACCAAGGTGGGGTTTTCCGACCTGGGCCCCGAGGTCGCGCTGAGCGCGCCGGGCGGCAACTGCGTGAACACGGCCACCGGGACGCCCTGCCTCTATCCGATCCTCACCACCATCACCGATGGCCTTACCATCCCCGGCACGCCGACGTACTCCGACGGCGTGAAGATCTCGGTGGGGACCAGCTTCTCGGCGCCGCTGGTCGCCGGTACGATCGCGCTGATGCGTTCGGTGCGGCCCGCGCTGAGCGTCGCCGAGCTGACCGGGCTGCTGAAGGCCACCACCCGGCCGTTTCCCACCACCGGCGGCGACAACGGCGACGGCACGGTCGTGCCGCAATGCACCGTGCCGCAGTACGACGCCGGCGGCACGCCCGTCGACCAGGCGCAGTGCTACTGCACCTCGGGCACTTGCGGCGCGGGCATGCTCGACGCCGGCGCTGCCGTGCTCGCCGCTGCAAACGGCGGCGCGGTCGCGCCGGCGCGCTTCGAGGGCTTGTGGTGGAAATCGCCCGGCGGCTCCGAATCGGGCTGGGGCCTCAACATCGCCCAGCAGGGCGAGGTGATCTTCGCCACCTGGTTCACCTACGACCACAGCGGCCGCGCCTGGTGGCTCTCGATGACCGGGACCGCGGTCGCGGCCAACACGTTCGCCGGCACGCTGTATGCGACGCGCGGGCCGCCGTTCAACGCGTCGCCGTTCGACCCTGCGAAGGTGATCGCCACCGCGGTCGGCAGCGCCACCCTGACGTTCGCCGATGGCGACGTCGGCACGTTCGCCTACACCGTCAACGGCGTCTCGCAGACCAAGGCCATCACGCGCGACGTGTTCGGCGACGTGCCCGCATGCACCTTCGGATTGCTGCCCGATCCGGCCTTCGCGACCAACGTCCAGGACCTGTGGTGGAACGCGCCGTCCGGCTCGGAATCGGGCTGGGGCATCAATCTCGTGCAGCAGGGCGATGTCGTGTTCGCGACGTGGTTCACCTACGACCTCGACGGCAGCCCGCTGTGGCTGTCGATGACCGCCAGCGCCAGCGGGCCGGGGCGCTACGCGGGCACGCTCTACCGGACCACCGGGCCTTCGTTCGACGCCGTGCCGTTCGATCCCGCGGGTGTCGTGCTCACCGCCGTGGGCACCGGCGCGCTGACCTTCACCAGCGGCAACGCCGCGAGCTTCGCCTACACGGTGAACGGCATTGCGCAGGAGAAGAACATCACGCGCTATGTCTTTCGCGCTCCCGGCACCGTTTGCCGCTGAACGCGAGCGGCGGGGCGACGCCCGCCGGGCCGCGACGACGACGCCGCGGACGAATGCTCCGGATGGCGTGAACGCGCGCGCTCAGGCGAGCGATGCCGCGTGCGCGCGGGTCGTGACGTACACGGTGCCGGTGAAGCACGAGACGACCGCGCCGTCCTGGCGGGTCACGTCGACCCGGTAGATCGCGAGCTTCCGCGACAGGCTCAACTCGGTGGCGCGAGCCGTCAGCACGTCGCCGGCCCGAACCGCGACCTGGAAAGTGATGTGCGCATCGATCCCGGCAGCGATCACGCCGCGCGAATTCGACGCGAGGCCGAATGCGCTGTCGGCCAGCGTGAACACCGCCCCGCCGTGGCAGTTGCCGTTGAAATTGAGATGTTGCGCCTCGATGCGCAGCCTCACGACGGCGGTGCCCTCGCCCGATTCCACCAGCTCGATGCCGTTGTGGGCGATGTACGCGTCGCGCCCTGCGAGCCCGCGCAAGCGCTCGCCGATCGGCACGGGCGGCGCTGCGTCGACCCCGTCACCTCGCCCCCGCGCCCGGCGCCCTACGCCCACTGCGGCCGCGTGCGCCGCCATCGCGTCGACCAGGGCGGCCACGCCGTCGCCGGTCGTGGCAACGGTGCGCAGCACGCGCACCGACCAGCCTTCGCGCCGTGCGCGCAGATGCAGCATCTCGCCGAGCTCGCGCTCGGTGCGATCCGCATGTGCAATGTCGGCCTTGTTCACGACGAGGAGGTCGGCGATCTCGAGAATGCCCGCCTTGATCGCCTGGATGTCGTCGCCGAGGCCGGGCGGACAGACGACCACGGTGGTATCGGCCAGCGCAGCGATGTCGACGTCGGACTGGCCCGCGCCGACCGTTTCGACGATGACCACGTCGAAGCCCGCGGCATCGAGCAGGTCGACGACGTGCCGCGTGGTGCGGGCGAGACCTCCGCCGTGGCCGCGCGCGGCGAGCGAGCGGATGAACACCGAGTCGGCGGCGCCCGCCTCGCTCATCCGGATGCGGTCCCCGAGCACGGCGCCGCCGGACACCGGGCTCGACGGATCCACGGCAGCGACCGCCACGCGGCGACCGCGCGCGGCGTAAACCCCCAGCAGGGCATTGATGAGCGTGGATTTGCCGGCGCTGGGCACACCCGTGATGCCGACGACGTGCGCGCGCCCGATTCGGTCTCGCAGGGCATCGAGGAGCGCATGCGCCGCGGGCGCGTCGTTCTCGAGGCCCGTGATCGCACGCGCCAGTGCGGCGGAATCGCCGGCGCGGATGTCCGCGGCGCGCCCCGCTACGCCGGAATCGCCGGGCGGCCCGTCCGTGCCGGCCTTCCGGTCCATCCGGGTGCTACACCAGCGCGAGCGGCCGGCCGAAGCCCAGCTCGCGCCGCAGCGTGCCGCAGATCTCGCCGTGCGTGCAGCCGACGGCCGCGGCCTCGACCACCCGTCCGAAGATATTGTCGCCACCTTGCGCACCGGCGCTGCGGGCAAGGTCGTCGAGCGCGGCCGCGACCGTGCCGGACGATCGCTGCGCCTTCCAGTCGGCGAACTCGCGCAGGTGCGCGCCGATCTGCGCCGGATAGGGACGGGCCAGCGCGGGACGCGACTGCGCATCCTCGTCCACTTGATAGGCGTTCACGCCGACGACCGTTTGCGCGCCGCTCTCGATCGCTTCCTGGTGTCGCTGCGCGGACGCGCCGATCAGGCGCTGGACCATGCCGGACTCCACGGCGCGATACATGCCGCCCGACGCCTCCACGCTCGCCATCACCGCGGCGATCCGCTCCTCCATCTCGTTGGTCAGCGCCTCCACGTAGTAGGAGCCGCCGAGCGGATCGATCACGTCGGTGAGGTGCGCCTCCTCGCGGAGGATGTTCTGCGTGGCCACCGCGATGCGCGCGCCGAATTGCGTCGGGCACGACAGCGCCTCGTCGTACGCGTCCGTGTGCATCGACTGCAGGCCGCCGAAGATGCCGGCGATCGCCTGCGCCGTGACGCGGGCGATGTTGTTGAGCGGCTGCTGCCGGGTGAGGTCCACGCCGGAGGTCTGCGCGTGGAACTTGAAGCGCGACGAGCGCGGGTCGCGCGCGCCGTAACGCGCGCGCGTCAGCCTTGCCCAGATGCGCCGGCCCGCCCGGAATTTCGCGATCTCCTCGAAGAAGGACAGCGAGATGTCGAAGAAGAAGGTGAAGCGCGGCAGGAACTCGTCGGGGGACATGCCGGCAGCGACGCAGTCATCGGCGAACTGGATCGCCGAGCACAGGGCGAACGCCATCGCCTCGGCCGGCGTCGCGCCGGCCTGCTGCATATGCTGCCCGACGACCGACAGCGCATTCCACCGCGGCACGTGCGCCGCGCACCACGCGATGTGATCGGTGAGGATCCGCCGCGCCCCGGGCAGCGCGATCCGGAAGAACATGTGATTGGCGACGAAATGCGAAAGGTAGTCGCTCTGGTTCGACGTGCCGCTGATCGCGCGCCAGTCGACGCCCCGCCGGCGCGCGGTCGCGAGCATGAACGCGAGCAGCGTGAAGGGCGACGGATCGTTCATCGCGCACGACGTGCGGGCGAGGTCGACGCCGTCGAGGCAGGTGGCCATGTGGTCGGCGGTGTTGGCCACCACGCCGCAGGTGCCGAGCAGCTCCTCGTCCACTTCGTCCATGTCGTAACCGCGAAACACCGAGTTGCATGGTATGAGCGACACTGCCGTCGCACCCTGCCCGAGGATGTCGCGCAGCCGCTCGTTGTATGCCGCGGGCGTGCCGAGGCCGACGAGCTGGCGCTGGGTCCACGTACGCCCGCGGTGCATCGTGGGATAGATGCCGCGGGTGTAGGGCGCCTGGCCGGGGAAACCCACGTCCGCGTCGAAGCGCGCGGCGTCGACATCGAGCGGCGTGTACAGCGGCTTGATCGGGATGCCGGAGCGATTGTTGACCTGCCGGTCCATGCCGATCCGCGCGTCATAGTCGGCGCGCCAGCGGATTTGCGCGTCCTCGATCGAGGCGGGAACGGGTTCCTGCAGCGGCTGGTTCATCGTCAGGCCTCCTGGGCGGGGAATCGCGCGGCACGCACGCGGAGCGCGGCGTCGCGGACGAATGCGGAGATGGACTCGAGCGGCGCGCCGGGATGGAATACGCGCGCCACCCCGGCGTCGAGCAGCGCCTTCTCGTCCTCGTCGGGCACGATGCCGCCGACGATCACGGCGACGTCGCCAAGCCCGGCCGCCCGCAGCTTCGTCATGAGCTTGGGCACGATCAGGTGGTCGGTGGCCAGCGACGAGAGGCCGATTACGTCGACGTCCTCCTCGAGCGCCAGCTTGACCACGGCGGCGAGCTCCTGCCACGGTGGCGTGTACACCACCTCCATTCCGGCGTCGCGCAGGTGCGCCGCGACGATGCGGCTGCCGCGATCGTGGCCGTCGAGGCCGATCTTGGTGATGAGCACTTTGGGACGAACTGCCATGCGGGCCTCGGGCTTAGGTTCGATGCGGGACGTCTGGCGGGCAGTCAGGTCCGAGCGGATCGCGGAGGAGGCGCACGAAGCGGCGCGCCAGGACCTGCGGCGAGTAGCGCCCGGGCCGGTACCAGGTCTGCGACCAGTTGAGCGCGCCGAGCAGCATGAGCTTGAGCGCCCGCCGATCGGTGCGCGGCGGCAGCGGCAGCGCCTGCACCGCTCCTGCGAACACCTGCTCGTATTCGTCGCGCAGCGCCACCAGCCGTGCCGCGACCTCGGGCGCGTCGTCGGGGCGCACGCGGATCACCACCTGGCCGTAATCGCTGTCCTCGAGGAGCGCCGCCAGGTGCGCGGCGCAGGCGCCCTCCAGGCGGCTCCACGCGTCGCCCGGGGCCGCGAGCGCCGGCGCGACGGCGACCTTGATGCGCCGCACGCCCTCCGCGTAGACCGCGACCAGCAGGTCTTCCTTCGAGGCGAAGTGGTAGTACAGTGATCCGGGCAGCATGCCGGCCATCCCCGCGATGTCGCGCATGGAGGTGTAGCCGAAGCCCTTCCGGCCGAAGAACCGCGCCGCCGCATCGAGGATCAGCGGCAGACGGTTGTTCGCGCGGGGCGCGGCAGGCAGGGGAATGAGAGGCCGGGCAGCGGCGGGCATTGGTTCTAAACAAACGGTTGTTTGGTATAGTGCGACAGCCGCACCGCGCTGTCAACGGGACGCCGACCGCACGCACGTCCACGCAGCAACCGCCCGCGGCGGATCCCGATCCGGAGGAGGAGCCCGCGATGCAACTCGCCGACGTCACGCTCGACGACAAGTACACGCTCGAATCCGGGCGCGTCTACCTGAACGGGATCCAGGCGCTCACCCGGCTGCTCATCATGCAGCGCGTGCGGGACGCGACGGCCGGCCTGCGCACCGCGGGGTTCGTGTCCGGATTCCAGGGCTCGCCCCTGAACAACATGGACAAGACGCTTTGGGAGGCGCACGACCTCCTGGCGCGGCACTACATCCACTTCCAGCCGGGCCAGAACGAGGAGCTCGCCGTGATGGGCGTCTGGGGCTCCCAGCAGGTCACGCTCGATCCCCGCGCCCGCTACCAGGGCGTGTTCGGCATGTGGTACGGCAAGTGGGCGGGGCTCGCCCGCTCGGGCGACGCGCTGCTGCATGGCAACTCGGCTGGCGCATCCCCGCATGGCGGCGTCCTGCTGGTGTGCGGCGACGACCACATGGCGCGCTCGTCCACCGTGGCGACCCAGAGCGAGACGATGCTGATGAGCCCGATGATCCCGGTGCTCGTCCCCTCGGGTGTCCAGGAGTACCTCGATCTGGGTGTGCATGGCTTCGCGATGTCCCGCTTCTCCGGTTCGTGGATGGCGTTCAAGGCCCTCGACGACACCATCGAATGCTCCGCGTCGGTGAGCGTGGACCCGGCGCGTGTCGCGATCCGGCTGCCGGAGGACTATGCGTCGCCCGCGGGCGGCCTTGGGCTGCGACTCCCCGACCAGCCGCTGTCGATGGAGCGCCGCATCCACGAGCAGCGGCTGCCCGCGGTGCTGGCGTACGCACGCGCGAATCGACTTAATTTCGTCGCCTACGACAGTCCGCGGGCGCGGCTCGGCATCGTGGCGGCGGGCAAGTCCTATCTCGACGTGCGGCAGGCGCTCGAGCAGCTCGGCATCGACGAGCGCGAGGCGGGCCGCATAGGCATCCGCATGCTCAAGCTGGGCCTCACCTGGCCGCTCGAGCCGCAGGGCCTGCACGCGTTCGCGCTCGGACTGGAGGAGA
Source organism: Burkholderiales bacterium (assembly GCA_038239945.1). GTDB lineage: Bacteria > Pseudomonadota > Gammaproteobacteria > Burkholderiales > Casimicrobiaceae > VBCG01. The sequence goes on from JBBSEG010000006.1 coordinate 98,131, forward strand.
TCCTGGTGGTCGAGGAGAAGCGGCCGGTCATCGAGGACCAGGTCCGCGCCCTGCTCTACCACTGGCCGGATGCGCGGCGGCCGCGCGTGTCGGGCAAGCGGGTCGACGAGGCGGGCCCCAACGAATGGCTGCTCGCGCCGCACGGCGAGCTGCGCGCCGAGCAGATCGGCCTCGTCATCGCGGCGCGCCTGGCGCGCTTTCACATCGATGCGCGCCTGGCCAGGCGGGTCGACGAGCTTCGCGCGAGGGAGGCGGCGCTCGCCAAGCCGTCGCTCTCGCCGCAGCTGCGCGGCTACCTGAGCGACGCCGGCCGCGTACCGTATTTCTGCTCGGGCTGTCCGCACAACAGCTCGACGCGCGTGCCGGAGGGCAGCGAGGCGATCGCCGGCGTCGGCTGCCATTTCATGGCGACCTACATCTTCTCGGGCACGCGCATCTTCTCGCCGATGGGCGCGGAGGGCGCGGCATGGGTGGGGCATGCGCCATTCACCGATACCAAGCACATCTTCGCCAACATGGGCGACGGCACCTATTACCACTCCGGGCTGCTTGCGATCCGCGCGGCGGTGGCCGCCAAGGTCGCCATCACGTTCAAGATCCTCTACAACGACGCCACGGCGGCGACCGGCGGCCAACCGCTGCCCACCGCATTCAACGTGCCGGCGCTGACGCGCCAGCTCGAGGCGGAGGGCGTGGGACGCGTCGTCGTGGTGACCGATCAACCGGACAAATACGGTCGCCATGCGGCGTTCGGCAACGGGGTGATCATCCGGCATCGCGACCATCTCGACGCGGTGCAGCGCGAGCTGCGCGAATGGGTGGGCGTGTCCGCACTCGTCTACGACCAGACCTGCGCGGCGGAAAAGCGGCGCCGGCGCAAGCGCGGTGCCTTTCCCGATCCGGCCCGGCGGTCCTTCATCAACACGCGCGTCTGCGAAGGCTGCGGCGACTGCAGCACCAAGTCGAACTGCGTTTCCGTCGTTCCCGTGGAGACGGAGTTCGGCCGCAAGCGGGCGATCGACCAGTCTTCCTGCAACAAGGATTTCTCCTGCCAGAACGGCTTTTGCCCCAGCTTCGTGAGCGTCGAAGGCGGCCGGCTCCGCCGCGGCCAGGCGACGGGGGCGACCGACGCTTCCTTAGCGTCGCTGCCGCAGCCTCGGCTGCCGCTGCTCGACCGGCCCTACAACATCGTGGTCGCAGGCGTGGGCGGCACCGGGATCATCACGGTGGGCGCCCTGCTCGGCATGGCGGCGCACCTGGAGAACAAGGGCGTATCGGTGCTCGACATGACCGGCGTTGCGCAGAAGGGCGGTGCGGTGACGACGTTCGTCCGCATCGCCGCGCGTCCGGAGGACCTGCACACGATCCGCATCGCGGCCGGCGACGCAAACGCCGTCATCGGCAGCGATCTCCTGGTCACGGCCGAGACGGGCATCATGAGCCGCATGCAGCGCGGCGCGACCCGCGCGGTGATCAACACCAATCGGATGGCCACGGTGGCGTTCATCAAGAATCCAGACCTGCAGACGCCCTGGCAGGAAATGGAGGACGGCATCCGCGAGGTCATCGGCGCCGATGCTGCGCGTTTCGTGGACGCCACCCGTCTTGCCACGGCGTTGCTCGGCGATTCGCTCGCCACGAACATCTTCCTGCTCGGCTACGCATGGCAGCTGGGAATGGTGCCGGTGTCGCGCGAGGCGCTGTTCCGTGCGATCGAGCTCAACGGTGCCGCCAGCGCAGCGAACCAGCGCGCATTCGACTGGGGCCGCCTCGCCGGCCACGATCCGGCCAGCGTCGAGCAGCATGCGCGGCCCGCCGATGGCGCGCAGGCCAGCGACCGCGAGCGCTCCGGCGACCTCGACGCGGCGATTGCCCGGCGCGTCGAGTTCCTGACGGCCTACCAGAACGCGGGGCTGGCGGAGCGCTACCGGTCGCTCGTGGCCCGGGTGCGCGGCGCGGAGGACGCTCTGGGCGGACCGGCGCGTCCCCTCACCGATGCGGTGGCGCGCAACTATTTCAAGCTGCTGGCCATCAAGGACGAGTACGAGGTCGCCCGCCTGTATACGGACGGCGAATTCGAGCGCCAGGTCGGCGCGGCATTCGAGGGCGACTATCGGGTGCGCTATCACTTCGCCCCTCCGTTGTGGGCGAAGCCCGATCGGATCACCGGCGCCCCGCTCAAGCGCCCGTACGGCGCGTGGCTGCGCCCGGCGCTCGTGCTCCTCGCCAGGCTCCGGTTCATGCGCGGCAGCGTGCTCGACCCGTTCCGGTATCTTGAGGAGCGGCGCGTGGAGCGCCGGCTGGTCGCGGACTACGAGCGCCGCATCGCGGAGCTCGAAGGCATCCTGAGCGCCGCCAATCTGGCTACGGCAGTGGAGCTCGCGAGCCTCCCGGATGCCATTCGGGGCTACGGGCACGTGAAGCTGCGCAGCATCGTGGCGGCGCAGGCACGCGAGCGGGCGTTGCTGCTGCACCTTCGCGCGCCGCGGGACGAGGCCGTCGCGCTGGCCGCTTAAGCACCGCGCTCCCGCATGCAGCTCGAGGGCATCCGCGTGGTCGACCTGTCACGCATCGTGTCGGGTCCGTTCTGCTCGATGTTCTTGGCCGACATGGGCGCCGAGGTGATCAAGGTGGAGGACGTCGGGGAAGGCGATCCGGTCCGCCGGCAGGGGATGATGCGCAACGACTTCAGCCTTATTTCGCGTCGTTCAACCGGAACAAGCAATCGATGACGCTCGCCTTGCGCAGCGCCGCCGGCCAGGCCGTGCTGCACCGGCTCGTGGCGACCGCGGACGTCGTGCTCGACAACTTCCGCCCGGGCGTGATGGGCAAGCTCGGCCTTGGCCGTGCCGATTTGCTGCGCATCAAGCCCAGCCTCGTCAGCTGCCACATCACCGGATTCGGGCTGGACGGCCCGTACCGCGACCGGCCCTCCTTCGACTTCATCGCGCAGGCCATGAGTGGCTTCATGAGCGTGAACGGCGCCGAGGGAGAGGCGCCCGCGCGCGCGTCGCCGCCGCTGTCCGATCTCATCGCGGGGGCCTACGCCGCGATGGGGATCTGCGCGTCGCTCGTGCGGCGCGAGCGCACCGGGCTGGGCGAGGAGGTCGCGACCAGCCTCACCGACTGCATGGTCGCCAACCTGGCGTACCTCGCGTCACATTATTTCGAGACCGGCGCGCAGCCGCCGCGAACCGGCAACGACCATTCCCTCGTCGCGCCCTATGGCCTGTTCCAGGCCGAGGACGGGCAGGTCGCGATCGCGCCGTCGAACGACCTGATCTATTACAAGCTGCTCGACGCGCTCGACCTGGGGGAGCTGCGCACCCATCCCGAGTTCCTCACCAATCGCGACCGGTTCGAGCGCCGGCCGGCCATCAACGCGATCATTGAGGCGAAGACCCGCGCGCGGCCGATCGCCCACTGGCTCGAGGTGCTGAATGCCGCCGGCGTGCCGTGCGGGCGCGTGATGTCGCTCCAGGAAGTGTTCGACGATCCGCAGATCCGCCACCAGCAGATGCGCATCACCATCGACCATCCCCGCCATGGGCCGCTCGACGTGCTCGGGTTTCCGATCAAGTTCACCGACGATCCCTGCCGGGTGCATCGCGTACCGCCCGACCTCGGTGCGGATACCGACGCGATCCTCGGCGGGCTCGGCTACGACGCCAACGCCATCGCGGGCCTCCGCGCAGCGGGCGCCGTGTGAGGCTTACAGGAGCCAATCGCGTGGTCGCTTGGGCTCGCGCGCGGGCGCGCGTCCAGAGGCGCTCCGGTACACTGCGGTGCGAATGTTTTCCGTCATCGAACGTGGAGCGACCATGAACTTCACCGCCACGCCGGGCACGCGCGAACGGGTGACCCTCACCGAGGTCGGCACCCGCGACGGACTGCAATCGGAGCCGGCCCTCGTGCCGGCCGCCGTGAAGGCCGGCCTCATCGACGCGATGATCGATGCCGGGCTGCGCCACATCGAGGCGACCTCGTTCGTCAGCCCGCGGGCGGTGCCGCAGCTCGCGGACGCGCACGACATGCTCGCGCTCGTGCACCGTCGCGCCGATGCCCACCTGGCGGCGCTGGTGCCCAACGCCCGTGGCGCCGAGCGCGCGCTGGGCGCCGGGGTGGACGAGATGGTGTGCTTCGTCTCGGCAAGCGAAGCGCACAACCTGGCCAATCTCAATGCATCCATCGCGAGCTCGCTGTCGAACGTCGGCGAGATCGCCGCGGTCGTGAACGGCGCGGTCGTGAACGGCGCGGTGCCGCTCCGCGGCGCGGTCGCGTGCGCGTTCGGCTGTCCGTTCGAGGGCGAAGTGGATGTCGATGCCGTCCTGCGGATCGTCGAGGCCTACGCGCGCCTCGGGATCGACCGCCTGACGCTAGGCGACACGACCGGTATGGCCACGCCGCCGACCGTCGCCCGGCTCGTCGAAGCGGTCCGCAAGCGATTTCCCGAGCAGCGCATCGCACTCCATTTCCACAACACCCGCGGCGTGGCGCTAGCCAACGTCATGCTGGGACTTGACCTGGGGATCCGCGAGTACGAGGCGTCGATTGCCGGGCTCGGCGGCTGTCCATTCGCGCCGGGCGCGAGCGGCAATGTATGCACCGAGGATCTCGTGTACCTCCTCGAGGAGTCAGGTTTTTCCACCGGCATCGACCTCGATGCGCTGATCGGCGTCGCGCAGCGCATGGAGGGCATCATCGGACGCACCCTGCCCGGCCAGGTGATGAAGGCTGGTCCTCGGTTGCGCAAGCATTCGCTCGACGGCGCGCGCCGTGCGGTCGGCTGACGCGCACGGCGCCCGGACCGGCATTCGAAGCCGCCGGCGGCCTGGCGGTCACGTCGGCGCAGCGCAATCCGGCGCTGCCCGACGTGCCGACCGTGGCGGAATCCGGCTTCAAGGATTTCGAGGCCACCGGGTGGCTGGGCATCCTGGTGCCCAACGGCGTGCCGGCGGCGATCGTTGCGCGGCTCAACTCGGAGATCGGCAAGGTGATGGCGAAAGACGACGTGCGGCGCGTGCTGATCGCACAGGGCGTCGAGGCGCGTACCAGCACGCCCGCGGAGTTCGGCGCGATGCTGAAGTCCGAGTCCGCGAAGTGGCACAAGATCATCGAGGTGGCGGGCATCAAGCCCGAGTAACCGCCGGCCGGCGGCGTTCGCTCTCGCGCAACGCGCCCGACACGCGCCGCAGGCGGGCGGCGGATCACCCCGCGCAGGTGGCGTCGGTCGATTCGGCGACATGCGCGCGCACGATCTCCTCGAAGCTCGCGTCACCGGACAAGCCCAGGGCGTGCGCGCGCGTCACGTCCCAGGCCGCCGGCCAGCTGCCGACGATCCGCTCGACGACAGGATCGCGCTCGAACACGATGCGCGCCACCGCCGCATCGCCGCCCACGATTCGAAGTGCGGCAATCATCTCGTCGACCGAGACCGAGACGCCGGGGAGGTTGACGATCGGCTCGGGACCCAGCGAATCGCGGGCCAGATCGTGCACGGCGACGAGACAGTCGATCGCGCGCCCCGGCGAGAGCAGCCACAGACGCGTGTTGCCGCCGACCGGGCAAACGGCGGCTTCGCCGCGCAGCGGCTCGCGGATGAGGCCGCTCGCAAACGACGACGCCGCCCGATTGGGCCGTCCGGGCCGCACGCTGATCGTCGGCAGCCGCGCCACGCGACCGTCGACGAAACCCCGGCGCGTGTAGTCGACCAGCAGCAGCTCGCCGATCGCCTTCTGGATGCCATAGGACGAGCGCGGATGGAGCGCGGTGGCATCGGTGACGAGCGTGGGCAGGTCGCCGCCGTAGACCGCAACCGAGCTTGTGAACACCACGCGCGGCCGCGTTCCGGCATGCCGGCAGGCGTCGAGCACCAGGCGCGCGCCGTCGAGATTCACGCGCATGCCGAGGTCGAAATCCTGCTCGGCCTGCCCGCTCACCACCGCCGCGAGATGGAACACCGACGACGTTGAGCGGTCGACGATCCCGCTCGCAAAGCCGGGAGCGCCGATGTCGCCCACCACCACATCGACGCGCGGATCGCCGAAGTCGGCTGCCCGCACCCGGTCCACCAGCACGATCCGGCCGACGGGCGCCAGGTTGCCGGATTGGTCGGACAGGTGGCCTCGCTCGAGCAGCCGGCGGACGAGCCGCTGTCCGAGAAATCCCGCGCCACCGGTGATCAGGACCGTCACGTCGAGGCGCCAGCCGCGCCGCTGCGCCTGAAGCCGTATTCCCGCCAGATGAGATAACACACCGCCATGTCGAGCGCGATGAGCCCCGCCAGCGTGAGCGAGTGGGTATGGGCGACGCGATAGATCTGGTAGAGGATGAGCGTTCCGAAGACCGCCAGCGCCGTCGGGAACGACCACAGCTTCTCGCGGATCAAGCCCCACGCGATGAACATCTTGGCGGCGCCGTGGGCGATGAGATAGGTGCTCGCGAAGTGCTCGGTGTCGAGCGTGAGGGTGCTGCCCCATCGCGCGAGCGCCTGGGCCAGCCGGCTGTCCGGATCGTGCAGCAGCAGCGTCGTCGCCCATCCGACGGCGGCGGGACCCATCCAACCGGGATTGAAGACCAACAGGTACCCGCCGATGACCTCGATCACGCCGTTGATCGCCTTGACGATCACCGCGACATCAAACATCACGTGCACCGTTCGACGGGTGGTCACGGACATCTCGATGCCCGCCCTGGCGAAGGCCTCGCGCACAGGGCGGATGCGGGCCGGAGGGCGGAAGTGCCGCTCAATGCGAGCCGCCTAGATACGCGGCCTCGACCGCAGGATCGCTCAGCAGCTGCTCGGCGGGACCGTGCAGCGCGATCCGCCCGTTCTCGAGCACGTAGCCGTAGTCCGCGACGCGCAGCGCGGCGGAGGCGAACTGCTCGACGAGGAGCATGGTCACGCCTTCCTCCTTGAGCCGCTTGATGATGCGGAAGACCTCGGCGACGAGGATCGGCGCAAGCCCCATCGACGGCTCGTCGAGCAGGACGACCTCTGGATTCAGCATCGTGGCGCGCGCCATCGCGAGCATCTGTTGCTCGCCGCCGGACAGCGTGCCGGCGAGCTGCGACCGCCGCTCCTTCAGGCGCGGAAACAGCTCCATCGCGCGCTCCAGGTCGGCACCGACGTCGCCGCGGGTGCGGCTGCGGGTCAGGCGGGGAAACGCGCCTAGCAGGAGATTGTCGGTTACGCTCATCGACGCGAATACGCGCCGGCCCTCCGGCGCGTGCGCCACGCCGAGCCGCGCGATGTCGTATGCCTCGAGGCCGTCGATGCGCTTCGCGTTGAGCGTGATCTCGCCGGAGCTGGTCGGAATCATTCCCGAGATGGCCCGCATGGTGGTGGTCTTGCCGGCACCGTTGGAGCCGATCAGGGTGACCACGCTGCCCTTGTGAACGTCGATCGAGATGCCGTGCAGCACCTGCACCTTGCCATACCCGGCCGAAAGGTTGCTGATCGTGAGCATGCGGGCTACGCCGATTGCGCCAGGGCGGCGTCGACGACATCGCCGCCCAGGTAGGCCTCGATGACCTTCGGGTCGGCCTGCACCGCGGCGGGCTTCCCTTCGGCGATCTTCTGGCCGAAATCGAGCACGGTCACCGTATCGCAGGTGCTCATGACGACATCCATGTGATGCTCGATCAGGACGACGGTGACGCCATGCTCGCGGATCTTGCGGATGATGACGATCAGCTCGGTGATATCGGGGGCGGTCAGCCCCGCCGCGGGCTCGTCGAGCAGGAGCAGTTGCGGGTCGAGCGCCAGCGCCCGCGCGACCTCGAGCAGGCGCTGTTTGCCATAGGGCAGGTTGCGCGCTTCCTCGTGCGCGAGGTCCGCGAGCCCGACGAAGGCCAGCAGGCCCATGCCGCGGTCGATCGCCTGCCGGTTCTCCCGGTTGTACCGCGGCGTGTGCAAGGCGACGTCGACCAGGTTGCTCGCAAAGGTGTGGTGCAGGCCGACCAGCACGTTTTGCAGGGCGGTCATCTCGCCGAACAGCTGCACGTTCTGGAACGTCCGCGCAATGCCCATCAGCGCGATATCCGCCGAGGTGCGGCCGACCAGCGGGTGGCCGTTGAATGCGATCGTGCCGGCCGTGGGACGGTAGATGCCGGTCAGGACGTTCATCATCGTGCTCTTGCCGGAGCCGTTGGGGCCGATGAGCCCGTGGATGGTCCCGCGCGCGACGTTCAGGTCCACGTGGTCAAGCGCCTTCAACCCGCCGAATTGCATCAGCACCCCGGATGCGACCGCAAAGTCGCCGGCCGGCGGCGCCGCTGCGCCCGCGACGGCATTGCCGCGCCAGGGCAGTCCCGCGCTGGCCGCGATCCCCGCGTCGGGACGAGCGTCCAGGTTCAGCGCGCGGCGGACGAAGCCGACGATCCCGTTTTGCAGGTAGTAGATCACGAACAGCATGATCAGGCCGAAGATGGACAGGCGCCAATCGGTCATGCCGGTCAGCACGAAGGACAGCGCGGCCAGCGCAGCCGTTCCCACCACGGGCACCGCCGCCTTGGCGAGCGTCGTGCGTCCACGCACATGGGCGACGATGGCACCCGCCGCCACGCCCACGGCAAGCGTCACCGACACGTAGCGAAACAGCGTGAGGTCATCGAGCAGGCTCGGCAGCAGCACGATGATGCTGGCGCCGATCAGCGAACCGACGCGCGACTTGCGGCCGCCCATGATCACGGCCAGCAGGAACAGCACCGTGAGCTCGAAATTGTAGGTGTTGGGCGAGATGTACTGCTCGGAGAATGCGTACAGCGCCCCCGCGAGCCCGGCGAGACCAGCGCTGATCACGAACGCATAGACCTTGTACTTGTAGACCGACACGCCCATGCAGTCGGACGCCACGGGGCTGCCGCGCAGCGCCTCGAACGCGCGGCCGAGCTGCGAGCGCAGGACCCGGTGAACGAACACCAGCGCGATGACCAGGAATGCCGCCACCAGCCAGTAGAACCCGCTCTCGTCGAGGCGCGCGCCGAGCAGCGCCGGCTTGTTGAGCTTGATGCCGAGCGGCCCCTGGGTGAGGAACGTCATCTCGTTGATCAGGATCTGCACGATGGTGCCGAAGGCGAGCGTGACCATCGCGAGATACGGACCGGTGACGCGCAGCGCGGGCAGCGCGAGCATCGCGCCGAACAGCGCGGTGACGCCGATCGAGCCCGCCATGGTCACGAGGAGCGGCGTGCCGAGCTTCGTGACCATCACGCCGGCCGTATACGCGCCGATGCCGAAGAGGCCGGCATGGCCGAGCGAGACCTGTCCGGTGTAGCCTACGACGATGTCGAGCCCGAACAGGACGATCGAGTAGATCATGATCGTTTCGAGCAGATGGATGTAGTACGGGTTGTGGATCGCCAGCGGGACGGACACGAGCGTCGCGACCGCGCCTGCGACCAGCACCCACGTCCAGGATCGCACCGCGCTAAACCTTCTTGATGGCCGTCTTGCCGAAGAGGCCGGCGGGCTTAACCGCCAGCACCACCAGCAGCAGCACCAGGCCGGGCACGTCCTTGTAGCCGGTGCTGAGGTAAAAGCCGGTGGTCGTCTCGGCGACGCCGAGGATGATGCCGCCCACGATGATGCCCATGCCGCTGGTCAAGCCGCCGATGATCGCGACGGCGAACGCCTTTAGGCCGAGCACCGCGCCCATCGTTGCGCCCGTCAGCGTGAGCGGGGCGATGAGCACGCCGGCAAACGCGGCGGTCAGCGAGGACAGGGCATAGGAGAACACGATCACCTTGCCGGTGTTGATGCCCATGAGCTTGGCGGCGTCGCGGTCGTTGAACGTAGCCACGACCGCCTTTCCGTAGATCGAGCGGCGGTTGAAGATCTCCACCGCCAGCATCATCAGCACCGCACCCACCACGACGAGAATCTCCATCGGCAGCACGTTGGCGCCGAGGAACTTGATCGGCGATTCGGGCAGCGGCGACGGAAATTTCAGGTCATCGCGGCCCCAGACGTTCTCGGCGACGTTCTTGAAGATGATGCCGAGCGCGATCGTCGACATGATCCAGCCGAACTCGGACTTGATCCTGATGGCGGGCCGCACCCCGATGCGCTCGACGAGCGAGCCCTGCGCGGCGCCGAACAGGCACACGAGCGGGATCATCAGCCAGTAGTTCACGCCGAGTCCCACGAGCGTCAGGCCGACCAGCGCGCCTAGCATCAACGCGTCCCCCTGGCCGAAGTTGAGCGTGTCCGAGGTGGCGAACGTGAGCTGGTAGCCGAAGGCGATGACCGCGTAGATCATGCCCAAGGCGATGCCGCTGAACACCAACTGCGTGAAGATGGCCAAGCTCGCCTCGCGGAGTCAGCGCCTTGCCTCAAGGAGGGGATACAGGAGGGCGCCGCACCGGGCGCGTGCCCGGGGCGGCGTCCAAGATGCGACCGTTTTACTTCTTGACGCGAACCGCGGAGGCCCCCTTCGCGTCCTCGCCGTTGGCGAACACCACGCGCTGGTTCTTGACCTCGCCGAACACGGGGATGTTGGCGGTGATGGCCTCGTGATCCGTCTTGGTGAACGGCTTGTTGTACGTGGTGACCACGCCTTCGACGGGCTTGGACAGGTTCTCGAGCGCGGCCTTGATCTTCGGCCCCTCGGTGCTGCCTGCCTGCGCGATCGCCGCCGCGAGCAGGTACACCGAATCGTATCCCTGCGCCGCCGAAACGGGCGAGTCGATGCGGCCGTTCTTCGGATTGAACATCTTCAGATAGCCGTTGATGAACGCCTGGCGCTTCGGCGTGGTGGGCTCCTGGATGAAGGTCTGCGGCATGCGGGCGCCCTCGCCTCCGGGACCTGCGTTGTCGATGAAGTTCGCCATCGACAGCGTCCAGCTGCCGATCATCGGCACTTTCCAGCCGAGCTTGGTCATGCCGTTGGCGATCTGCGCGAGCTCCGGTCCGATGCCGTAGGTGAGCACGACATCCGCCCCGGCCTCCTTGGCCTTCAGCAACTGGGCCGTCATGTCGACGTCCTTGATGTTGAACTTCTCGACCGCAACCGGCTTCACGCCCTTCGCCGCGAGCGCCTTCTCGAGGTCCTCGCGACCGAGCTGCCCATAGTTGGTGGAATCGGCCAGGATCGCGACCTTCTTGAAGCCACGCCGGGTGATCGCTTCTTCGACGATCATCGGCGCCTGGATGCTGTCGTGCGCCGAATTGCGGAAGACGTAGTTGTCGGGCTGGTCGTCGAACTGATGCGTGACGATCGAGCCGGTGGCGACGTTGTTCATCACCGGGATCTTCGCCTCCTGGAAGAACCGCTCGGAAGCCAGCGCCACGCCGGTGTTGATGTAGCCGACCACCGCGACAACGTTCTCCTTGTTGATGAGCTCCTGCGCGATCTGCACGCCGCGCTCGTTTTTCGCCTCGTCGTCGCGCTCGACCAGCTGCAGCTGCCGGCCCAGCACACCACCCGCCTTGTTGATCTCGTCCGCTGCCATGCGAACGCCGTCGCGCATGCTGACGCCCATCGACGAGGAGCCGCCCGTGAAGGGCCCGTCGACGCCGATCTTGATGGGATCCGCAGCGAGCGCGGCGCTCGCCAATCCTGCGAGCGCCAGCGCGCCCGCGAGCCTGGTCAACCGGTTCATGAAATCCTCCTGGTATTGACGAATTCGATGCACTTCGGCTCTCGGGCCGTTGGCCTGCGAGGCGGCCACCACTGCGGTGCCGGATGCGCGACGGCACCCTCTCCGCCCCTCGCGAGTCGTCCGCTTATACGTTATCGGCGCCGGGAACGTCAACCGAGCCCATCCGGGCGGCGAGGGGCGCGTTTTGCACGCTGCGCTAATGCGGCTGGGGAGTATCGACCGAAAAGACGTCGACCATCGCCGCCTTGCCCCGAAACGGCACGGCGCTGAGCGCCTCGACCGAGATTCCGGGGCCGAGCGCGGCACGGGTGATGGCGTCGATCAGGATCGGCCGATGCGCGACCTTGGTGTGGGCCTCGAGCCGGGACGCCGGGTTCTCGGTATTGCCGACGCATGTGTAGGTCGCGCGATCGTTCGTTCCGGCATACCCCGCCACCATCTCGCCGGACGCGATGCCGATGCCGATCCGGATCTCCGGCTTCGCGGCGGCGACGCGCTGCGCGTTGAACAGCGCCATCGTCTCGACCATCTCCAGGGCGGAGCGCACGGCGCAATCGCAATGATCGTCGAGCGGCAGCGGCGCGCCGAAGATCGCCATCAGGCCGTCTCCGACGATGAGGCTGACCACACCGCCATGGCTGCTGATCGCGTCGAACATGAGCGTGTAATAGGTGTTGAGCAGCTCGATCGTCTCCTCGGGCGGCTGCGACTCCACCAGCGCCGTGAAGTCGCGGATGTCGGAAAACATCACCGTGCCCTGCACCCGCTTGCCACCCAGCGCGAACCCGGACTGCTGCAGGTCCTGCGCCACCTCCGGCGTCGCGAAGCGGCGCACCAGCTCCTTCTGTTGGTCGCGCAGATGTTTCTTCTCCAGGCTCGCCTGGAGCCGCGCCTTGAGGAGCACCGGGTTCACCGGCTTGCTGAGATAGTCCTCCGCGCCGAGCTCGATGCAGCGAACGACGTGCTCGATGCCTTCCAGCGACGAGGTGACGATGACGGGTATGTCGCGCAGCTCGAGATCGCCGACCATGTGCTCGAGCACCTGGAACCCGTCCATGTCGGGCATTTCCATGTCCAGCAGCACCAGGTCGAAGTCCTCGCGCCGCAGCGTCTCGAGCGCGACGCGGCCGTTCTCCGCCGCGACCGCGCTGCGGTGCGCATGGCGCTCTTAAGCGTCGACCGCCGGCCTGGCGAAATTCGTCGCCGGCGTGTTGTGCAGCGCCTCCACGAGCTGGTCCACGCGGATTGGCTTGGTCACGTAAGTCGTCCATACCGGCCCCCAGGCACTCCTCGCGGTCGCCCTGCATCGCGTTGGCCGTCATCGCCACGATGCGGGGCCGGCGCCCGGAAGGCCAGCGCTGCGTGATTCGCCGGGACGCTTCGAGCCCGTCCATCTCCGGCATCTGCACGTCCATCAGCACGACGTCGTAGCGCTGGCGCTCGACGCATTCGATCGCCTCGGCGCCGTTGCTGGCGACGTCGGCGCGATAGCCCATCTGCTGCAACAGCCGCAACGCGAGCTTCTGGTTCACGACATTGTCCTCGGCGAGGAGGATCCGCAACGGGTGTCGAGCAGCCATCGTGGCGTCGATGGCGGGCTTGGCGGCGGTCGCCACGCGCCCATGGTCGCCGGCCTGCGCCAGCAGGTTCATCAGAGTGTCGAAGAACTGGCCTTGCCGCAATGGCTTGGCCAGCGTCGCGTCGAACAGCGTGCCGCCCTCGGCGAGCGCCTCCCGCCGGCCGAGCGACGTGAACAGCACCATCGGCATCGCCGCATCGTGTGCTCGCAGCCGGTGCGCTAGCGCCACGCCGTCCATGTCCGGCATGTGCATGTCGACGATGGCGATGTCGAAGCGCTCGCCCGCCCCGATCCGCCTCCCGCGCGGCGCGAGGGTCGTCGTTGGCAGTCAACGCCTCGCTGTGCCGCCACCACAGCTCGGCGGCGTCCAGCCCTGCAGCGCGGCGAGGTCATGGGTCCGATGCAACCGCGTGCCGCGACGCGTGGTAGCGAGGGCGGCTCGGGTATCGCCGAGGCGCAGCTGGGACCGGGCGATCGCCGCCAGCGCCAGTAGCTCCAGGCCAGCGTCATGGTCCTTCACGAGCGTGGCGGCGTGCTTCGACCACCGCAGCGAGGCCAGTACGTCGTGGCGATGCATTGCCAGCCGCCCGGTCAGCAGGGACTGCGTGAAGCGCCAAACGCGACCATTGAAATCCCTGCCGACGCTCGATGCGTAATCCAAATGGTTCGCCGCCGACTCCAGGTGGCCCATCTCCATCTCGACCAGGGACAATTGCCCCAGGGCGGCGACTGCGCCCTCGACAGTCCCCGCGCGACGGTACAACGCTCCCGAGTCGTAAAACAGCCGGCGGGCGCGGCGATACAGTCCGAGCAATCGATACGTGATGCCCATGTTCTGCTTCACCACGCGCGGGTTGCCGCCTGGACCGCGGAATCGATGTCCTCGGACAAACGGTATTGCGCCTCGGCCATGCGTAGGAGGCTCTCGGCTTCGAGGCCTCGATTGCGGCTTTGCCGGGCGTCGCGCAGCGCCACGGCCGCCGTCGCCTCCGCTCACAGATCCCGCGTCCCGGCCCCGAACGCGGCTTCGGAACTGCGCGGGGCCCCATTCTACCGTCGGCCCGGCTCGCCCATCCGCCGTGGGAGGCCATGACCGCGCGCGGCGTGCGCATCGCAGACCGTGATGCCAGGCATCCCGATTTCCGATTGGACAAGCGGGCCGAGGCTGCCTATCGTCGCCGGATGAACCTCGACCTCACTCGTTCCACGCGTCCAACCGCGGCCGGTCGTCCGGCCGATCCGCAAGCCCACGGCAAACGCGATGCGGGGGTCCGCGCCCGGCCGGACCGCTCCTACTGGACGGCATACGACTACCACATGATCGAGCGCGAAGCCCGGGCCCTGCAACGGGCACACCTGTACGCCGGTATCGCGATGCTGGTGCGCTACGTCCGGCAGCGGGTCGCCCTGCATCAGCGCCGGAGGGAAGCGGCGCGCCGGCCCTTCCCTACTCCGCCCGCCCGCCTCGTTCGCTGAGCCGGGGGCTCAGAGGATGCCGAGCGTGCGCGGAAGCCACAGCGAAAACGGCGAGAACCGGATCAGCGCCAGCAGCCCGAGCGACAGCACGACGAGGTACTTGAGCATCGGCCGCGCGACGTTCTTGGCCTCGGCACCTGTAATCGCCCAGGTCGCGTGCGGAGTGGGCGGTTGTGGGCTACGCGCCCAGGTCGTCAGCACGGTGGCCTCCGGCGCCGACGGATCGTTCCGATGACCACTCTCGCTATCGCGCCAAAGTGGGATCGATGGCTTCCGCAAAGGCAATCTGATTGCCATCCGGGTCGGTCACCATGACCGTATTCACTCTGCTGCTCGAAGTCCGCTGGCTCGCGTCGACGCCCATTGCCTGTAGCTTGGCGATCTCGGCTTCGATGTCGCTGACCGCGAGCGTGAAAGACCCGTGACCCACGCGCTGGGGCAATTGATAGACCTGCAGGCAGCCGCCCCGCGCAACGCGCCATTCGACAACCTCCGGCATGGGCGTCGATCCCGCGCGCCCCAACAGCTTGGCGTACCACGCGGAGGCCGCCTTCACGTCCTTGACTGCAACGCTGGCCAATACATTGTCAATCGACATTGCCATTCCTTTCCGGCTTGGCTAGTAGGCGAGCTTGGGCTGGAACTGGCCGCGCCCCTCGCGCGTGGTGTCGAGCAGGTTCCACAGCGGGTCCAGCAAATCGTTGTGGCGATAATACTGACCCGGCTCGGGAGGCACATAGAGCATCTCGCTGCCCCAGAAGTGACGCACGACGGCGCCCTCCCGGCGAAAGACGTTGAGCATGGGCATGTCCCACTCTGTTCCGTCCTTGAAGTCCTGCTGCTTTCGCATGGCCGCGCGGAGGCCGCTCGAATCGCAAGGCGTCAACCTGTACATCGTAGGCAAGTCCCTGCTCGCGCGGTTGCTGGCGTTCGCGCGCGAGCGCGGGTGTTCATGTTCCTCACGGGACTGTTCCGTGGGCAGGAGGGCGTGCGTAAAAACCAGTTCGGTGCCGGCGCCAATCGGGCGCAGCGCAATCTCGACGCGCGATTCGCCTTCGCTTTCCCGGCCCAGCCAACGCCCACTCATCGCGACCCGCACAGGTCGGACCACCTCGAGGAACTCGCCGCTGCATTCATGCTCGGTTCCGTCGAGCATGCGGAAGCGAACCCTGAAGCGGCCGCCGACGCGAAGATCGGCGTCGGCAAGGAGTACCTGGCCTGCATCGGGGCCCCACCAGTGCGCGATGCCGTCCGGGGTGGTGATTGCGTCGAACACCAACTCCGGACGAGCCGCGATATGACGGACCAGCGTCAAACTCGTCATGGTTTGGATTTCCGGGCCGCGAGCTCCGGCTTCTCTGCATATCCGACCAGGCGATCGAAGCTTCCGGACCAGAACCGCTCGTACCGGCGAAGCCATTGCACCGCTTCCGATATGGGTTCGGGGGCGAGTCGAACGTACACGGTACGGCCGGTCTTCGATCGTTTGATCAGGCGCGCGTCCTCGAGCACGTCGAGATGCTTCAGCATGGCCGGCAGTTTCATGGAGATCGGCAGAGCCAACTCGCTGACCGAGGCGCAGTCGCATCGTTCGAGGTGCATCAGGATCGCACGACGGGCTGGACTGACCAGGGCGCCGAAGACCCGGTCTAGCCGCGAATTATGGTTCACCATGCGGTGAACTTTAATTCCGCTCGAGAGCGCTTGTCAATACGTCGCGACGGGTTCGCGTGTTTGCGGCGGGATGACGAAAGGGATGTCGTCGGCCAGCTCGAGCGCCGTAGCGAGTGCCAGCAGACAAGCCGAGGCATCGGCATGCAGAAGCAGCCCGACGCGCCCGGCCGGACCGCCGCCCCCGGCGAACCGCGCGCGGTCCAGGGTATGCGATCTCCGCTTGACCGATCCCGTGTTTACCCAGTACACACCGCCTTGAGTCGCGGTCATGCCGGGACGCGGGGGGCGTAGACATCTGCTGCCTCGGCCGGCAAGGCTCGATGACGTGGTACAACGCGCTACAAAGATGGCGCGGAAGTATTCCAACCTAGGGAGGAAAGGATGGCCACTATTCCGGGAGCGATCGACGGCGATCGTGCAGATGTATCGTACGGCCCGTTGGACAAGGAACGCACCGTAGCTGGACCGGGGTTCAATCGGTGGCTGGTTCCACCGGCCGCGCTGGGCATCCATCTTTGCATCGGCATGGCATACGGCTTCAGCGTGTTCTGGTTGCCCATGTCGCGCGCGCTCGGGATCAGCAAGTCGATCGCCTGCCCGGCGGACGTGACGTTGCTCCAAGAGCTCTTCACCACGTCCTGCGACTGGAAAATCAGCTCGCTCGGGTGGATGTACACGCTCTTCTTCGTGTTCCTGGGGGGGGCCGCGGCGATCTGGGGAGGATGGCTCGAGCGTGCGGGCCCGCGAAAGGCCGGTTTCGTTTCCGCGCTGTGCTGGTGTGGCGGACTCGTGATCTCTGCGGTCGGCGTCTACCTGCATCAGTTGTGGTTGATGTGGATCGGCGCGGGCGTCATTGGCGGAATCGGCCTGGGCCTGGGATATATCAGTCCTGTATCGACCCTGATCAAATGGTTTCCCGACCGGCGCGGGATGGCCACTGGCATGGCGATCATGGGGTTCGGCGGGGGCGCCATGATCGGCGCGCCGCTGGCCGACATGCTGATGAAGTATTACGCGACGCCCACCGAAGTCGGCGTGTGGCAGACCATCCTCACGATGGCAATCATCTATTTCATGTTCATGATGGGTGGCGCGTTCGGCTACCGGATTCCGGCGCCCGGCTGGAAACCTGCGGGCTGGATCCCCGGCACCGACGCCACCAGCAAGGTCATGATCACGACGCATCACGTCCACGTCAACGAAGCGCCGAAGACGCCTCAATTCTGGCTGATCTGGACGGTGCTTTGCATGAACGTGACTGCCGGCATCGGCGTCATCGGCATGGCGTCGCCGATGTTGCAGGAGGTGTTTGCCGGCCATTTGATCGGCGTCGATGTGAAATTCAACGACCTCACGCTGGCACAAAAGGGCTCGATCGCCGCCATTGCGGCCGGGTTTACCGGCCTCATCAGCCTGTTCAACATCGGCGGCCGCTTCGCATGGGCGTCGTTGTCGGACTTCATCGGACGCAAGGCGACCTATGCCACGTTCTTCGTGCTCGGGATCGCGCTCTACGCTTCCGCCCCATGGTCGGGCCACGCCGGATACGTTGCGCTCTTCGTCGGCGCGTTCTGCATCATTCTCTCCATGTACGGCGGCGGATTTGCAACCGTGCCCGCGTATCTGGCCGATATGTTCGGCACGCAGATGGTTGGTGCCATTCACGGTCGCCTGCTGACTGCGTGGGCCGCGGCAGGGATCTTCGGCCCGGTGATCGTCAACTATATCCGCGAATACCAGCTCGAACACGGTGTCGCACGGGCGGCGGTGTATGACATCACGATGTACGTCTTGTGCGCGTTGCTCCTCGTGGGCTTCGTCTGCAACCTGCTCGTCCGCCCGGTCGCATCCAAGCACTTCATGAACGATGCCGAACTGGAGGCAGAGCGCAGGCTCGCGCACGAGGCGGCAGCGCGCAGCGCGGTCAGCCTCAGCAAGAACGGCCCGGCTGCAACGCCGAGCAATCCCGCGATCGTCTTCCTGGCCTGGCTGGCGGTCGGGATTCCGTTGGCGTGGGGCGTATGGGTGACACTCAGCAAGGCCGCGGTCTTGTTTCGTTAGCAGGTTGTTGAAAGGCGATCGGCTGACGCTACTCTGCCTTGATGCCCGCCGTCGCGATCAGCGGACCCCACTTGCGCCGCTCCGCGCGCCCGAACTGGGCGAGCTGCTCGGGCGTGCCGCCGCCGACGTCGTAGCCCAGGCTCAGCAGCTTCTGGTGCGCCTCGGGTTGAGCGAGGATCTTGTTGATCTCCGCGTTCAGGAAGGCGATCACCTCGCGCGGCGTGCCACGGGGCGCGTAGAGCGCGTTCCACGCGATCACCTCGAAGCCCGGCAACCCCTGCTCGGCCACCGTCTTCACGCCGGGCAGCAGCTCCGTAGGCTTGGCGGAGGTCACCGCGATGGCCGTGAGCTTGCCCGAGGACACGTAGGGGCGCGTCGCCGTGACCGTGTCGATGAGCACCGGCAGCTGCCCGCCCATCACGTCGCTGATCGCGCTGCCGGAGCCCTTGTAGGGCACGCCGAACAGCGGCGCCTGACTTTGCACCTTCAGGAGCTCGAACACGATGCGTGCGGTGGTGCTGGGCATCGCGACGTCCGCGGACTTCGCCTTCGCCTTCGCGGCCGCGAAGAGCTCGGCCACCGAATGGATCGGTGCCGTCGGGCTGACGGCAATCACCATCGGGAAAGACCCGATGAGCACGACGGGCTCGAAGTCCTTCTCCGCGTCGAACGCGATCGTCGAGTACAGGAACTGGTTCACCCCGTGCGTCGCGTTGGTCCCCATGGTGAGCGTGTAGCCGTCGGGCGCCGAGCGCGCCGCGGCTTCCGTCCCGACGTTGCCGCCCGCGCCAGGCTTGTTCTCCACGTAGAAGGTCTGGCCCATGCTCCTGGTGAGCTGATCGGCGATGTAGCGCGTGGCCACGTCGGTGCCCTGCCCCGCCTGGTAGGCGACGACGATGCGGACCGGCTTGTGGGGATAGGGCTGGGCCGCAGCCGACGCCGCCAATGCAAGGCCGGCGACGAAGATGCCAATCCGGGAAATGAGATTCATGTTCGCTCCTGGTGAGTAGGTCTTGTTCTCTAGGCGTGCGGAGGGCGCTCGCCCATCACGCCCGTCGTGCGCAGCTGCGCGATCTCCGCGCGGGAGAACGCGAGCTCCGCGAGGATTTCATCGGCGTGCTCGCCGAAGCGCGGCGGCTTGCGCGCGGCTTCGACGGTCGCATCCGAAAGCTTGATGGGCGAGGAGACGCCGTGATAGCCACCGTCGTGCAACCGCATCCCGCGGTGCGTCGCATGAGGCTGCTCCAACGCCTGCGGAATGCTGTTGACTGGGCCTGCGGGAACGCCCGCGCGCATCAGCGCCTGGCACAGCGGGCCGACGTCGCACGCAGCCAGCGCCTGCTCGAGCACCGCGCGTAGTTCCAAGCGGTGCTCGATTCGCGTCGTGTTGCTGCGAAAGCGCGGGTCGGCGGCGAGGTCCGGGCGCTCGAGGTGTTCGCACAGGCGTCGAAACTGGCCATCGTTGGCAACAGCAAGGAATATCTCGCCGTCACCGGCCTTGAACTTGTCGTACGGCGCGATGTTGGGATGCGCGCTGCCGAGCAGCGTCGGCGCCTGGCCGGATCGCAGCCAATTGGCCGCATGCGGGACGAGCAGGCTGAGCCCGGTGTCGAACAGCGTCGCCTCCACTCGCTGGCCCCTGCCCGTACGCTCGCGCGCGCGAAGCGCCATCAGGATGCCGGTCGTCGCAACATATCCTGTAAGGTGGTCGACGATGGGTATACCGACGCGCGTCGCGCCCGACTCCGCCGACCCGTTGATGCTCATCAGGCCGCACATCGCCTGCAGCACCGCGTCGTAGCCGGGTAGCCCGCCAAGCGGCCCGTCCGCCCCGAACCCGGAGATCGAGCAGCAAACCAGGCGCGGGTACCGCTCTACCAGGGCCTCATATCCGAGCCCCCACTTGTCCATCGTGCCAGGCAGGAAGTTCTCGACCAGGACGTCGGCACGTACGAGCAGGCGCATCAAAACGGCGCGTCCGGCGGGCTTCGACAGGTCGAGCGAAAGCGCGCGCTTGCCGCGGTTGACCGCGCTGAAATAGGCCGCGTCGCCATGCTCGTCGAAGGGCGGGCCGAACTGGCGCGTCTCGTCGCCATGCGGCGGCTCGACCTTGACGACGTCGGCCCCATGGTCGGCGAGCATCTGCGTGCACAGCGGTCCGGCGAGCACGCGCGACAGATCGACGACGCGAAGACCGTCCAGAGCTCCCATGTTCAGCCGCGCGAGGGCAGTTCCACGACGCCGGACCCCACGACGGATTGCTCCTGGTCCTGGTTGTGACCCTCTTGCGCGATCTCCACGAGGTGGCGGCCGTACTCGACGAACTTGCGCGTCACCTTGCCTTCGATGAACAGCAGGTCGCCTTCCGGGTTGTGACGCCGCACCTTGCAGTTGGAGCGGCGCAAAAAACCGTCGTCACCCATCCAATTGGTGAGGTGGTGGGTAAGCCACGAGCAGCGCTCGGGGCCGTAGTCGTACGCGCCCGGGGCCCCCACTTCGTGCGCGAATGCCTCTTCCCAGTGAACGCGCTCGGGAACGTCCGGGATGCCGAAGCGATTCTTGATGCCCACGCCCGGATGGGCGTCGATCAGTCGCCACGCAAGCTTGTTGGCGCGAATGTAGAGACCGCCCCATCCCTGCGCGTAGGCGATGAACCCGGTGACGGTCATCGGCCCTTTCGCCATGGTCGGCAGCACATCGCCCTCCTTGACGTCCTCCCAGTAGCGCGTCCGCGCACCGCGCACCTCTTCTTTGGCATAGAGGTCGTAGATCCGCGCCAGCTCGGCATCGGTATATTGCCGCGGCGCGCGCGCCCGCACTTCCTTGTACTTGGTACCCTTCTCGCGGGCATGGTCGCGCTCGGTGCGAAAACACCAGCTGTCGGCGTCGGCGACTTTGTCCCCGTGTTGGTTGAAGAAATCGACGTGATACACCTGCTGCACCGCACGCCCCGCGAAGCGGGTGTCGTGCTCGATCAGGTCCTTCAGCGTCGCCTCCGTGGAGATCACGTCGTTGCGCCGCACCGCCTTGTGCCAGTTCCAGTCCGCGCCCGACCACATCGCATGCACGCCCGGCAGTCCCCCTACATAGCCCGAGATGATGCGACTGGTCGAGAACAGGAAGCTCGGCAGCGCGACAATGCCGCCGTAGGTCGTCGTCGCCGCGTACTCCGGATCGCACCACAACGGGTTGTCGTCGCCGATGCCGTGCGCGTAGTGCCGGATGTTGTCTCGTGTCGCCTCGTAGCACCACGGCTCCGCGGTGACGCCGATCTTCACGCCAATGCGCTTACGCAGGTCGTCCAGACCCTCCGGCGTGATCTTCGGGAACGCCCGCTCGAGCGTGGGCGTGCGGGGCTTCTCTTCGGTCAGCAAGTGTGTCTCCTCGGGCAGTTCAATAAGGGGCGGCGTCGACGGCAACCGCGAGCGCAGCGAGCTCGCGCTCGCGCAGGATCTTGCGGTGAACCTTACCGGCCGGCGTCTTCGGCAACTCGCCGACGAACGCGACGAGCCGCGGATACTCGTGGGCGCTCAGACGCGCGCGCACCAGGTCCTGGATCTCCTTGACGAAGTTGTCGTCACCCACACGCGTCGCCACCACGAATGCCTTCACGACCTGACCGCGCAGCGGATCAGGCACGCCGATCGCCGCGGCTTCCTGCACCTGCGGGTGCTTGAGAATCGCATCCTCGATCTCGACCGCGCTCATGGTCCAGCCGGAGGAGATGATCACGTCGTCGGCTCGGCCGCCGTGATAGAAGTAGCCGTCCTCGTCTACGCGTCCGAGATCCTTCGTCGGAAGCCAGCTGTCGCGGCGCCATATCTTGAGCTCGCCCGTCACGCCGGGCGGGCACGGACGGCCCGCTGGATCCTGCACTTCGACCCTGCCGCCGGGAATGGGCATGCCGAGCGAGCCCGGCTTGATGACGAAATCCGGCGCACCCGGATAGTCGACCAGGATCACGCCGATTTCCGTGGTGCCGTACATGCTGCACACGGGATGGCCGAAGGTGGCCTCGGTGAAGGCGGCGGTCTCGCTGTCGATCGGCTCGCCCGTGAAGGACAGCTTGTCGAGGGAGTACGAAAACTTCGCAGCCGCGCCGCAGTTGCGCATCATGCGGTAATGCGTCGCGGCCGCCGACAGGTTGGTGAAGCGATGATCGTGCAGCGCCTTCAGCAGACGTTCCGCATCGAACCGGCCGGAGAACGCACCGATGGTCAGGCCCAGCGCAAGGGGTGCGAGCGTGCCATGCCACAGGCCGTGTCCCCATGCGGGCGACGAAGGGCAAAAAAAGCGATCGCCGGGGCGCAACCCGGTGCCGTAGAGCGCTGCCACCATCAGCGTGACGATCGCCCGGTGCGAGTGCTTGACCGCCGCGGGCAGTTCGCGCGTCGTTCCGGAGGTGTACTGATAGATCGCGTGATCGTCGCCGCGCGTCACCGGCGCGAACGTGGCGGGCAAACCCGCGAGCGTCTGCATGAACGCATCGTCGGCGACCACGACCCGCGTGCCGGGGATTCCCTCGGCCATCGGCGCCTTCTCCGCGTTGGTGACCAGCAGCGTCGGCGAACAGTCGTGCACACGCAGACGGATGCCGTCGGGGCCGAACAGCGTGAAGAGCGGCACCGCGATCGCACCGAGCTTGATCGCGCCGAACATCGCGACGTAGAACGCGCGCGAGGGCTCGAGCATCACGGCCACGCGATCCGCGGCCGCGACACCCTGCGCCGCGAGGTAATGCGCGAATTGCGAGGACTCCCGCGCGATCGTGGCATACGAAAGCAGCTCGTCGCGGCCATCGGCGTGGGCGAGGATGACCGCCGTGCGGTCGCCCAGGACGTGACGGTCGATGCACTCGTGCGCGATGTTGAGCGCCCCCCGATTGCCGTCGAAGAGCTCCCACAGCTTGTCCTGCGACCAGTGCTTCTGGGCGGCGGCGTAGGACGTGTAATCGGTGAGCTTGGGCACGGGCAGCGCGGTCGGTCGGGAGGCGGTCCGATGGTGCGCGTCGGGCGAGTAGTTGTCAATAAGAGGTAGCCGTTGTATATAGACAAACGATGACCGCCACATCGACCACCGCTCCACGTCGCATTCGCCCCGTCCCCGCCGTATCGCGGGCGGTCTCCATCCTTCGGCTGCTGGGACGCCGTGCGCAGCCCGTCGGCCTCAAGGCGATCGCGGCGGAGCTCGGCATGGTGGCAAGCACCTGCCTTCACATCCTTCGCGTGCTGGTCGACGAGGAGCTCGTGAAAGTGGACGCGGCGAAGCACTACACACTCGGCGTGGGAATGCTGTCGCTCGCGCGGAGCGTCATCGAGACCAACAGCTTCCCGGCCGCCGTGCAACCGCTGCTCGATCGCCTGTCGAAGGAATGGAGCGTCACCGCGATCGGCGTCGAGATCGCGGGTCTCGACCACATGGTGGTCCTCGCGCTGTCGCACTCGAAGATCCCGTTTCGCCTGCACGTCGACGTCGGAAGCCGGTTTCCCACCCTGATCAGCGCGACCGGCCGGCTGGTCGCCGCCTACGGCGGACTGCCGTGGAACGAAGTCGAGCGGCGCTTCCGAACGCTGCGTTGGCAGAATCCACCTTCGATCGCGGCATGGCGCGAGGAGCTCGTGCTCGTGCGCAAAAAGGGCTACGCGGTGGACCGGGGCAACTACATCGGCGGAGTCGTCGTGCTCGCCGTGCCCGTCTTCAATGCGCGCCGCGAGATTACCCATACGCTGGTTGCCGCCGGACTGGCGGATCAACTCAACTCCCGGCAATGCGCCGCCATCGCGCGGGACATGCGCGCGCAAGCCGATCGCGTGGCCGAGTTACTGTTCCAGCGGCCATGAGTGCGACTGCCGACCCCGCGCTCGATGGCTGGACTGCGCGTACGCTGCCGGGATTCTTCGGGCTCGTGGGGCCGCTGTGGACACGGCGCGAGGCGAACGGCTGGGCCTATGCGCTGCTGGCGGAAGGCCGGCACACCAATCCCGCCGGTCTCGTGCATGGCGGAATGCTCTCCACGCTGGCCGACCACGCGCTGAGCACAATTGCCTGGGCGGCGAACGAGCGCAAGCCGTGCATCACCATCGCGTTAGACGTACGCTTTTTCTCCCCTGCCCGTCCGGGCGACCTGATCGTCGCCCGCGGCGAGGTCGTGCGGCAGACCGCTGCGCTCGCGTTCATGCAGGGCACGCTCAGCGTAGGCAACGCGCCGATCGCCACGGCCAGCGCGATTTTGCGGATTAACGTACCGCTCGGCCCGGCGGCCTAGTGAGCGCTCGCGCGAGATGGCGTGCGTGCGCCAGTTCAGACCGCCGCAACCGGGGTTCGGTCTACTCCACTTTCAAGCCAAGCGTGTTCACGAGCTTGCCCAGCCGATCGATCTCGCTGAAGTAGAAGGCCCCGAGCTCCGCCGGCGTATCGCCCACCGGCTCGGCACCTATGGCGATGAGCGTGCTGCGCACTTCCGGTTCCCTCAGCGCCTTTACAAACTCCTGGTTCAGTCGCGCTATCAGCTCTGGCGGCGTCTTGTCTGGCGCGAACAGCGCATACCACTCGTTCAATTCAAATCCAGGAAAGCCGCTTTCCGCAAACGTTGGGACGTCGGGCATTGCGGCGGACCGCTTCAGCCCGGTCGTCGCGATGGCGCGCAGCTTGCCGCCCTTGACGTGTCCCATGAGAACGCTAGGACCGCCCATCGTCATGTCGATCTGTCCACCAAGGAGGTCGTTAAGGGCAGGCGCGCCTCCCTTGTATGGGATCACCAGGATATCGATCTTGGCCCGGGACTTGAGAAGCTCCATTGCAAGATGCGAGGTCGAAAGGTTGCCCGCATTTCCGGACGTCAATGCACCGGGCCTGGCGCGCGCCTGCGCAACGATGTCGCCGACGGTATAGAACGAGCTGGCCGAGTTGACGCTCAGCAAGCTAGGCACGATTGCAACGTTCGTGATGGGACGAAGCAGCCTCGGGTCGAAGGACGGCTTCTGCAAAGCCGGGATGGTGATGTGCGGGGTCGACAGCATGCCGATCGTATAACCGTCCGGGGCGGCGTTCGCGAGCACCTCGGCACCCACCATGCCGCCCGCACCGCCACGGTTATCGATGATGACCGGTTGGCCGGTGTTCTGCGTAACGTACTTCCCCAGAACACGCGCGAGCACGTCTGCCTGACCGCCGGCGGGGAAGGTCACGATTAGCCGAATCGCCCTGCTGGGAAAGTTCTGCGCAATTGCAGGCGCCAACGCGACACAGAACAACGCCACAACCGAGGCGAAAAACCTTCGCGCCCTCCCAGCCGATCGGGTGTTGCGGGAACTCTCACGCATCATTCCTCCCATACCGCGTCACTTGTTTGGTGCCGCCGTTGTCTCATCCATGCCATCGATGTAGTAGGACGCAGTCTCCGGCACTCCTTCAGCTTCCCAGCGGCCCTGCTTCACATCTTCCGCAAGATAGGCAGTCTCCATCCGCTGCACTTCCGGCAACCTGATGAGTTCCTGCACGTCCTTCCAGGCCATCTGGCGCCCCTGAGCCACGAAGTCCGGGTAGACACCCGTCTCCTTCAGCTCGACCGCGACGTCGTAGAGTCCCTTAGGAGCGACGGTAAAGCCGATTTCGGGAAGAATCACTACGGAGTAGCCCATCGCTTTGACATCGTTGATCGTCAGCCCGTAACGCGGACCCAGCCACGCGCCGATCAGATAGGTGCGCGCTTTGCCGTACCTGCGCTTCGCATCTTCGCGAACGTCGTCGGCGTTAGTGGGCGCCTCCGCGTAAACGAGATCGGCGCCTGCCGCTGCGTATGCCTGGAGCCTGTCGTACATGCTCTCCGCACCTTCCGACGCGCGCGCATCGGACCGGGCCACGATCATGAAATTGGGATCTTCCCGTGCAGCGACCGCCGCGCGGACCTTGCCTACCATCTCTTCCTTCGACACCAGGGCTTTTCCCTTCATGAATCCGCATTTCTTGGGCATCGCCTGGTCCTCGAATTGCACCATCGCTACGCCGGCCTGCTCGTATTCCCTGACCGCGCGTGTGACGTTCACCGCATTTCCATAGCCTGTGTCCATGTCGGCAATTAGCGGAACGCTGATCGCGCTGCAGATGTTCTTGGCGGCCCAGACCATTTCGGTCATTGTCGTCAATCCCACGTCGGTCCACGCGAGCATCGACGCCCCGACCCCATGGCCGGTCATGTAGACCGCGTCGTAGCCGGCCATCTCGAATACGCGGGCCGAGAGGGCGTCGTGTGCGCCCAGTGCGACGATCGTTTCGCCGTTTTCGATCCTGCGTCGAAGTTGCGCCCTGAGTGCCTCGAATTTCTTCATGCCCTGACCCTTAACGAAAGTTTGGAAGCGCCGCGCGTTGCCGATGCGGACGCGCAACATCGAAAACCCGGCTAGGAAACAAGCTGGCGGCCACCATCCACGACGATCATCGCACCGGTGATATACGTGCCGCCGGTGGCTAGGAACGTTGCGACCTCGGAAATGTCCTCCACCGCGCCGACTCGCTGCAACGGCGTGTTCTTCGCATGCTCGATCAGCACGGCCTCGACGTTCGGTCGCCGTTCCTGGATGCGCGTGCCCTTCGTGAGACTGGGAACGATAGTGTTCACCCTGATCTCGGGCGCCAGAGTCTTGGCTAGCATCTGTCCGAGGTGTATCTGGGCAGCCTTCGACGCCCCATACGGAAGGGAGCTTGCCCGATAACGGAGACCGGCGGTGGACGCGATGTTGATGATGCAGCCCTTGCCTTGCGCCCGCATCGGCACGGCGACCGCCCTGCTGCACAGAAAGCTGCCTTTGACGTTGACGCCGAAGATGTCATCCCACATCTCCGGGGTGACCCCTTCGAGATCCGCGGGCGGGACGTAAGTGAGCTTCCCGGCGTTGTTGACCAGTATGTCCACACGGCCAAAGTGCGCGAGCGTCTGGTCGATCATCTTACGAACCTGCTGGTCATCCGAAATGTCGGCCTTGATCGCCAGCGCTTCCCCTCCCGCGCCTCGAACCTCCAGTGCCGTTTCGTTCGCCTCGCGCTCGGAAGCCGAATAGTTCACGACCACGCTCGCGCCTTCGCGGCCAAAGGCCACCGCTATTGCCCGCCCGATTCCGACCGCGGCCCCCGTGACGATTGCCACTTGTCCTAAGAGTCGTCCCATCGTTACATCTCCTAGAAATGCGACGCGTACCGCACCGGGGCTGGCATCACCGAAAGTTTCGGCGACGGAAGGGCACCCGAAATGGCGGCAGATCATCCAGACGACGACAGGTGGTTTTGGACACACATCCTGGCGGCGAGTCGTTCTGCCCATGCGATCGGGCCGATGGACGAGGCGAATCCCACACGTAGCGAAGAATCAAAAGTCATTTGTCGAGCTTGATGTGGCCCGATTTGATGATCTGGCCATATTTCGCAAAGTCCGCCTTGACGATCGCGGCAAACTCGTCTGGGGTCGTTACGTAGGGCTCCATGCCTTGTGAATCCAGTTTTTCCTTGACGTCCGGCATCGCCAGGACCTTGATGATTTCCTGCGACAGCCGGTCGATGATGGGCTTTGGCGTCTGCGCGGGCGCAAATATGGCGAACCAGGTCTTGACGTCGAGTCCCGGTACGCCGCCTTCCGTGAATGTGGGCACCTGCGGCAGCGCGTCGAGCCGCCGCGTGCCCGTGATCACAATGGCCTTCAACTTGCCCGACTTTAGGTAAGGGATCGCGTTGATGGGCGGGCCGAAATTCAACTGAACCTGCCCTCCGATCGTGTCGATGATCGCGGGTCCTCCACCCTTGTATGGGATGTGCTGCATCTTGACCTCAGCGATGGCGCTGAACAATTCCCCGGTCAAGTGCGGCACGCCTCCAGTTCCCGACGACGAAAAGTTGAATTCATTGGGTTTCGCTTTCAGCAGAGCAATGAGTTCCTGTAGGTTGTTCGCGGGCACGGAGGGATGGGCGACCAGAAGCTCCTGCGTGTAGGAAATGGCGCCGACAGGTGCAAAATCCTTGATGGGATCGTAGGGGGTCGGCAACAGTTGCGGGATGACAGTGTGATCCACGGACGTCATCATGATCGTGTAGCCATCGGGCGCTGACTTGGTGAGCGCCTCGGATCCGATGACCGCGTTGCCGCCGGCACGGTTCTCGACGAACACCGCCTGTCCCAAACCATCGGACAACTTTTGTGCCACAGTGCGCGCCAGGTTGTCGGTACTTCCTCCAGCAGCAAATGGCACGATCATCCGGATGGGCTTGTTCGGATAAGCCTGCTGGGCAGTCCCTGGTCCGGAGAAAAGGCCAAGGACGCACGCGAGTAACAGCAACCTGCAAGAGCCTAAGAAGGGCATCGTCCTATCCCGCGTCAGAGATTGAAGCCATGATTCGATCCAGAGCGTCGAGTCCATCATCAGAGTCGAGTGATCGATTCGTCGGCACGAATATGCGCGCTCTGGTTGTATTGTGCAACCTGTAGTTCTATACTCTCATACCTTCCGCCTCGCCGCTGTTCCGTGGTAACCCATTGGCCGGCAGCCAAGAAAACTGATGACGCAGGACGAGTCCCGCATCGCAGCCGATCGCGCGCGCTCCCCAGGTCGCACGCTTGCGGACAAGATCTGGGACCGCCATCTCGTGCGCGCCGGAGGCACGGTTAACGGGGTTGCTGAGCCTGACCTGATTTATGTCGACCTCCACCTTCTGCACGAGGTCGCAAGCCCGCAGGCGTTCGAAGGGCTGCGGCTCGCCGGAAAAAAGGTCCGGCGCCCGGATCTCACGGTAGCGGTCGAAGATCACAACGTACCTACGCTAGACATCCATCGGCCTATCGCGGATCTCCTCGCGCGGTCCCAGATCGAGACGCTTCGGCGTAACTGCAAGGAATTCGGCATCCGGCTTTATCGCATCGGAGACATCGACCAGGGAATCGTGCACGTGATCGGTCCCGAGCTCGGGCTGACGCAGCCTGGAATGATTCTCGTGTGCAGCGACAGTCACACGGCCACTCACGGGGCGCTCGGCGCTTTCGCATTCGGCATCGGCACTTCGCAGGGCGAGCACGTCCTTGCCACCCAAACGCTTCCGATGACGCGCTTTCGCACGATGTCGGTGACGGTCACCAGCACGAATGGAAAGCTGCGACCGGGAGTCACGAGCAAGGATGTTGCTCTGGCATTGGTAGCCCAGATCGGGTCCACGGGCGGACAGGGTCATGCCATCGAATACCGCGGCAATGTGATCCGCGGACTCTCGATCGAGGCACGGACGACGCTTTGCAACATGTCGATCGAAGTGGGCGCCCGAGTGGGCATGGTTGCGCCCGACGAGAGCACCTTCGCCTACCTTGCCGGTCGGACGCACGCACCGAAAGGCGGCCAGTGGGACGCGGCTGTAACGGCCTGGCGCGAGCTGCGTACCGATGACGACGCGCGCTTCGACAAGGAAGTCTTCATCGATGCCGATGAGTTGACGCCCTACGTGACCTGGGGAACCAAACCGGGACAGGGCCTGCCCCTTTCCGGGTCTGTCCCCGATCCTGGCAGTTTCCAGAGCGAATCCGACCGGGCCGCCGCGCGCCAGGCTCTTCGATACATGGGGCTCGAACCCGGGACGCCATTGCGCGAAATCGCCATCGACACCGTTTTCATCGGCTCCTGCACCAACAGCCGGATCGAGGATCTGCGCGCCGCAGCCGAAGTGTTGCGCGGTCGTCGCATCGCGAAAGGGCTGCGGATGCTCGTAGTTCCGGGCTCGATGAGAGTCCGCAAGCAGGCCATGGAAGAGCGCCTGGACGAGGTGTTCGGTGCCGCAGGCGCGGAGTGGCGAATGCCCGGTTGCTCGATGTGTATCGGAATGAATGGCGACCGCCTCGCGCCGATGGAGCGAAGCGCGTCGACAACCAACCGGAATTTCGAAAACCGGCAGGGGCCCGGTGGCCGGACGCACCTAGTGTCCCCGGTGGTTGCCGCAGCAACCGCGGTGCGTGGCACGCTTTCCTCACCCGAAGACCTCGAGGACTGAGGCCGACCGTGCGTCCCTTTAAAGCCCATGCCGGAATCGGCGTACCGCTGCGTCGCTCCAGTGTGGACACGGATCAGATCATCGCGGCGGAAGATACCAAGCGCATCACACGCACGGGCTATGAAGATGCGCTCTTCGCAACCTGGCGAAGGAACGACAAGTCCTTTGTCCTCAACCATGACGCGTTCAAGGCGGGGAGTATCCTGGTTGCCGGGCCGGACTTCGGTACGGGGTCGTCGCGCGAGCATGCCGTATGGGCACTAATGGACTACGGATTTCGCGTCGTGATCAGCTCGGCGTTTGCCGACATCTTTCGGGGCAACGCTGGAAAGGCGGGGTTGCTGCTTGCCCAATGCACGCAAAGCGATCTCGATACGCTGTGGACCGCGCTGGAAAGCGAACCGGGCATCGCTATCACGGTCGATTTGACGTCGAAGGTCGTGGCAACCAAGTCATTTAGTTGTGGCTTCACCATCGACGAGTACACGCGCTGGCGCCTTCTCGAGGGATTGGATGACATTGACCTGACGCTTCGGCATGTCGCGGACATTGACGCCTTTGAGGCGACCCGGCCGGCGTGGCTCCCTAGCGGCAAGGTGGCTCCGGTCTGACCGGAGCAAATGTCGCTAGGCACGTTGCCCGATGACCGACAAACGTAGGCAGCCAACGACAGCGCAATACGAACGTGTCGTTTTTGCATGGCGCGAAATGCGGCGCGGTGCTGCAATGAGCGCGTATCAGGATCTGTTGTTCGAAGGGCTCGATCTCGGCGCGATCGATGCGCTGGACCTGCTTGCCGCGCGTGATCGGATTCGCATGATCGACTTCGCCAGCGCCCTTCGTATCGAGAAATCGACCGCGACACGAGCGCTCGATCGCCTGGAGTCTGCCGGTCTCGCCGAGCGCGAGAGCGTGATAGGGCGCGCCAATGGGCGCTCCGTGATCGTGCGCATCACAGGGCATGGACGACGCTTGCAAGCCAAACTGTTGCGTCGGCGTGTGCTGCTGCTGAAGCAAATGACCCACGGATTCCGGCCCGGGGAGATCATCGCTCTCGGTGACTTGCTGGAACGGCTCGTGACAGGCATTGACCACGTCGTCGCGAAGGCGCAGCGGGCGTCGAGTTCGGCGCCTGGCTCCTCGACCTGAGGAGGTCCCATTGGGCGCTCCCCGCCAATCGGTAATGGACGGCTTTGAGCCTTCTGATCCCAGTTGGAATCCGATACCTCGGATCAGAGCATCTACCTCGAACCGTTCTTTGCGTGTGAAATGGCCGCGATCACGGGTTTTCCTCTGGCGGCCGGACCTTCCT
Organism: Burkholderiales bacterium; assembly: GCA_038239945.1. GTDB lineage: Bacteria > Pseudomonadota > Gammaproteobacteria > Burkholderiales > Casimicrobiaceae > VBCG01. Next base: position 129,852 of record JBBSEG010000006.1, read on the forward strand.
GAACATGGCAAGCAGCAGTCCGTCATAGACGATCTTCAGCACGCCCGCGATTAGAAGAGGCCAGCCGAACGACGATACGCCCAACAGATAGCCGGCCAAAAATGGGCTGACCGCCGAGGCCAGGCTGCGCGGTACCGACGTGATACTTGCCGCGGCCGGACGTTCCGTGGGATGAACAATTGCCATGACGTAGGAACTTCGGGTGGGCACGTCCATCTGCGACAGCGCACTGCGAATGAATAGCAGCGCAATCACGTAGCCGAGGCTCGGCATGCACGGGATCGCGATCAGGCACAGGCTCGACGGGATGTGCGTGAAGACCATGGTGTTCACCAGCCCAAACCGGTCGGCGATGCGCACGGCGACCAGATACGAGAACGCGGTCAGGACTCCAGTCCAGAAGAACAGCGTTCCAGCGGCAGTGAGGGTTAGGGAGAAATTCTGGTACAACCAGAGAGCGACCATAGACTGAACGACGAAGCCGCCGCCGAAGGCGTCCAGACTGAAGAGCGCAGCGAGCGTATATACGGTCTTCTTCGACTGGGTCAAAGGTGCTGTTGGCGCATGGGTGTCGGTACTCAGCGCGCGCGGCAGACCGCGGTAGACCAAGGCCGCGAAACACGCGAGCAGCGCGTAGATCGCGAACATCCACCGGATCGCGGCGGTGATGGAGACGCCGGTGGCGCCGGCCATCATCGCAGGGAGTCCCGCCGCAAGGGCGCCGAGAGCGGCAGCAAGCGAGCCCACGAGGCTGTAGCGCGCGAACGCCACGGTGCGACTCTTGTCGTCAACGACGCGGGAAAGCACGGCATGTTCTAGCGGCAGAAATACGCTCACGTCGCCGCTGGACGGATTCAACGTCCCCACCAGCGCGATCAGCAACAGCGGCCAGAACTCGGTGACGAAGGCGAATCCCAAACCGGTGCCGGCCATCAGCATCGCGGCCGCCAGGAGCAGTGTCCTGAAGTGGTACCGATGAGCGTGTAGCCCTACCAGGAGTGTCAGCAAACCCGACCGGAGCAGGGTGGTGGTGGCGATGACCCCCACTTGTAGCGCACTGAATCCAAGGTCCAGCAGGTAGAGCGGCAGCAGCAAGCTGACAAAGCCGTCTCCGAAGGCGCGCAGACCCTTCGCGACCAGCAGTCGACTTACATTTCGGGAAGCGCGATTCATTGCCGAATCCCCCGCCTCTGCTGCCGTGCGCAGCTAACCATCAGGGCCCTTTCGGTCCGGTGGCGCAGCTTGCCTGTTGTATACTTTGCGATATGCGTCGCACTGCCCACTTTTTGATCATTGTCCTGCTGCTCGTCGCCGTGCCCGTCAAGGGCGCGCTGGCGGTCAGCATGGTGATGTGCGGCCCCGGACATGACCAAGCTGCCGGCTCCGTGACGATTGAATCGGCAGCGTCGGCCGATGGCCACGCGACGCACGGGCAACACGATCATGGATCCCATCATCCGCCGAGCGTCGCAAGTGAGGGGCACGACGATCATGCTGCCGATCAGAATCACAAGTCGCTTGGCAAGCATGGCGCTGTGAAGTGCAGCATCTGCGCCGCCTGTTGTGTCGGGGGAGCTGCAATAGCTTCCACCCATGTTTCCGTGCCGGAGTCCCTCGGTACAGAAGCACCCTTCCCGACCCTCGCTGTCCATTTCCCATGGACAGCAATCGCGGGTCTGGAACGACCACCTCGCACCCTCCTCGTCTGACGCGCCGCGCGCGCGTGCGTTAGTCACGCCCCTAAAGGCGCGCTTGACGCATTCTCGCGGCCGCGCCGTGTTGCGGTGTCCGCCCTGTGCGGACACGCGACGCCTTTCGGCACATCGACGAGGAAGTCATGCTTCATCCCAATTCCACCGCGCGACGGCTACTTTCCGTCGCGTTGGTTCTGGCCACAGCCGGCTGCGTGTCCCTATCCGACGACCGCGGCTTCGGTCCCGTAGCCGCGACCGTCGCGCAGCAGACGGGGGCGCAGCCGCGCTGGACGCGAACTGAGAGTGACCGCGACAGCGTCAAGCTGCTGGTTATCGGGCGACTGGGTCGACCCCTGACGGCGGACGATGCCGTCCAGATCGCCCTGGTCAACAATCCCGGACTGCAGGCCAGCTATGCAGATTTGGGCATTGGGGAAGCCGAACTGGTCCACGCCGGTCGCCTGCCCAACCCGAGGTTCTCGTTCTCCCGAATCGGCAACAGCCAATCGCTGGAGATCGAACGCAAGCTCGCGGTCGACGTCGTCGGCATTTTGATGATGCCGATCACTTCAAAGATCGAGGCCGGCCGATTCCACTCGACGCAAACCGCGGTCGCAAGCGAAGCACTACGCGTTGCCGGGGAAACCCGCCGCGCGTATTTCATGGCCGTTGCCTCCAACGAGAGCGTTCGCTATTACGAACAGGTGCGCCTGGCGGCAGAGGCGAGTTCAGAGCTCGCGCGACGCATGATGGAGGCTGGCAACTGGAGCCAGCTTTCGCAGGCCCGCGAGCGCGTGTTCTACGCCGACGCCACCGTGCAGTTGGCTCGTGCCAAACAAACCGCTGTCGCCGAACGCGAGCGGCTGGCACGAATGCTTGGCCTGGGTAGCGATTCCCAAATGATCAAGCTACCGGAACGCTTGCCTGCATTGCCCGCTGCGCCACGCGCGGTGGCCAATCTGAAAGCACAGGCTCTGGACCAGCGCCTGGATGTCCGGATGGCGCGTCAGGTCCTCGACGCGACCGGATATGCGCTGGAGCTGACCTCGGTGACCCGCTTTGTCGGCGTGTTCGATCTCGCTTATCGGAACAAGAACGACACCGGCGTTCCACGCCAGGACGGCTATGAAATTGAACTTGAAGTACCGCTCTTCGATTGGGGCGAAACCAAGGTGGCCAAAGCGGAGGCGATCTACCTGCAATCCGTGGCTCGCTTGGCGGAGGCCGCCGGAAATGCGCAATCCGAGGCGCGTACGGCCTACAGCGCATACAAGGCGACCTATGACCTCGCCCGTCACTACCGCGAAGTAGTTGTCCCGCTCCGTAAAAAAATCGCCGGGGAGACGCTGCTGCGCTACAACGGAATGCTGCTCTCCGTATTCGAGCTGCTCGCCGATGCGCGCGATCAGGTGATGAGCGTCAACGCTTCCATCGAAGCCACCCGCGACTTCTGGCTCGCCGATGCCGATCTTGACGCTGCGATCGCGGGTGGCCGGCCTATGGCCGACCCCGCTACGGCGCCTCCTGGCGACGATGCCCCTGCTACGCGCCCCGCGCACTGAATCGGAGAGCCGCCCATGACGACCAATCGTCGCAATTTTCTGCGAACTGCCGGCCTGGCGGTCGTAAGCACCAGCGCGGTGACGCGCGCTGGCGCCGCTTCGCTGCCGGAGGCACCGTTACTGAATAACCCCACCACCCAGCCTCCGTTGTTGCCATCAACCGGCCGGCCCTACAACCCCGTCGTCACGTTGAACGGTTGGACGCTGCCGTGGCGAATGAACAATGGCGTCAAGGAATTTCACCTGGTCGCCGAGCCGGTTGTACGCGAAATCGCTCCCGGGATGAAGGTGCGTCTGTGGGGCTACAACGGGCAGAGTCCCGGTCCCACCATCGAAGTGGTCGAGGGCGACCGCGTTCGTCTCTTCGTGACCAACAAGTTGCCGGAACACACCACGATTCACTGGCACGGACAACGGGTGCCCAATGGCATGGACGGCGTCGGGGGCCTGACCCAGCCGCAGATACCGGTGGGCAAGACGTTTGTCTACGAGTTCGTTGCCAAGCGACCCGGAACGTTCATGTATCACCCCCACGCTGACGAGACGACACAGATGGCGATGGGGATGATGGGCTTCTGGGTGACCCACCCCAAAGATCCGAAGTTCATGCCGGTAGACCGCGACTTCGTGTTCATCCTCAACGCGTACGACATCGACCCGGGTAGCGCCACGCCCAAGGTCAACACGATGCTCGATTTCAATCTGTGGACTTGGAACAGCCGCGCGTTTCCCGGGATCGATCCGCTGGTCGTGCGGCAGAACGACCGGGTGCGCGTTCGCATCGGCAACCTGACCATGACCAATCACCCCATCCACCTGCATGGTCATGAATTCGAGGTCACGGGGACGGACGGCGGCTGGATACCGCGCAGCGCGCGCTGGCCGGAGGTGACCACCGATGTAGCAGTCGGGCAAATGCGCGCCATCGAGTTTGACGCGACCGACGAGGGCGACTGGGCATTTCACTGCCACAAGGCGCACCACACAATGAACGCGATGGGCCACGAGGTGCCGACGATGATCGGCGTCGACCAGAGCGGTGTACTCGAGGCCATCAACAAGCTCGTCCCGGACTATATGGTCATGGGAGAAAGTGGCATGGCCGACATGGGCAGCATGGAAATGCCCCTCCCCGACAACACACTGCCGATGATGACGGGGCTAGGCCCTTACGGGCCGCTGGAAATGGGCGGCATGTTCACGATGGTCAAGGTGCGTCGAGGACTTGCGCGCAACGACTACAAGGACCCGGGCTGGTTCAAGCAGCCGGCCAGCACGACGGCGTACGAATGGACGGGCAACGCGCCGGTCGCTGCCAGCGCGCCAGACGCCGTAAATCCAATGTCGAAGACCACCGAACCGACTCTCAATGTCATTAAAAGAACCAACCATCATGGCCACTAAGTCAATACTCGCCGTAGTTGCGTTATCGCTGTCCTCTGCCTTCAGCACCGCTGCAATGGCCCACGGCGACGAACATGGCACGGCCGGCAAGAAGACGGCACCCGCCATGGAGAAAACGGCGTTCGGGCAGACCGGCGATCCGCGGAGAGTGACGCGCACGATCAACGTCGTCATGGACGACAGCTTTCACTACACGCCCGGCCATCTCAAGATCAAGACAGGCGAGACTGTCCGCATCGTTGCCAGGAACAACGGCAAGTTGTTGCACGAGATCGTGATAGGGACGCCGGAGGAATTGAAGGAACACGCCGAATTGATGCGGAAGTTCCCGACGATGGAGCACGAGGCGCCGTACATGGCTCATGTGTCACCGCGGAAAGCCGAAGAGATCGTCTGGCAGTTCACCAAGGCTGGTGACTTCAAATTTGCCTGCCTTGTCGCTGGCCATTCCGAGGCCGGAATGATCGGCGATATTTCGGTTCGCTAAAGCTCGCCGACAGCATCTCCGCCTTTATCCAGTCTCGACATCGAGAGGTCGATATGAATCCGATCCCGGCAACTGTAGGTCTAGCGCTTTTGGCGGTGTCTTTGTACGCCGGCGCACAAACGAGCCCGCCGCAATCCGGCAGCATCGCCACTCAACCCTCCGCATCCACCATGATCGATGGCGAGGTCCGCAAAGTGGACAAGGAGCAAGGAAAGATCACCCTCAAGCACGGGCCAATCCCCAATCTCGAAATGCCGCGCATGACCATGGTGTTTCGAGTCAAGGAACCCGCGATGCTCGAGCGTATTCAAGCCGGAGACAAAGTGCGCTTTGCCGCTGATAGGTTAAGCGGGCAGATCACGGTCACGTCAATCGAGGTGACGAATGAATAAGTCAACCGATCCGGTATGCGGAATGCTAGTTGAGCCGAACCCCGAAAAGATGATCGAACATGAGGGCGCGCGGCTCTACTTTTGCAGCCAGGGCTGCATGTCGAAGTTCCGAGCCGACCCGACAAAGTATCTGCGTGCCAAACCGGCTTCGGTACCGGAGAAGTCCATTTCCGCAACCGCAGGACCTGGGGTGGTCTATACCTGCCCCATGCACCCTCAGATTCGACAGATCGGACCGGGGGCATGTCCAATTTGCGGGATGGCCTTGGAACCGTTGCAGGCCACCGCGACGGAGGATGACGGCGAGTTGCGCGACATGACGCGACGGCTTTGGCTGAGCGTCGCGCTTTCACTCCCGCTGCTCGTGCTAACGATGAGCGAATTCGTTCCCGGACTGAACCTGCCGCACCGCATTGGCGAAATGCGCGCGGCGTGGCTGCAGGCGTTACTGGCAACCCCGGTTGTGCTTTGGGGTGGCTGGCCTTTTTTCGTCCGCGGCTGGCGCTCGTTTGCGACTTGGAAGCTGAATATGTTCAGCCTGATCGCATTGGGAACAGGCGCAGCGTTTGTGTTCAGCGTGGTGGCGTTGTTATTCCCATCCACTCTGCCCGATGCCTTCAAGGCCGGCGGCATGACGCCGCTGTACTTCGAGGCGGCAGCCGTCATCGTCACGCTGGTCCTCCTCGGCCAGGTACTGGAGCTTCGCGCTCGCTCTCAGACCAATAGCGCCATTCGCGCATTGCTCGAACTCGCACCCGCCAACGCCACCCGTGTCCGCGCCGATGGCAGTGATGAAGAGGTGACGCTCGATCAGGTGCAGGTTGGGGACCGACTTCGAGTCAAGCCCGGAGCCAAGATCCCGGTCGACGGCGCGTTGGTCGAAGGTCGTTCCAATATTGACGAATCAATGATCACCGGTGAGCCCATACCCGCCGCCAAAGAAATGGGCAGCCGGGTCTCCGCTGGAACGGTCAATCAAACGGGGTCATTCGTGATGCAGGCGGATAAGGTGGGTGCTGACACTCTGCTCGCGCGGATCATCCAGATGGTCAACGAGGCGAGCCGCTCCCGGGCGCCCATCCAGAAGTTGGCCGACCACGTGTCAAGCTGGTTCGTTCCAGCGGTCATCGGAATCGCGCTGCTGGCGGCCATCGTCTGGGCCATAGCGGGCCCGCCGCCAGTGCTGGCCAATGCGTTGGTCGTCGCGGTCTCCGTGCTCATCATCGCCTGCCCTTGTGCGCTAGGACTCGCCACGCCGATCTCCATCATGGTGGGTGTAGGTCGCGGAGCCCACGATGGGGTGCTGATCAAAGATGCCGAGGCACTGGAGCGCTTGGAAAAGGTCGATACCCTGGTCATCGATAAAACCGGGACCTTGACCGAAGGTCGTCCGCGCCTTCAGCAAGTCATCGCCGCGCCAGGCTTTACTGAAAATCAGGTGCTGCAATATGCGGCGAGTCTGGAAAAGAGGAGCGAGCACCCATTGGCCGCGGCAATCCTCGAACACGCCAAAGTCAAGGGAGTCGCGCTGGAGCCGGTGACCAACTTCTTATCCATCACCGGAAAGGGTGTCCGTGGGGAAATCGGTGGCCAGACGGTATTGCTTGGTAATGCCAAGTTGATGGCTGACGCCAACGTTTCCATTGCTGATCTCGACCGACAGGCCAAGGCCCTGCGCGAACTCGGACAAAC
>JBBSEG010000007.1:0-123957 GCA_038239945.1 Burkholderiales bacterium
CGCCCACGCGCCGCCCGCCCACGCGCCGCCCGCCCACGCGCCGCCGGCCACGGCGCCGGTCAAGTCACCGCGCCCCACGACCACGGGCAATGTCGAGGTGATCCGCACGCTCGATCTCACCCAGCGCCTGACCAAAGCGCGCTACGGCGACGAGCTCGCCCGCTACCAGGGCCTCCTCGCGCGGCTGACGCGTCACAAGCGCTTCGACCGCCACGCGCTGGTGCTCGCGTTCGAAGGCGCGGACGCCGCCGGCAAGGGCGGCGCGATCCGGCGCGTGACCGGTGCGCTCGACGCGCGTCAATATGAGACCGTCCCGATCGCCGCGCCGTCCGACGACGAGCGCGCGCATCCCTACCTGTGGCGCTTCTGGCGGCACGTGCCGCGGCACGGCGGCATCACGATCTACGACCGCACCTGGTACGGCCGCGTGCTGGTCGAGCGGGTCGAGGGCTATTGCGCGCCCGAGGCGTGGCGGCGCGCTTTCGACGAGATCAACCAGTTCGAGCAGGAGATGACCGAAGGCGGCATCGTGGTGTGCAAGTTCTGGCTGCAGATCAGCAAGGCCGAGCAGCTCGCGCGTTTTCGCGCCCGCGAGCGCACGCCTTTCAAGCGCTTCAAGATCACGCCCGACGACTGGCGCAACCGCAAGCACGCCGCCGACTACGAGCAGGCGGCCGCGGACATGGTCGAGCACACGTCCACCGCCCTCGTCCCCTGGACGCTCGTGGAGGCCGAGGACAAGCGCTTCGCACGGGTGAAGGTCCTGCGCACGATTTGCGCGCGGCTCGAGCGGGCGCTCGATCGCGGCTAGCGGATGCCCGTCGCGTCGCCGTCGACGGTCGCGCCGTACCGCGCGCCCGCCTGGCTGCCCGGGGGACACCTGCAGACGATCTACGCGGCACGCTGCCTCGCGCGGGCGCCGGTGCTGCGACGCGAGCGCGTCGACGCGGGCGATGGCGACTACTGGGACTTCGACTGGCTCGACGCACCCGCGCAAGACGCGCCGCTGGTGGTGCTGTTCCACGGCCTGGAAGGCGGCGCGGGATCGCACTACGCCCGCGCGCTGTGCGCAGCGCTCGCCGCCCGCGGCCGCCCGGGCGTGATCCCGCATTTTCGCGGCTGCGGCGGCGCGCCCAACCGGCTGCCGCGCGCCTACCACTCCGGCGACCACGAGGAGATCGCCGCGCTCCTCGGTGCCGTCAAGGAGCGTGCCGGCGGTGCGCGGGCGCTCCACGCGATCGGCGTGTCGCTCGGCGGCAGCGCGCTGCTCAACTGGCTCGGGCGCATGCAGGAGCGGGCGCGCGACGTGGTGGAGGCGGCCGCCGCGGTGTCCGCGCCGCTCGACCTCGCCGCGGCGGGCCGCTCCATCGGCCAGGGATTCAATCGCATGTATACGCGCCATTTCCTCGCCACGCTCAAGCCCAAGTCGCTCGCCATGGCGACGCGTTTCCCCGGCCGGCTCGACGCTGCGCGCATCCGCGGTGCGCGCTCGATGTGGGACTTCGACGATGCCGTCACCGCGCCGCTGCACGGCTTCGGCGGTGCGGACGACTACTGGCGGCGCGCGTCGGCGTTACCATGGCTGCGGTCGATCGGCGTGCCTACGCTCGTGCTCAACGCGCGCAACGACCCGTTCATTCCCGCGGCGTCACTGCCCGCCGCGGGAGAGGTAAGCGAGCGCGTGCGCCTCGAGCAGCCGGACGAAGGCGGGCACGCGGGATTTCCGGTCGGTCCGTTTCCTGGGAACGTGGGGTGGCTGCCGGCGCGATTGATACACTTCCTCGATCACGCCCGCTAAGGCACGCATGCAGGTTCCCGCCGAGATCTTCAAGGCGTACGACATCCGGGGCATCGTCGGCCGTACGCTGACCCCCGGCTACGTGAGCGCCATCGGCCGCGCGCTCGGCACCCGCGCGCGGCGTTGCGGGCGCGCGACGATCGCCATCGGCCGCGACGGCCGGTTGTCGGGTCAGGCGCTTTCGCGCGCGCTCGCGCAAGGCATCGCCGCCGCCGGCACCGGCGTGATCGACCTCGGCATGGTGGCCACGCCGATGACCTACTTTGCCGCCCACGCATTGCTCACGGGTTGCAGCGTGATGGTCACGGGAAGCCACAACCCGCCGGACTACAACGGCCTGAAGATGGTCATCGACGGCACGACACTGTCGGGCGACGACATCCAGGCCGTGCGCCGGGCGATCGACGTCGAAGACTTCGACACCGGTGCGGGCACCTACACGACCCACGACATCGCGCCCGCGTACCTCGCGCGAATCGTGGCCGACGTGCGCCTCGCGCGCCCGTTGCGGGTCGCGCTCGATTGCGGCAACGGCGTTGCCGGCGCGTTCGCGCCCGATCTCTTCCGCCAGCTCGGCTGCACGGTCGCGGAGATGTACTGCGACGTCGACGGCAACTTTCCCAACCATCATCCCGATCCGTCGCAGCCGGCCAACCTGCGCGACCTGGCCGCCCGGCTCGCGCAGGGCGACCTCGACCTCGGGCTGGCCTTCGACGGAGACGGCGACCGGCTGGGCGTGGTAACCCCGCGCGGCAATATCATCTATCCGGACCGCCAGCTCATGCTGTTCGCGGCCGACGTGCTCGGCCGCAACCCTGGCGCGACGATCATCTACGACGTGAAGTCGACGCGCAACCTGAAGCCCTGGATCGAGCGCCACGGCGGCATTCCCCTACTGTGGAAGACGGGCCATTCGCTCATCAAGGCGAAGATGAAGGAAACGGGCGCCGCGCTGGCCGGCGAGATGAGCGGCCATACGTTCTTCGGCGAGCGGTGGTACGGCTTCGACGACGGCCTCTACGCCGGCGCGCGGCTCCTCGAGATTCTTTCCCGCAGCGACGAGCCCGGCGCGATCCTCGAAGGCCTACCCGACGCCGTGTCGACGCCCGAGCTCAACCTCGGCTGTGCGGAGGGCGAGCAGCACGCCCTCGTGGCCCGGCTGCGGGAGACCGCCGCGTTCCCGGGCGCGGCCGACGTGATCGACCTCGACGGGCTGCGGGTGGAGTACGCGGACGGCTTCGGCCTTGCGCGTGCGTCAAACACCACGCCAATGATCGTGCTGCGCTTCGAGGCGGACGACGCTGCCGCGCTCGCCCGCATCCAGGCGGAGTTTCGCCGCGTGCTGGCCACGGCCGCGCCCGGCGTGGCGCTGCCGTTCTGACGGCCGCCGGCGGCCCCTTGATCATGGACCCCGTGCCCGCCGCACCCTCGATCACGCTCGACGACGTGCTGGCGGCGCGCGTGCGGATCGCGGGCGCCATCTACGAATCGCCGTGCGTCGAGTCCATCCCGCTGTCTCAGCTCACCGGCGCGCATATCTACTGCAAGCTCGACTACCTGCAGCGCACCGGCAGCTTCAAGGAGCGCGGCGCGCGCAATGCGCTGTTGCAGCTGCCCGCCGACCGCCGCGCACACGGCGTCGTCGCCGCCTCGGCGGGCAATCACGCGCAGGGCATCGCTTACCACGGCGGGCTGCTCGGCATTCCGGTGACGGTCGTCATGCCGACATTCGCGCCGCTCATCAAGGTGTCGAACTGCCGGGCGCTCGGCGCAACGGTAGTGCTGCACGGGACCGACCTCGGCGCAACGCGCGAGCACGCCGAAGTAATCGCCGCGCGCGACAACCTCACGTTCATCCACCCGTTCGACAACGCTCATGTGATCGCCGGCCAGGGCACGATGGCGCTCGAGATCCTCGAGCAGACGCCCGGCGTCGAAGCCATTGTGGTGCCGGTCGGCGGCGGGGGCCTGCTCGCCGGCATCGGCACGGTGGTGCGCGCGCAGCGCCCCGCGGTGCGGCTGATCGGCGTCGAGCCGGAGCGCGCCGCGTGCCTCACCGCCGCGCTGGCGGCGGGGCATCCGGTGCCGGTGCCGCTGGCGCCGACGCTCGCCGACGGGCTGTCCGTGCCGAAGCTCGGCGATCTTCCGTTCGAGATCCTGCGGCGGGTCGTCGACCAGGTGGTGACGGTCGACGAGGCGGCGATCGCGCTGGCGGTGCTCCGGCTGATCGAGCTCGAGAAGAGCGTGGTCGAGGGCGCAGGCGCGGCGCCGCTGGCGGCGTTCCTTGCCGGCAAGCTCGACGACCTGCGCGGGCGCACGGTCGTGCTCGCGCTGTGCGGCGGCAACATCGACATCACCATGCTCGATCGTGTCATCGAGGTCGGGCTCGTCGCGGACGGGCGCATCGCGCGCTTCACCGTATCGATCAGCGATCGACCCGGCGGGCTCGCGCGCCTCGCCGAGCTCATCGCCGCGTCGGGGGCCTCGGTGAAGGAGATCGTGCACGACCGCGCGTTCTCCGGACCGAACCTGTCGGAGGTGCGGGTGGTGTGCGTGGTCGAGACCACCGGCCACGACCATGTCGCCGCGCTGCGGCGGGCATTGGCCGGGGCGGGCGTCGAAGTCGTCGGATGAAGGAAGGCCAGCCGATGCCACGCCGATTGCGCCGCAGGCTCCTCGTCGCGCTCGCGAGCGCCGCCGTGCTCGGTTACGCGGCCGCTACCCGCCCCGCAGACGACCCGGCGTTGCTCGCGGCCGGTCGGGCGCTGTGCGACGCCTTCGAGCGCGGCGACACCGACGCGATCTTCGCGCGGATGACGCCGGCCGCGCGCGAAGCGGTGGGCGGCACAGCCGCCGGACTCGCCGATCTTCGCGAGCGGGTGCTCCGCGAGGATGGCCCGGAGAGCGGCGTGATCGTCGAGGAAACGCGCGCTGCGGCGGGCAATCGCGTCTATCGCCGCATCGCGCGGCGCAACGTCGGCCAGACCCCGACACTGATGGAATGGACGCTCGATGCACAAGAGCGTGTCGTCGAGCTGGCGATACGTCCCCAGCCGGTGGCGATTCCCTCCGGCAAGAGCAACTACTGACTCACCCCGCCGCCAGCAGGTCGGGGGGCAGCGGCGCGCGTCGCTCGAGCGAGCTCACGTGCACGCCGAACGCCCCGAGGCGACGATCGAGGAAATAGCGCCGCAGCGTCCGCGTGATCGTGCGAAACGCCATTTCTTCCCACGGGATGTCGGCCTCGTCGAAGAGCGCCACCTCAAGGCTCTCGGGCCCGGCGCCGAACGCGCGGTCGAGGAGACGCGCGCGGAACATCATGTAGACCTGCGCAATCTGCGGCAGGCTGATCACGGCGTAAAGGGACTGGAGCTCGACGCGCGCGTTCGCCTCCTCGAGCGTCTCGCGCATCGCGCCGGCGCCGAGCGCCTCGCCGTTCTCGAGGAAGCCGGCCGGCAGCGTCCACAGTCCGAGCCGCGGCTCGATCGCGCGCTTGCACAACAGCACCCGGTCGTCCCACACCGGCAGGCAACCGACGACGACCTTGGGGTTCTGGTAATGGATGGTCTCGCACGCGGAGCACACGTAGCGCGGCAGCGTGTCGCCCGCCGGAATGCGCAGCGCGAGACGCGCGGCTCCGCAGTGGCTGCAGAAGTTCATGACGTCGAATCGTCCGCCGGGCGCGCGACGCGGGCCGGTCAGGGCACGATGAATGCGGCCCGATAGTGCCTGAGCTCGACGATCGACTCGTACACATCGGCCAGCGCCTCGTGGCGGCCTTCCTTGGGCACGCCCTTCAGCACCTCGGGCTTCCAGCGCCGCGCGAGCTCCTTCAGCGTCGAAACGTCGAGGTTGCGATAATGGAAGTAGTCCTCGAAGCCGGGCATCCAGCGCGCGAGGAAGCGCCGGTCCTGGCAGATCGAGTTGCCGCACATCGGCGACGCCTTCGCCGGCACGTGCTCGCGCAGGAACGCGAGCGCCGCCGCCTCGACGGTGGCTTCGTCGAGCGTGGAGGCGCGCGTCTTGGCAATGAGGCCGGAGCGGCCGTGGGTGCCCTGGTTCCACGCGTCCATTCCGGCGAGCGTGGGTTCGTCCTGGTGCACCACCCAGACGGGTGCTTCCGCGATGGTGTCGAGGTCGTGGTCGGTGACGACGATGGCGACTTCGAGGATCCGGTCGGTGTCGGGCTTGAGGCCCGTCATTTCGAGGTCGATCCAGATCAGGCGATTCGCGTCCTGGGGCATTTTCGTTCGCGTAGAATGGCGCGGCCAATGTAGCACAGGGACCGCGCGGTCGGCGCACGCCGTGGATGCAGCGCTCTTCACCGGAATGTTCGTAGTCGCATGGGCGAGCTCGCTCGCCGTGCGGCTGTGGCTGGCGCGCCGCCAGGTGGCGCACGTCGCGCAACACCGCGAGCAGGTTCCCGCCGCATTCGCCGAAAACATCGCGCTCGCGGCGCATCGCAAGGCGGCCGACTACACCGTCGCCAAGCAGCATGTCGGCGTGGTCGAGACGCTGCTGGACGCCATGGTGCTCATCGGCATGACGCTCGCCGGCGGCCTCGCATGGCTGCTGCGCGCCACCGAATCGCTGCCGCTTTCCTCCCTGTGGCGCGACGTGTTGCTGCTTGGCGCGGTCGCGCTCGCGGGCGGCGCCCTCGGCCTGCCATTCTCGTGGTATCGCACGTTCCGGCTCGAAGCGCGCTTCGGCTTCAACCGCACCACGCTGTCCGTCTGGCTGGCGGATCTCGCGAAGGGCTTGGCACTCGGCGTGGTCCTCGGCCTGCCGCTGCTGGTGGCCATCCTGTGGCTCATGGCGCGCGCCGGCACCCTGTGGTGGCTGTGGGCGTTCGCCGTGTGGTTCGGCTTCCAGCTCTTGATGCTGGTCCTGTACCCGACGCTCATCGCGCCGCTGTTCAACCGCTTCACGCCGCTGCCCGCGGGAGCGGCGCGCGAGCGCATCGAGCGCCTGCTCGGCCGCTGCGGCTTTGCCGCCGCGGGCCTGTTCGTGATGGACGGCTCGAAGCGCTCCGGCCACGGCAACGCGTACTTCACGGGCTTCGGCAAGGCGCGGCGCATCGTGTTCTTCGACACGCTCCTCGCGCGGCTGGTGCCCGACGAGATCGAGGCCATCCTCGCGCACGAGCTCGGCCATTACAAGCTGCAACATGTGATCAAGCGCATCGCCTGGTCGGGCGGGCTGTCGCTGTGCTTCCTCGCGCTGCTCGCCTTCCTCGCGCGGAGCGACTGGTTCTACGCGGGGCTCGGCATCCCGGCCGAGCTCATGCCCGCGGCGCTGGCGCGCCCCGGCGTCGCGCTCGCATTGTTCCTCCTGGCGCTGCCCGTTTTCACGTTCGTCTTCTCGCCGCTCGCCGCGCGCTACTCCCGCCGGCACGAGTTCGAGGCCGACGCATTCGCGGCCCGCCACGCGTCGTCCACCGCGCTGGTGCGGGCGCTCGTCAAGCTCTACGAGGACAACGCCGCGACGCTCACGCCCGACCCCGTACATTCCGCGTTCTACGATTCGCACCCGCCGGCCGCCGTGCGCGTGGCACGGCTCGTGTCGAACGGGATCCCCGCGCCCGCATGACCGGCTGCGCCGCGTGGCTCGACCCGCAGTTCCATCGCCGCGCGCCATGAGCGAGCGCCCGCGTCCGGTGCTCGACACGCGGCTGCTCGCCCTGGCGGCGATGCGCTGTCGCCCGGGCGCCCCGAGGCTGGCGGCGGACGAGCTCGCCGCGCACGCCGCGACGCTGCCCGGCTGGGGCGCGGCGGACAATCGGCTCGCGAAGACCTTCGCGTTCGACGACTATCGCGCGACCCTGGCGTTCGTGAACGCGGTCGCCTGGATCGCCGACCGGGAAGATCACCACCCTGACCTCGCCGTGGGCTTCGCGTCCTGCGCGGTCGCCTGGTCCACGCATTCGGCGGGCGGCGTGACCCTGAACGACGCGATCTGCGCCGCCAAGGTCGAGCGTCTCTTCGCCTGAGCCCGTGGCCGCGCGTGCGCCCACCCGCGACGCGCCGCCGAAAGGTGGCCAGCATGATCCGGGCCGATCGCCCGGCGTCGTGGTGGCCACCTTCCGGCGGCGCTACGCAGTCGAGCTGCCCGACGGCGAGCCCGTCGACTGCGTGCAGAAGGGCCGCGCGCTCATACTGGCGTGCGGCGATCGCGTGCAGATCCGCCGTGTCGCCGGAGGCGGCGCGATCGAGACGCTCGATCCCCGCACGAGCCTCTTCTTCCGGTCCGACGCCTTCCGCGAGAAGCTGATCGCGGCCAACGTCACCCAGGTGATCGGCGTGGTGGCCTCCGACGTGTCGATCGACGAGCACCTGCTCAATCGCTGGATCGTTGCCGCCGAGGCCGAGCGCTGCCGGTTTCTGCTCGTCGCCAACAAGTCCGACCTGCCCGGCCGCGCAGACCTCGCGGCGCGGCTCGCTCCGTATGCGCGCCTCGGCTATGCGATCGTCGAGATGTCCGCGCGCCACGACGCGAGCGCGCTGCGGCCCTGGCTCGCAGGCGAGCACAGCGTGCTGATCGGGCAGTCGGGCATGGGCAAGTCGACAATCCTGAACGCGCTCGCGCCACAGGCGAACGCGCGGACCGAAGCGGTCTCCGCAGCGCTGGTGGCGGGCAAACACACGACCTCTTCGACGCGCCTGTACCGGCTTCCGGAAGGCGGCTGGCTGGTCGACTCGCCCGGCATGAGCGTGTTCGGCCTCGCGCACTACCCACGCGAAGTGCTCGAGCAGGCCTTCGTGGAGCTCCGCGCGCTCGCTTCCGCCTGCCGCTTCCGGGATTGCCGGCACGACCGCGAGCCGGCCTGCGCGGTACGCGCCGCGGAGGCGACCGGCGCCATCGCGCCGCAGCGCATCGCGCTCCTGCAGACGCTGATCCGCGAATCCGCGGCGGCGCACGATCCCGCACGGTGACCCCTGTGTTTTCGCATCCGCGCCACGCACCGGGTCGCGCGCATGGCCGCTCGATGCGGCCCGCGCGGCGAGGCCGCCCGTGACGCGCCCGAGCTTCGTGTGCATCGTCGCCGACGACCTCGGCTATGCCGACGTCGGCTGCTACGGCGCGCGCGACGACACCACGCCGGCGCTCGACGGCATGGCGCGCGACGGCCTGCGCTTCACCGACGCCTATGCGAACTCGCCGGTGTGCTCGCCTACCCGCTTCGCGCTGATGACCGGACGCTATCAATATCGGTACCGTGGCGGGGCGGAGGAGCCGATCGGCTCGCGCGCCCGCGGCGATCCGACGCTCGGCTTGCCGCCGGCGCTACCGGTGCTGCCTGCGCTGTTGCGCGACGCCGGCTATGAGACGGCGCTCGTCGGCAAATGGCACCTGGGCTATCCGCCGCATTTCGGTCCGGGCCGCAGCGGCTACGGGGAGTTCTTCGGCACGCTCGGCGGGGGCATCGACTATTTCAGCCACTGCGACCGGCGCGGCGTGCACGACCTGTACGAGGGCGACACGCCCGTCACGGTGGAGGGCTACGCGACCGACCTGTTCACCGCGCGCGCCGTGACGTTCATCGAGCGCTGTCCCGCCGACCAACCGTTCCTGCTGAGCGTGCACTACACCGCGCCGCACTGGCCGTGGGAGACACGCGCCGACGCCGAGGAATCGAAGCGCATCGGCGCCGCCATCTACCACCACGACGGCGGCTCGCCAGCGACCTACCGGACGATGGTGCGCCAGATGGACGAAGGCATCGGCGCGATCCTCGAAGCCCTCGGGCGCGCCGGCCGCGCCCGCGACACGCTGGTCACCTTCACGAGCGACAACGGCGGCGAGCGCTACTCCGACACCTGGCCGTTCGTGGGCGGCAAGATGGACCTCCTCGAAGGCGGGATTCGCGTGCCGCTGATCGCGCGCTGGCCGTCCGTCGTTCCCGCCGGCGGGGTGAGCGCGCAGCTCGCCGTCACGATGGACCTCGCCGCGACGATGCTCGCACGCGCGGGCGTCGCGGTACCGCCCGAGGTGCCGCTCGACGGGCTGGATCTCGACTTCGTGTTGCGCGACCCGCAGGCGCGCGTCCCCCGCGCGCTGTTCTGGCGGATGAAGCACCGCGCGCAGCGGGCGATGCGCACCGGCGCGTGGAAATACCTCGCCCAGGACGGCCACGAGTACCTGTTCGATCTTGGCCGCGACGCGCGGGAGCGCGCCAACCTGGCGGCGCGCGAGCCCGGGCAGCTGGCGTCGATGCGCAGGGGCTACGACGCGTGGGCGGCCACGATGCCGCCGATTCCCGGCGACGCGGCCGTCCACCCGGTGCACGGGCCCGGCGACCTGGCCATGCCGACGCGCTGACGCTTGCGCGTTACGGCGCCCAGTTCGCGAGCGTCAGCAGCAGCGTGAGCAGCAGCCAGAGCACCAGCGCACGCCAGACCAGCGCGATCGCCGAGGGCAGCAGCTCGACGTCGGCCGGCTCACCCATGCCGAGTGCCGGGCGATCCTCGGGCTCACCGCTCTGCGTCGCGACCGGTCCGCCGAGCTCGACACCCAGCGCGCCGCCGCCGCTCGCGATCAGCAGGCCGACCGTCTCGCCGCCCTCGCCGGCCGGCCAGTGCACAGGCTGCGTACGCCAGCAGTAGACGGCATCCTCGAAATCGCCGACCACGGCGAACGACAACGCCGTGAGGCGCACGGGCACCCAGTCGAGCACCCACAGCAGCCGGCGCACCGCCCGGCCGAACTGCCCGCGCTCGCGTGCCAGCGGCGTGACGTCCCCGCGCGGCAGCTCGCCGCGCCACTCCTCGGCGAGCAGCGTGACCAGCCGGTAGAGCACGGCACCCGCAGGCCCGGGCAGCACGAGGAACCAGAACAGCACCGCGAACACGTTGCGGTACGCGTCGACGAGCCCACGCTCGATCGACAGTCGCGCCACGTCCTGCGTCCCGAGCTCCGCGGTCGATCCGCCCCGCCATGCCCCGAGCGCCCGGCGTGCGCCGGGCAGGTCGCCTCCGCGCAGCGCGCTCATGATCGTCGACACCGCATGGCTGAAGCGGCGAAAGCCCATCAGCGAGTACAGCGCGAGCAGGTTGACCGCGAAGCCGGCGGCGGGCTCGATCTCGTCGACCGCCCACCAGAGGAGCGCCGCGACGAGCACCGGCGGGCCGAGCGCGAGGGTTGCCGCTGCGAGCCCCTGCCCGGCCGTACCCCCGTTGAGCCGGTGCTCGAGCCGGCGCACATAGTCGACGAAGGCGCGCTCGAGCGCGCTGCGCCACGGGCACGGGCGCCATTGCTCGAGGCCCAGCGCCGCGAGAATCGCGATGAAAGTCATCGCGCGCTCATCGCAGGAACTCGCTGCAGACGGCGCGAAACTGCGGCGTGCCACCCCGCCCCAGCCACTCGAACGCGACCATCTCGCGCGACACGACTCGCGCGCCGTCGCGGCGCAGGCGCTCGAGCGCCAGGTCGCGGTCGAGCGAGCGCCGCGACGTCACCGCATCGGCGACGACGTACACCTCGCGTCCCTGCCGCACGAGATCGAGCGCGGTCTGCAGCACGCATACGTGCGACTCCGCTCCCGCAAGCACCACCTGGGGACGCTCGCCGCCCGGCAACGCCGGCAGGCAGCCGGCCGCCACCGCCGAGAAATGCTCCTTCCCCCCGATCGCGCTGGCCGGCAGGCGGTCGCGCAGCGCCGGCGCGAGCGCCCCGAGACCCTGCGCATGGTGCTCGGTGGCGGCGACCGGAATCCCTAAGCGCTGCGCGACGTCGACCAGCCACACCGCACTCGCGAGCGTCGCTTCAGCGTCCTGCAGCGCCGGTAGGAGGCGCGTCTGCAGGTCGCAGACGATCAGCACCGAGCGGCTCGACTCGATCAGCATCGCGGGCAAGACGGCAGCGTCCGGGTCAGGACCGCAGCTCGTTGCGATTGCGGAACTGGTCGAGCGCCTCGGGGTTGGCCAGCGCGTCCTGGTTGCGCACGGGCTGGCCGTGCACCACGTTGCGCACCGCCAGCTCGACGATCTTGCCGCTCTTCGTGCGTGGAATGTCGTCCACCTGCACGATTTTCGCCGGCACATGGCGGGGCGTGGTGTTGGCGCGGATCCGCGCCTTGATGCGCTCGGCGAGCGCCGCATCGAGAGCGATACCCTCCTGCAGCCGCACGAACAGCACCACGCGCACGTCGCCCGCTTCGTCGGGCGGCCAGTCCTGCCCGATCACCAGGCTCTCGAGCACCTCCGGCAACTGCTCGACCTGCCGGTAGATCTCGGCGGTGCCGATGCGGACGCCGCCGGGATTGAGCGTGGCATCGGAGCGGCCATGGATGATGAGGCCGTCGTGCTCGGTGAGCTCGCACCAGTCGCCGTGACACCACACGCCCGGGAAGCGCTCGAAGTACGCGGCGCGGTACTTGGTGCCGTCCGGATCGTTGAAGAAGCCGATCGGCATGGCCGGGAAGGCGCTCTTGCACACGAGCTCGCCCTTCTCGCGCCGAACCGGCCGCCCCTGCTCGTCGAAGACGTCGACGTCGAGGCCGAGCCCGCGGCATTGCAGCTCGCCGCGCCACACGGGCAGGGCCGGATTGCCGAGCGCGAAGCACGAGACGATGTCGGTGCCCCCCGAGATCGACGACAGGCACAGGTCGTCGCCGACCGCCTCGTAGACATAGTCGAAGCTCTCCGGAGCCAGGGGGCTGCCGGTGGAGAACACCGCGCGCAGGCTCGCCAGTTCGAAATCCGTGCGCGGCACGAGCCCGAGCTTGCGGATCGCGTCGAGGTATTTCGCCGACGTGCCGAAATGCGTGATGCGCTCGTCCGCGGCGTACTGCCACAGGACGCGGCCGCGCTGCACGAACGGAGACCCGTCGAAGAGCATCAGGACCGCCCGGGCGGCGAGCCCGGAGGCGAGCCAGTTCCACATCATCCATCCGCAAGTGGTGAAGTAGAACAGCCGGTCGCCGGGTTGCACGTCGCTGTGGAGGCGCAGCTCCTTCAAGTGCTGCAGCAGCGTGCCGCCCGCGCCATGGACGATGCATTTCGGCACGCCCGTGGTGCCCGAGGAATACAGAATGTAGAGCGGGTGGTCGAAGGGCAGCTGCGCGTACTCGATCGGTCCAGCGAGGTGCGGCGCGAGGAATACGTCCCAGAGCACGCCGTTGCGCACCGCCTCGGCCGCCGCATGGTGGAGCGCGGAATCGAGATACGGAATGACTACGACCCGTTCGACCGAGGGCAGGTGCGCCGCGATTTCCGCGACCTTGTCCAGCACGTGGATCGGCTTGCCGTTGTACCAGTAGCCGTCGACGGCAAACAGCACGCGCGGCTCGATCTGGCCGAAGCGGTCGATGACGCCCTGGACCCCGAAGTCCGGCGAGCACGACGACCATGTCGCGCCAATGGCGGTCGCCCCGAGCATCGCGACGATCGTTTCCGGCAGGTTGGGCAGGAAGGCCGCGACGCGGTCGCCCGGTGCGATGCCCTGCGCGGCCAGCGCCGCCGCCATGCGCGACGACAGCGCATGCAGCTCGGCATGCGACACGCGTCGCGCGACCTTGTCCTCGCCGCGAAACACGAGCGCGTCGCCGTCGTCGTCGGCGCGCCGGCGCTCGAGAAGGTTCTGGGCGAAATTGAGGCGCGCGTCGGGAAACCACCGCGCACCCGGCATGCGCTCGGCGTGTTCGAGCACCCGCTCGCCGGACGTGCCCTGCACGCCGGCGGTGTCCCACAACGCGCGCCAGAAATCCCACTTGTGGTCGATCGACCACTGCCAGAGCCGCCGGTAGCTGCTCACGTCCACGCCATACCGCGCGGACACCTCGCGCGCAAACGCAGTGACGAGCGCGCGCTCGATGCGGGCGGGCGATGGCGTCCAGAGCGGTTCCATGCGGCTGCTCATTGGCGTTTCGCGCAACGTCACGCCGCCGTCGCTCGCAGCAGGTGCGCGACACGCCCGGGTACTGCGCACCGCGGCTTCACCGGCATGAAGCGCGAATGGATCGCGTGGTCGACGTGCCCGGGCATGTTCAGGTCGCTCCGGCGGATTGCCTGGCGCCAATGGTGAACGAGCGGGCTTGGCGCGGACACGAAGAACGGCGGAGGCGCTAAGAATCGCAAGGGCGGCCATTATAATTGACGCAACGACGGCGGCCGTCCGCTCTGAGGCGGTGGCGCAGTGAGCCGGTCGCAGGAGCGCGCTATGCCCCGCGAGTCGATGGAATACGACGTGGTGATCGTGGGCGCGGGCCCCGCCGGGCTCGCCGCGGCCATCCGGCTGAAGCAGCTTGCCGCCGCCGCCGCGCGCGAGATCTCCGTCTGCGTGCTCGAGAAGGGCTCGGAGGTCGGCGCGCACATCCTGTCGGGCGCGGTGCTGGACCCGCGCGCGCTCGACGAGCTCTTCCCGGACTGGCGCGAGCGCGGCGCGCCGCTGGACACCCCGGTTACCGCCGACCGGTTCGTCGTCCTGACCAAGTCCCGCGCGTGGCGGATTCCCCAGTTCCTGCTGCCGCCGCTGATGCGCAATCACGGCAACTATATCGTGAGCCTCGGCAACGTCTGCCGCTGGCTCGGCCAGCAGGCGGAAGCGGTGGGGGTCGAGATCTACGCCGGCTTTCCGGCTGCCGAGGTATTGTTCGACGCGCGCGGGGCGGTGCGCGGCGTGGCCACCGGCGACTTGGGAATTGCGAAGGACGGGCGCGAGAAGCCCGGGCACCAGGACGGCATGGAGCTCGTCGCGCGCTATACGCTGTTCGCCGAGGGCGCGCGCGGATCGCTGTCCCAGCAGCTGATGGCGCGCTATGCGTTGCGCGAAGGCGTCGATCCGCAGAAGTACGGCATCGGCATCAAGGAGCTGTGGCAGGTCGACGCCGCGCAGCATCGTCCCGGCCTCGTCGTGCACACGCAGGGATGGCCGCTCGACAGCGCCACCGGCGGCGGCTCGTTCATGTATCACTTCGGCGCCGGGTTGGTGGCGATCGGGTTCGTCGTGCATCTCGATTATGCGAACCCGTACCTCTCTCCCTACGACGAATTCCAGCGGTGGAAGCTCCATCCGGCGATCCGCGGCACGCTGCAGGGCGGGCGGCGGGTCGGCTACGGCGCCCGCGCGATCAACGAAGGGGGCCTGCAATCAGTGCCCGCGCTCGCGTTTCCCGGCGGCGCGCTGATCGGCTGCGCGGCGGGGTTCGTGAACCTGCCGCGGATCAAGGGCTCCCACAACGCCATGAAGACCGGCATGCTTGCCGCCGAGAGCGTGGCGGCGGCGCTAGCGGCCGGGCGCGCCGGCGATACGCTGGACGACTACGCGCGCGGATGGCGCAGCTCGTGGGTGCACGAGGACCTGCGCAAGGTACGCAACGTCAAGCCGGGACTCAAGTGGGGCATGCTCGCCGGCACGCTTCACGGCGGCGTTCAGATGTGGCTGAACGACCTGGGCCTGGGCGCACTGGTGCCGTGGACGCTCCGCCATCGCGTCTCCGACCACGCGTCGCTTCGTCCGGCGGCCGAGTGCGTGCCGATCGACTATCCCCGCTACGACGGGACGCTCACCTTCGACAAGCTGTCGTCGGTGTTCCTGTCCAACACCGGCCACGAGGAGGACCAGCCGGTGCACCTGCAACTGCGCGATCCGGCGCTGCCCACTTCGGTGAACCTGCCGATCTACGCGGGGCCGGAGGTTCGCTATTGCCCGGCGGGCGTCTACGAGTACGTCGACGACGCGTCCGCCGCCGGCAAGCGCCTTCAGATCAACGCTGCCAATTGCGTGCACTGCAAGACCTGCGACATCAAGGACCCGCGCCAGAATATCCACTGGGTGACGCCCGAGGGCGGCGGCGGGCCGAACTACGTCGACATGTAGCCCGCACCGGCACGCAGCGCGACCGGGCGGGCGCGATCATGGCGTGTTCCAGAGCCATGCGGCGCCGCGCACGCCGCTCGAATCGCCGTGGCGGTTGCGCACCAGGCGCGTATCGACGCGATCGGAGAAGACGTGCCGACCCCACTGGCGGGGCACGCCGGCGTACAGGCGGTCGACGTTCGACAAGCCGCCGCCCAGCACGATCACGTCGGGATCGAGAATGTTGACGAGCTGCGCGAGCGCCCGGGCGAGGCGCTCCTCGTAGCGGCGCAGCGTGTTCTCGCACGCCGGGTCGCCACTGGCGGCGCCGTCGACGATGGCCGGCACGTCGCGCACCTGCCCCGACGTGGCGGCATGGTCGTAGGCGAGCGACGGGCCGGACAGCAAGGTCTCGATGCAGCCGCGCTGGCCGCAGAAGCACGGGCGGCCGGGCCGCTCGTCGTCGCGCGGCCACGGCAGCGGATTGTGTCCCCACTCGCCCGCAATCGCATTGGGGCCGTCCAGCACGCGTCCGTCCACCACGATACCGCCCCCCACGCCGGTGCCGAGGATCACGCCGAACACGACTCGCGCGGCGCGCGCCGCGCCGTCGACGGCCTCCGACAGCGCGAAGCAGTTCGCGTCGTTGGTGACGCGCACCGACCGGTCCAGCGCACGCTCGAGGTCGCGGACGAGCGGCTGGCCGTTGAGGCAGAGCGAGTTGGAGCCGCGCAGCAGTCCCGTGGCACGCGACACCGATCCCGGCGTGCCGACGCCCACGCTGCCCGACTCGCCGAGATCGCGCTCGACCGCCTCGACCAGGCCGGCCACGGCGCGCAGCGTGGCCGCGTAGTCGTCGTGCGGGGTCGGCACCCGGCGGCGAATTCGCTCCGCGCCCGACGGATCGAGCGCGACGATCTCGATCTTCGTTCCTCCCAGGTCCACGCCCAGTCTCAATCCGGGTACCTGGGGCGGGCGGGTCGAGGGGTTCGGGTTGACGTTGCTCGTCGCCATACCGGATTATTGCAGGCACAAGACACGCCCCGCCGGGGCGCAGGAGGATTCCGATGAGGTCATCTACTCCGGGCGCATGCCAGGCCGATTCCGCACGCCGGCCGCGGCGTGCGGGCATGGCCGCCGCCGCTCTGGCGCTGTGCGGGCTGCTGCCGACCCTGTCCGCCCACGCGCAGCAGGCGCTCAACGTCATCTGTCCCGTGCAGTCGGAATGGTGCTCGCTCGCAGCTACCGAATTCGAGAAGGACACCGGCATCAAGGTCGCGCTCACCTTGAAAGGCTCGGGTGAATCCTTCGCCCAGATCGCCGCAGAGAAAGCGAACCCGAAGCTCGACGTTTGGTTCGGCGGCACGGGCGACCCGCATCTGCAGGCGGCCGAGCTCGGCCTGCTCGAGGAATACCGCTCGCCGATGCTGGCGCAGCTCCAGCCGTGGGCGCAGCGCCAGGCCGAGCAGTCGAAATTCCGCACCGTCGGCATGTATCTCGGCGTGCTCGGGCTGGGCTACAACTCGGAGCTCCTCGCCAAGAAGAAGCTGACGGCGCCGACATGCTGGAAGGACCTGATCAAGCCCGAATTCGCAGGCGAAGTGCAGATGGCCAACCCGAACGCCTCGGGCACGGCCTACACGGCGATCGCGACCTTCGTACAGGTGATGGGCGAGGAGCCGGCCTTCGCGTACCTCAAGGCGCTCCACCGCAACATCAACAACTATCCGCGCTCCGGCGTCGGCCCGATCAAGGCAGCGGCGCGCGGCGAGACGCTCGCCAGCGTGAGCTTCATCCACACGTGGTGACCGAGGCGCAGGCGGGTTTCCCGGTGAAAGCGGTGGCGCCGTGCGAGGGGACGGGCTACGAGATCGGCTCGCTGTCGATCGTGAAGGGCGCGCGCAACCTCGACAACGCTAAGAAATTCTACGATTGGGCGCTCACCCCGCGCGCGCAGGCGCTGGGCGCGCAGGCCAAGCAGTTCCAGCTGCCGTCCAATACGGCCTCGCCGGTGTCGCCGCTGTCGCCCAGGGTCGCCGACATCAAGCTCGTCAACTACGACTTCGCCAAGTACGGCGCCTCGGCGGAGCGCAAGCGGCTGCTCGAGCGCTGGGACCGCGAAGTCGGGTCGCAGGCGAAATGACGTGACGAGCGCCGACGGAAACGCGGCGGCCGCCGCCGGACGGCGCTCCTGCGCGGTCGTCGCCGCGCGACGTGCGCTCGCGCTGGCGCTGGCGTTGGCGTTGGTCGCCGGCTTCGCGCCATTGGCGCACGCGCAGGGCCAGCTCAACCTTTATTGCAGCTCGCCCAACACCGCCTGGTGCCAGGGCATGGCGAACGGCTTCGAGCGCGTGGCGGGGACCAAGGTGGCCGTGGTGCAGAAAGCCACCGGAGAGATGCTCGCGCAGATCAAGGCCGAGCGCGCCAACCCGCGCGGCGACATCTGGTGGGCAGGCGCCGCGGACGCGTACCTGCAGGCCACCGAGGAAGGCCTGCTCGAGGAATACCGCTCGCCCAACGTGGAGCAGCTCTATCCGTGGGCCCGGCGCATCTCGGACCTGTCGCGCAACCACGTGTCCGGCGTATACGGCGCGCATCATCGCGCTCGGCTACAACACCGAGATCATGGCGCGGCGCAAGCTGCCCGTGCCCAAGTGCTGGCGCGACCTGGCGCGCCCCGAGTACAAGGGGGAGCTGATGCTCGGCAACCCGAACTCCTCCGGCACGGCCTATCTCATGCTCGCCACGCTCGTCCAGGTGTTCGGCGAGGACGAGGCGTTTCGCTTCCTGCAATCGGTGCATCCCAACGTCAACCAGTACGCGCGCTCGGGCATCGGCCCGATGACCGCCGTCACCCGCGGCGAGACCGCGCTCGGCAGCACCGTGCTGCATGGCGTGATCAACGAGATCGTGCGGGGCTTCCCGGTCGAGCCCGTACTGCCCTGCGAGGGCGTGGGATATGAGGTCGGCTCGGTCGCGATTATCAAGGGCACGCGCAACGCGGACGCCGCGCGCCGCTTCGTCGACTGGTCGCTGTCGGTGCAAGGGCAGCAGGTCGGGCTGGACGTCAAGGAATACGCCATCCCCACCAATCGCGCCGTGCCGCTGCCGCCGCAGGTGCCGAAGCTGACCGACATCAAGGTGATCGACTACGACTTCGCGAAGTACGGCGCCAGCGACACGCGCAAGCGGCTGCTCGAGCGCTGGGAGCGCGACGTGAACGCGTTGCCGCGTTGATGACGCGTCGCGCACCGCGGGACGCGCGGCCGTGACGCATCGCCGCCTGATACTGGCGTGGCTCGCGGCGGGCCTGGGTGGCTACCTCCTGCTGCCCTGGTACATCCTCCAGGACGGCGTGCTCGGCGTTGCGTGGATGCGCGACTGGCTCGGCCGCGACAACGCGTCGGCGGTGGTCCAGGCGGTGCGTCACGGCCGGCCGTGGCTCGCGCCGATCGGCCTGCTCCTGCTGGCCGGGTTCGCCGGACTGGTTCGCGCATGGCCCAGGCGCATGCGGGGGGCCGCCCTGATGGCGGTCGGGGCAACCGGCTTCGCCTACTTCCTCGCGCAGGGCTTCGCGATCGGGGCGCGCGGCTGGGCGTTCGACGTCCTGAGCGCGCGCTTCGGCGAGCTCGCCACGGGCCAGTACGGCATGGGCATCGGGGCGGCTCTGTCCGGGGCCGCGTTCGTGATGCTCTTCGCGATCGGGCTGGCGGAGCGGGGCGCCTTCAAGGGAGACGCGTTCGTCGCCGCCTCGGTGGTGGCGGTGGCGGTGCTGGTCGCGGTGTTCACGTTCTTCCCCGTGGTCAAGATCCTCATCTCCGCGGTTCAGGACAACGAGGGCGCGCTCTCGCTGCCCGCATTCACGCGCCGGCTGTTCGCGGAGAAGGTCTGGGGCGTCGGGTGCCTGTCCGGCGCGACACGCTGCGGCGTGGCCTGGAACACCCTGTTGCTCGCGCTGCTGTGCGCCATCGGTTCCACCGCACTCGGGCTCGCCTTCGCGCTGATCGTGACGCGCACGCGCTTTCGCTTCAAACGTGCGCTGCGCGTCCTCTCGGTGCTGCCGATCATCACGCCGCCGTTCGTCATCGGCCTGGGACTGATCCTGCTGTTCGGCCGCTCGGGACTCGTCAACCAGCTTCTCGAGTGGGCGTTCGGCATCCAGCCCACCCGATGGATCTACGGGCTGCAGGGTGTGCTGGTGGCGCAGATCTTCGCGTTCACCCCGATCGCCTTCCTGGTGCTGATCGGCGTGGTCGAGGGGGTTTCGCCTTCGCTGGAAGAAGCGGCGCAGACCCTGCGCGCCAACCGGCGCCGGACGCTGCTGGACGTGTCGCTCCCGCTCATGCGCCCGGGCATCGCCAACGCGTTTCTGATCACCTTCATCGAGTCCATCGCGGACTTCGGCAATCCCATCATCCTCGGCGGCAACTTCGGCGTCCTGTCCACCGAAGTGTTCTTCTCCGTGGTCGGCGCCCAGCTCGACCAGGGGCGCGCCGCCACGCTCGGGATCATCCTGCTGCTGTTCGCCCTGTCGGCGTTCTACCTGCAGCGCCGGGTGATCGGCCGGAAGGGATACACCGCCCTGTCCGGGAAAGGCGACTCCGGCCTGCCGACGCTCCTGCCCGACGGCATCCGCCGCGCCTGCTACGCGGTTGCGGTGCCCTGGGCGCTGCTCACCGTGGTGATCTACGCGATGGCGTTGGCCGGAGGCTTCGTCGAAACGTGGGGGCGCGACTACACGCTCACGCTGCGCCACTACGTGAAGGCGTTCGGCGTGGAGTGGGGACCGCACGGCCTGTTGTGGACGGGTGCGGCGTGGAACTCCTTCTGGACCACCGTCGAGCTGTCGGCGATCGCCGCCCCACTCACCGCGGCGCTGGGCATCCTCGCCGCCTACCTGCTGACGCGCCAGCGGTTCCTCGGCCAGTCGGCGTTCGAGTTCGGCACGATGATGTCGTTCGCGATTCCCGGCACCGTGATCGGCGTGTCGTACATCCTCGCGTTCAACGTTCCGCCCATCGAGATCACCGGCACCGCCATCATCCTGGTGGTCTGCAATATCTTCCGCAACATGCCCGTCGGCGTGCGCGCCGGAATGGCGTCGATGGCGCAGATCGACCGCAGCCTCGACGAGGCTTCCGTCACGCTGGGGGCGCGCGGCTTCACGGTGCTCCGCACCATACTGCTGCCGCTGTTGAAGCCCGCGGTCGTCGCCGCGCTGGTGTACAGCTTCGTGCGCGCGATGACCACCGTGTCGGCGGTGATCTTCCTCGTCTCCGCGCAGTACGAATGGGCCACCACGTACATCATCAACCGCGTCGTGAACGGCGACTACGGGGTTGCGATCGCCTACAGCTCCGTGCTGATCGTGATGATGCTCGTGGCGATCGTCATCATCCAGAAGCTGGTCGGGCAGCGCCGACTCGGCCGGCGCGCGGTGGCGGGCGGCGCGTCCGCCGGCGTGGTCGAGCTCGGGGGGTCTGCGGCGTGAAGGCGGCGACGATCGAATTCCGGGACGTGACCAAACGCTACGGCGACGTGGCGGCAGTGGACGGCATCTCGTTTGTCATCGCGGCGGGGACGCTCGTCACCCTCCTCGGTCCTTCCGGCTGCGGCAAGACGACCACGCTGCGCATGATCGCCGGCCTCGAGCTGCCCACCGCCGGCCGCATCCTGATCGGCGGCGAGGACGTGACGGAGGTGGCGGCTGCGGATCGCGACGTCTCGATGGTGTTCCAGAGCTATGCGCTGTTCCCGCACATGACCGTGCTCGAAAACGTACGCTATGGGCTCGTCGTGTCGCGCATGCCGAAGGCGCAGGCCGACGAGCGGTCCCGGGGGGCCCTTGCCACGGTCGGGCTCACGGGCTACGACGCGCGGCTGCCCGCGGAGCTCTCCGGCGGCCAGCAGCAGCGCGTCGCCGTGGCGCGGGCGCTGGTGCTCGAGCCGTCCGTGCTGCTGTTCGACGAGCCGCTGTCGAATCTCGATGCGCGGCTGCGGCGCCAGATGCGCGAGGAGATCCGCGAGCTCCAGCGGCGGCTGTCCCTCACGGTCGTCTACGTCACGCACGACCAGGCGGAGGCGATGGCCGTATCCGATCGCATCATCGTGATGAACAAGGCCGTCATCGCGCAGGAAGGCGCGCCTCGGGAGCTGTACGAGCGCCCGCGCGATCCGTTCGTGGCGGGCTTCATGGGCGACGCGAATCGGGTGCGCGGCGTGCTCGCGCGCCGCGACGCGGAGCGCGCGGACGTCCGCATCGGGCCTGTGTCGCTGATCCTGCCGCACCGCGACCTGCCCGACGGCGAGGTGGAGCTCGCGATCCGCCCCGAAGCTGTCACGCTGACGCGCGCCGACGGCGCGGCGCTCGGCGGCACCGTGCGCAAGTCGTCCTACCTCGGGGGACTGATGGAATACACGATCGACACCGAGGTCGGCGCGCTGTTCGTCATCTCGACCGCCGTCGACCAGCCGCTCGCCGCGGGCTCCCGCGTGGGCATCGGCCTCGCGGCGCACGGCGTGGTCATCGTGCCGTCCGCCAAGCGTTGAGCGGCGGTCCCGATCTCGCAGCGCGCGCCCGAGTGGCGCGCGCGATCGCACGCTCCGCCGGCGCGCTCGCGCAACGCTACTTCCAGCGCGAGCTGGCGTATCGCGCCGAGGCGAAGGACGGTCCGCAGGACGACGTGAGCGCCGCCGACCGCGCCGTCGAGGATCACATCCGGGCGGCGCTCGCCGACGCGTTCCCTGGTCTCCGAGGCCGGCGGAACGGTGCTCGACTATCCCGGTTCGGGTGGCCTGGCGGCCGGCGGCGCGGTGATTGCCGCGACTCCCGCGCTGTTCGACGGCCTGCGGGAACTGGCCGGGCGCTAAGCGAAACGGTCGCGCGCGACTGCGCCCCCCCGCCTGAACCGTTGTCCGGCAATCGGCATAGCCGCATGGCCGCGTGGCATTGCCGGCCGTCATCGCGAATTGACACGCGAAGCGCAGCCGCTACGCTTGAAGCCCATGAACCTCCTCGTCGTCCTGTTGCTCGCCGCGAGCCTGCTGGGCGGGTGGAACTGGTGGTCGCGCGAGCGAACCGTGGCGCATCCCCCAGGCGTGCTCGCGCCGGAGACGCCGCTGCAGACCGACCTGGCGGTGCCGCGGCGCTTCGTTCACAAGGGCTACGGCTTCCAGGCGCGCGCCCGCTACGACATCACCGCCCGGGTCCTGCGGAAGGAAATCTATCGGTTGGATGGCGGCGCGGGCCTGGCACCGGTTGATCTTGGCGTCGGCTGGGGGCCCATGTCGGATTCCGCGGTGCTCGAGCACATCCGCTTCTCGCAAATGGGGCGCTTCCTGTATTGGGACGCGCGCGACGGGACGTTTCCCATCCCGGCGCAGGTGCTGCAGACGCACGCCGCGCAAATGCATATGGTGCCGCCTGACGCCGCGATGGAAGCACGCCTGAAAAATCTGCGGCCCGGGCAGCTGGTCCGGGTGGAAGGCTGGCTCGTGGACATCGACGGTCCGGGCGGCTTCACATGGCACACGTCGCTGCGCCGCGACGACACCGGGGACGGCGCCTGCGAGATCTTCTGGGTTGAATCGCTGAACCTGCTGGACTGACGGTGCCCGGTGCCCGGGTCGCCGCGGCCAGCGGTGCGAGCCGCTGCCCCCGGCTGCCGTCCGCGGGGTTGATCGCGCGGCGGGGGCTTGCGAAAATGACCCCACCGCCGCCCCTCGCTACCTCGCCATGCCCATCGGGCGACGTCCCAAGGAACGCAAGCAACTGCACGTGACCACCGCGGACTCGCGTTCGTACGCGCTGTTCCGCCGCATCGCGCAGCTCGAGGCGAACCTGCGCAGCACCATCGAGGAATTGCAGGCGCTCGCGCACGCACGGCTCGACGGTCCCGTCACGCGCGAGCGCCTGCAGCACGCGGGCATGCTGGTAGATGCGCTGAAGGAGGCGCTTGCCCGGCTCGGGCAGGGCGAGGACGAGGACGCGACGCGCTTTGCGATCGACCAGCTTGAAGGAGAGTTGCTGATCGTGGAGCGCACCCTCGGCGGCTCACGCGTGCATTGATCACCGGTCTTACGGCGCGGCGCAGAACACGGCGCCTTCGATCAACCATCCCTTGGCCACGGCGAGCAGCGCCTCGCTGTGGCTCGTGACGAAACGATGGTTCGCCTGGCCGCCGATCCCGTTGTTATACAGGCGAACGACGGGAACACGGTTGGCAGGACAGTCGCCGGCCACGGGAAGCTCCGCCCTGAAAGCCGGTCCCTCGTAGGTCCAGTCCCCGTTCGACTTCACTTTGTTGCATTCCGACGGGTCGATCGTAAAGAAGTGCGAATTGGGTCCACGCCCGGGCGTGCCGAAGAAGCGGCAAGCGGTGACACCGGTTGGCGCATCCTCGGTGTTGACCTTGAACTGATACCCCGTACGGGTCCACCCGGTCACGACGTTGTCGGCGTCGAGCATCACCGCCTCGGCAGGCTCGGCGGTGATGAAGTAATGGTCGAGCGTCGCGTTGTAGAACTCGACGACGTCGCGCTGCTGGGGCCCCGCAGCCAGCGGCGCCGCGTAATCGAGCAGCAGGTAGTCGGTGCCGCCGCCCTGCACCGTTTCCATGCGCGCGCTCGCGGCACGTTGCAGCGGATCGTCGCGCACATACGCATCGAGGAACGTGAGCGCCCAGGTGAAGATGTCGTCCTTGGAATTCGCATCGAAGCCGTGGGGAACGCCTTCGAGGGCGACCATCTGCCGCGCACCGACGCGAAGCCGCTGCATGGCCTGCGCCGCCGTGACCAGCGGAGCGGTCGTGTCGCTCGTGCCCGAGATGGCGAGATAGGGCATCGACACACCGTCGACACCTTTCTGGTCGCGCCCGAACGCGGGAATCAGCGGCATGCCGAAGTACGGGACGTAGCCTACCGCCGCCTTCAGCCGCGGATCGTGCATGAT
Source organism: Burkholderiales bacterium (assembly GCA_038239945.1). GTDB lineage: Bacteria > Pseudomonadota > Gammaproteobacteria > Burkholderiales > Casimicrobiaceae > VBCG01. Next base: position 24,543 of record JBBSEG010000007.1, read on the forward strand.
CGACTTCGACGCGAGGCCGGCGCTGTACGTGAGTTCGGCGCCGGCCATCAGCATTAACGACTCGCCGCCGAGGCTGCCGCCGAAGCCGCCGATCCGGTTCGTATCCATCCGGGCGGCGAAGGTGGCGTCCGCCAGCACCGTGTCCAGCGCGACACCCAGCGCGAGCGGGCGAATGGCCTGCATCGCGGTGTAGTCGCCGAAGTGCCCGACGGCGTAGGCGAAGTCGCCGAGGTCGCCGAGCTGGATGCGCGCGAACCGCTCGTCGCCGTGGAACGGCGCGACGACGACGTAGCCATGGCTCGCCAGCAAGGTGATGGCGCTCAGGTAGTCGCTGGACAGCGGACTGCCGCTCAATCCATGCGAAAACACCAGCACCGGATAACGTGCCTGGTCGGAAGGAAACAGCGGCGGTTGCCCGGCTTGCTGCATATGGGGCACGACGTGACCGTTCGGCAGCGCGTAATCCGGTCGCGTGTTGCCGGCAGTGGGGTAGCACGCGAGCACCGCGAACGGCACCTGGCGGTCGGCCTGCGCGCCGAACAGCTCGGCGTCCATCGGCGTGAGGAGCTTCACGACGAACGGATTGGTCGGCGACAGCAAGGTGCTCACGTAACGCTGGTTGCCGCGCGCGTCCGGAATGCCTTCCCAGTATGCATCCGCCGTCTCGCCGGTCGCCATGCGCGAAAGATCCTGCGACACGTCGCTGCATGCCACGTCGTACGCGCCTGGAGCGCGGGGCTGAACGACGGAGAGCGCATCCGCGCCCGCCGCATCGGCGACGATGCAGAGCGCGAGGGCTGCGAGAGGCTTAAACCAGCGATACATTTCGGATACGCACGATTTGACTGAGCGCATCAGACCACCTGGCGACTCGAATGGCAGTCCGTGGCGCGCCGAGATTCGTGTCGGCGCAGCGCTGACGATTGGTCGGTGTCGCCGTTCGCAGACGGTCTGGATGCCTGTAGGCTACCGGCGCAGGGTGCTTCAGCTTCGCTCGAACTGCTCCGCCGTCAGCGCGAGCGCGGCGTTGCTGCCCTCGGTGATGGTGCGGGCCAATCCTTCAGCCTGAGGCAGCAGGCATTCGGAGTAATACACGGATGTCGCCAGTTTGGCGCGCAGAAAATTCGCATCGCCCGCCCCGTCGGCGAGTTGCTGTGCGGCGACGAGCGCGGCGCGCGCCATCTGCCATCCCCCCGCCACCAGCCCCCACAACTCGAGATAGGGGACCGCACCGGCGTGCGCCGCCCGCACGCGGGTGCCGTATGCAGCGACGATCCATTCGATCGACGCCTGCAGCGCCGCGGTCGCCGCGGCGAGCGGTACTCCGATGGCGCGCAGCGACGGGTCGGCCGACGAGGCGCATCGGGCCGCGACGCGATCGATGTCCGCCGCCACCGCGCGGGCCGTGGCGCCGCCATCGCGGGCCGTCTTGCGGCCGATCAGATCGTTCGCCTGAATGCCCGTCGTGCCTTCGTAGATGGTGATGATGCGCGCATCGCGGTAATACTGCGCCGCGCCGGTCTCCTCGATGAAGCCCATCCCGCCGTGCACCTGCACGCCCAGGTACGTCACCTCCTGCGCCGTCTCGGTGAACCAGCCCTTGACGATGGGGATCATCAGCTCGACGAACGCCTGGTGCCGGGCGCGAATCGCCGCGTCGGGATCGAGCCGCGCATGATCCATGGCCGCGGCCGTGGCATAGCCCACCGCGCGCATGGCTTCGGTGTACGCGCGCATGGTCATCAGCATCCGGCGGATGTCGGGATGCTCGATGATCGGGCTGCGCGCCTCATGCGCGCCGACCGGCTTGCCCTGCACGCGATCGCGCGCGTAGTGAACGGCGTGCTGGTAGGCACGCTCGGAGATACCGACGCCTTCCATTCCCACCGAGAAACGCGCCAGGTTCATCATGACGAACATGTACTCGAGGCCGCGGTTCTCCTGGCCCACGAGATAGCCCACTGCGCCGCCACGATCGCCGTAGCTCAGCACTGCAGTGGGACTGGCGTGGATGCCGAGCTTGTGCTCGAGCGACACGCACGCGACATCATTGCGCTCGCCGGGCGTGCCGTCGGGCCGCACCAGGAATTTCGGCACGAGGAACAGCGAGATGCCCTTGACGCCCTCAGGCGCCGTGGGAGTGCGCGCCAGGACAAGGTGGATGATGTTTTCGGTGAGATCGTGCTCGCCGTAGGTGATGAAGATCTTCTGGCCGAACAGGCGGTACGACCCGTCGTCGTGAGGCACCGCGCGCGTGCGCACGGCCGCCAGGTCGGAGCCGGCCTGCGGCTCGGTCAAGTTCATCGTTCCGGCCCACGTGCCCGCCACCATCTTCGGCAGGTAAGTGGACTTCTGCTCGTCGGTTCCGCACAGCTCGAGCGCCTCGATCGCGCCCTGCGTGAGCAGCGGGCACAGGTCGAACGCCATGTTGGCGGCGTGCCACATCTCCTCGACGGGCGTCGCGACCAGCTGCGGTAGGTCCTGGCCGCCGTACGCCGCAGGCTTGGTCAAGCCGTTCCAGCCGTTCTCGATGAACTGCCGATACGCGGCGCCGAAGCCCTTCGGCATCGTGACGCTGCCGTCGGCGTTGCGCCGGGCGCCCTCGACGTCGCCGCTCCGGTTCAGCGGGTCGAGCACGTCGCTCGCGAAGCGCGCCGCCTCCTCGAGGATTGCGGCTACCGTATCCGGACTCGCCTCCTCGCCGCCGGGCAGCTTGCCAATCGCATCGAGGCCAGCGAGCTCGTGGAGCACGAAGCGCATGTCGGCAAGAGGAGCGCGATAAGTGGTCATGAGGAGAGTCGTCGGAAGGGAGGGTTAGCGTAACCGATCGGCGCAGCCGGCGCCCCGGTCAGGGCAGGCGCCTATTCGCTCGTCAGCATCACCGGGGCGTGATCGCTCGTGCCCACGTCGGCCAGCACGGGGCAAGCGGTCGCGCGCTCCGCGATGGCGCGCGAGGCCAGCACGTAGTCGAGCCGCCACCCGATGTTGCGCTGGCGCATGTTGCGCCACGGCGCCCACCACGTGAACATCCGCTCGTTGTGAGGATCGAGCGCGCGGCCGACGTCCACGAGCTCGTCCCCGAGCAGCGCCTCGAACAGCGCGCGCTCCTCGGGCAGCTGGCCGATCACCGGGCGGCGCTCGCGCGGATGGACGTCGCGCTCGGTGCGCGCGATGTTGATGTCGCCGCATAGCACCAGCCGGCGGCCGTCGGCGTGCACCTTGCGCACCCAATCTCCGAGGCTCTGCAGGAACCGGATCTTCGCGCCGTAGTCCTTGCCGCCGTTGGGCACGTACACCGACGCCACGACCAGGTCGCCGAGCGCCACCTGCACGATGCGCGTCTCCATGTCGAAGTCCGGATGGCCGAAGACCAGCTCGGCCTGCGCCAGCTCCCGACGGACATGCAGCGACACGCCGGAATAGCCTTTCGTCCCGTGCCAGCAGGCGTGATAGTCCGCGAGCTTGCACGACTCGGGAATCTGGTGCGGCGCCGCCTTCAGCTCCTGGAGGCATACGACGTCGGGAAGATCGCGCGCAAGCCATTCGCACACCTGCGCCTCGCGCGCGCGGATGCCGTTCACGTTCCAGGTGGCGATCTTCATCGCGGTGCGGCTGCGCGGGACCTGACGGGCCGTAGGCTGCGCCGCCGGCCGTTCGGTCAGGCGGACAATTCAGCGGTCAACGCGGGGATCAGCTCGAACAGGTCGCCCACCAGGCCGTAATCGGCGATCTGGAAGATGGGGGCGTCGGGATCCTTGTTGATCGCGACGATCACCTTGCTGTCCTTCATGCCCGCAAGATGCTGGATCGCGCCCGAGATGCCGACGGCGATGTAGAGGTCCGGCGCCACGATCTTGCCCGTCTGGCCGACCTGGTAATCGTTCGGGACGTAGCCGGCGTCGACCGCCGCGCGCGACGCGCCCAGCGCGGCGTTCAGGCGGTCGGCCAACGCCTCGAGGAGCTTGAAGTTCTCGCTGCTGCCCAGGCCGCGCCCGCCGGAGACGATGACGCGCGCATTGCCGAGCTCCGGCCGCGCGGATTTAGTGAGCTCCTGGCCAGTCACCCGGCTCCCCGCGGCGGCCGCGGGCGCGGCGACGGATTCGACCAGTGCGCGGCCGCCGGTCGCCGGCGCGGCCTCGAACGCCGTGGTCCGGATCGTGAGGACCTTGATCGAGTCGACCGATTGAACGGTCTCGAACGCGTTGCCCGCGTAGATCGGCCGGACGAACGTATCCTGCGCCTCGATGGCGATCACGTCGGAGATCTGCGCGACGTCGACCTTCGCCGCGACGCGCGGGAGGATGTTCTTACCGAAACCGGTCGCGGCCGCGACGAGATGCGAATAGGTGCCCGGACGCATCTGCTCCACCAGGACCGCCGCCACTGCTTCCGCGGTGGGCTGCGCGAGGTACGGCGCGTCGGCGAGGAGCACCTGGTCCACACCTTCCACCTGCGCGGCGGCGTCGGCGGCGGGGCGCGCGTCGGCCCCGGCGACCAGGACAACGACGGGCGCGCCGAGCCTTCGCGCGGCCGTGACGGCATGCAAGGTTGCCGGCCGCAGCGTGCGATGGTCGTGCTCGGCTAGGACGAGTATCGGCATGGGAGTCTCGGCTGGGCGACCGGAGCAAGCCCGTCAGGAGATGACCTTGGCCTCGTTGCGCAGCTTCTGCACCAGCTCCTTCACGTCCGCCACCCGTCCGCCACCCTTGCGCCGCGGCGGCTCGACGACGTTCAGCGTACGCAGGCGCGACGCGACGTCCACGCCGAGCGCCGCGGGAGTCGTCATCTCCAGCGGCTTCTTCTTCGCCTTCATGATGTTCGGCAGCGTCGCGTAGCGCGGCTCGTTCAGGCGCAGGTCGGTGGTGATGATGGCCGGCAGCATGACCTCGACGGTCTCCAGCCCGCCGTCGATCTCGCGGGTCACGGTGCCGACATCGCCCGCGAGCTCCACCTTCGACGCGAACGTGGCCTGGGGCCAGTCGAGCAGCCCCGCGAGCATCTGGCCGGTCTGGTTCGAGTCGTCGTCGATCGCCTGCTTGCCGAGGATCACGACGCGCGGCTTCTCACGATCGACCAGCGCGCGCAGCAGCTTGGCCACGGCGAGGGGCTGCAGCGACTCGGACGTCTCAACCAGAATCGCGCGATCGGCCCCGAGCGCCAGCGCGGTGCGCAGGGTCTCCTGCGCCGCCGCGGGCCCGCACGACACGGCCAGGATCTCGGTCGCGATTCCCTTCTCCTTGAGGCGGACCGCCTCCTCGACGGCGATCTCATCGAACGGATTCATGGACATCTTGACGTTGGCGGTCTCGACCCCGGTGCCGTCGGACCTGACCCGCACCTTGACGTTGTAGTCGATGACGCGCTTGACGGCGACCAGGATCAGCATCGGGAATGGGCTCGCAGCTCGCCACGCCGGCGCGTTTCCGACTTGGCGTGATGGTGGAGTGACGGAAAATGGCAAGTAGAATACAAAAATCGCGACCGCGCTCGTAAACCCGGCGGTCGCAAATGGACAACAGGTTGATTATTAACTTAATTATTCATTCGCGGATGCCCTAGCATGCCGGGTACGCGGCTTGCGTGGAAGGCTGGATGACCCTCGGTACCACCGTGTCGGGTTGGTTGGGCGCGCTGCGCGATCGCCTGCGGGCCCGTACCGATTCGGAGCACGAGCAAGCGCTCATCCGCATCGTGATCGCCTCGCTGGTGTGGGCGTACCTGCGCGCCACGTTCTCGCCCGCCGCGGCCAACGCGCACGATGAATACCTGATCCTGTGGATCCTTGGGATCGACGGCATCCTGTGCGCGCTGCTGTTCGCGCACATCGCGTGGTTTCCCGCGCCGAGCCGCATCCGCCGGGTGGTCGGCATGATCAACGACGCCGGCATGTCGACGCTCGTCATGTTCCTTACGGGCGAGGCGGGCGCGGCGATGATCGGCGTGTACCTGTTCATCACGTTCGGCAACGGGTTCCGCTTCGGGCGCGCCTACCTGTTCGGCTGCCAGGCGCTGTGCCTGCTGGGCTACCTGGCGGTGCTGATGTTCGACGACCACTGGCAGGCGCACCAGACCGTCGGCTGGAGCCTGATGAGCGCCATGGTGGTGCTGCCCCTCTATGTCTCGACGCTGCTGAAGCGCATCGAGCAGTCGCGCGCCCGGGCCGAGGAAGCAAACCGCGCCAAGAGCACCTTCCTCGCCAACATGAGCCACGAGATGCGCACCCCGCTCAACGGCATCGTGGGGGCCATCGACCTGTTTCGCGCCACGCCGCTCGACGCGAGGCAGACCGAGCTCACGCGCCTGTTGCAGCACTCCGTGGGCATGCTCCGGGCGCTGGTGGACGACGTCCTCGATATCGAGAAGATCGAGGCCGGCCGGCTGACGGTCGAGATCGCCGACTTCGACCTGCACGGCGCGCTCAACGAGCTCGTCAACCTGATGCGCCCGCATGCCCTCAAGAAAGGCCTGTCGCTCGCGGCGCTCGTCGACCCGGCGATCGACTATCGGCTGCGAGGCGACGCGCATCATTTGACGCAAATACTGTTGAACCTGGTTTCCAACGCGGTCAAGTTCACCCAGAAGGGGTTCGTGGAAGTCAGCGTAACGATCAAGAGCGAGTCGGCGGTCGGCTACGTGCTCCACTTCGACGTGCGCGACTCAGGCATCGGCATGACGCCCGACGCGCAGGCGCGCATCTTCGATCGCTTCGTGCAGGCCGACGACTCCACCACGCGCCGGTTCGGTGGCACGGGCCTGGGGACCACCATTGCCAAGCAGCTCGTCGAGGCGATGGGTGGCGGAATCGGCGTCACCAGCGCCGTGGGTCGCGGCAGCACGTTCTGGTTCGAGCTGCCGCTGCTGCACTCGACCGCCGCCGACGCCGAGGTGGCCGTCCCCGCGGCTCCGTCGACGGCCGTCGCGGTCGCCGCGGAGCCGGACCAGGGGCGCCTGCGCCAGATGATCACGAGCGTCTGCGACGACTACCGGGTGGTCGATCCGGCGCAGGACGTGCCGGCGTTCGTCGCGGGCCTGCGCGCAGAAGGCCGGCACATCGCCGCCGTGTTCTACTCGGGCGACCTCGCGCGCGCCCAGACGGTATTCAACCGGCTCTCGATCGACGCAGCGAATGCCGCCACGGCCCTCATCTACGTCAGCTCGGGCAGCGAATACGGCGTCGACAAGGACGTGCTGCGCGAGATCGACGGCGTGAGCCTCGTCGAGCGCGATGCGCCGCCCCGCCACCTGCGCAACGCCATGCACGCCGCCACGTCGAAGGGATCATCGCTGGGGAGCGTCGTCGACCTGCGCACGGTCCTCGAGGAGAAGCGGCAGAAGCTGCGCATCCTCGTGGCCGAGGACAACACCACCAACCAGGAGATCGCCCGGTCGCTGCTCGAGAAGGCCGGGCACGAGGTCATCCTCGCCGACGACGGTGAGATCGCGCTGGACCTCTACGAGTCGTCCGCGCCGGAGCTTACCATCCTCGACTTCAACATGCCGGAGCGCAACGGCCTCGAGGTCACCAAGGCAATTCGGGCGATGGAGGCGACGGGCACGCGGCAACCGATCATGATCCTGTCCGCCTCGGTCACGCCCGAGACGCGCGAGCGCGCGCAACGCGCCGGCGCCGACGAATTCCTGGGCAAGCCCTACGACGCCGCCGTCCTGCTGCAGACGATCGACCGGATGGCCCGGCGCGTCAAGAGCGCGCAGCGCGCCGGCGGCGACGCAGCGGCACCGACGCACGGGGCAGTGATCTCGATGGGCGGCAAAGGCCCGGTGCTGGACCTGCGCCGGCTGCAGGAAGTGCAACGCATCGCCAGCGACAATGAATTCATGTCCCGCCTGATCGACGGATTCGAAAAGGACGTCGCCCGGCTGCTGGGCAGCCTCGCTTCACTGATCGACCGGGGCGACCTGCTGGGCGTGAGCGACCTCACGCACGCCATGCGCGGTGCCGCGCTGGGTCTTGGCGCCGCGCGGCTGGCCACCTATTGCGGCGACCTCGAGCAAATGGCCAACGACGGCAAGATCGACGGCGCACGCGCGGTCGTCTCCCGGATGGGCGCGTGCTTCCAGGACACGTCCGAGCAACTGCGGCAGAACCAGCATTCCGCCCCGCGCTCGGCCGTGCACTGATCCGTCAGCCGTTCACCGCCATCGCGAATCGCTCGCCCGCGTCGGCTTTGGCCGCGACGCTCTTGTCCGCGCTGCTCAACCGATCCTGCGCCCGCACCAGTCGGCCCATCATCCGCAGGTCCTTGGCTTCGAGCGCCATCGCCGCGTCGGTCCAGACGTGCAGGATCGCGTCGAGCTCGGCGCGCGAGATCGGATCGACCATTGCCTTGGCCTTCGCCACCGCGCGTTGGGATTTTGCATGGCGCGCGCGCCGGCGGATGAAATCGCGTACGGCCGCCACGCCTTCGCCGTCGTCGACGAGCTCATCGACGACCCCCAGCGCGTGCATCTCCCGCGCCGAGTAGGTCTCGCCGCTCAGGCAAATCTCCTCGGCCTTGCGCAAGCCGATCCTCCGCGCGAGGAACGTGAGCGCACCCATGCCGGGAAAGAGGTCGAACAGCACTTCGGGGAGCGCGAAGCTCGCCGAGCGCTCCGTGATGATGAAGTTGCATGCTAATGCAGATTCGAAGCCGCCGCCCAGGGCCTTGCCCTGCACGAGTGCGATGGTCGTCAGACCGACGCCGAAGCTCTGGTGGCGCCGGAACGCACAATCCAGGCACAGCTTTCCGTAGTATTCGATCGTCGCGCGATCGCGTTTCAGGATCGAGCCGATGAACATCTCGAGGTCGCCCCCGAGGTTGTAGACCCCGGGCGTGCGGCTGCCGTAGACCAGATAATCCACCGGCGCGTGCGTGCGGCCGTCGAAAACGTGACCCTGGTGGGATTCCAGAAAGCCCTCCAACGAATGAATCTCGTGCACCATGGTCGACGTGAAGCACGCACGGCCCTTGGCGTTCATCCAGGCGAACAACGCGCTCACATCGCGCGCGACTTCGAGTTCGAGGGTGTCAAAGCGAGTGCGGGCGTCGAGCGTCGGAAATTCAACGATGGCGTTCATGAGGTCCCCGGAATAGAGCGCGTGGCGCGCCTAGGACCAAATGTACCCAACAACGTTGCGTCTGACTAGCCGACGGGCTGGAGAAGTCGCTACGAACCAAAGACCGGGTCGCCGACCCTCAGTTGTTTTGTACAGCACAATACGCCCGAAACAAATTAACTCGGCATTACGTATCAATGACTTGCAGTTTGCGCCACCGGCCCGCCACGCAGCCCTCGATCGCACCGAACGTCGCCTTGTAGGCCATCTTCTTGCTCTCGGCGATCCAATAGCCGAGGTAGAGGTAGGGCAGCGCCAGGCGCTGGCACTCGCCTAGCTGCCACAGGATGCTGTAGGTGCCGAGGCTCGAGCCCGTCATCTCGGGATCGAAAAACGTGTACACCGAGGACAGGCCGTCGACCAGGCGGTCGACGAGGCTGACCATGCGCAAGCGGCCGTCCGCCTCCCGGAATTCGTACAGGTCGGTGGTCACGTTGCTGTGCAGGAGGAAGTGCTGGTACTGCTCGCGGCTGTCCTGGTCCATGCCGCCCCCGGGATGGCGCAGCCGCTGGTACTTCAGATACAGCGCGTAGTGCTCGGGATCGAAGGCGAGCGGGCGCGCGACCGCCGCCAGGATGGCGTGGCGGCGCTCGGCGCGGCGCTGGCTCCGCGTCGGAACGAATCCATCGACCGCCACTCGCACCGGAATGCACGCGCTGCAATGGTCGCAGTAGGGGCGATAGGTGAACGCCCCGCTCCGCCGAAAGCCGAGCCGGACGAGCTCGCTGTACACGCGCGTGTCGATGACGTGGCTGGGCGTGGCGACCTGGGAGCGTGCAGCGCGATCCGGCAGATAGCTGCACGGATAGGGCGCCGTTGCATAGAACTGCAGCGTCGCGAACGGGCCGTCGTTGAGCTTGCTCATGCGGCGCCGCCAAGAGGTCCGCGCGGCCAGTCGCGCGGCGGCGCCATGGAAAGGATCAACCGGTCGAGCTCGGCCACGAACTGCGCGCGTGGGACCACCCGGGCGCCGACGCTTGCGAGGTGGCGCGTTTCCTGCTGGCAATCGACCAGGCGGACATCGCGGGCGCGCAGGAGATCGATCAACCCGGCGAGCGCCACCTTGGACGCGTCCGAGCGGGTCGAGAACATCGACTCGCCGAAGAACACCCGGTCGAGGGCCATGCCGTAAAGGCCGCCCACGAGCTCGCCGTCGTGCCACGTCTCGACCGAGTGGGTGTAGCCGCGCGTGTGCAGATCGTCGTACGCCTCGATCATCGGTTTCGTAATCCAGGTGCCGGGTTGGCCGATCCGCCGCGTGCTGGCGCAGCGCTCCACGACCGCGCGAAACGCCGTGTCGGATCGTATCTCAAAGCCGCCGTGGCGGATGCGCTTTCGCAGCGAACGTGCGACCTTGAACGCCGCCACCTCGAGCACCATCCGCGGATCGGGGCTCCACCACAGGATCGGCTGCCCGTCGCCGTACCACGGATAGATGCCGAGGCGATAGGCGGCGAGGAGTCGCCCCGCGCAAAGGTCGCCGCCGGCCGCGAGCAAGCCGTTCGGCTCGACGAGCGCCTGCGCAACGGGTGGGAAGGGTGTGTCGGCGGACAGCCAGGGGAGCATCGCGCGAAGGTCGCGACGGATCTCGCACGCGCGCAGCGCCCCGGAAGCGCGCGCTAGAATGGACCGTCGTCCCCGTAGCTCAGTGGATAGAGCGGCCGCCTCCTAAGCGGCAGGTCGCGCGTTCGATTCGCGCCGGGGGCACTTGCGCACCAAGCCGGTCATCCCGCGCTCGACGCACGGTAGATGTCGAGCCGCCAGAAGCTGCGCGAGCGCACGCGCACGAAATCAACCACGCCGGCGCGCTGCAGGCGTTCCAGCGCACCGAGTTGCTCGCGCAGCTCGGCGTTGAACGGCACGAGCTTCGACGCGACCTTCTGCAGCCGGTCGCCGAACACCTGCGCGGCCGTGGCGACGATCTGGTCGGCACGCGACAGGCTCAGCACCGGGAACAGCAGGCAACCGCCTGGCCGCAGGAACGCCGGCGCATCGCGCAGCATCTGCACCGTATGACTGGTCCCATCCGGGCCGCCGGAAGGGACGCCCCGTGGAAACCAGGACGAGAACCGGGCAACCTCCTCGGCCACGCCCGACACGTCGTCGACGATCAAGTCGAACTGCAGGCCGCGCACGGGCTCGAACAGGTTGCCCGCCAGCACCTTCACGCGTTCCGACACGCCGTTGAGCGCGACGTTGCGTCGCGCGAGGTCGCAGGCTTCGGGCATGAGATCGACCGCGTGAACGCTGTGCGCCCCGCACAGCGCAAGCGCAATGGCGATCGGGCCGGCACCACATCCCAAGTCGAGTGCGGCGCTGCCGGCGAGCCGGTCGCGCTGCACCTGGTCGGTGAGGAACGCCGTGGTGAGCGTCGGCGTGAAGACGCCCGGATGGTGCAGCAGCCGTACGGCGTGTCCCATCACCGGGCATGTGGCGAAATTCGCCGTGGCTATACTGGCCGTGGTCATCGTGCGTACGGGTCGACGAAGGGAACGCTCATGCAGCACGGAATGAATAGTGCCACACTCGAACGCCATCTGAGCACGTGCTTGGCCCGGGGGCATGTCAGGCGATGCCCGGCGTTCGCGCCGGCGAGCTCGATGACGCTCCGCTGACGCGCCGACCGGCGTCGCATTGAACGGCCCTGTGCAGCCCCTGCCCCGCACCCGCTACGAAGTCGTGCCGCTCGATCCGCTGGCGCATCGCTTCGAGGTGCGGTGCATCGTCGAGCGGCCCGACCCGGCCGGACAGGTCTTCCGGCTGCCGACGTGGGTGCCGGGAAGCTATCTCGTCCGCGAGATGGCGCGCCACGTGGTCCATGCGCGATCGCATTGCCCGGCCGGCGCGATCCCCATCGACAAGTTCGCCAAGGACGCGTGGCGCGCCGCGCCGTGCGCCGGTCCGCTCGAAGTCGTGCCGTTGGCACGTCGAGCTCTTCGACGGACCCGGCGCGCGTGCGCCGTTCGACCGCTATCTCTTCCAGATCACGGCCGTCGGCGAAGGCCATGGCGGTCTCGAGCATCGCTCCAGCACCAGCCTGCTGTGCCGGCGCGACGAGCTGCCGGTTCCGGGCGTGGCCGAGGTCAGCGACGCCTACCTGACCCTCCTGGGCCTCGCCAGCCACGAATATTTCCACGCGTGGAACGTCGAGCGGATCAAGTCGGCGGCCTTCACGCCGTACGATTTGTCGCGCGAAGGTTATACGCGGCAGCTGTGGGCGTTCGAAGGCTTCACCTCGTATTACGACGACCTGGCGCTGGTGCGCAGCGGGATCATCACGCCGGCACGCTACCTGGAGCTGCTCGCGCGCACCCTCACGGCGGTGACGCGCGGGCCGGGCCGCCACTTGCAAAGCGTCGCCGAGTCCAGCTTCGATGCGTGGATCAAGTACTACCGGCAGGACGAGAACACGCCCAACGCCGTTGTCAGCTACTACGCCAAGGGCTCGCTGGTCGCGCTCGCGCTCGACCTGTTGCTGCGCCGCGAAGGCCGCGGGACGCTCGACGACGTGATGCGTGCGCTCTGGACGCGGCACGGCCGCACGGGCGTCGGCGTGCCCGAGGACGGTGTGAAGCGCATCGCCGCCGAAGTCGCCGGGCGGGACTTGGACGATTTCTTCGCGCGCCATGTGGACGGGACGGACGACCTTCCCGTGGCGGAGGCGCTGGCCGAGTTCGGCGTGCGCGTGCGCTGGCGGGCAGGGCAATCCGCGCAGGATCGCGGCGGCAAGCCGGCGACCGGCGCGCTGCCTTCGAGCAGCCTCGATGCGAAGGTCGGAGCGGACCTGAGGATTGCGACCGTGTACTCGGGCGGCGCCGCGGAGCGCGCGGGACTGGCATCCGGCGACCAGCTCGTCGCAATCGACGGGCTCAAGGCCTCCGCGGAGCTGCTCCGAAGCGCGCTCGAGCGCCACGTGCCCGGGCATCGCCTGCGCGTCCATGCGTTCCGGCGCGATGAGCTGACCGAGCACGTGCTCGAGCTCGCCCCGCCGGCGTCGGACACGTGCATGCTCGAGCTCGACGATCGCGCGACGCCGGAGGCAGCCGGCCGGCGCGACGCCTGGCTCGGATCGCCCGCGGCGGCGCGCACCTAGAACCGAAGTCTTAGGTTCGGTCGAACCCGCCGCGCCCGTCACTACGCGCGCGGCTCCTCCGCCGGTCCTGACTGCGTGCCCCGCATAGCCTCCAGCGAGGCCTTCTGCAGCTCCATCGTCTTGATGCTCATGCGCATCATGTCGAGGCTCATCTGCAGCCAGCCCTCGATGATCCGCAATTCGACCAGCTTGCGCTCCACCTCCTGCGGATCGAGGGCGGCGAACATCATGGCGGGATTGGGAAACGGCATGGCGCCCGCACCCTGCATGGCCGGATCCGCGCCGCCGAAGCCGGGAATCGGCACGCCGAACGGATTCCACATCTTCTGCATGAACGCCATCGCGTCCTGCGGAGAGAACGGCGGGGACGCGGACGGATCGGCGGGCGATTTCGGCGAATCGGCCATGCGGCCTCCTGGTTGGTCGCGTCAATGGTGCATGCACGCGTGCGCTAATATCGTGCGCCATGACCGACCGCCACGCAACCTTGCTCGCGCAGCTCGACGCCATCGTGGGCGCGCGACACGTGCTGCGCGAGCCTGCCGACTTCGCTCCGTACGTCGTCGACCATCGCGACCGGTATCACGGCCGCGCGTTGTGCGTGGTTCGTCCGGGGGACACCCGTGAAGTGGCAGCCACGGTCGCAGCGTGCGCCGCGTGCGGCGCGCCGATCGTCGCCCAGGGCGGCAACACCGGCCTGTGCGGTGGTGCCACGCCCGACGTGAGCGGCGCGTCGGTCGTGCTGTCGCTCGCGCGGCTCGATCGCGTGCGGGGCGTGGACGCGCCGAACGCGACGATCACGGTCGAGGCCGGCGTGATCCTCGACCGCGTGCACCACGCGGCCGCCGCCCACGGCCTCGCCTTTCCCCTGTCCCTCGCGTCGGAGGGCAGCTGCACGATCGGCGGCAACCTGTCGACTAATGCCGGCGGCACTGCGGTGCTGCGCTTCGGCAACGCCCGCGCGATGGTCCTCGGCCTTGAGGTGGTCCTCGCCGACGGCCGCGTCTGGGATGGGCTGCGCGGGCTGCGCAAGGACAACACCGGCTATGACCTGAAGCAGCTCTTCATCGGCAGCGAAGGTACGCTGGGCATCGTGACGGCCGCGGTGCTCGCCCTCTTTCCGGCGCCGCGCACGCGGGTGACGGCGCTCGCCGCGGTTGCCGACGTGGCCGCCGCGATCGGGCTGCTGCGCATTGCGCGCGACGCGCTCGGCGACCGCCTCGTGGGCTTCGAGCTGATCAGCGATTTCGCGCTCGCGCTGTCGCGCAAGCATCATCCCGGCGCGCCCGACCCACTGCCGGGCCACGCGTGGTACGTGCTCGTGCAGGCCGACGACAGCGCGCCGGACGCCCCCCTCGCGGCGCTGGTCGAAGGAGCGCTCGCGCAGGCCGTCGCGGCGGGCCACGTCGCAGATGCCGTCGTCGCGCATTCGCAGGAGCAGGCAGCGAAGCTGTGGGCGCTGCGTGAGAACATCAGCGAGGCGCAGCGACGCGAGGGACCCAATATCAAGCACGACATCGCTTTGCCTGTTGCCGCCATTCCCTCGTTCCTGGACGCGTCCGGGGCAGCATTGCGCTCGGCCTTGCCCGGCGTTCGCTTCGTCATCTTCGGCCACCTGGGCGACGGCAACCTGCATTACAACCTGGTCGCGCCGGAAGGCATCCCTGCCGAGCCGTTCATGGCCGCGCAGGCTGAGGCCAATCGCATCGTCCACGACCTGGTCGCCGGCGCCGGGGGGAGCTTCAGCGCGGAGCATGGCATCGGCCAGATGAAGCGCGGCGAGCTGATCCGCTACAAGAGCGCGGTGGAGCTCGACCTCATGCGCTGCGTGAAGCATGCCCTCGATCCGGACGGACTGCTCAATCCCGGCAAGGTGCTGTAACGCCATGGGCAAGATCGTCTTCTGGCTGGTGGTGGTGTTCGCGGTGCTGCTCGTCCTGCGGCTCGTCAACGCGGCCAAGCGCAAGGCACGTGCCCCGCGGCAGGCGCCCGCTCCTCCGGCAGCGGCGATGGTCCGCTGTGTCGAGTGCGGGGTATTCCTGCCGCAGGCGGACGCGCGGCCCGTGCCGCAGGGCTTCGTCTGCGGCACCGTGAACTGCGCGCAACACCCGCCGCGGTAGTGCGGTCCGCCGGACCGCCCGAAGCACCCGGTCACCGCGGCGTGCTGCACAATGGCCGACGGCTGGCATCGTCGGCGGCGCGCGTGGGCCTCGATGCCGGCCGCCCCGCCATGGCCACCCGCCCGTCACCCGCGATTCCGCCCTTCGAGCCGCCGCCGCTGCCGCTGTCGGTCACCGATTCGGCGCGACGCATCCTGTGGATCGTCGCGCTGTATCGAGCCGTGTGCGGCGCCGTGCTGCTCGGCATGGCGCTGCTATTCGACCTCAAGATCCTGAGCGTCGCCGCGCCCAACGCGTTCCTGACCGCGGCCGCGATCTATTTCATCTTCGGCCTCGCGACCTTCTGGTGGGTGCAGCACGAGCGGCTGCCGCTGCCGCTGTCGACCACCCTCCTCGCACTGCTCTCCGGCGATATCTTCTTCCTCGGCCTGGTGATGGTGGCCGGTGGCAGCACCGGCGCGCCGCTGCCGATCCTGCTGTTCCCGCAGCTTGCGGCCAGCGGCTGGCTGCTGCGCACGCAGACCGGCTTCTTCCACGCGGCCTTCGCCACCGTGGCCCTGCTCGGGCTGCAGACCTGGCGCACGCTCGGCGGCAACGTCGGCGCGGCCGAGCTGTTCCAGACCGGCCTCATCGGCTTCGGCTATTTCGCCACCGTTGGCACGGCCGTGGCACTCGGCCGCTACACGAAGGCGTCGGAGGATCTCGCCGCTCAACGGGGCATCGACGTCGCCAATCTCGAGCAGGTCAACCGGCTCATCATCCAGGACATGCAGGACGGCGTGCTGGTGGTCGACCTCAACGGGGTGGTCCGCGGGCACAACGCGCAGGTCACCCGCCTGCTCGGCGGCTTCGGGCGGATGCGCGGCGGCATGCGCCTCGCCGAGTTCTCGACCACGCTGCACGACTACTGGCGGCGCTGGAACGAGGACTTCACCGAGCCGCTGCGGCCGTTCAAAGTCGAGGCCACGCAGCGCCTGCTGCGCGTGCGGCTGGTGCGCATCGGCTCGGGGCTGAACGGCGGCACGCTGATCTACCTCGAGGATCTCGGCCGGGCGCAGAGCGAGGCGCAGCAGATGAAGCTGGCCGCGATGGGGCGGCTGACCGCGTCGATCGCGCACGAGGTGCGCAACCCGCTGTCGGCGATCAATCAGGCGGCACAGCTTCTCGAGGAGGACCGCGCCGTGGCCCCGGAGGGGGAGCGGCTGCTCGCGATGATCCGCAACAACGCGAAGCGGATCGACCGCATCGTGGGCGAGGTGCTGCAACTCAATCGCCGGGATCGCCAGCAGCCCGAGGTGATCCAGCTCGGCGAGTTCATGCGCTCGCTCACCGAGGAAATCGTCCAGGCCGAGAACATCCCGCCAGGCGCGGTGGTGATCATCGTGGCCGACGAGCTCCTGGTGATCTTCGATCGCGGCCATCTCAACCAGATCGTCTGGAACTTGGTGCGCAACGCCTGGCAGCACTGTCAGAAGAAGGCCGGCAGCATCCGCGTCATGGGCCGCGCCGGCTATATGGGCGACGCCGTCATCTGCGAGCTGGACGACGACGGCCCGGGCATCCCGCCCGAGCTCCGTGGACAGATCTTCGAGCCCTTCTTCACGACTCGCCCGGGGGGCACTGGCCTCGGCCTCTACATCGCCCGCGAGCTGGCCGACGCCAACGGCGCCGCCCTCGAGCTCCTGCCCAAGATGCCCGGCGCGCACTTTCGCATCACCATGAAGCGCGCATTGACGCCCACGCAGGGCGGCGGCAAGACGTAGAATCCTGCCTCGCCAACTGTCGACCCGCCATGTCCCGTAGAGCCCGCGGCCAACCCAAGGTACTCGTCGTCGATGACGAGCCGGACCTGCTCGAGCTGCTCGAGCTCACGCTCACCCGCATGGGCCTCGACACCACGCGCGCGGAGAACGTGACCGACGCGATCCGCCTCCTCGACCGCGAGCCCTTCGACCTGTGCCTCACCGACATGCGCCTTCCCGACGGCGAAGGCCTGCGGGTGGTCGAGCACATCAACCAGCGCGGTCTCGACGTGCCGGTGGCCGTGATCACCGCGTTCGGCAGCGCCGAGAACGCGGTGGCCGCGCTGAAGGCCGGCGCGTTCGACTACCTTGCCAAGCCGGTGGCGCTGGAGCAACTGCGCGCGCTGGTCAAGCAGGCGCTGAAGGTGCCCGAGAAGCCGCAGGCGTCCAGCAGCTACCATCTTCTCGGCGAGTCGCCGGCGATGCTGCAGGTGCGCGGCCTGATCGACCGGCTCGCGAAGAGCCAGGCGCCGGTGTTCGTCAACGGCGAGTCGGGCAGCGGCAAGGAGCTGGCAGCGCGGATGATCCATCTCAAGGGACCCCGCGCCGAGCAGCCGTTCATCGCCGTGAACTGCGGCGCGATCCCCGAGAACCTGATGGAGAGCGAGTTCTTCGGCTACAAGAAGGGCGCGTTCACCGGAGCCGAGGGCGATCGCGACGGCTTTTTCCAGGCCGCGCACAACGGCACGCTGTTCCTCGACGAAGTCGCCGACCTGCCACTCGCGATGCAGGTGAAGCTGCTGCGCGCCATCCAGGAGAAGAAGGTCCGCAAGGTGGGCTCCACGCAGGAGGATCCCGTCGACGCGCGCATCATCAGCGCCACGCACAAGAAGCTCGCGGCGCTGGTCGACAGCGGCGAATTCCGCCAGGATCTGTACTACCGGCTGCACGTGATCGAGCTGTCGATGCCGAGCCTGCGCGAGATGCGCGAGGACATCCCGCTGATCGCCAACGCCATCCTGACGCGGCTGTCGCGCGGCGCGCCGACGGCCCTCGAGCCAAACGCGGTCGCCGCACTCGAGCGCTATCCGTTCCCCGGCAACGTGCGCGAGCTGGAGAACATCCTCGAGCGGGGGCTGTCGCTGGCGCCCAACCCGCAGTCGATCACCGCCGAGGACCTGCATCTCACGCCTGTCGCCGACGAGTCGGATGCCGCGATGCCCGCCGGCGACAAGTGGCCGCTGCAGGATTATCTCGACCGGGTCGAGCGCTCGGCCATCAACGAGGCGCTCGAGAAGACCCGCTACAACCGCACCGCGGCGGCGAAGCTGCTCGGCATCACCTTCCGCGCGATGCGCTACCGTATGGAACGGCTGGGGATCAAGTAAGCGCGTCCGGCACTTTCGTGGGCAGCAGCCGGGTTGCCGCCGCGACCCTGCATCCCGATGCCGCCGGTGTCGTGCACGCCGCGCGCCAAGTGGCCTCGCCCAATCGCGACGACCGGCCTCCGGGAACGCCGATCCGCCTGATCGTGCTGCATGGCATCGCACTGCCGCCCCTGGAGTACGGCGGTCCGGGCATCGTGGAGCTCTTCACCAACCGGCTCGATCCCGCGGCGCATCCCTATTACGCGACGATCGCCGACCTGCGCGTGTCGGCGCACTTCCTGATCCGCCGCGACGGCGAGCTGCTGCAGTTCGTGCCCTGCCTCGAGCGCGCGTGGCACGCGGGGCCGTCGACATGGCGCGGGATGAGTCGCTGCAACGACTTCTCGATCGGCATCGAGCTCGAGGGCCGCGACGACGAGCCGTACGCCGCCGCGCAATACGCGGCGCTCGGCCCGCTGGTCGAGGCGCTGTGCGCGCGCTACCCCATCGAGGACGTGGTGGGCCACAGCGACATCGCGCCCGGCCGCAAGACCGATCCGGGTCCCGCGTTCGACTGGGCCCGCCTGCCCAGGCGCGAGAGCTGAGCGGCGCGTCCGCAAACCATCTGGCCCCGATGGCGACCGGCTCACCGGATTACGACGAAGCGGCCACGCGCGCGGCATTCCGGGAGGTGTTCCCCGGGGTGATGGTGGCGATGTTCCTCGCCTCGGTCGACCAGACGATCCTCGCGACGACGCTGCCCGCGATCGCGGCGTCGTTCGGCCAGCTGTCCGACCTGTCGTGGGTCGTGATCGCGTACCTGCTGGCCGCGACCGTCACCGCGCCCATCCACGGCTACCTGGGCGACCGCTTCGGGCGCCGGCGCATGCTGCTCGTCGCGCTCGGCCTGTTCGTGCTGGCGTCGATCGGATGCGCGCTGGCGCCGAGCGTATGGGCGCTGGTGGCCATGCGCGGGCTGCAGGGCTGCGGCGGCGGGGGGTTGATGACGCTTGCGCAAGCGCTCATCGGCGAGCACGTCCCGGCGCGCGAGCGCGCCCGCTTCCAGGGCTACTTCGCGGCGATGTTCGCGCTGTCGAGCACCTTAGGGCCGGTGATGGGCGGCGTGCTCACCGAGCATTTCTCATGGCGCGCCGTGTTCGTCATCAACCTCCCCCTGGGTGCGCTCGCGGCGTTCCTCGCCTGGCGCATTCCGAACGTGAGGCATGTGCCGGCCGGGTGCTTCCGTTTCGACTTCGCGGGCGCGCTGATCTTCGCGGTGTCGGCGATCGCGCTGCTCGTCGGTCTCGCGTCGGGAGGACATCGCATCGCCTGGTGGTCGGTGTCGATGCTCGCGCTGCTCGGCACGGCGGGGCTCGGCTTCGGTGTACTCGGCTGGTGGGAGCGGCGCATCGAAAACCCGGTCATCCCGGTGCGGCTGCTGTCGGTGCCGGCGATCCTGCGCAGCAACGCGCTCGTGATGTGCTTTGCCGCGGCGCTGTTCCCGTCGGTGCTGTACCTGCCGCTCTACCTGCAGCTCGGGCGCGGATCGGGCATCGGCGAATCGGGCCTGTGGCTCCTGCCGATCAGCCTGATGCTCGCGGTGGGCGCGACCGTCACCGGCCGGCTCATCGCCAAGACCGGCCGGCTGACGCCTTTCCCGATCGGGGGGCTTGCGCTGTCTTCCGTCGTGTTCACCGTGCTCGCCGTCTCGCTCGAAATCGCACCCACTGCGCTGGTGGTGGGCCTGATGATGCTGGCCATGCTCGGCATCGGCGGCGTGATGCCCACCTGCCAGATCATCATCCAGGACACGGCGGGAAGGAACGCCCTGGGCTCCGCCACGGCGTCGATCTCGGTGAGCCGCTCGATCGGCGCCTCGATCGGGGTCGCGTTGCTCGGCGCCCTGCTGTTCACGCTGATCGGCCCCGGCGACCAGCTCGGCCCCGCGACGCGCGGCGCGGGCGCGGCCGGCGCGCCTCCCGATACGGTCGCGCTGGCCGCGGCCCGCGCTCGCCTCGATCCGGCGTTTCGTGCCGTGCTCGCCGCGCTCGCGGGCATCACGGCGCTGGGCGCAGCGATCGCGCTCACCATCCCGCGCAAGCGGATCTAGGCGAACGGCTGCCGCGATGGAAGCGTTGCTGCGCATGACCGACGCGGGCTTCTATTGCGCGGCGGGTGGGTTCCACATCGATCCCTGGCGGCCGGTCGAGCGCGCGCTCATCACGCACGCGCATGGCGATCACGCCCACGGCGGCAGCGCGGCGTATCTTGGCGCCGCCGAAGGCCTGCCCCTCCTGCGGGCGCGGCTGCCGGCCGACGCGCACATCGAGACGATGGCGTACGGGGAGCAACGCCGCATCGGCGCCGTAGAGGTGTCGCTGCATCCCGCCGGGCACGTGCTCGGCAGCGCGCAGATCCGCATCCGGCAGGCGGGGTTCACGGCGGTCGTGTCCGGCGACTACAAGCTCGCGCCCGACCCCACCTGCCCGCCGTTCGAGCCCCTCGCCTGCGACCTGTTCGTCACCGAGTCGACCTTCGGCCTGCCCATCTATCGCTGGGAGGATCCACGCGCGACCATGCGCGCCATCCTCGCCTGGTGGAGCGACAATCGAGCGAACGGCCGCGCGAGCATCCTGTTCGCGTATGCGCTCGGCAAGGCGCAACGGATCCTACGGGGATTGATGCTCGAAGCCGACCCCCTGCCGGGTCCGGTCTACGTGCACGGCGCGGTCGAGCGCATCAACGAGGCGTACCGCGAGGCGCGTGTGGTGCTCCCGCCGACCCTGCGAGTGGCCGAAGCGCCCGCCGGCACCGTGTGGTCGGAAGCGCTGGTGATGGCGCCGCCGTCGGCGCGCGGCACCCGCTGGATGCAGCGCTTCGACCCGTCGTCGACCGCCTTCGCGTCGGGCTGGATGGCGATCCGCGGAACGCGCCGCAGGGCGAGCCTCGACCGGGGCTTCGCGCTTTCGGATCACGCCGATTGGCCGGGCCTCAACGCCGCGATCGACGGCACCGGCGCGCCACGGGTGCTCGTCACACACGGGTTCCGCGACGAGCTCACGCAATGGCTGCAGGAGCATGGCCGCGATGCGTCGCCGGTGGCGACGCGCTTCGAGGGCGAGACGCTCGAGGCGCCCGGCGCAGCGGTCGAAGCCGAGGCCGGCCCGGAAAACACGCTATAATCGACTGTTTATGCAACTGCTGGCCGATTACTTTCCGCTGCTCCTGTTCTTCATTGCCTTCAAGTGGCAGGGCATCTGGATTGCCACGGCGGTCGCCATCGCGGCGTCGGTCGCCCAGATCGCATGGTTCCACTGGCGCGGCAAGGTTTCGGCGATCCATTGGATCTCGTTCGCGATCATCGTCGTGTTCGGCGGCGCTACGCTGATCCTGCAGGACGAAACGTTCATCAAATGGAAGCCCACGGTTCTGTATGCGACGTTCGCGCTCGTGCTGGCGGGCGGCAAGCTGCTCGCGCGGCGCGACCTGCTCGCCTACGTGATGAAGGACCTCACGCTCCCGGCCACCGTGTGGACCGGCCTCACGTGGGCGTGGGTGGCGTTCTTCTGCGCGATGGCGGTGGCGAACTGGTACGTGGCATTTCACTTCAGCACCGAAACATGGGTCAATTTCAAGGTCTGGGGCAGCATGGGCGTGTTCCTGCTGTTCGCGCTGGCGCAGGGCCTCGTGCTCGCGCGCTACCTCGCGGAGCCGTCGCGATGACGCCCCGCGAAGTGCTTGCCGACCGCCTGGGCGCGCTGCATCCGGCGGTGCTGGAGATCCACGACGACTCGGCCGAGCACGCCGGCCACGCGGGCGCAGCCGCCGGCGGCGGGCACTTTTCGCTCACTATCGTGTCGGAGCAGTTCCGCGGTCTCACCCGCCTGGCCAGGCACCGCGCGATCCTCGATCGCGTCGGCGACCTCATTCCCCATCCGGTCCATGCGCTGGCGATCAACGCGTATGCGCCCGACGAATTTCCCTCCTGACGAAAGGACTACCACGATGAAACGCATCCTGATCGCGTCCGCGCTGGCCGCGACGCTGGCCACCGCCGTACAGGCGCAAACGCCCGCCGCGCCGAAGGCCGCGCCCAAGGGCACCGCGCCCGCGGCAGCGGCCGCAGCACCCGCCGGCAAGGCGCTATACACGCAGCAGCAGTTCGACTTCCTGGTCAAGGAACGGGTCGGCCAGGGCCAGCCCGACACTCCTGAGCTGCGGAACGCGGTGCGCGAGGAACTCAATACGCGCGAGCTGCTCGCGCGCGAAGCGCGCCGCCAGGGTCTCGACAAGTCGAACGAGATGAAGGCCCAGATGGATCTCGCGTCGCAGACCATCCTCGTGCGCGCCTACGTGGCCGACTGGCTGCAGAAGAACCCGGTGCCCGAGGCCGACCTGCGCAAGGAATACGACTCCGTCAAGGGACAGATCGGCGACAAGGAGTACAAGGTGCGCCACGTGCTCGTCGAGAAGGAAGACGAGGCCAAGGAAATCGTCACCGAGCTGCAGAAGGG
The DNA here is from genome assembly GCA_038239945.1 of Burkholderiales bacterium. Lineage (GTDB taxonomy): Bacteria > Pseudomonadota > Gammaproteobacteria > Burkholderiales > Casimicrobiaceae > VBCG01. The sequence goes on from JBBSEG010000007.1 coordinate 47,494, forward strand.
CGCCAAGTTCGACGAGATCGCCAAGGCACGCTCGAAGGATCCGGGCTCGAAGGACCGCGGCGGGGACCTCGACTGGAACGCCCCGACCAACTTCGTCAAGCCGTTCGGCGACGCGATGAAGGCCACCCCGAAGGGCAAGTTCACCGCGCAGCCCGTCCAGACCCAGTTCGGCTGGCACGTGATCATGGTGGACGACGTGCGCGACGCGAAGGTGCCGACGTACGAAGAAGTGAAGCCCCAGCTCCAGCAACGGATGCAGGCGCAATGGCTCGACAAGTACTTCAAGGATCTGCGGACCAAGGCCGGTATCTGACGGCGCAGGTTCGCATGGAGGGCAGGCCGTGCGCCTGCCCTTTTTTTTTCGCGACGCGCTCAGACGGTATGATCAGCCCCGGGCGCACGCGCGCTCGCCGATTTGCGCCGAGCGTCCCGATGCCCTTCGACTGGTCCCTGCCCTACGCGTCGCGGCGCCAGCCGCTGTTCGCCTCCAACGTCGTCGCCACCTCGCAGCCGCTGGCCACCCAGGCCGGGCTCGCCATGCTCGCGCGCGGCGGGAATGCCGTCGACGCGGCGCTGGCCACCGCGATCACGCTCACCGTGGTGGAGCCGTGCAGCAACGGCATCGGCTCGGATCTGTTCGCGATTCTCTGGGACGGCGACCGGATCGAGGGGCTGAACGCATCGGGGCGCGCCCCTGCGGCATGGACCGCCGCGCGCTTCGCCGGCCGCCGGATGCCCGAGCGCGGGTGGGAGACCGTGACGATCCCCGGCGCGGTCTCCGGCTGGGTGGCGCTGTCCACGCGCTACGGCAGGCTCCCGTTCGCCAACCTGTTCGAGCCGGCGATCCGCTACGCCCGCGACGGTTATCCGGTGTCGCCGGTGATCGCCGGCAAATGGGCGCTCGCCGCGACTGTCATGCCCAAGGGGCTCGGTTGGCAGGACCATTTCCTGCCGCACGGGCGCGCGCCGCAGCCGGGCGAGCGCTTCGCCAGTCCGGCGATGGCCCGCACCCTCGAGGCGATCGCCGCGTCCAGGGGCGAGGCGTTCTATCGGGGCGCCCTCGCGCAGGCCATGGCCAGGGATGCCGCGCTGCACGGGGCCGGCCACACGGTCGAGGACTTCGCAGCGCACCAGCCCGACTGGGTGACACCCATCACGCAGGACTATCGCGGGTTCACGGTGCACGAGATCCCGCCCAACGGCCAGGGCGTCGCGGCGCTGATGGCGCTGGGCATGCTCGAGCACTTCGACCTGCGCCGCGCGGCACCCGACGATGTCGGCTCGCAGCACCTGCAGATCGAGGCGATGAAGCTCGCGTTCGCCGACGCGTACCGCTACGTGGGCGATGCGCGCACGATGGAGGTCGCGTCCTCCGGGCTGCTCGACCCGGCCTACCTTGCCGCTCGTGCCGCCCTGATCGATCCCGCCCGGGCGCAGGACTTCGGTCCCGGCGACCCGCCACGGGCGGGCACCGTCTACCTGTGCGCGGCCGACCGCGACGGCATGATGGTGTCGCTCATCCAGTCGAACTACATGGGCTTCGGCTCGGGCGTGGTCGTACCGGACACCGGCATCAGCCTGCAGAACCGTGGCGCGGGCTTCACCACTGCGGCAGGCCATCCCAACCAGGTCGGCCCGGGCAAGCGGCCCTATCACACCATCATCCCGGGATTCGTCACGCGCGACGGCGCGCCCTACGCGGCGTTCGGCGTGATGGGCGGCCCGATTCAGCCGCCGGGTCACGTGCAGATGCTCGTGCGGATGATCGACTACGGCATGAACCCCCAGGCCGCGCTCGACGCGCCGCGCTGGAAGGTCAACGCCGGCGGATCGCTCGATCTCGAGGCCTCGGCGGGCGCTCCATTGCGCGAAGGATTGCTGCGGCTCGGCCATGTCACCGCCTCGGTGCCTGATACCTACATGGATTTTGGCGCCGGGCAGATCATCGTGCGAGCGGGGAGCGGGTACGTCGGCGCGTCGGATCCGCGCCGCGACGGCCAAGCCGCCGGGTTTTGACCGGACTCTGTTAGGCGCGCGCCTTCGTCGCGGACAGCGTGAGGAGTTCCGGCACCTCGATCCGCTTTCGATCCGGCTCCGGTGCTGCGAGCGGCGTGGTCGCGCGCATGGTGCCGAGGCTGCGGCGCGTGAGCTCCTGGTAACTCTTCGTCGCCTCGAGCTTCCACGCAAGCTCGACTGCCACCAGCTCGCGCATCACCCGCGCCGGAATGCCGGCGACGAGCACGCGCGGCGGCACCACCATGCCCGCCTTCACGAACGCCATGGCCGCGACGATCGCCGACTCGCCTACCTCGGCGCTGTCATTGATCACCGCGTTCATGCCGATCAGCGCGTTGCGCCGGACGATGCAGCCGTGCAGCACCGCGCCGTGGCCGATGTGCCCGTCCTCCTCGACGATCGTGTCGGTGCCCGGAAAGCCATGTGCGACGCATGTGTCCTGCAGATTGGCGCCCGTGTGGATGTGGATGCGCCCGAAGTCGCCGCGCAGGCACGCCGCCGGGCCGATGTAGCAGCCCGCCGCGACGATCACATCCCCGACCAGCACCGCGGAAGGATGCACGTAGGCGGCAGGATCGACCACCGGCGTGACGCCGTTGATCGCGTAGACGGTCAGCGGCATGGCAATGCTCCGGTCAGCCGACGAAGCGGCGGGCGTTGGCGAACAGGCGGTACCACGGCGAGAGCTCGGGCCAGTCGAGCGGATGCCACGAGAGCTGCGCGGTGCGATAGCCGCGCTCCGGATGCGGCATCACGATGGTGACGCGGCCGTCCGGCGTGGTCAGGCCCGCGATTCCCGCCGGCGAGCCGTTCGGGTTGGCCGGGTAGGCTTCGGTCACGGCGCCGCGACCGTCTACGAAGCGCATCGTGACGTGCGCCTGCGCGCTCGCGAGCTGCGCGGCGTCGGCGAACTCGGCGTAGCCCTCGCCGTGCGCGGTCGCGACCGGAATGCGGCTGCCGGCCATGTCGCGCAGGAACAGCGAGGCCGACGGCCGGATCTCGACCATCGTCAGGCGCGCCTCGAACTGCTCCGAGCGGTTGCGCACGAAGCGCGGCCAGTGCGCACTGCCCGGTATGATCGCGCGCAGCGCACTCAGCATCTGGCAGCCGTTGCACACGCCGAGCGTGAACGTGTCGGACCGCGCGAAGAACTGCGCGAACGCATCGCGCAGCCGCGGCGCGAACAGGATCGACTTCGCCCATCCTTCGCCGGCCCCAAGCACGTCGCCGTAGGAGAAGCCGCCGCACGCGACCACCCCCGCGAACGCCGACAGCGAACGACGGCCCTGCGCGAGATCCGTCATGTGCACGTCGAACGCGTCGAAGCCCGCACGCGTGAACGCCGCGGCCATCTCCACCTGCCCGTTCACGCCCTGCTCGCGCAGGATCGCCACCCGCGGCCGCGCGCCGCGCGCGACGAACGGGGCGGCGGTATCGTCCGCTGGGTCGAACGTGAGATGCGGCACCAGCCCGCGCTCGCCATCGTCGGCGATGCGGGCGAGCTCACCGTCGGCGCATGTCGGATGGTCGCGCAGCCGCTGCAAGGCCTGGCTCGTCGACGACCAGGCCGCGTGCAGCGCCGCGCGCGGCTCGTCGAGGAGTACGGCGCCATCCTGGCGCACGCGGATGCGCCCGTGATCGGCCGGCCGCGCGACGAGCCCCGCGCCGAGGCCGGCGTCGGTCGCCCGGTCGATGAGGCGTGCCGCCTCCACCGCGGCGACCTCGACGACCGCGCCGAGCTCCTCCGCGAACAGCGCCGCGCGGGCAGCGCTCGTGGCGGACAGCTCGACGTCGAGGCCGCAGCGCGACGCGAACGCCATCTCGCACAGCGTCGCGAACAACCCGCCGTCGCCGATATCGTGATAAGCGAGCACCATCCCGTCGGCATGAAGGCGCTGCACGAGCGCGAACAACGCCGCGAGGCGGTGCGGGTCGTCGACGTCGGGCGCCTCGTCGCCGAGCTGGCCGTACACCTGCGCGAGCGCGGAGCCGCCGAGCCGCGCGCGGCCCGCGCCGAGATCGAGATGGACCAGGACCGTGTCGCCGGTCGCGCACAGCAGCGGCGTCGCCGCGCGCCGCGCATCGTGCACGGGCGCGAACGCGGACACCACGAGCGACACCGGAGCGGTGACGGCCCTCGCGGTCCCCCCGTCCGACCACGCCGTGCGCATCGACATCGAGTCCTTGCCCACGGGAATCGACACGCCGAGCGCGATGCACAGGTCGCGCACCGCGCGCACGGTGTCGTAGAGCGCGGCGTCCTCGCCCGGATGGCCGGCGGGCGCCATCCAGTTGGCCGAAAGCTTCACGCGGGACAGATCGCCCACCGCGGCCGCCGCGAGGTTAGTCAGCGCCTCGCCGACCGCCATCCGGCCCGCCGCCGGTGCGTCGATGAGCGCGAGCGCTGGTCGTTCGCCGATGGCCATCGCCTCGCCGGCGTGGCCCTCGAAGTCCATCAGGGTGGTCGCGACGTCGGACACGGGCACCTGCCACGGTCCGACCATCGGATCGCGCGCGCACAGGCCGCCCACGGTGCGATCGCCGATGGTGACGAGGAACGTCTTGTCCGCGACCGCAGGAAGCTGCAGCACACGGAACGCGGCCTCGCGCAGGTCGACGTGGTCGAGCGACAACGGCGAGAGCGTGCGCCGCACGTGCACGACGTCGCGCGTCATCCGCGGCGGCTTGCCGAAGATCACGTCGAGGGGAACGTCGACCGGCGCATTGTCGAACAGGACGTCGCGCACGATCAGCCGCCCTTCGGCGTTGGCGTGTCCGACGACTGCGAACGGGCAGCGCTCACGCGCGCAGATCGCGGCGAAGCGGTCGACGGCCTCCGGGGCGATCGCGAGCACGTAGCGCTCCTGCGCCTCGTTGCACCAGATCTCGCGCGGCGCCATGCCCGCTTCCTGCGACGGGATCGCGCGCAGGCCAAACGTGCCGCCGACGCCGCCGCCGTGGACGAGCTCGGGCAGCGCGTTGGACAGGCCGCCGGCGCCGACATCGTGGATCGAGAGAATCGGATTGTCGGCGCCGAGCTGCCAGCATCGGTCGATCACTTCCTGCGCGCGCCGCTGGATCTCTGCGTTGCCGCGTTGCACCGAGTCGAAATCGAGGTCGGCCGTGTTGGTGCCCGTGGCCATCGAGGATGCGGCGCCACCGCCCATGCCGATCAGCAGGCCCGGCCCGCCGAGGTGCACCAGCGCCGCCCCCGACGCGAGCGGCTGCTTGTGCGCGTAACGCAGGGCGATGTTGCCGAGCCCGCCGGCGATCATGATCGGCTTGTGATAACCACGCCACTCGCCGTCGACCTCCTGCTCGAACGTGCGGAAGTACCCGCACAGGTTCGGCCGCCCGAACTCGTTGTTGAACGACGCCGCGCCGATCGGGCCCTCGAGCATGATCGACAGCGCCGAGGCGATGCGCTCCGGCTTGCCGGCCGTGGCCTCCCACGGGCGCACGAGGCCCGGAATGCGCAGGTTCGACACGGTATAGCCGACCAGGCCCGCCTTCGGCTTCGCCCCGCGTCCCGTGGCGCCCTCGTCGCGGATCTCGCCGCCCGAGCCCGTCGCGGCGCCCGGGAACGGCGCGATCGCGGTGGGATGGTTGTGCGTCTCCACCTTCATCACGATGGCCGTCGCCTCGGACTGCGCGGCGTAACGGTCGTCGTGGCGCGGATGGAAGCGCGCCACCGTCGCGCCCTCCATCACGGCCGCGTTGTCGGCATACGCCACCACTGTGCCGGAAGGGTGCGCCGCATGCGTCTCGCGGATCATCGCGAACAGGCTGCGGTCCTGCGGCACGCCGTCGACGATCCAGTCGGCGTTGAAGATCTTGTGTCGGCAGTGCTCGGAATTGGCCTGCGCGAACATCATCAGCTCGACGTCGGTCGGATCGCGCCCGAGGGCGTCGAAGCTCTGCGCCAGATAGTCGATCTCGTCGTCGGCCAGCGCGAGGCCGAGGGTCGTGTTCGCCTCGACCAGTGCGTCGCGACCCTCCGCGCCCAGCGGCACGGTGGACAGCGGCCGCGCCGGCGTGTGCGCGAAGAGGGCCGAGGCGTCGGCGAGCGAATCGAGCACGCTCTCCACCATGCGGTCGTGCAGGAGCGGCAGCATCGCGGCGCGATCATCGTCGCGGAGCGGCTCGTCCTGGCCGCTGCGCACCCGGAAGACGATGCCTCGCTCGAGGCGCCGGACGGCATCGAGCCCGCAGTTGCGCGCGATGTCGGTGGCCTTCGACGACCACGGCGAAAGCGTACCGATGCGCGGCGTGACGAGGATGAGCTCGCCGTCGTCATCGCTCGCCGACGGCTCGGCCGGACCGTAGGTGAGCAGCTGCTCGAGCGTCGAGCGCTCGGCCTCGCTCAGCGGCCGCGCGGTGTCGGCGAAATGCCAGTACGTCGCCGCGATGCTGGCGACACGGTGGCGGGGAAGGACGGCGGAGAGTGCGGCGAACAGTTTGGCGACGCGAAACGGCGACAGGGCCTGCCGGCCACGCAGCGAAAGGAGGTCCATCGCGGTTGCGGCGAAGGTAAAACGGGATTGTACGCTGCAGGCGGGAGTGCCCTTCGTGTCCAGACGCGGGCCGCTCGACGGGCGCAGGCGCGATTCTTCGTCGTTGCTGCAGCGATGCTCACCCCGCGGCGCTCGCCGCGCTATTCCACCTTCCCGACCTTCCGCACCACCTCGCGCATCTTCACCGCATCGGCCTCGACATAACGCTGGAAGTCCGCCGCGTCGAGATACTGGATCGGGCTGCCGGCGGTGAGAAGCACCTCGCGGACCTTCGCGTCGCCCGCGGCCGCGCGCGCCGCGGCCCGCAACCGGTCGACCACGTCGGTCGGGGTCGCGGCCGGCACGAACAGCCCCGACCACTGCGCGTAGTCGACGTCCGTTCCCAGTTCCTTGAGGCTCTTCACCCCGGGCAGCGCGACCAGGCGCACGTCGCCCCAGTGCGCGAGCACGCGCACCGTGCCGCCGTTGACGTGCTGGACGATGCTCGCAGGACCCGTCGCGACGGCCTGTACCTGGCCGCCGAGCAGTCCGACGATTGCGGGCCCTGCGCCGGTGTAGGGCACGTGCGTCATGCGGATCCCCGTGGCGGCGGCCAGCATCTCCATGGGCAAGTGCATCGTGCCGTAGTTGCCGGACGAGCCGTAGTTGAGCTTGCCCGGATTGGCCTTCGCGTCGGCGATGAACTCGTCGTACGTCTTCCACGGCGCGTCGGCGCGCACGGCGAGCACCGTCGGATCGGCCGTGTAGCGGGCGATGGGTCGCAGGTCGGCGAGCTGGTATTGCGCGACGCGTCCGATCACCTTGTCCGCCTCGGGCAGCACGGTGAGCGACGACAGCGACATCAGGATCGTGTAGCCATCGGGCTTGGCCCGTGCGACCTGCCCCATGCCGATCGCGCCGCCCGCGCCGGGCTTGTTCTCGACGATCACCGCCTGCCCGAGCGCGCGCGACAGCGCGTCGGACACCGGCCGCCCTACCGTATCGGCGACGCCGCCCGGCGGGAATGGCACGACCATCGTGATCGCGTGGTCCGGCCAGTCGGCGGCCGTTGCTGTCGGAGCCAGGCACGAGAGCGCCGCGATCGCGACGATCGCAATGCGCAGCACACCGCCGAGCAAGGGTCGGCGACCGGCGACGCGACGATCATTCATACCGGACACCGCGCCGATCGCGCCCACCGAATCAATGATGCAGGATCTTCGCCAGGAACTGCTGCGCACGCTCGCTGCGCGGCTGGCCGAAGAAGTCCTCCGTCGCCGCGTCCTCGACGATCTTGCCCTGGTCCATGAAGATGACGCGATTGGCCACCTTGCGCGCGAAGCCCATCTCGTGCGTGACGACCATCATCGTCATGCCTTCCTTCGCGAGCTCGACCATCACGTCGAGCACCTCGTTGATCATCTCCGGGTCGAGCGCGGAGGTGGGCTCATCGAAGAGCATGCAGATGGGGTCCATCGACAGCGCGCGCGCAATCGCGACGCGCTGCTGCTGACCGCCTGAGAGCTGCCCGGGAAACTTGGCCTTGTGCGCGCCGAGGCCCACCCGGTCGAGCAGCTTCATGCCGCGATCGCGCGCCTCGTCGGTCTTTCGGCCGAGCACCTTGACCTGCGCGAGCATCAGGTTCTCGGCGATGGTCAGGTGCGGAAACAGCTCGAAATGCTGGAACACCATGCCGACCCGCGCGCGGAGCTTGGGCAGGTTGGTCTTGGGGTCGTTCACCTTGATGCCGTCGACGAAGATGTCGCCCTTCTGGAACGGCTCGAGCGCGTTCACCGTCTTGATCAGCGTCGACTTCCCCGAGCCCGACGGGCCGCACACGACGATCACCTCGCCCTTGTCCACCGCGGTGGTGCAGTCAGTGAGCACCTGGAAGCTGCCGTACCACTTCGAGACCTGGTCGAGGGAGATCATGGGCATGGCGAATCCTCAGCGGATGACGGCGAGCTTCTTTTGCAGCTGCTTCACGCCCAGCGACAGCGTGAAGCACAGCACGAAATAGACGACGGCGACGAACAGGTACATCTCCACCAGGCGGCCGTCGCGCTGGGCGATCTTCGAAGCCGCGCCGGTGAAGTCGGTGGCGGAGATCACGTACACGAGCGAGGTGTCCTGGAACAGGATGATGGTCTGCGTGAGCAGCACCGGGATCATGTTGCGGAACGCCTGCGGCAGGATGACCAATCGCATCGACTGCCCGTAGGTCAGGCCGAGGGCATACGCCGAGTGCACCTGCCCGCGCGGGATCGACTGGATGCCTGCGCGCATGATCTCGCAGAAATAGGCGGCCTCGAACATGATGAACGTGATGATGGCAGTGCGCTCGGCGCCGATCTGCGGCGGCCGTTCGCCGCCCGTCAGCACCTGCAGCACCTGCGGCATCAGGAAGAAGAACCAGAACAGCACCAGCACGAGCGGGATCGAACGCATCAGGTTCACGTAGCCCGCGGCGAACAGCGACAGCGGCTTGATCGGCGACAGGCGCGCCAGCGCCAGCAGCGTGCCGAAGACGAGCCCGCCCACGCCCGCCACGGCGGTGAGCTCGACGGTGTAGACGAAGCCCTTCCACAGGTAGGGCAGCGAACGGCCGATGACATCGAAGTCGAGAGTCATCGAAATTGCCCTACTTGCCCGCGATGAAGCCGGGCACCGACGTGCGCCGCTCGATCACGGCCATCACGCGGTTGGCGGTCATCGCGATGATGATGTAGATCAGCGTGGCGGCGCTGAACGCCTCGAAGAAGTGGAACGTGTATTCGCCCATCTCGCGCGAGCGGAACGTGAGCTCGGCGAGGCCGATGGTGAGCGCAATCGAGGAGTTCTTGATCAGGTTCATCGTCTCGCTGGTGAGCGGCGGGATGATGATCCGGAAGGCCATGGGCAGCAACACGTACCGATAGACCTGCGGCTGGGTCAGGCCCATCGCCATGCCGGCGTTGCGCTGTCCGCGCGACAGCGACTGAATGCCGGCGCGCACCTGCTCGGCGATGCGCGCCGACGTGAACAATCCGAGGCACAGCACCGCAGAGAGGAATTGCGCGTGCGCAGGATCTGCCGCGATCACCCAGCGCTTGAGCGGCGGGATGAACTCCGGGATCACGAAATACCACAGGAACATCTGCACCAGCAGTGGAACGTTGCGGAACAGCTCCACCCACGCGTTGCCGACCAGCACGAGACCGCGGCTCTGCGTCGTGCGGATCGTCCCCACCAGCGAGCCCACGACCATGGCGATCACCCAGGCGGCCGCCGACACGCCGAGCGTCCACCAGATGCCGGAGAGCAGCAGGTCGACGTAGCGATCGCCGCCCGGCGACTCCTGGAAGAAGATGCTCCAATCAAGGTTGAACATGCGCGACGGCTCCCGTCGTGGTTCTCATGTCACGGCGGGCGCGCCGCGGCGCGCCGACGTGAAAGGGGCCGGACGTTGCGCGGCGGTCCGGCCCCGAGGTGTCACGGGCGCGCAACGCGCCACGCGGCTAGACGCCCTTGTCGTTCGGGTTGGCGAACGCCTCCTTCAGCGCCGGCGTGGGCGCGAAGTTCAGGTTGATGTTCTTCGGCGGGATGGGGCTCGTGAACCACTTGGCGTAGATCGTGTTGATCTCGCCGGACTTCATTACGCCGTTGATCGTCTTGTCGACCAGCGCCTTGAACTGCGGATCGTCCTTGCGCAGCATCATGCTGTACGGCTCGGTGCGCAGCGATTCGCCGATGATCATGTAGTCGCCCGGATTGCTGGAGTTGGCGATCTGGCCGGCCAGCAGGATATCGTCCATCACGAACGCCGCGGTGCGGTCCTGCGACAGCAGCAGGAAGGATTCGGCGTGGTCCTTGCCGTAGATCTCCTTGATGTCCGCCGATTTCGTCTTCTCGTAGGTCTTCAGCAGCGGGACCGCGGTGGTGCCCGACGTCGTGGAGATCGTCTTGCCGCCGAGGTCGGCGAGCTGCTTGATGCCGGACGACTTCTTCACCGCCGCCGTGACGTTGATCACAAAGTACGTCGGCCCGAACGACACCTGCTTCTGGCGCTCGACGCTGTTGGTGGTGGAGCCGCACTCGAGGTCGATGTTGCCGGCCTGGAGCTGCGGGATGCGGTTGCCCGAGGTCACCGGCTGCAGGTTAACCTTGAGGGCGGGCATCTTGAGCTCGACCTTCACCGCCTCGACGACCTTGTTGCACAGGTCCATCGCGTAGCCGACCGGCTGCTGCTTGTCGTCGAGATACGAGAAGGGGATGGACGATTCGCGATAGCCGATCGTGAACGAGCCGGTCTCCTTGGCCTTCTTGAGCGTGCCGGTGAGCTCCTGGCCGAAGGCAGGAGCGGCGATGAGCGCGGTCAGCGCGAGGGCGATGGCGAGGGGGGTTCGACGCATGGACGCTTGCTCCGGGGAGGTAGTGGCGAAGTCGAGTGACAGGGTGATGGCAGGAGGGCTGCCGCGATGGCCGATTGTAACCAAGGCGCCGGGGTTTTGGGGGGCGGCCGTCAGCCGCGGACCGGAGGCCGGGGCTGGGTGAGCTGGTCGGGGGTCAGGTAGCGGTCGAGGTCCGCTTGCGTGAGCCAGCCCTTCTCCAGCACGAGCTCGTACACCCCTCGGCCGGTCGCGTGCGCTTCGGTGGCGAGCGCGGTGGTCTTCTCGTAGCCGAGATACGGGTTGAGCGCCGTCACGATGCCGATCGTATGCTTCAGGATTTCGTCGAGGCGCGCGCGGTTGGGGGTGATACCCACCACGCATTGACGCGCCAACGTGAAGCAGCCCTGCCGCAGGTGATGGATGGAGTCGAACAGGCTGCATGCGATGATGGGCTCGAACGCATTGAGCTGGAGCTGCCCGCCCTCGGCCGCCATCGTCACCGTCATGTCGTTGCCGATCACCTCGAATGCGATCTGGTTCACCACCTCGGGGATCACGGGATTGATCTTGCCCGGCATGATCGACGAGCCGGCCTGCACCGGCGGCAGGTTGATCTCGCCGAAGCCGGCGCGCGGGCCTGACGACAGCAGTCGCAGGTCGTTGCAGGTCTTCGACAGCTTGACCGCGATGCGCTTCAGCACCCCGGAGAGCTGGACGAACGCGCCGGCATCCTGGGTCGCCTCGATCAGGTTCTCGGCCGTCTTCACCGCCACGCCCGACAGCGTCACCAGGTGCTTGGTGGCGAGCGGCGCGTAGCCCGGGTGCGCGTTGATGCCGGTGCCGATCGCCGTGGCGCCAAGGTTGATCTCCTCGATCAGCGCGCCGGCTTCCATCAGCCGCTGCTCGTCCTCGCCCAGCATCACCGCGAAGGTCGAGAACTCCTGGCCAAGCGTCATGGGCACCGCGTCCTGTAGCTGGGTGCGGCCGACCTTGAGGATGTCGTTGAACTCGGCCGCCTTGGCCGCGAACGCGCCCTTCAGCTCGCTCATGGAGGCCAGCAGGTCCTTGAGCGCGAAGCGCAACGCGACCCGCAGCGCAGTTGGGTAGACGTCGTTGGTGCTCTGCGCCATGTTGACGTGCTCGATCGGGTGCAGGTAGCGGTAGTCGCCCTTGGGACGGCCGCCGATCTCGAGCGCACGGTTCGCGATCACCTCGTTGGCGTTCATGTTGGTCGACGTGCCTGCACCGCCCTGGATCACGTCCACCACGAATTCGGCCAGAAGCGCGCCGCTGGCGATCTCGCGCGCCGCGGCGATGATGAGCTTCGCCTTGGTGTCGTCGAGCAGGCCGAGCTCCCAATTGGTGCGCGCGGCCGCCTGCTTCACCAGCGCGAGCGCGCGGATGAATTCCGGCCATTCGCTGATCCGGCGGCCCGTGATGGGAAAGTTCTCGACCGCGCGCAGCGTATGGATGCCCCAGTACGCGTCGATCGGAATGGCCCGCTCGCCGAGCAGGTCGTGCTCCATGCGAACGGGTGTGTCGTGGGCTTCCGCTTGTGGCATGCGCCCCTCGGCAGTTGGAAAAGGGCGGACAATCTACACCAGAACCTGCACCACGGGCGTGCGCTGCGCAGCGCCCGCTTCGACTCGGCGTCGCGCGCGTGCCTCGGGTTGCCTCGTCCGATCCGTCATGACAACGTCCCCTTTCGAACCGATCCTGCGAACCGCCGAACTGCGCGCGCTCGAGGCGCTGCATGCCGGGGACGGCTTGATGGAGCGGGCCGGCGCCGCGGCGGCCGAGAACGCGATGCACATGGCGCAGCGCGCCGGCCCGGTGGTGGTGCTCGCCGGACCCGGCAACAACGGCGGCGACGCGCTCGTCGCGGCGCGCCTACTGCGCGAGCGGTTCTTCGACGTCGTCATCGTCCTGCTGGCCGATCCCGACAAGCTGCCACCGGACGCACGCGCCGCATACGCGGCCTATCGGGGAGCCGGCGGCGACGTGGGCTCAGACCCCCCCCCCGGCCGACCAGCGCTGGTGATCGACGGACTGTTCGGCATCGGCCTCGCCCGGCCGCCGGCGCCCGAATACGCAGCGCTCATCGACTGGATCAATCGCGTCGATGCGCCCCGCCTGGCATTGGACGTGCCGAGCGGGGTGGATGCCGATACCGGCCGCGTGATCGGCACGGCCGTCGAGGCCAGCGCCACCGCGACATTCCTCGCGTGGAAGCCCGGCCTCCTCACCGGCGCGGGACTCGACTACGCCGGCGAGGTGTCGCGGCACACGCTCGGCGTCGATTCGCAGTCCTTCGCCCCCGGATCGCGGTTGACCTGGGCGTCGCTCGCCGCGCTGCTTCCCCCGCCGCTGCGACGCGGGGTGCGCGGCGCGCACAAGGGGACCTATGGCACGCTCGCGATCGTCGGCGGCGCGCGCGGCATGGCCGGCGCGGCGCTGCTGGCGGGCCGCGGGGCGATCGCCGCGGGCGCCGGCAAGGTGCAGGTCGGCCTGCTCGACGAGCGCGCGCCGGCCGTCGACGCCGGCTGTCCGGAGCTGATGCTGCGCGCCGGGCGCGACGCCTTCGCCGGGTGCGATGCCATCGTCGTGGGACCCGGTCTCGGCCGCGACACGGCGGCGCGGCGGGTGCTGGACGAGGCGCTGGCCGCGGCCGTCCCGCTGGCCATCGATGCCGACGCGCTCAACCTGATCGGCGCCGACGCCACGCTGCGGGCGGCGGTTGCGGCGCGCCAATCGCCCACGCTGCTCACCCCCCATCCGGCCGAGGCCGCGCGCCTGCTGGGCGCGACCACTTCGAGCGTGCAGGACGATCGTGTCGCCGCGGCGCTCGAGCTGGCTCGCGCCTTCGGCGCGCACGTCGTGCTCAAAGGCGCCGGCAGCGTGCTGGCCGATCCCACGGGCGGCTACTCGATCAACGCCAGCGGCAACCCGGGCCTGGCGGCCGGCGGCACCGGCGACGTGCTGGGCGGATTGCTGGGCGGATTGCTGGCGCAGCGGATCGACGCCTCCGAAGCGCTGCGCATCGCCGTGTGCGTGCACGGCGCGGCGGCCGATGCCCTGGTCGCGCGGGGCATCGGCCCGGTCGGGCTGCGCGCGTCGGAGCTGCCCGACGCCGTACGCTCGCTGCTGAATGCGCGCGGGAGTCTGCCTAAGGAATGAGCACCGTGGCGCCGATGGTGGTGCGGGACTCGAGCGCGCGGTGGGCCTTTGCCGCGTCGCGCAACGGATACGATTGGCGCGCGTCGGCGTGGATACGTCCGTCCTGCACGAGGGCGAACAGCTCGTCCGCCATGGCGCGCAGCTGCAGGGGGGTCGCGGCATAGGAGAAGAGCGTCGGCCGGGTGACGAACAGCGAACCCTTCTGCGCGAGCATCCCGATCGGAAACGCCGGCACGGCCCCCGAGGCGTTGCCGAAGCTCACGAACAGGCCGCGCGGCGCGAGGCAGTCGAGCGACGCGGGAAACGTGTCCTTGCCGATGGAGTCGTAGACGACCGGAACGCCCTTGCCGCCGGTGATCGCGGCGACGCGCTCGACGAAATTCTCGCGTGTGTAGACGATGGCGTGCGCGCAGCCGTGCTCGCGCGCGAGCGCCGCCTTGGCGTCGGAGCCGACGGTGCCGATCATCGTGACGCCGAGCGCGCGCGCCCATTGGCACGCGATCAGGCCCACGCCGCCGGCCGCCGCGTGGAAGAGAATCGTCTCGCCGGCAACCAGCGGGCGCGTCTGGCGAAACAGGTACTGCACTGTCAGGCCCTTCAGCAGGATGCTCGCGGCCGTGCGGTCGTCGATCGCATCGGGCAGTTTGATGAGCTTGTCCGCGGGCACGTTGCGCTGGGTGCTGTAGGCGCCGGCGCCCGACGTGCAGTAGCCCACCCGGTCGCCGGCGCGCACGTAGGTGACGTCCGGTCCGACGGCCTCGACCACTCCCGCGGCCTCGCTGCCGAGCCCCGCCGGCAACGGCAGGGGATAAAGGCCGCTGCGGTGGTACGTGTCGATGTAGTTCACCCCGATCGCCGTATGCCGCACCCGCACCTCACCCGCCGCGGGGGCGGGCACCTCCACCGTATCGAGGACCAGGACTTCCGGTCCGCCGGTGGCATGAAAGCGTATGGCCTCGGCCATGAGTTCTCCGTCCGACTAGTTTGCGAGCGCGCGGAACGTGAGGATACCAAGCCAGGTGAGCACGAGCGATCCGGCCAGATGCGCGAGCGCGAGCGCGAGGCCGGTGCCGAACGCGCCGCGCAGCAGCGCTTCGATCACCTCGGCGGAATACGTCGAGAACGTGGTAAGGCCGCCCAGGAAGCCCGTGATTGCGAAGAGGCGCCAGGCCGCATCCAGATCGGTGCGGGCGCTGAAGTAGGCGACCGCGAGCCCAACCAGGTATCCGCCGATGAGGTTCGCGGCGAGCGTGCCGAGGGGAAACGCCGGCGCCCGCGGATTGAGCGCGAGCGACAGGCCCCACCTCAGCCAGGCGCCCAGCGCAGCGCCGGCGCCCACCGCCAGCAGGTGAAACGGTAGCGGCATGCCCTGACCTTCAGCGAATGAACTGCTCGACGAAAGCGGCGCCGAGACCGTTGTGCGCGTAATGCGCGCGGCACATCTCGATCTTGGTCCAGACGTCCTCGTAGCCGGCCTGGCGTCCGTCCGCATCGAGATAGATCATCGCCCCGGCAATATTGAAGAATGTGATCATCTCGGGGCAATCGTCGGGCACGGTCAGCGTGTGCACCTCGCCGGGCGGCTCGTAGACGAAGCTGCCCTCCTCGGCCGTCCACGCATGCTCGAGATACTTCCAGCGCCCCTTGATGACGTAGCCCACCACCGCCATCGGATGACGGTGCCGCGACAGCACGCCGGCGCGGCGCACGCGCAGGAGGTTGCACCAGCCGCCGCTCACGGTGTTGAGCAGGAGCGGACGAAACCACACGTTGGGCGCCTGCGGCACCCAGACCCGCTCGTCGGCGGGCAGCGCGGGGAGCGCGAGCTCCGGTTGCAGGCCCGCGGCGCGCAGGGCGAGCGGCGCGTTCACGACGGGGCCGGCGCGGGTGGCGGCGGCGCTTTCATCTGTGCCACGAGCGCGTCGATTTCCGCGCTCGCGTCGCGCTCGCGCGGAAATGGCCGGCCCGCACGCCGATACCAGTAGCGCGCGTTGCCGAGGTCGCCCTCGAGCATGTGCACGATGCCGTGCGCCCAGCAGCCCATCGGCGACGCGTCGTCCTGCACGACCGCGTGCGCCTTGGTCCAGTCGCCGTTCTTCAGATGCCGGATTGCCGTGTTGAGCGCCACCGTTCACCTCCCTTGCGTCGCGCTTCGTCAGGACACCAGGTAGCCCCCATCGACCGGGAGCACCACGCCCGTCACGAATGCCGCGGCGGGCGAGCACAGGAACACCGCCGCGCCCGCGATGTCGGCGGGATCGGCCCAGCGGCCAAGCGGCGTGCGCGCAACGATCGCCGCGCTGCGCTGCGGATCCTCGTGCAGCGCTTGCGTCAGCGGCGTGCGCACCCAGCCCGGCGCGATGGCATTCACGCGGATGCCGTCCGCGGCGTACGCGATCGCGAGCGACTTGGTGAGCTGCGCGACGCCGCCCTTGCTGGCGCTATAGCCGGGCGCCAGGCCGCCCCCCTGGAACGACAGCATCGACGCGAGGTTCACGATGGCGCCCCCCGGCCGCCCGGCGGCCATTCTAAGCCGGTCGCGGGCGAGCGCGCAGCAGCGCATCGTGCCCGTGAGGTTGACCGCCAGCACGGCCTCGAACACCGCGACGTCGTGCTCGTCGGCGCGCCGGATGATGCCGGCGCAATTGACCAGCGCGTCGAGCCGCGGCAGGTCACCGAGCACGCGGCGCACGTCGGCGTCGCTGCGCACGTCGAGCGCCATGGCTTCGCGTCCCGCGAACTCCGGCCGTGCGCGGGCCGCCGCGGCTTCATCCGCCGTCGCGCCGGTCACGGTCACGACTGCGCCGACGGCCGTCATGGCGGCACCGATCGCGGCGCCGATGCCGCTCGATCCGCCGACCACGAGCACCACCTGACCCGCCATCAGGTCGGCGCGGAAGGTGCGCGCGATCGCGCGCATCGGGCCGCCGGGTCGAAGCGCGGCGCTCGTCTCGGCCGGCGACGCGACGGTCATGCAGGCGGCCGCTGGACGGGTACGGCGACCCGGGCAGCGCCGCGCGTGGCGAGCAGCGCTCGCACCGCCGCGTCGCGCGGCAGGGGCGCGACCGCGCCGAAGCCCGTCGTCGCGAGCGCGGCCGCCGCGTTGGCATACTGCGCCGACGCGATGGGGTCGTCGCCGGCCAGCATGCGGGCGATGAACGCGCCGTCGAAGCAATCGCCGGCGCCCGTCGCGTCGACCGCGTCGACGCGGAAGCCCTCGACGCGGATCTTGCGCGCACCGTCGGAGACGAGGCACCCCGCCGGCCCGAGCTTCAGCACGACCAGCGGCGCGCCCAGCGCATGGCAACGGTCGACGATGGAGGCCGGTTCTTCGTCGTCGAACAGCAGGCGCGCATCGTCGAGGCTCGGCAGGACCCAGTCGCACGCGGGCACGGTGGAATGCAGCGCCGCCCGCGCCCGCTCCAGCGTCCACAGCTTGAGTCGCAGGTTCGTGTCGTAGGAGATGCGCGCACCGGCTTCGCGCGCGATCGCGATGGCCGCGG
Organism: Burkholderiales bacterium; assembly: GCA_038239945.1. Lineage (GTDB taxonomy): Bacteria > Pseudomonadota > Gammaproteobacteria > Burkholderiales > Casimicrobiaceae > VBCG01. Next base: position 65,053 of record JBBSEG010000007.1, read on the forward strand.
CGCAGGCGTCGCACGCGGACGTCGAGATCGCCTGGCTGATGCCCGACAGGTGCAGGACGCGGGTGGCGCGAAGCGCGTCGCGCGGCAGGTTGGCAGGCGTCATCTGCGCCGCCGCCGAGCCCGCGCGAAGGTACGAGAATTCGTGTCCGCGTCGACCGTGCGTCACGAAGTACACGCCGGTGGGCGCATCGTCGGCCGACGCGACGGCGCTCGTGTCGACGCCCTCGCGCCGCCACAGGTCCAGCAGCCAGCGGCCGAACGCATCGGTGCCGATGCGCGTCGCGTAGCCGGCCCGCGCCCCGAGCCTGGCCGCGGCGATCGCGGCGTTCGACGTGTCGCCGCCGAACCCCTGCAGGTACGTCCGCGGATCGTCGGCGTGCGCCTGGTTGAACTCGACCATCGCCTCGCCGAGCGCCAGGACGTCGAGCGGCGGGCTCATGTCAGCGGGGCGGCAGCGCGCGGAACGCGGCCGCGTACGCCCCCGCCGCGCGGCGCACCTGCGCGGGGTCGGCGCCGGGTGCGTAGAGGTTCGATCCGGTGCCGAAGCCGTCGGCGCCCGCGCTCCAGTACGGCGCAAGCGTGTCGGGCTTCATGCCGCCCACGGCGAACACGATGGTGCCGCGCGGCAGCACCGCGCGCCATGCGCGCAGCGCGCCCGGCGGCAACCCTTCGGCCGGGAACATCTTCAGGCCGTCGGCGCCGGCGGCCAGCGCGCCGAATGCCTCTGTGGGAGTGGCCACGCCGGGCATGCACACGAGCCCCAGCCTTCGCGCCTCGCGCACCACGGCGAGGTCGGCGTGCGGCATCACCACGACCTTTCCGCCGCACTCCTGCACGCGTGCGACGTCGTCAACCGCGATCACGGTGCCGGCGCCCACCAGCACGCCGGGTCCGCACCGCCGGGCGAGGAGGCCGATCGAGTCGAAAGGCCGCGGCGAGTTGAGCGGCACCTCGAGGATCCGGAAGCCCTCCTCGACGAGCGCATCGGCGACGGCGGGGATCTCCTCCGGCGCGATGCCGCGCAGCACGGCGCAGAACGGCAGCGGATCGAGATAGTCGCGCAGGTTCACGGCGTGGCCTCCTGGTTCCCGCGGGTCATGCAGCCTGCGCCAGCCGCCACAGGCCGCGCGCGGCCGCGTTGGGCAGCGCCGCGACGGCCGGCAGGCGCGCGATCCGGCACGCGGCGAGATAGCGCTGCGCGAGCGCCTCGCTGCCGATCACCTGCACCGCGTCCATGTCGGGTGCGAAGCCGCGCGCGCCGCGCAACTCGGCGCCGATCAGCACGCCCGAGAGCCAGTCGGCGACCGCATCGGGCGCGAGCTCGCCGAAGAGCGCGAGCGTGCGCGCACCGAAGATGTCGTGCAGGAGCGAACCGTCGGCGAGGCCTCGCTCCACGCCCAGGGCGAAGCTGGCGGCGTCGAAGCCTCCGGCCGGCGCAGGCTGCGCGAGGCGGCCGAGGATGGTGTGGCCAAGCAGCGCGGCGAAGGTCTCGCCGGTCAGGAACGTGCAGAAGGCCGTGAGCCGGCCGTGCTCGATGCGCGCCCACTTGCTGTGCGTGCCCGGCAGGACGGCGAAGGCGCGCGGCCTGGTCGCGTCGGTCGCCCCGAGGATCTGCGTCTCCTCGCCGCGCATCACATCGGGCATGCCGCTCGCGTCGCGCGTGCGCACGCCGGGCACGATGCGCAGGCGCGCGCCGGGCACCTGCACGATGCCGGCCGCCAGCGATCCGAGGGAAACCGGCGTTTCACAATAGGGTGCCTCGATCCAGCCCTGCCGGCTGCCGATCATGCCGGCGGCCAACAGCGGCGCGCGCTCGCTCGCCCAGTCGCCGAGAAGCTCGTCGAGTGCCGGCGCAAATGCGCCGTCACGCACCTGGGTGATGCCGAGCGGTGCGCTGCGCACGTCGAGCACCGCGCCGCGCGCGTCCATCCGGTAGGCGCGCGCGGACGTCGTGCCCCAGTCGAGCGCGATCAGCGCCGTGTCGCTCACCAGCGCGCCGCCGCGTCGTCGTCGCTGCCGCGCGCCTCGACCCAGCGGACGCCGGCAGGCGTCGTCTCCTTCTTCCAGAACGGGGCGCGCGTCTTGAGGTAGTCCATCACGAAGCGGCAGGCGTCGAAGGCGTCGCCGCGGTGGCTGCTGGTGACCACGACCAGTACGATCGGGTCGCCCGGCTCCAGGGCGCCGATGCGGTGGACCACCAGCGCATCGAGAATGACGAACCGCGCGTGGGCGTCGGCGACGATCGCCTCGAGCGCCTTCTCGGTCATGCCGGGATAGTGCTCGAGCACGAGGCCCGTCACCGCGGCGCCGTCGTTGTGGTCGCGCACCACGCCTACGAAGCTCGCCACGGCGCCGACGCTGCGATGGGCGCGACGCATGCGCGCCATCTCGGCGCCCGCGTCGAAGTCCTCGCGCTGGATCCTGATGGTCACGCGCGTCACCCGCCCGTGACCGGCGGCAGCAACGCGACTTCGTCGCCATCACCGATGGGTTGCGCATCGCCGGCCATGGTGTGGTTCACCGCCACGCGCACGCTGCGCCCCAGCGCGAGCTCACGCGCGAACGCGCCGCCGCGGGCGCGCAGGAGGGTCAGCACGTCCAGCACGGCCGGCACCGTCGCGCTGGCCACCGTCAGGGTCTCTCCCGGGCTGCCGAAGGCGTCGCGCAACCTGGCCAGGTAGACGAGCCGCACCGTCACCGCAACGGGCGCGCAAGGATCGGCAGGCGGGGCGAGGAGCGGAGCGGCGGTCATCGCAGGACGGGAACCCGGACGGCGCGTCGCGCACGCGGCACGCGGGGACGCCATTGTAGACCGGGGTCGGGCGATTCAGCCTGCGGGCCGGCAGCGCGGGTGGTCGCTCGCCGCGACGCGAGACGCGCGGATCAGAAGCGCAATTGCACGCCGAGCTGGACCTGGTCGGATTCGGGCATCACGCCGCCTTGCACGGCTTCGCCGGCGAAGCGGTTGAAGCGCGCGTACTCGACCCTCAGGCCGAGCGCTCGATTGATGTCGTAGCGGAGACCCAGGCCGTAGTTCATGCCGTCCCGCGTACGGCGTGCGTCGATCGTTCCGAACGAGTAAACGCCGGGCAGCGCGTCCGCTTGCGCATACCCCATGCGACCGTACAGCGCGAACTGGCGCAGGAAGGACCAGCTCGTGTACACGTCGGCGTTGAAGCCCCGGCCGGCCGGCGCTTCCGCCGGCGACAGCGACAGCCCGACGCCGCTGCGCCCGGTGGCCGTATCGGGGCGCAGCGAGTAGCGATCAGACAGGCCGAACGCGGCCTCGACGGACAAGTCGTGAGCGAAACGGTAGCCGCCGAAGAACAGGCTGCGACTACCGGTGTCGTCGCTGACCGGCGGTGTGAACTTGCCCCAGACGGAGCTTTCTGGACCGATCGTGACACCGCTGGCCTCGGTGCCCGCCTGCCGCAGAGCGATTCCGCCGTAGAAGCCCGGCGAGGGCGCGTCGGCCGGCCCTGACTGCCCTAACACAGGCAGGCTGAACGCCGCCAGAGCTAAGAAAGCCCCTGAGATATACGTTGCAAGCCGCTGATTGTGCATCGGTTATAGTTGACGTTTTTCAAGGACACTGCACTGGTCGACGAGTCTCGCCGAAGCAAATTTAGCCGCGGCGTCATCGCGTTGGAGCGGGAACCTCGCAGTCGAGTTCACCGTACTCCACGCAAAAGTTGTCGTCAATCGGCGACCGGCCAGACGGCCGCGCGCCGCCGGACGAGCGTCGCAATCAAGTCCTGATCGTGCAAGTCGAGCACGCTCAACTCGCGCAATGGGCGTCCGGAGGCGACCCGCGACGCGCCCGCAAGCGCGGCGGCATCGTCGGTGGCAACCGCGACGATCCAGGGGTCGCCGGGATAGAGCAGCGGCTCGGCCGGAGCGGTGCGCCACACCTCGAGCTTGGGGATGGCGGCGCCCTTGAAGCCTTCGACCAGCGCGAGATCGCAGGCGGACAATCGCCCGAGGGCGTCGCCCAGCGACTGCGCGGGCGCCCCGCGCAATTCGTGCATCAGCGCCCAGCGCACGCCGGAAGTCACCAGCACCTCGGTGCACCCCGCGTGGCGGTGCCGCCAGGAATCCTTGCCGGGCACGTCCACGTCGAAGTCGTGGTGCGCGTGCTTGACGAGCGACACGCGCAGGCCCGCGTCGACGAGCCGCGGTATCACGGCTTCGATCAGCGTGGTCTTGCCGCTGCCGGACCAGCCCGCGAAACCGAAGACGCGCATGGCCTAGAGGGACGCGGCCCGGGCGCGAGTCATGCCGGCGCACCGCGGCCCGCGATCGCCGCGAGAACCACGATCACGCCGAGCAGCAGGTTCACCGCGACCGCCCGGCGCATCCGCTCGGCCGCCGCGCCCGCTGCCGGCCAGTCCTGCGCCGCCGCCGCCGACTGCAGCCTAGGATTGAGCCGCAGGAGCAGGACGAGGTAGACGACGATCATCGCCAGACCGAGCGCGAGCATCGTATGCAGTCCCCAGCCGAGGCCGCGCATCGACCCGCGTTGCCAGAGCAGGGCTGCGCCCGTGGCGACGATGACGAGAATCGCGCCACCTACGGCCGGAAGGAAACGCGCGAACACCCGCGCGAGCACCCCGACGCGTTGCGGCGGCGGCAGAGTGGCGAGGCCGGGCCGCAGGATGAACAGCGCGAACGCCATCCCGCCGACCCAGGCGACGACGGCAAGCACGTGCAGGGCAACCGCGAGCGGCATGGCGTGTTCCTCCGTTCGGCATTGTAGGCGCGGGCGCCTCGCGTCGCCGCGCGTTCCGGCAGGCCGCCGCACGCCGGGGCCGCCGCTTGTGCCGCTGCCCGCCCGACCCGATGTAGACTGGATCGCCCCCCAGCCAGCCCTGGAGCCATGACCGATTCGGCACTCCCGCACGACGGCCCCGCCGCCCGCGAGGTGGCGGGCATCATCGAGCGCATCATCACCTCGGTGCCTGCGCCGCGCACCACCGCCTCGGCCGATCCTGCCGCGGAGGCGGAGCGCATCGTCCGGCGCGCCGCGCGGCAGGCGGGCCTGCTGTCCGGCTCGCTCGCGCTGCCGCCGGGTCCGCTGGGGATGCTCACCGTCCTCCCCGACCTCTACCTGATCTGGCAGACGCAGCGGCAGATGGTCGCGGACGTGTTCGCGCTCTACGGACGTACGGCCGAGCTCGGCCGCACCCACATGCTGTACTGCCTGTTCCGCCATGCCGCCAGCCACGTCCTGCGCGACGTCGCGGTGCGCGCGGGCGAGCGATTCATCGTGCGCGAGCTCTCCGCCGGGGCGCTGCGCACCGCACTGTCGGCGATCGGTCTGGTCGTCACGCGACGCGTCGCCGCCAGCACGGCGGGCCGCTGGATTCCCCTCGCCGGCGCCGCGCTGGTGGGCGGCTACGCATACTGGGACACGCTGCAGGTGGCGCGCACCGCGCGCCGGCTGCTGGAGCAGACCGCCGCGCCCGCGCCTTCGGAGAGCGGCGCCGGTCCTGCCGGCTGATGCCATGTGCGGGCGCTTCGAGCTTCACACGAATCCGGCCGCGATTGCGCTCGCGTTCGGCCTCCCTTACGCGCCCGACCTGCGGCCCCGCTACAACGTCGCGCCGACGGATACCGTTCCCGTGATCCGCCACAACGCCGACGGCGAGCGCGAGCTCGTGCAGGTGCGGTGGGGGCTCGTGCCGCGCTGGGCGAAGGATCCGTCGATCGGCGCGCGGATGATCAACGCGCGGGCGGAAACGGTGGCGAGCAAGCCTGCTTTCCGCAACGCATTCCAGCGCCATCGATGCCTGATTCCGGCCGACGGCTTCTACGAATGGCGGGTCGGCGCGGCAGGCAAGCAGCCGATGCGCATCGCGCGCGCCGACGGCCAGACGTTCGGCATGGCCGGCCTGCTCGAGCGCTGGCGTTCGCCCGAAGGCGAGGTGCTCGATACCTGCACGATCATCACCACCCATGCCAACGCGCTGCTGCGCGCCGTGCACGAGCGCATGCCCGTGATCGTCGCACCGGCGCACTACGCGCGCTGGCTCGACGCGGCCAATACCGATGTGACGGACCTCTTCGAGCCCGATGCTCCCGGTCCGTCGCTCGTGTTTCATCCGGTCTCGACGCGCGTGAATGCGGTGCGCAACGACGATGCCGCGCTGATCGAAGTCGTCGACGCGCTCGTCCTGCCGCAGGAGCCGGCGCCGCGCGTGCGCGCGACCGCCGATGCGCCCGCCGGCGCGGACGCGCCCGAAGCACCCAAGCTGCCGCTGCAGCAGCGCCTGCTCTGACGTCAGCGAGCGCCGGCGCCGATCCACGCCGCGACGACGCCGCGTTCCTCGTCGGTCATTCCGGTCAGGTTCCCGATGGGCATCGCGCGCGTCAGCACCGCCTGCTGCAGGATGGCGGCCGCCTGGACGCGAATCCGCGCCGGCGAATCGAGCAGCACGCCCTTCGGGGCGACCGCGAACCCCGGCTGCTGCGGATGCTCGGCGTGGCATCCGCTGCAGCGCGCGGAAACGATGCGCTGCACGTCGGCGAAGTCCGGCGCCGCAGCACGACTTGCGAGATCCGGCCGGGGCGGGGCAATGGCGATCCCCAGCGCCAGCGTGCCGAGCAGCGCAGCGGCGGGGATCCACCATCGCGTCTGTCCGCGATGCCGCAGGTTGAAGAAGTGACGTACGAACCCGGCGAGCAGCAGGATGGCCAGCAGTACCAGCCACGCATGCGGGTGGCCCCAGGTCATCGGGTAGTGGTTGCTGATCATGATGAACAGCACCGGCAGGGTGAGGTAGTTGTTGTGCACCGAGCGCTGCTTGCCGCGCAGCCCTTGCACCGGATCGGGCCGCTGGCCCGCCGCCTTGGCCTCGACCAGCCGTCGCTGGCTCGGGATGATGACGTGCAGCACGTTGGCTGCCATCCACGTGCCGAGCATCGCCCCGATCTGGTAGTACACGGCGCGGCCCGCGAACACGTACGACAGGGCGAAGGCGCTTGCCCCCACCAGCACCGCCACCGCGGTCCAGAGCCAGCCCTCGCGCGCAAAGCCCAGCCGCTTGCATAGCTGGTCGTAGCCCACCCATCCTGCAACGATCGAGCCCACGCTGATGGCGATCGCCGCAGCCGGGCTCAAATCGGCCACCGCCGGATCGATCATGTAGGTGCGGGCGTGCGCGTAATACATCACGACGAACAGCGCGAATCCCGACAGCCAGGTCGAGTACGCCTCCCACTTGAACCAGTGCAGCGACGCGGGCAGCGCCGGCGGGGCGACGCGGTATTTCTGCACGTGGTAGAAGCCGCCGCCGTGGATCGCCCACAGCTCGCCGCCCACGGCGTCGTCGGCGTCGCGGGCCTGCGCCGGCGGCCGCAGGTTGTTGTCGAGCCAGACAAAGTAGAAGGACGCGCCGATCCACGCGATGCCCGTGACGAGGTGCACGAAGCGCAGCAGCAGCTCGAGCCACTGCGCGGCATAGGCCTCCATGCATGCGCCCGCGGATGCCTAGAACGCCGCGGCGGGGCGGCGCGCGCGGGCCGGCATCTTCAGCTCCCGCGATACGTGGAATAGCTCCACGGCGACAGCAGGAGTGGCACGTGATAGTGACGATCCGGATCGGCGATGCCGAAGTCGAGCGTCACCTCATCGAGGAAGGGCGGGTCGGGCAGTGCCACCCCTTGCGCGCGGAAATAATCGCCCGCGGCGAAAGCGAGCCGATAGCGGCCCCGCATTAGCCCCGCGCCTTCGAGCAGGGGCGTGGCGCAGCGCCCGTCGACATCGGTGACGTCCGCGCGCAGATTCACGTAGGCGTCGCCCTCGCGGCGCGCCAGGCGCAGGTGCAACGCGGCGGCGGGGCGGCCCTGCGCGGTGTCGAGCACGTGCGTCGTCAAGCGTCCCATGAGCGACCGAATTGCCGGTGATGGCGCTGCATTGTATGCTGGCCGGCGCGCACCGCGCACGCGCAGCGCCCGCCTGCAACGCGATGACCCGACGTCCCCCGCCCGACGCCTATCCCCGCGACCTCGTCGGCTACGGAGCGCATCCGCCACATCCTAGCTGGCCGGGCGGCGCGCGCATCGCGCTCCAGTTCGTGCTCAACTACGAGGAGGGCGCCGAACGTGCGGTGCTGCACGGCGATGCCGACTCGGAGACGTTCCTGTCCGAGATCGTCGGCGCGACCGCCTTTCCGGACCGCCACCTGTCGATGGAGTCGATGTACGAATACGGCGCACGCGCCGGCGTGTGGCGCGTGCTGCGTTTGTTCGCGGAGCGCCGGCTGCCGCTGACCCTGTTCGGGGTCGCGATGGCGCTGGAGCGCAATCCCGCGGTGGTCGACGCGTGCCTTGCCGCCGGGCACGAGATCGCGAGCCATGGATGGCGGTGGATCTCCTATCAGCAGGTGCCCGAAGCCGTCGAGCGTGAGCACATGGCGCGCGCGGTCGGGGTGCTGACGCGCCTCACCGGCTCGCCGCCCCTCGGCTGGTACACCGGGCGCGACAGCCCGAACACGCGCCGGCTCGTCGCCGAGCACGGCGGCTTCCTATACGACGCCGACAGCTACGCCGACGACCTGCCCTACTGGACCACCGTGGCGACGCGCGCGGGGCCGCGGCCCCACCTGGTGGTCCCCTACACGCTCGACACCAACGACATGCGCTTCGCGTCCGCGCAGGGCTTCAACAGCGGCGCGCAGTTCTACGCCTACCTGGTCGACGCGTTCGACGTCCTCTACGAGGAAGGCGACCCACGGGGCGCCAACGCGCCGAAGATGCTCTCGATCGGGCTGCACGCACGGCTCGTCGGCCGGCCCGGGCGCGCCGCGGCGCTTGCGCGCTTCCTCGACTACGCGACGGCGCGGGCCGACGTGTGGGTCGCGCGGCGCGTCGAGATCGCCCGGCACTGGCGCGCGGTGCACCCGTTCGCGCCATGACGCTCGGCGAGCTCAACGGGGCGTCGCGCGCGGCGTTCGTCGCTGCGCTCGGCGGGATCTTCGAGCATTCGCCCTGGGTGGCCGAGGGCGCGTTCGCCGCGCGCCCGTTTGCCGGGGTGGCCGACCTGCACGCGGCGATGGTCGACGCGATGTACGCAGCGCCCGCCGAGCGCCAGCTTGCCCTGATCCGCGCGCATCCCGAGCTCGCGCGGCGCAGCGCGGTGCGCGATCCGCTTACCGCGAGCTCGGCATCGGAACAGTCCGGCGCCGGACTGGCGAGCTGCTCCGCGGACGAATACGCCCGGTTGCAGGCGCTGAACGAGCGCTACAACCAAAGGTTCGGCTTTCCGTTCATCCTCGCGGTGCGCGGCTGGAATCGCGCCGGCGTGATCGCCGAGTTCGAGCGGCGCGTCGAAAGCGACGCGGTCGGCGAGCGCGCGGAGTGCCTGCGACAGATCGCGCGGATCGCGGCGCTGCGGCTCGAGACGCTCGTCGCAGCGTAGCGAATCGGCGCCGGGCGCATTGTCACCGCCCCAGCAAGCGCCCCAGCGCCTTGCCGAGATCCTGCAGCGGCGCGGCAGCGGACGCGGCCGGCGCGTTCGCGCTCGCCGGCGCGGGCGAACGCGCGCCCAGCGCGATCGCGCATGGGCTGTCGCCGTCGCCGTGCGTATCGGCGAGCGGTGCGCCGAGCAGCGAGCGGCCCCCCGCACCCACCGCCGCGCCAATTCGCGCCAGCGCCTCGGCCGATTTCACCGGGTCGATCTCGATCTGCGGCTTCGCGAACGGACCGCGCACGTGCACGAGCCCCGCGATCTGCGAGAGGTCGAGCGCGACGCCCTGGCGCAACTTGGGGCGCAGCGCGAGGTCGAGCGTTTCGTTGCGAAAGTCGACGGTCCCGCTCGCGTCGAGGCCGATCTCGGCGGTCTCGAGGGCGATCGACCGGTCGACGCGCGCGATGCCATCGCGAAGCGGCAGGCGGACGACCACGCAGCGCAACGCGATTCCAGCCGGCTGGCGACGCAGCGGATCGATGGCCTCGCCCAACTGGTCGAGCGCGCTGCCCGCGCCTGCCGCCACCGGCACCTGCGCCGCCCCCACCATCAACAGCGCGGTACCGTCCAGCGTGGAGACCCAACCCTGCGGTGAGGCGCCATTGGCGCGCACGTCGATGCTCGCGCGCGTCTTGCCTCCGGTGACTGCGCGCGGCGCGCCGCCCAGCGCAAGCAGCGCGGACAAATCCAGATCGCGGCCGTCGATGCGCAGGTCGAGCGCGCCGCGACCGTCCGCGCCGGCCTGCAACGCGCCATGCGCTGCAAGCGTGCCGCCGAGGCCGGCAGCCTCCAGATCGGACAGTTCGAGGCGTCCCTCCTTGAGCGCGAAGCTCACCTGCACCCGGTCGAGCCCCTGGCCGTGCGGCAGGTCGACGCGGTCGATCGCGATCGATCCGTCTGCATCGAAGGCGCGCAGAGCATCCAGCGGCAGCGGGTCGTCGAAAAGCGTCTTACCGCTGTCCGCCGCATTCGGCGCGGGAGCGCGCGCGTTTGCGGCCGGCCGCCCCGCGGCGGCTACCGCGGGCACCGCGAGGGCTTCCGGCGCGAGATTGGGCATGCGCAGGTCGACGTGGTACTTCACGCGCGGCCCGCTTCGGTCGATCGCGATGCGCCCCTGCATCGTCCACTGGCCGAATGCGAGCGACGTGTCGTCGAGCGTGGTGACGAGCTCCTTGGGCGTGATCTTGGCCGCGAGCGTCGCATTGCGTCCCGCGATCTCGCCGGTGAGCGCGATCGGGAACGGCCATTGCTGCGCCACCAGCGCGGCGCGCGAGCCGAGGTTCGCCTTCAACGCAAGAGGTACGCCGCCGACGCTGCCGCGGAATTCGGCCAGGATCGGCGCGGGGGGATCGCGCGAATGGACCAGCAACGTGTCGATGGCGACCGGCGTGACCTTGCCCGTCGTGCCGTCGCGGTAGCTGAGCATGCCGTTGCGCACTTCGACCTCGCCGATGCCCATGACCGGAGCCGCCACGAGCGCCGCGCCCGGCGATGGCGCCGCGCCATCGGCCGCCGCGCCGAAGACCCAGTTCCCGCGCCCCTGCACGTCGGTCTCGAGGCTGATCACTGGATCGACGAGCGTGATGCGCACGATCTCGAAGCGGCGCTGGAGCAACGGGAGCAGCGCCACCTGCGCCTCGACCCGCCCGGCCTTGAGCAGGGCGTTGGCGCTGCCCCAGGGCGCGTTGCCGAGGGTCACGTCCTGGGCGCTCAGCGTGGGCTCGAGCGACAGCTTCAACGCCAGCGGACCGCCGAGCGTGAACGAGCGCCCGGTGGCGGCGCGCACGCGTTCGGCGAGCGGATCGGCGAAGGAATTCACGTCGACCGTCGCAAGAGCGATGGCGACCGCCGCCAGGACCAGCGCGACCAAGGCGCCGGCGACGCCCAGGACGACGAGGACCGCGCGTCGCATCGCGCTAGCGCAACGAGTCGTTCACGCCCGCGAGACGCGCATGGCCTGGCACCAGCTCCCGGTCGGTCAACGCATTGAGCGGCGTCTCGACGGTCTGCATTGCAGCGTGCAGGTCGGCGCTTTCAGAGCGCAGGTACAGCAACCCGGTGACCACCTCACCGGCCGCACGACGCGCCTCCAGGTGGCCCATGGCGGCGACCTTGTCGGTCGGATCGTAGCCGTCGTGCAGCTTGCGCAAACGCAGCCACGAGCCGTCGTGCAGCGCGAGCTCCTGCAGGCTGCCGGGCGGGTAGTCGGCCTCGATCGGCGCGCGCGCTGGCATGAAGTCCAGCCGGTTGATCGCGGCGTTGTGCTCGCGGACATAGTCGTAGCTCTTGGTGGAGCCGGCGTGATTGTTGAACGCGACGCAGGGACTGATCACGTCGATGAACGCCGCGCCCCGATGCGTGATCGCCGCCTTCAGCAGCGGCACGAGCTGCGTCTTGTCGCCCGAGAATCCGCGCGCGACGAAGGTTGCGCCGAGCGCCAGCGCGAGCAGCACGAGGTCGATCGGCTCGTCGCTGTTGGCGGCGCCGCGCTTGGCGACGCTGCCCTTGTCGGCGGTGGCCGAGAACTGGCCCTTGGTGAGGCCGTAGACGCCGTTGTTCTCGACCACGTAGGTCATGTCGACACCGCGGCGCAGGACGTGCGCGAACTGCCCGAGCCCGATCGACGCCGAATCGCCGTCGCCCGACACGCCGAGGTAGATCAGGTCGCGGTTCGCCAGCGCTGCGCCGGTGAGCACCGACGGCATCCGGCCGTGGACGCTGTTGAACCCGTGCGCATTGCCGAGGAAGTACGTGGGCGTCTTCGACGAGCAGCCGATGCCCGACAGCTTGGCCACGCGATGCGGCGCCACGTCGAGCTCGAAGAACGCCTGGATGAGCGTCGCGGAGATCGAATCGTGCCCGCATCCTGCGCACAGCGTGGAAACCGCGCCCTCGTAGTCGCGCCGCGTGTAGCCGAGCGCGTTGGCAGGCAGCGACGGGTGATGGAGCTTCGGCTTGGCGAGATAAGTCATGCGACCAGGGGCGCGACGTTGTAGAGGGCCGTCTGCTCCGCGATCTCGCCGGCGATGAAGCGCGCGGTGACCGGCGTGCCATCGTAGTGCAGGATGGACGTGAGCTTGCGGGGATCGATGCCGCATTCGTTGACCAGCAGCATCTTGAGCTGGGCGTCACGGTTCTGCTCGACCACGAACACGTGCTCGTGGTCGGCGATGAAGTCCGCGATCGAGTCGTGGAACGGAAAGGCGCGCACGCGCAGGCGATCGAGGTGCACGCCGGCGCGCTCGAGCTCCGCCAGCGCCTCGACCATTGCGGCGCCGGTCGAGCCGAACCAGATCGCCCCGGCGCGCGCCGGTTGCGCCGCGCCCTCGATCACCGGCGCGGGCACCCACTCCTTCGCTGTCTCGAACTTGCGCAGCAGCCGCTGCATGTTGTCGACATAGGCCGGGCCCTCCTCCGTGTAGCGCGCGTAGCGGTCCTTGGTGGTGCCGCGGGTGAAGAAGCTGCCGCGCGCCGGGTGCGTGCCCGGATAGGTGCGATACGGAATGCCGTCGCCGTCCACGTCGAGGTAGCGGCCGAAGTCCTGGCCCGCCTCGAGCGCCGCAGCGCTCATCACCTTGCCGCGATCCAGCGCGCGGGCGTCGTCCCACGCGAACGGCTCGCAGAGCCAGTCCTGCATCCCGATGTCGAGATCGAGCATCACGAAGATGGGCGTCTGCAGCCGGTCCGCCAGGTCGAAGGCGAGCGCGGCGAACTCGAAGGCTTCGCTCGGGTCCTCGGGGAACAGCAGCGGATGCTTGGTATCGCCGTGCGACGCATAAGCGCACAGGATGAGGTCGGCCTGCTGCGTGCGGGTGGGCATGCCGGTGGACGGGCTGCCGCGCTGCACGTCGAACAGCACCGCCGGAATCTCCGCGAAGTAGGCGAGCCCGAGGAACTCCTGCATGAGCGAGATGCCGGGCCCCGAGGTGGCCGTGAACGCCCGCGCGCCGTTCCACGCGGCGCCGATGACCATGCCGATCGACGCGAGCTCGTCCTCCGCCTGCACGATCGCGTAGCGCTTGCGCTTCGTGACCGGATCCACCCGGAACTGCGCGCACCACGTCGCGAACGCTTCCGCGAGCGAGGACGACGGCGTGATGGGATACCACGCGGCCACGGTGGCACCGCCGTACACCGCACCGAGCGCCGCCGCGGCGTTGCCGTCGACGAAGATGCGGCGGCCGACCCGGTCGCGGCGCTCGACATGCAGCGCGAGCGGGCAGGCGAAGTGCGCCAGCGCATGCTCGCGGCCCATGCGCAGGGCGCGCCGGTTGGGCTCGAGGAGCGCCTCCTTGCCCTTGTACTGCTCGGCGAACAGCCGATCGATCTCGGCGGGCTCGATCGAAAGCAAGGCCGCCAGCGCGCCCAGGTAGATGATGTTCTTGAAGAGCTGGCGCTGGCGTGGGTCGGTGTAAGCGGCGTTGGCGAGCGCCGTGAGCGGGACGCCGAGGACGGTCACGTCGCTGCGCAGGCGCGCGGCCGGCAGCGGCTTGCTCGAATCGTAGAAGAGGTACCCGCCGGGCTCGATCTCGGCCACGTCCTGGTCGAAGGTCTGCGGGTTCATCGCCACCATCAGGTCGACGCCCCCGCGCCGCCCGCGCCAGCCCGCCTCGACCACGCGCACCTCGAACCACGTCGGCAGGCCCTGGATGTTCGACGGAAAGATGTTGCGCGCCGCCACCGGCACGCCCATGCGCAGCACGGCCTTCGCGAAGAGCCCGTTCGCCGACGCGGAGCCCGATCCGTTCACGTTCGCGAACTTCACGACGAAGTCGTTGACGCGCGCCGGGGCCCGGCCGAGTGTCCTCATGTCAGTCCGCCGCCAGCGCGTCGACGGGCTGCCGGGCAGGCGTCGCCGCGCCCCGCCGGCAGCGATCGTCCGCCTGGGCCATCTCGAGCAGGAACTTCTGCATGTCCCACGCACCGGTCGGACAGCGCTCGGCGCACAGCCCGCAGTGGAGGCACACGTCCTCGTCCTTCACCATGACGCGGCCCGTCTTCACCGGACTGGACACATACAACGGTTGCGCGAGGTTGGCGGCCGGCGCGCTCAGATGCTGCCGCAGATCCGCCTCGCCCGCGTTGACCGTGAAGGTGATGCAGTCCATCGGGCAGATATCGACGCACGCGTCGCACTCGATGCACAGCCGATCCGCGAAGACGGTCTGCACGTCGCAGTTGAGGCAGCGCTGCGCCTCGGCGAACGCCGCCTTCAAATCGAAGCCGAGCTCGACCTCGGCGCGGATGTCCTTCAACGCGATCACGGTGTCGCGCAGCGGCACGCGATAGCGCGCGTCGGGCTGGACGGCGTTGTCGTAGCTCCACTCATGGATGCCCATCTTCTGCGACATCAGGTTCACGTGCGGCGCGGGCCGCGGCGCGAGCGGCTCGCCGCGGCAGTACAGGTCGATCGAGATCGCGGCCGTGTGGCCGTGCGCGACCGCCCAGATGATGTTCTTCGGGCCGAACGCGGAGTCGCCCCCGAAATAGACGTCCGGCCGCGACGCCGCCATGGTCGCCGCGTCGACGATGGGCATGCCTGTGGCGTCGAACGCGATTCCGCTGTCGCGCTCGATCCACGGAAACGCGTTCTCCTGGCCGATGGCGACCAGCACATCGTCGCACGCGATCTCCACCGCGGGCGCGCCGGTGGGCCGCAGGACGCGGCGTCCGTTCGTATCCGCTTGCGGCGCGACCGGCTCGAACGTCACGCCGGTGAGGCGGCCATCCTGGTGGACGAAAGCCTTCGGAACGAGGTAGTTGCGGATCGGGATGCCTTCGTGCATCGCATCCTCCTTCTCCCACGGCGAGGCCTTCATCTCCTCGAAGCCGGAGCGCACCACCACCTGCACCTCCTCGCCGCCGAGCCGGCGGGAGCTGCGGCAGCAGTCCATCGCCGTATTGCCGCCGCCCAGCACGATCACCCGCCGGCCGATGGACGTGACGTGGCCGAACGACACCGACGACAGCCAATCGATGCCGATGTGGATGTGGGCCGCGGCCTCCCGCCGGCCCGGCAGGTCGAGGTCGCGGCCGCGCGGCGCGCCGCTGCCCACGAAAACTGCGTCGTAGCCCTCTGCGAGCAGCGCGTTCATCGACTCCACCCGCGCGCCCGCCCGAAAGTCGATGCCGCCGTCCACGATGTAGCCGACCTCCTCGTCGATCACGCGATCGGGCAGGCGAAACTTGGGGATCTGCGTGCGCATCATTCCGCCGGCCTGGGCGTCGCCGTCGAACACCACGCACGTATAGCCCAGGGGCGTTAGGTCGCGCGCCACGGTGAGCGAGGCGGGCCCGGCGCCGACCAGCGCAACGCGCTTGCCGTTGCGCACCCGCGGCGGTCGCGGCAGCCGCGGACGGATGTCTTCCTTGTAGTCAGCCGCGACGCGTTTCAACCGGCAGATCGCGACGGGCTCGGGCTTGTCCCCGTTGCGGCGATGCTCGGGGGCGCCCTCCTCGACACGGCCGCGGCGGCAGGCCGGCTCGCACGGACGGTCGCACGTGCGGCCCAGGATGCCCGGGAATACATTGGACTCCCAGTTGACGAGATAGGCGTCGCCGTAGCGGCCGGCCGCGATCAGGCGGATGTATTCGGGAACCGGGGTATGGGCCGGGCAGGCCCACTGACAATCGACGACGCGGTGGAAGTAGTCGGGGTGTGCAATGTCCGTCGGGTTCAAACACGCTCCTCGTGAGTGGCAGCCGGGGTCGCTTATGACAATCGGCGTCGCGCGGTGCCCGCCGCGCCTTGCCGGATGCCCGGACCGTTCGGTGCCCCGATGCTACGCGAGCCCACGCCGCTAG
Source organism: Burkholderiales bacterium (assembly GCA_038239945.1). Lineage (GTDB taxonomy): Bacteria > Pseudomonadota > Gammaproteobacteria > Burkholderiales > Casimicrobiaceae > VBCG01. The sequence continues at coordinate 81,323 of JBBSEG010000007.1, forward strand.
AGAAGCGCCGCCGGGCCGCGGAGCGCCCCCTGGGGTCCGCCGCTAGAATGGAGGGTCCGACCCGCCGGCCGTGCCCCATGAACGCTCCCGAAACGCCCCCGCTGCGCCTCACCGCTTTCTCGCATGGCGGCGGCTGCGGCTGCAAGATCGCGCCGGGCGTGCTGCGCCAGATCCTCGCGCAGTCGGCGCCGGCGGCGGTCCCGGCGGCACTGCTGGTGGGCATCGAGGACGCCGACGACGCGGCGGTGTGGCAGCTCGATTCGCACCAGGCGATCGTCGCCACGACGGACTTCTTCATGCCGATCGTGGACGATCCGCACGACTTCGGCGCCATTGCCGCCACCAACGCCATCTCCGACCTATACGCGATGGGGGCCACGCCGCTGTTCGCCCTCGCGCTGGTCGGCATGCCGGTCGACCGACTGCCCGTGGAGACCATCCGCGCCATCCTCGCCGGCGGCGAGTCCGCCTGCCGCCGGGCCGGGATCCCGATCGCGGGCGGGCACACGATCGACTCGGTCGAGCCGATCTACGGTCTGGTGGCGATCGGCGTGGTCGATCCACGCCACGTCAAGCGGAACGGCGGCGCGCAGGCGGGCGATGTCCTGATCCTTGGCAAGCCGCTCGGGATGGGCATCTACAGCGCGGCGCTCAAGCGGGACCGGCTGTCCGCCGCCCAGTACGCGACCCTGGTCGACAGTGGCACGCGCCTCAACACGCCGGGGCTGGCCCTGGCGCGTGACCCGAGCGTGCATGCGATGACGGATGTAACCGGCTTCGGGCTGCTCGGCCATCTGCTCGGGATGTGCCGCGCGTCGCGGGCGGCCGCAACACTATCGGTGGCTGCCGTCCCGCTGCATCCGGGCGTGGCCGAGCTGGCCACCGAGGGACTGGTCACGGGCGCATCGGCCCGCAACTGGGCCGGCTACGGCCACGACGTCACCATCGACCCGGCCGTCCCGGCGTGGACGCGCGACGTGCTCACCGATCCGCAGACCTCCGGCGGCTTGCTGGTCGCCTGCGCGCCCGAGGCGCGAGCGGAGGTCCTCGCCCGCTTTGCGGCCGAAGGATTCGCCCCCGCGGTGATCGGGGCATTCGCCGCCGGCGCGGCCGCCGTGCACGTCCGCTGACGACATGCCCGAGGGTCCGGAGATCCGCCGCGAGGCCGATGCGATCGACGCCGCGCTGGCAGGACGCCCGCTCACCCGGGTCGAATACCACGTGCCCGGGCTGGGCGCGAAGGCGAGGCGCCTGCGCGGCGTGACGGTGGTGCGGGCCTACGCGCGCGGCAAGGCGATGCTGATCGAGTTCGCCAACGGGCTCACGCATTACAGCCACAACCAGCTCTACGGCAAGTGGCGCGTCATGCCCGCGAAACGCGACCCCGCGTCCGGCCGGCGCATCCTGCGCGTGGTCCTCGGCAACACCGAGGCGCTGGCCGCGCTCTACAGCGCCACGAAGATCGAGCTGATCGCGACCGAAGCGGTGGACGCGCATGCCTTCATCGCCAGGCTCGGTCCGGACGTCCTCGACGCCGCCACCACGCCGGCCGTCATCGCGGCGCGCCTGAAGGCACCGTCGCGCGCGCGCAGCACGCTCGGCGCCCTGCTCCTCGACCAGGGATTCATCGCGGGCATCGGCAATTACCTGCGCAGCGACATCCTGTTCGCGGCCCGGCTGCCGCACGACACGCGCGCCGGGACGCTCACCGCCGCGGCACGCGACCGGCTCGCGCGCGCGATTCGCGAGGTGTCGATGCGCAGCTACCGCGAGGCGGGCATTACCAATACCGCCGCGCACGTGAAACGCCTGCAGGCCGCGGGCGTTACGCGGGGCGCGCTGCGCTTTCGCGCCTACGCTCGCGCCGGCGAGCCGTGCTGGGACTGCGGCACGCGGATCCGGCGGGTCGAGGCCAACGGGCGGGCACTTTTTTACTGCGCGCGGTGTCAATCCAATGACGCCGATGCCGCCCGCCCGCCAGCGGGCCGCGTTCGGTCCAAGGGGGCAACGCCATGACGAAACACCGACCCGCGCCGCGCGCGGACGAGCTTGCGAGCCAAGTCGCCGGCGGCTCGCTCGCCGCCCGGTTTGCGGCAGTGCGCCATGCGACCGACGCCCTGGCGGCGCCGCTGTCGGCGGAGGATTGCGCGCTGCAGTCGATGCCCGACGCGAGCCCGGTCAAGTGGCACCTCGCGCACACGACCTGGTTCTTCGAGACCTTCGTCCTCGCGCAGATCTCCCCGTCGTACGTGGCCTTCGATCCCCAGTTCCGGGTCCTCTTCAATTCGTACTACAACGGCATCGGGGACAAGCATCCGCGGCCCGAGCGCGGCCTGTTGTCGCGCCCCGACCTTTCCCAGGTGCGCGCGTACCGGCGCCACGTCGACGATGCGCTGCGGGCGCTGCTCGCCGAGCCGGTCGCCCCCGCGCTCGCGGGGCTCGTCGTGCTCGGACTCAACCACGAGCAGCAGCACCAGGAGCTCATCCTCACCGATCTCAAGCACCTGCTGGCGGCCAATCCGCTGAAACCCGCCTACCGACCGCGCTGGCCGTTGACGGCGGTCATGCCCTGCCCGCTCGCCTGGTTGCCCTTTTCCGGGGGACTCGGGTGGTTCGGGCACGACCAGCCGGGCTTTGCATTCGACAACGAAGGCCCGGCGCACCAGGCCTTCGTCGCGCCATTCGAGCTCGCGTCGCGGCCGGTCACGCACGGGGAGTTCGCGGCGTTCATCGCCGACGGCGGCTACCGGCGCCCCGAACTCTGGCTGTCGCTCGGCTGGGACGCGGTGCAGGCCCGCGGCTGGCACGCACCGCTGTACTGGAGCCGCCGCGACGATACGCGGGCGTTCCGCACGTTCACGCTGCACGGCATGGCCGACCTCGACGCGCACGCTCCGGTGACGCACGTGAGCTACTTCGAGGCGGACGCCTACGCGCGCTGGGCGGGGGCCCGGCTGCCCACCGAATACGAATGGGAGCTCTCCTCCCGCGGCGTCGCGATGGCCGGCAATTTCATGGACCACGGGGCGCTGCATCCGCTGCCCGCCGACGGTGGCGCCGGCGCGGGACCCGCGCAGATGTACGGCGACGTCTGGGAATGGACCTCGTCGAGCTATGCGCCCTATCCGGGCTATCGTCCGGTCGAAGGCGCGTTGGGCGAGTACAACGGCAAGTTCATGTGCAACCAGTACGTCCTGCGCGGCGGCTCGTGCGCCACGCCGGCGGGACACGTGCGTCCCACGTACCGCAATTTCTTTCCGCCCGAGGCACGCTGGCAGTTCTCGGGCATCCGCCTCGCACGCTAGCCGCGCGGGACCTCGGCGCGCACCAGGCGCGTTCGCCGCCTGTTCGCTAACCGCACCGCTTCCAAGGGCGCGCGGGTCCCGGTTAAGCGGCGCTGTGCCAGAATCGCCATTAACTTGCGACGCGGCCACCGCGCGCCCACCCGGAGGATTCAAATGAAGCGCTACCACTGGCTGTACGCGGGCCTTTTGCTGTCGATCGCCGCGACCCCGTCGCTCGCCCAGGATGTCGTACGGATCGTCGGCTTGGTCGAGCTGTCCGGCACCGGCACCACGTCGGGCACGAACTTCGACAACGGCGTGAAGCTCGCGGTCAAGGAGATCAACGCCGCCGGCGGCATCCTGGGCAAGAAGATCGAGTACACCTCGATGGACACGCAGTCGCAGCCCCAGACAGCCAAGGCGCTCGCGCAGAAGGCCGTCGACCAGGAGGCATACGTCGTCATGGGACCGGTGTTCTCCGGCTCGATCCTGGTCAGCATGGCCGAGACGCGCCGTGCCGAGATTCCGAACTTCACCGGCGGCGAAGCCGCTGCGATCACGCAACAGGGCAATCCGTACATCTTCCGGACGTCGTTCACGCAGACCGCAGCCATGCCGAAGGTCGCGCGCTACCTCAACGAAACGGTCAAGGCCAAGACCGTCGCGGTGATGTGGGTCAACAACGATTTCGGCAAGGGCGGCCGCGACGTGTTCGTCAAGGCCATCGACGCCGTCGGCATCAAGATGGTGGCGGACATCTCGACCGATCCGGGCCAGCTCGACTTCTCGGGCGCCGTATTGAAGGCCAAGCAGTCGAATGCAGACGCGCTGTTCGTCTACACCAACGAGGAGGAGTCGGCGCGTGCGCTGCGCGAGCTGCGCAAGCAGGGCTACGACAAGCCGATCGTCGGCGAGACGGTGCTCACCAGCCAGAAGGTGATCGAGCTCGCGGGCGATGCCGCCAACGGCGCGGTCGCGCACGTGGGCCTCACCGCCGACGCGCCCGAGCCGCTCATCAAGGCGTACGACGAGAAGTTCCAGAAGGAATTCAAGTCCAAGTCCGACCACAACGGCATCAAGGGCTACACCGCTGTCTACATCGTCAAGGCGGTCACCGAGAAGGTCGGCAAGTTCGACCGCAAGGCGTTCGCCGCGGCGATGAAGACCGCCAGGATCTCCGTCAAGGACACGCCCGGCGTGCTGATGGACGTTTCCTTCGACCAGAACGGCGACCTCGACCGCGAGAGCTTCATCACCAAGGTGGTGGCGGGCAAGCAGCAGGTCGTCGGCACGCTCCCCGCGGCGCCGGCGAAGTAGCCGCCGCACGCGACACTGCGATGGACGCCACGCCGCACGCATTCGGCATTGCCGGCTTACTCGGCTGGCCCGTCGCGCATTCGCGCTCGCCCACGATCCACAATCACTGGCTCGCCCAGCACGGCATCCCTGGCCGGTACGTGCTCTTCGCGGTGCCGCCGGAGAAGCTCACGGTGGCGCTGCCGGGGCTCGCCGCGCTCGGTCTGCGCGGATGCAACGTCACCACGCCGCACAAGCAGGCCGTGATGCCGCTGCTGCATGACGTCGACCCGCTGGCGCAGCGCATCGGCGCGGTGAACACGATCGTCGTGCAGCCCGACGGCTCGCTGCGCGGCTTCAACAACGACGGCAACGGCTTCGTGCAAAGCGTGCGCGATGCCGTGCCGGCATGGCACCCGGACAGCGGACCGATCGCCGTCATCGGCGCAGGCGGTGCGGCACGCGCCGTGGCGGCAAGCCTCGCGGCGCGGGGCGCGCGCGACATCCGCGTGGTGAACCGCTCGCCCGAGCGCGCCCGGCGGATGGCCGACGACTACGGCCCGCCGGTCACCGCCGTCCCGTGGGAACGGCGTGCCGACGCACTAGCGGACGTCGCGCTGCTGGTCAACGCGACCAACCAGGGCATGGCGGGCAAGCCGGCACTCGACCTCGCGCTCGACGCCCTGCCGCCGCACGCCATCGTGGGCGATCTCATCTACACGCCGCCGGTCACGCCCCTGCTGGCCGACGCCCAGGCGCGCGGCCATCGCACCGTCAACGGGCTGGGGCTGCTGCTCAACCAGGCCCGCCCGGCGTTTGCCGCATGGTTCGGCGTGATGCCCGAGATCACGCCCGCGCTGGTCGCGGCGCTCGAAGCCACGTTCTAGGCGTCGTCCCGGACCGGGCAAGCGTGCCCTCCGGTGGAGGCGCTTCAGGTGGCGTAGTACACCGCGAAATCGCCGGCGTCGTCGCTCCACGTGCGCACGTGCGCGAACCCCGCCGCGCGGAGGGTGGCGGCGAAATCGTCCGGCGCGTACTTGTAGGAGTTCTCCGTGTGGATGCGCTCGCCTGCGACGAACGTGCGCGGCACGCCGTCGATGTGCACGACGGCGTCGCGCAGCGCGCGCAGGTGCATCTCGATGCGGCCGCGGGCGGCGTCGTACCGCGCCTCGTGGCCGAACGCCTCGGGAGCGAAGTCGGTGCCGAGAATGCGGTTGACGTGCAGCAGGACATTGCGATTGAAGGCGGCGGTCACCCCGAGCGCGTCGGCGTACGCCGCCTCGAGGCGGGCTGGGTCCTTGCGCGTATCCACGCCGATCAGGAGCCCGCTGCCCGGCACGCCGGCACAATGGCCGCGAATGTCCATCAGGAACGCGCCGGCTTCCTCCGGTGCGAAGTTGCCGATCGACGAGCCCGGGTAGAAAAAAGTCGCCGGCCGGGCGTCGAGCTCGTCGCGCAGGTCGAGACCCTGCGTGAAATCGGCGACGACGCCGCGCAGCTCGAGGTCGGGATGCTCGAGGGCGAGCCGCGCAAGCGAGGCGTGCAGCGCGTCGCCGGCGATGTCGACGGCGACATAGCGCGCCGGCCCCAGGAACGGCAGCCATGCGGCCGCCTTCGCGCAGTCACCCGCGCCGAGGTCGACGAGCTGCTTGCCGCGGCCGATCGCGGCCGCGATATCGCTGCGCCGCCGGTCGAAGATCGCGCGCTCGGTGCGCGTCGGGTAGTACTCCGGCAGCTCGCAGATCGCCCCGAACAGCGCGCAACCGAGGGCGTCGTAGAAATATTTCGGAGCGATGGAGGCGGGGCTTGCGCGGAGCCCGCTAACGAGGGCGCGCCGCTCGGCCGCGGCATCGGTCCGCAGACGGTTGACGACGCGCTCGATCGACGGCTCGTCGCGGAAACGCGGCAGGGCCGCGCGAATGACGGATTCGGAACGCAGCCGCATGGATTTCCCCCGATGCCGCGTCGATACGCAGCTGAAGCCAACCGGATACCGGTAAAGATTGCAATCTGCGATGCCTGGGTACGCGGGCGCTGTTCGCGCAGCCCCGCGGACGCGGCATTTGATGCGGTTGGTCACTCGCGGGCCGGCGCAAGTTCCGGGGCTGCCGGCCTGAAGGACGACGCGTGCCTGGACGGATCGGTCAGCGCGGCGCCCCCGGTGCCAGGAGGTCGGCCAGCGCGAGCGCCACCACCTCGGTGGCCGCATACAGGTCGGACAGCGCCAGGCGCTCGTCGGCGCGATGTCCGTTCGCCTCCTCCAGCGTCCGCGGACCGGCCCCGTAGAGGACGGCCGGGACGCCCGCCCCCGAATAGTGGCGCGCGTCCGTGTAGATGGGGACGCCGTGCACGGGCAGCGTCGCACCCAGCACCTCGCGCCCGCGCCGTCCAAGGGCTTCCACGAGGCGCTCCTGCCCCGCGATGGGCACGAACGGCAAAGCGAGCAGGATGCGGCGCACCGCGACCGTGACGCCGGGCCAGCGAAGCGCGGAAGACTCGACGGCGGCAACGAGCGCGGCCTCGGCAGCGGCGGGCGACTCGCTCGGGACGATGCGCCGGTCGATGCGGAAGCGCACGTCGTCAGGCACGACGTTGGTGTTGATGCCGCCGCTGATCAAGCCCACCACCAGCGTCGGTGGCCCGATTCCGGCGACGCCGGAGGCGACCGCGCCGAACGTGCGCCGCAGCGCGTAGAGATCGGCGAGGATGCCCGTGGCGGCCTCCAGCGCGTCGATGCCCCTGGCCGGCTCGGCGGCATGCCCGCTGCGTCCGCGCACCTCGACCTCGACATGCAGGCAGCCGTTGTGCGCCGTGGTGATCGAATGCGCGAATCCCGCGCAGATCGCGTAGTCGGGACGCGACAGACCCTCGGCAAGGAGCCACGCGGGTCCGATGGCGCCGCCCACCTCCTCGTCATGCGTGAAGTGCAGTTCGACGGCGCCGTCGAGCGGTGCGCCGTGCGCCACGGCATCGCGCAGCGCCAGCGCGGCGAAGGCGTAGGTCGAGAAATCCGACTTGGAGACGGCGACGCCCCGCCCGTACATCGTCCCGCCGCGCACTTCCGCGCCGTATGGATCGGTGGTCCAGCCGGCACCGGGCGGGACGACGTCGCCGTGCGCATTGAGGGCGATGGTGGGCCCGCGCCCCTGCCCGAACACCAGCCGGACCACCAGGTTGACGCACGAGCACATGCCGTTCGCCGCGACGAGCGCTGCAGGCACGACATGCCGGGTCACCGGCAATCCGAGGTCTTCCAGCAGCCCGGCAGCGCGCAATGCGTGCGGCGCGCAGTCCCCGGGCGGATTGTCGGACGGCGTGCGCACCAGGGCCGCCAGGAACGACACGGCGGCGGCGCGGTGCTGCGCGAGGTACGCGCGAACGTGCGCGTCGGTGCCGCTCATGGCGCGGCGCTCGTCGCTTCGAACGCCTCGATGAAGCGCAACAGCACGTGCGCGCCGGCGTCGACATCCTCGACCGTCACGGCCTCGTCGGGGTGGTGGCTGATGCCTCCCGTGCACCGCACGAACAGCATGCCGATCGGCGCGATGGCAATCAGCGCCATCCCGTCGTGCCCGGCGCCCGAAGGCAGGTGGCGCACGCCAATTCCCTCGGCCGCCACTGCGGCGGCTAGCTGCGCCTGCAGGCGCGCGTCGCATTGCGCGGTGGATGCCTCCCACACCGGCTCGAGCGCGAGCGCCAGGCCGCGGCGCCGCGCGATCGCCTCGAAACGCGTCCGCATGTCCGCCAGCGCGGCCGCCCGCTGCGCATCGGTGGGCGCGCGCAAGTCCAGCGAGAACCGCACGCGGCCCGGGATGACGTTCATCGCGCCCGGCAGCGCCTCGATGCGCCCCACCGTGCCGACGACGTCGAGCGCGTTGCCGGCCACCGACTCGACGGCACCGATGCATTCGGCCGCCCCGGCGAGCGCGTCGCGGCGCAGCGCCATCGGGACCGTGCCGGCATGCCCCGCCATGCCGGTGACATTCACGTTGAACCGATAGCCGCCGTTGATGGCCGTTACCACGCCGACCGGCAGCCCTTCCGCCTCGAGCACGGGCCCCTGCTCGATGTGGAGCTCGACATACGCGGCCACCTCGCGCGGCGCGAACGCAGCTGTCGCCACGCGCGTGGGGTCGAGCCCGAAGCTCTGGAGGGCCTCACGCAGCGGGACTCCGTCCCGCCCGGGGCGGTCGAGGAGCGCCAGGTCGAAGGTGCCCGCGATGGCGCGGCTGCCGAGAAGCGTCGACCCGAAACGCACGCCTTCCTCGTCGCCGAAGCCCACCACGACGATCGCGAACGGCAGCCGCTGGCGCCGCAGCGCGAGCGCCGCCACGCATTCGATCGCGGTCACCACTCCGAGCATGCCGTCGTAACGCCCCGCATCGCGCACCGTGTCGAGGTGCGACCCCAGCATCAGGGCCGATGCGCCCGGCGGCGCGGATTCGTACCGGCCGACGCAGTTGCCGATCGCGTCGAGCGCGGCCTCCATGCCGGCCGCGCGCATCCACTCGAGCACGAGCGCGTTGACCGCGCGCTGCTCCGGGGACAGGAACACGCGCGTCAACCCGTCCGGCTGCTCCGAATGGGCCGCGAGCTCGGCGCAGCGGGCGAGGATCCGTTGCGCGTCGAGCGCCACGCGGCGGGACCTCTAGCGATTTCCGAACGACGGCTTGCGCTTGTCGACGAAGGCGCGCATGCCCTCCTTCTGGTCGGCGAGTGCGAAGGTGGCGTGGAACTCGCGCCGCTCGAACAACAGGCCCTCGGCGAGCGACGACTCGTAGGCCCGGTTGATGGCTTCCTTGATCTTGAGCACGACGGGTAGCGAATGGGCGGCGATCTTTTCCGCCAGCGCCATCGCCTCGGCCTCCAGCGCCTCCGCCCGCACCACCCGCGCGACCAGGCCGGACCGCTCCGCCTCGGCGGCGTCGATCATCCGGCCCGTCAGGCACCAGTCCATCGCCTTCGCCTTGCCCACCGCGCGCGGCAGTCGCTGCGTGCCGCCGAAGCCGGGCATGGTGCCGATGGTGACCTCGGGCTGGCCGAAGCGCGCGGTGTCCGCGGCCACGATGATGTCGCACGCCATTGCGAGCTCGCAGCCGCCGCCCAGTGCGTAGCCGGCCACGGCCGCGATCACCGGCTTGCGGATGCGGCGGATCGCGTCCCAGTTGCGCGTGATGTAGTCGTCGCCGTACACCTTGGCATAGTCCCACTCGGCCATTGCGCCGATGTCGGCGCCCGCCGCAAACGCTTTGTCGCTGCCCGCGATGATCGTCACCGAGACGCCCGGATCGGCGTCGAAGGCCGCGAGCGCCGCGACGAGCTCGCTTGCGAGCGCGTCGTTGAGTGCGTTCAGGCGCTGCGGGCGGTTGAGGCGGATGAAGCCGACGCGTTCGCGCGTCTCGACCAGGATGTTCTGATAGTCCATGAGCGCTCGCTCTGAAGGGTCGCGGTCGATTATGCCACCCCCGCCGCGTCCTCCTCGCGCGCCGCCGCGAGGGCGGCGGCCAGCACTTCGGCGTCGCCGATGTGATTGGCGAGCAACAGGATCAGGCGCGCGTTGCACCGCGCGCTCGCGGCCTCGTCGAGTCCCCGGTGCATCGCGATAAGCCGTGCGTAGAAGTCGTCGGGATCGACGAGGTTAGGCGCAGTGTTGAGCGGGGCCATCAAGTCTCCTTCGTTGCTGCATCCGCCGGCTCAAGGTGCGCCCGTGGCGCGTGCGATCGCAGCCTGCACGGCATGCGCATCGAATGCACGCCAGCGCGCGCACACGTGCTGGTCCGGGCGGAAGAGATAGCAGGTGCCGGGACGGGCGGCGTAACGCTGCGCGAGGAGCGCGTGCGGATCCTCGATGCGCAGCGCCGGCGCGGGCGCTTCGGCCTCGACGCAGACGGTTCCGCAGTAGATGGCGGCATGCCCCAGCAAGGCCGCGGCGGCGCCGGGGAGCGCGCCGAACGACAGCAGCGTGAACCCGTCGCCCAGGTAGTCGAGGAGCCAGCCGCCGCGCGGTCCTGCAACGGGCGCGTCGACGGCGGCCATGCCGGGCGCGGTGCCCGCTGCGCGCGCGTCGAACTCGACTGCGGCATCCGCGGTCGAGAGCGGCGAATCGAGCAGGGCGGTCGGCGTCGACAGCCGCCCGCTGTTGACGAGCCGGCGGGCGAACGGGTGGCGCCGCGCGAGCTCGAGCGCCGCGTTCCTGAAGAGACGCGCCACCGGAGTCTTCGGGCTGATGAAATCGGTCGCGCGCGTCGAATGGAGGATGTTTTCGTCGGCCGCGCGGGTGCGCTCGCGGTCGTAGGACTCGAGCAGGCGCTCCGGCGCGCGACCCTGCGCGACGAGCGCGAGCTTCCACGCGAGGTTGTCGGCGTCCTGCATCCCGCTGTTCGCCCCGCGGGCGCCGAACGGACTCACCAGATGGGCGGCGTCGCCGGCGAAAATCACCCGGCCGTGGACGAACCGCGCCATGCGCTGGCAGCGAAACGTGTACACGCTCGCCCACGCCAGCTCGAAGTCGACGTCCGCCCCGAACATCGCCCGCAGGCGCGGCCCGATGCGCTCGGGTTGGCGCTCGGCCTCGGGGTCGACATCGGGGCCGAGCTGGAAATCGACCCGCCACACGTCGTCGCCCTGGCGATGCAGCAGGACCGACTGCCCCGGGTGGAACGGCGGATCGAACCAGAACCACCGCTCCGTCGGGAAGCTCGAGCGCATGCGGACATCCGCGATCAGGAAGCGGTCGGCGAATACCTGGCCCTGCGTCTCGATGCCGAGCAGGCGGCGCATCACGCCGCGCGTGCCGTCCGCGGCGATGACCCAGTCGGCGTCCAGATCGTAGCTTCCCCCCGGCGTGGCGACGCGCAGCCGCATGCCATCCTGCGCCGGAACGACGCCGGTCACCTCGCTGCGCCAGCGCACGTCCACGCCGGCGGCAACCGCGCGGTCCACCAGGATCTCCTCGAGGTGATACTGCTGGAGATTCACGAACGCGGGCCACCGCTGCCCGGGCTCGTCCTGCAGGTCGAATCGATACGCTTGCGCATTCCCGAAGAACACGCGTCCCACGCTCCATTGCACGCCGCGCGACGCCACGGCCTCGCCGCAGCCGAGCCGGTTCAATATCTCCAGCGTCCGCTTGGCGTAGCAGATCGCGCGCGAGCCGACGCTCACGGTGCAGTCGTCGTCGAGCAGCACCGCGCGGATGCCGCGCTGCGCGAGGTCGAGCGCCGCGACCAGGCCGACCGGGCCTGCGCCCACGATGGCCACCGTGCAGCGGCCGCGCCCGGCGGCTAGCTCGGGGGGCGGCCGGAACGCGTAGACAGGATTTACGCGAGGGTTCACGCCGGATTCACGCGCGCGTCCATGCCAATGCGCCGCACGGGCCGCGGGCTCGCCCTACCCTTCCAGCGTGGCCCACATCTCGCGGTCGCGCTCGGCGGTCCAGATGCGCGGATCGCGATAGCGCGTCGCCTCGTCGTACGCGCGCGTCACGTCGAACGGCAGGCAATGATCGAAGATCACCCAATGGCCGAACTTCGGCTTCAAGGCGGCGTACGTGGCGCGGTAAATCGCGCGCAGGTCGTCGCCCGCCGCGACGCCCCGCTTGACCTCGTCGAACATGGCGGTGATGAACGCACGCGTGCCGTTGAGCCCCTCCTTCACGGCCTCCGGCGTGCGCAGAGAGGCGCCGCGCCCGGGCACCAGGCTCGCGGGGTTGAGGGCCTCGAGCGCGTCGAGCGTGGCCGGCCAGTCGGCAAGATACGCGTCGCCCGTGTAGGGGGTCGCGGCAGATTCGACCAGGTCGCCCGAGAACAGCACGCGATCCTGTGGCAGCCAGACCACCGTGTCGCCCTTGGTGTGCCCGCGGCCGAGCTGCATGATCTCGACCTGCAGCTTGCCGAGCCAGAGCGTGATGCGCTTCTCGAACACCAGCGTGGGCCACGTCAGCCCCGGCACCGATTCGACCGCCTGGAACAGCCTCGGAAAGCGCTCGATCTCGCTGCGCATGTCGGCCTCGCCGCGCTCCGTGATGAGGTCGAAGGTGTCCCGGCTCGCGATCACGTGCCGCGGCGCGTAACCGGACGCGCCGAGGACGCGCACCGCGTGATAGTGGGTCAGCACCACGTACTCGATCGGCTTGTCGGTGACGGTGCGGATGTGCCGGATGACGTCCTGAGCCATCACGGGCGTGGCCTGCGTGTCGATGACCATCACCGACTCGTCGCCGATCACGACCCCCGTATTCGGATCGCCCTCTGCGGTGTACGCGTAGGCGTGGTCGGAGAGGCGATCGAAACTGATCGCTTTGACCGCGAGGTCGGCCTGCGAGGCGAATTGCTTGTCACTCATGGCGTCGTTCCAGTGGCGGGCGCCGGCTTCCGCGGCATGGGCCATGGTAGCGCAGCGTGCGCGCGGCGCCGGAGCGGGCGTGCCTCACGCGCTGCCGGCCCCGCACGCCGCCAGCACGTCGGTCGGCACGGGCATGGCCTGGATGCGCCCGGCGTCGTCGGGATGCGGGCGTGCGAACACCCGCACCTCGCGTCCTTCCACGAGCAGCGTCGCGCCGCGCCGGATGGCGTGCAGCATCACGAAGCTGCGCTTGCGCCATTCTGCGACGCTCGTCTCGACGGCAATGCGGTCGCCATAGGTGGCGGGTGCCAGGAAGCGCACCTGCAGGTCGACGATGGGGGTGCCGAGGACACCGTCGGCGCTAGCGCGGCGATGCCAGGGCGGCACGCCGGCCGCGGCGAAATAGTGCAGCGACGCCGCGTCCATCCAGCGCATGAAGTTGGGATAGAACACGATCCGCGCAGGATCGCAGTCGCCGAACTCGACGACGAAATCGGTGACGTGTCGAAAGGTCATCGGCGTCGAGCCTAGCGGGCGCGCCCGCCTTTGTCCATAATCGTCACTCGCCCTCGCCATACCGTCGCCGAAAGCGCATCCATGCACACGCGCAAGACCCTTGCCGGCGCCCCCCCGGCCGCGCAGGGAAACGCCGCTCCACTCGACTACCTGTCCGGATTCGGCAACGAATTCGCCACCGAGGCGCTGCCGGGCGCGCTGCCGGTGGGGCAGAACTCGCCGCAACGCGTGGCGTATGGCCTCTACGCCGAGCAGCTGTCGGGTACGGCCTTCACGGCGCCGCGCGCGCACAACCGGCGGAGCTGGCTGTATCGCATCCGTCCGGCGGCCATGCACGCGCCGTTCCGCCGCATCGACGACGGCCGCATCGCCGGCCGCTTCGACGTAGTCACGCCGCCCGACCAGCTCCGCTGGGATCCGCTGCCGATGCCCCCTGCGCCGACGGATTTCCTGGGCGGCCTGGTCACGATGGCCGGCAACGGCAACCTCGCGACGATGAGCGGCGTCGCCATCCATGTGTACGCGGCGAACCGGTCGATGGAGCGGTTTTTCTACGACGCCGACGGCGAGCTCCTGATCGTCCCGCAGCACGGACGCCTGGTCCTGGAAACCGAGCTCGGCCGGCTCGAGGTTGCGCCCACCGAGCTCGCCGTCATCCCGCGCGGCATTCGCTTTCGCGTGCGGTTGCCGGATGCAAGCGCGCGCGGCTACGTGTGCGAGAACCACGGCGCGCTGCTGCGGCTGCCCGACCTCGGGCCGATCGGCTCGAACGGGCTCGCCAATCCGCGCGATTTCCAGACGCCGGTGGCATGGTACGAGGATCGCGATGGTGCGTTCGAGCTGGTCGCCAAGTTCATGGGGCATCTGTGGTCGGCGTCGATCGATCACTCGCCGCTGGATGTCGTCGCCTGGCACGGCAACTACGCGCCGTACAAGTACGACCTGAAGCGCTTCAACGCCATCGGCTCGGTGAGCTTCGACCATCCGGACCCGTCCATCTTTCTGGTGCTGCAATCGCAAAGCGACACGGCGGGCGTGGATTCCCTGGATTTCGTGGTGTTCCCGCCCCGCGTGCTTGCGATGGAGCACACGTTCCGGCCGCCCTGGTTCCACCGCAACGTCGCCAGCGAGTTCATGGGGCTCGTGCACGGCGCCTACGACGGCAAGGCGGAGGGCTTCGTTCCCGGCGGCGCCAGCCTGCACAACTGCATGAGCGGCCACGGTCCCGACGCCGCGACCTTCGAGAAGGCTTCGGCCGCCGACCTCCGCCAGCCGCAATACATCCGCGATACGCTGGCCTTCATGTTCGAGACGCGCCACGTGATTCGCCCGACGCGCGCAGCACTCGAGGCGGCCGAGCTGCAGTCCGACTATTTCCAATGCTGGCAGGGGCTGCCCAAGCGCTTCACCGGCCGTCCCTGACCCCGCCCGCCCTGGCCGCCCATGACCGTGCTCGACGAGACCCACGACGCCTCGACGCGCAGCTTCGTTGCCGCGGCGAACGACCCGCAAACCGACTTTCCAATCCAGAACCTGCCGTTCGGCGTCGTCCGCCGGCGCGGATCGGACGAGTCATGGCGCGGGGCGATCGCGATCGGCGACCAGGTGCTCGATCTGGCCGCGCTCGCCCGCACCGGTCTCGTGTCCGGGCCCGCGGGCGCAGCGCTTGCCCGGTGCGCCGAAAGCACGCTCAACGCCTTCATGGCGCTGGGCGCGACCGCCGCCTCGCAGGTGCGCCGCGCCGTCTTCGAGCTGCTGCGCGAGGGCCAGCCGGCGCGCGAGCGGGTCGTCGCGTGCCTGATCAGTGCGGCTGCGGTCAAGCACGCGTTGCCTGCATCGATCGGCGACTACACGGATTTCTATGCCTCCATCCACCACGCGACGAGCGTCGGGCGAATGTTCCGTCCCGACCAGCCGCTCATGCCCAACTACAAGTGGGTGCCGATCGGCTATCACGGCCGCGCGTCCTCGATCGGCGTGTCCCCGCAGCGCTTCCATCGGCCGCTTGGCCAGCGCCTTCCTCCCGGGGCGACCGAACCGGTGCTCGGACCGACGCAACGGCTCGACTACGAGCTCGAGCTCGGCATCCTCATCGGGCGCGGTAATGCGCTGGGGGAGCGCGTGCCCATCGCGCAGGCGGACGAGCACGTGTTCGGCATGTGCCTCCTCAACGACTGGTCCGCGCGCGAAGTCCAGGCGTGGGAATACCAGCCGCTCGGGCCGTTCCTCGCCAAGAATTTCGCCACCACGCTCTCGCCGTGGCTCGTCACGCTGGAAGCGCTCGCACCGTTCCGGCTGCCGTGGACACGACCGTCGTCCGATCCTGCCCCACTGCGTTATCTCGACGCGCCGCAGGTGCGCGGCGCGGGGGCGATCGATATTAACCTCGAGGCCACGTTGGAAACTGCCGCGATGCGCGCGCGGGGCGCGGCTCCGTACACGCTGTCGCGCAGCAATTTCCGGCATTCTTACTGGTCGTTCGCCCAGCTCGTCGCGCATCACACGGTCAACGGATGCAACCTGCAGCCGGGCGACCTGCTTGGCACCGGCACGCAATCCGGTCCGGCGGACGACGAGGCCGGCTCGCTCCTCGAGCTCACCTCGGGCGGCAAGCGGCCGCTCACGCTGCCCGACGGCTCGATGCACGGGTTTCTCGACGACGGCGATGTGGTGACGTTCCACGCGTGGTGCGAGCGCGAGGGTTATCGCCGGATCGGCTTCGGCGCGTGCGTGGGCGAGGTGCTGCCGGTCGTGCCGCTCGACGATTGGTGAATTCGAGGACGTCCGGAGCGCACGCATGAATCCCGCTGCCAGCACGCTGGCTTCGCCTGCGATCGCCCGCCATGAGTGAGCGGACTGCTCCACGGACGAGCGGCTACGATTCCTTCTACGCGCAGTTCGATTCGACCCTCATGCAGCAGGTGCGGCAGGACCTACCGGGAGGACATCGGCCAGCATTCCTGGGTGAGCGCGACGAGATGGCGCAGGCCATTCCGCGCCTGGAGCTCACCCCGGCGAGGCGACTCCTCGACGTGGGCTGGGGGCCGGAAGGTCCGTTGACCTACGTGGCCGGCCGCGCCCGATGTCGCGGGATCGGCATCGATGTGAGCGATCCCGCATTGCGTCGGGCCGGGTCCGTGCCGCGGCCGCCGGCCTGGGCGCGACCAGGAATGGACCGCTGTACGGCCCGGACTACGACGCGCGCTTGTCCACGATGCGCTTCGCCTTGCCGAGCGAGCGCTCGATTCCGCCGGGCGGCATTACCCGCACCGCCGCTGTCACGCCCACCAGGCTCTTGATGAGGTGCGCCAGCCCCGCGCCGGCCGCGTCTCCGTCCGTCGCATTGGCGTGCGACACGCGCTCCACCAGGACCGTGAGCTCGTCGAGCGCACGCGGGCGCGTGATCTCGAGCTGGTAGTGCGGCGCCAGCGCCGGCTGCTTCAGAATCAGCTCCTCGATCTGCGTCGGGAACACGTTCACGCCGCGGATGATCAGCATGTCGTCGGAACGGCCCGTGATCTTCTCCATCCGGCGCATGGACCGGGCCGTCGGCGGTAGCAGTCGCGTGAGGTCGCGGGTGCGATAGCGGATGATGGGCAGCGCTTCCTTCGTAAGCGAGGTGAACACGAGCTCGCCCTGCGCTCCGTCGGGCAGCACCGCGCCGGTGACCGGGTCGATCACCTCGGGGTAGAAATGGTCTTCCCACACCGTGAGACCATCCTTGGTCTCGATGCATTCCTGCGCTACGCCGGGCCCCATCACCTCTGAGAGGCCGTAGATGTCGATCGCGTCGATGGCCAGGCGCGACTCGATGGCGTTGCGCATCGTGGGTGTCCACGGCTCGGCACCGAAGATGCCGATCGACAGCGACGAGGCGCGCGGGTCGAGTCCCTGCCGCTCCATCTCCTCGACGATCGCAAGCATGTACGACGGCGTGACCATGATCACGTCGGGCCGGAAATCGGCGATGAGCTGCACCTGCTTTTCGGTCTGCCCGCCGGACATCGGCACGACCGTGCAGCCGAGCTTCTCCGCGCCGTAGTGCGCGCCCAGCCCGCCGGTGAAGAGGCCGTAGCCGTAGGCGATGTGCACGAGGTCGCCCGGCCGGCCGCCGGCGGCGCGGATCGAGCGCGCCATTACGCTTGCCCAGGTGTCGATATCCGCGCGCGTGTAGCCGACGACCGTCGGCTTGCCGGTGGTGCCCGACGACGCGTGGATGCGCGCGACCTGCTCGCGGGGCACCGCGAACATGCCGAACGGATAGTGGTCGCGCAGGTCGGCCTTGGCCGTGTACGGGAAGCGCGCAAGATCGTCCAGCGCGCGGCAGTCGAGCGGATGCACGCCCGCGCGGTCGAACGCCTGCCGATAGTGCGGCACGTTGGCATAGGCGTGCGCCAGCGTCGCGCGAAGCCGCGCGAGCTGCAGCGCCGCGAGCTCGTCGCGGCTCGCCGTTTCGATCGGCTCGAGCGTGGCGGGACGAAGCGGCCTGACCGGCATCGGTATCTCCTGCGCGACGCGCGGCCGCGCTAGCCTGGCGGCACGCCGGCGTCCAGCACGGCACCGTCGATGCGAAAGCTCCGGCCGCGAAACAGCGCGATCGCCTCGTCACGCTGGCTGCGCACCTCGACATCGTAGATTCCCGTCCGGCCCGAGCGACGCCGCTCCCGCGCGGTCGCGATGAGCTCGTCGCCCGCGCGCGCCGGCGCGAGGAACTCGATTGCCCCGCCCTGCGCCACCGTGCGCTCGTTGTAGCTGTTGCAGGCGAACGCGAAGGCGCTGTCGGCGAGGGTGAACACGAAACCGCCGTGGCAGATCGCGTGGCCGTTCAACATGTCGGCGCGCACGGCCATGCCGAGGACGGCCTGGCCTGGCGCTACGTGCAGGATGCGCATGCCGAGCGCACGCGACGCGGCGTCGCGCGCGAACATCGCGGCGGCGACCCGCTCGGCGAGCGCCTGCGCGACGGCTCCGTCCGCGGCATCGCCGCCCGGGATGGCCGGCAGCTCGACGCCGCTCATGTGGCCTCGCCGGCCAATGCGCGTCCGCCGGCCGCCCGCCGCGCGATGAGTGGGGCGACCCGGTAGCGATCTTCGCCGTAATGCGCCGCCAGGTTCGCCAGTACGTGGCGCACACGCGTCACGCCGATCGCGTCGGCCCACGCGAGCGGCCCCATCGGATAGTTCAGCCCCTTGCGCATCGCGAGGTCCAGATCCGCCGGCGTGGCCACGCCTTCGGTCACGGCGAGCGCCGCCTCGTTGGCGAGCATGACGACAGTCCGCAGCACGGCGAGGCCCGCCACGTCGTCGAGGCGGAACAGGGCGATGCCGGCAGCCTGCAGCGCGCCAATGGCGGCGCCGCACGCCTCCGTGTCGCAGCCATCGGCCGCCGCGATCGCGAGGCGCGTGCAGGCCCCGTAGTCGAGCGCGAGGTCGAACAGCACCAGGCGCCGCGCGCCGATCGCCGTCGCGCGCGCCGTGGCCGTGCGCCCGTCGGACAGCGCGAGCCACGCGCCGCCAGCGACGATCGCGCCGTCCGGGAACGCCGCGACGGCGTCCTGCTCCTCGACGCGCACGCCGGCGGCACGCCAGCGCGGCACGAGCGCCGCCGCGACGCCCAGATCGCCGTGCACGGTGATGACGTCGGGTGGCGCGGCGTACGGCTCGATCGCCGGGATGGAGGGGGTCGCGCCGAGGGCGTAGTCGTAGAAACCGCGCCCGGTCTTGCGGCCGAGATAGCCGGCGTCGACAAGCTCCCGCTGGATCACCGACGGGGCAAACCGCGGATCCCCGAAGTACGCGTCGAACACGTTGCGCGTGACCGCGAAATTGACGTCGTGGCCGAGGAGGTCCATCAGCTCGAACGGGCCCATCCGAAAGCCGCCCGCGTCACGCAGCAGTGCGTCGAGCGTGGCCACGTCGGCCGCCCGCTCGCCGAGCAGGCGCAACGCCTCGGCGTAGAACGGTCGCGCGCACCGGTTGACGATGAAGCCTGGCGTGGATGTCGTGTGCACGGGGGTCTTGCCCCACGCCGCGGCGGTCGCATGCACCGTGGCGGCGACCGCGGCGTCGGTGGCCATCCCGCTCACCACCTCCACCAGCGGCAGCACCGGCGCCGGATTGAAGAAGTGCATGCCCACCACGCGGCCGGGCGCGCGCAATCCAGCGGCCAGCGCCGTGATCGACAGCGACGATGTGTTGCTGGCGAGGATGGCGCGCGCGTCGACGAGCGACTCGAGACGTCCGAGCAGCGCGCGCTTGACCGCCAGGTCCTCGACGATCGCCTCGATCACGAGCGTCGCACCGGCGACCGCGTCGAGGCTGCCGATCGGCTCGACGCGCGCGGCCGCAGCGTCGGCGTCAGCGGCGCCGATGCGTCCCTTCGCGGCCAGCGCGGCAAGCACGCGGGCGAGTCCCTGCTGCGCCCCTGCGGCCGCCCCGGCCTGCGTGTCGAACAGCATCACGCGATGCCCCGCCTGCGCTGCGACCTGCGCAATGCCCGCGCCCATCGCGCCGGCGCCGATCACCGCCACGACCGCCTCGCGCGGCAACGCGGCCATCGACTCAGCGCCCGCTGAACCGCGGCGCGCGCTTGGCCAGGAAGGCCGCGACGCCCTCGCGGTAATCGTCGCCGTAGCCCTGCTCGCGCTGCAGGTCGCGCTCGAGCGCGAGCTGCTCGTCGAGCGTGGCGCCGGCGCTCGCATGAAGCGCGCGCTTGGTCGCGGCCAGCCCGCGCGTGGGTGCCTGCGCCAGTTGGCCGAGCAGCCGCTCCACCGCGGGCATCAGCTCGTCGTCGTCGACGCATTGCCAGATCAGCCCCCATTGCGCGGCCTGCTCCGCCGGCAGCTTGTCGCCGAGCAGCGCGAGGCCCATCGCGCGTGCCGTGCCCACGAGGCGCGGGAGGAAATACGTGCCACCCGAATCGGGCACGAGGCCGAGCTTGCAGAAGGCCTGGATGAAGTTGGCCGAGCGCGCCGCCACGACGATATCGCATGCCAGCGCGATGTTCGCGCCAGCGCCTGCGGCCACGCCGTTGACCGCACACACGACCGGCAGCGGAAGCGCGCGCAGCGCGTGCACCAGCGGCGCGTAGTGCTCCTCGATCGAGCGGCCGAGATCGACGGGCGCACCGCCCGGCGCTATGGCCCGGTCGGACAGGTCCTGGCCCGCGCAGAAACCGCGCCCGGCGCCCGTCAGCAGCAGCACCCGGGCCGACGCGTCCGCGCGGACGCGCGCCAGCGCATCGCGCAGCTCGGCGTGCATCTGGCGCGTGAAACTGTTGAGGCGCTCGGGGCGATTCAGCGTGATGCGCGCGATGCCATCGGCGCACGCGAAGGCGATCTGCTCGAAAGCCATGCGCGGCTACACGTGCATCCGGTGCTGGACGACGCGAAAGCGGTTGGCGACGTACGCGGCATCGGTGAGCGCCGCGTTCGCAGCCGGGTTGGCGCCGGTGCCGTGGAAGTCGGAGAACGCCGCAGACTGATTCACGAACACGCTGCCGGTGAGGTTGATCGACAGCGCCACGCCGACGTCGGCCGCGACATCCACCGCGCGCTCGATCACGCTCGGGCGGGTGGAGTACAGCGACATGGTGAGCGCGCCGTGCCCGTGCGCAGCGTCGCGAGCGATCGCGAGGCTGTCGTCGGTCGACTCGGTGGCGATGACGAAGGCAATCGGACCGAACCACTCATTGAGGAACACCGCGCGGTCGGTGCGCGACAGCTTCACCAGCAGCGGTGTACGGATCGTGGCCTGCTCGTACTGCGCGTGGGGCACCGCGCGTGTGTCGAGCAGCACCTTCCCGAGCGAGCGGGCGGCCTCGAGGCGGCGCACGATACCGTCGTTCTGCACGGCCCCGAGGATCTCGACCGCGCGGGCAGGATCGGCCAGGAGCTTGCCGAGCGCGTCGGCGAGCCCGGTCGCCACCGCGTCGAAGCTCAGGTGCCCATCGGAGGTATCGATTCCGTCCGCCGGCACGTAGATGTTCTGCGGCGCCGTGCACATCTGGCCGGTATAAAGCGCGAGCGAGAACGCGAGGTTCCGCGCCAGGCCCTTGAAGTCGGCGGTCGAATCGACGATCACCTGGTTCACGCCCGCCTTCTCGGTGTAGACCTGCGCCTGGCGCGCGTGCTCCTCGAGCCAGCGCCCGTTCGCCGTGCTGCCGGTGAAATCGATGATCTTGATCTCGGGGCGCAGGGCGAGCTGCTGCGCGGTGTCGTCGCCGGGCTCGTGCACCGCCAGCGTGACGATATTCGGGTCGAACCCCGCCTCCGTCAGAACGTCACGCGCGATGCGGACCGTGAGCGCCAGCGGCAGGATGGCGCCCGGGTGGGGCTTGACCACCACCGCGTTGCCGGTCGCAAGGCTCGCGAAGAAGCCGGTGTAGCCGTTCCAAGTCGGGAAGGTGGAGCAGCCAATGACCAGCGCGATGCCGCGCGGCACGATGCGAAAGCGCTTCTCCATCCGCAGCGGCTCGTTCTTGCCCTGCGGCTTCTCCCACAACGCCGACGCCGGCACGCGCCGCATCTCGTCCCACGCATAGGCCACGGCCTCGAGCCCGCGGTCCTGCGCATGCGGCCCGCCGGCCTGGAAAGCCATCACGAACGCCTGGCCGGTGGTGTGCATGATCGCGTGCGCGAAAAGGAAGCTCTCCCGGTTGATCCGCGTGAGGATCTCGAGGCACACGCCCACCCAGGCCTCCGGGCCCGCCTTGCGCCAGGCCGGCTCGGCCTGCTCGATGGCGTGGAACAGGCTGTCCGGGTCGGAGCGGGCATAGGTGATGCCCAGCGGGAACCCATATGGAGAGCGCTCGGTGCCGGCATGCCCGACCACGCCCGGCTGGATCAGCGCGAAGCGGCGATTCAGCAGTGCGTCGAAGGCCTGCTTGCCCGCTTCGGCGGCGCCTTCGCCGTACACCTTCGGCGACGGCGACTCGGGGAATTGCGACCAGTAGCTGCGCTCGGCGATGGCCTGCACCGCCCGGTCGAGCATGGCGCGGTGCTTCTCGAAGAAAGGATGCGGCAAGGGCGATTCTCTCGTGGCGGTGAGGGACGCGGAAACTCTAGCACGCGAGACGGCGGCCGGCGGAGGTGGCGCCCGGCCGGTCAGCCGGTGCCGGTCTGGTCGAAGTCGACGACCACTCGGTCGGTCGCCGGATAGCTCTGGCACGCCAGGATGAACCCGCGCGCGACCTCGTAGTCCTCCAGCGCGAAGTTGACGTCCATGTCCACCTCGCCTTCGAGCAACCGGCAGCGGCAGGTCGAGCATACCCCGCCCTTGCACGAATACGGCAGCTCCACGCCGTTGCGCAGCCCGGCGTCGAGGATGTTGTCCTCGCCCTTGGCAAGCAGGTAGCTCTTGCGCGTGCCGTCCTGGATGACGGTGACCTCGCATTCGGAACGCGCGGCCACGGGCAGCGGACGCGCCACGTGCGTGTGCTTGGGAATGCTCGCGGCGAAGCGCTCCACCTTGATCCGGCCGGCCGGGTAGCCGCGCGCGCGAAGCGCCGATTGCACCGCGTCCATCATGCCCTCAGGACCGCACACGAACACGGCGTCCATCCGCCCCTGGGGAACCCAATGGTCGAGCAACGCATCGGTCCGCGCAGCGTCGATGCGCCCGTGCAGAAGCTCGATGTCCTGGGCCTCGCGCGACAGCACGTGGACCAGGTTGAAGCGCGTCAGCCACGTGTCCTTGAGCGCGGCGAGTTCGTCGCGGAACATCACGGTGCCGGAGGCGCGGTTGCCGTAGAAGAGCGTGAAGTGCGTGGCGGGCTCCACGGCCAGCGTGGTCTTGATGATCGACAGCACCGGCGTGATGCCGCTGCCCGCTGCGAATGCGACGTAGCGATGCGCCGCCGCCGGGTCGAGGGCGACGTTGAAGTGCCCCATGGGCGCCATCACGTCCACCGCCGTCCCCGGTCGCAGCGCCTCGTTGGCCCATGTGGAGAAAGCGCCGCCCGGCGCCTTCTTGACGGCGATGCGCAGCGTGTCGTCCTGCACGGCGGAGCAGATGGAATAGGACCGGCGCAGATCCTGCCCCGCGACGTCGGCTCGCAGCGTCAGGTGCTGGCCCGGCGCATGGCGGAACTGCTCGCGCAGGTCGGGCGGCACGTCGAACGTGATGGTCACCGCGTCGCGCGTCTCGCGGTCGACGCGGGCGACGCCCAGGCGGTGGAAGCGGCTCACCGTCGTCCCCCGCGGCCCGGGAGCGTCAGTGCGGCTTGAAGTAGTCGAAGGGCTCGCGGCATGCGGTGCACCGGTACAACGCCTTGCAGGCGGTCGAGCCGAATTGCGACAGGAGCGTGGTGTGCTGCGATCCGCACCGCGGGCATGGCACGGGAACGCAGTTGCGCCGCAGCGGGCTGATGCCCGTCACGTCGACGCGCGCAGCACCACCCGGCGGGGCGATGCCGAACTCGCGCAGCCGGTCGCGCGCTTCCGGGGCGAGCCACGCGGTGGTCCACGCCGGCGCCAGCCGGTACTCGATCCGGCACGAAGTGACGCCCGCCGCCGCGAGCGCTGCGCGCGCGTCGGCCTCGATGACGGCAGTGGCCGGGCAGCCGCTGTAGGTGGGCGTGAGCACGACGGTGATACCGCCGGCTTCGCGCGCAACCGCGCGCACGATGCCGAGCTCGACGATCGATACCACCGGTACCTCCGGATCCGGCACGGTACCCAGCGCGGTCCATGCGGCTGCCACGCTGTCGTTGCCGAGCGGCGCAGCAAGCGGCGCAGTGAACGGCACCGCGGGCCCCGCGGGCCGGTCGGGACCCGGCCGCGGATGGACGACCCCGCCGGCCGCCGTGCGGTCGTTCATCCCGCTCGGCACGCGGGCTACCACCGGGCACCCGGGTAGGCGCGCTGCATGAACTGCAGCTCGGTGAGCAGGTGGCCGAGATGCTCGGTGTGCACGCCCTGCCGGCCGCCGCGCCCGTGGCTGCCGCGCATCGACGCGCCGGTGGGAACCGTCAACGTGGCGGCGGCGAGAACATCCTCGATCGCAGCGCGCCAGGTGGCGTGGAGCGACCCCAGGTCGGGGGCGAGGCCCGCCTCGAGGAGAGTGGCGTCGATGGCGTCGGCGGCGAAGTACTCGCCCGTGTACGGCCACAGGTCGTCGATGGCCGCCTGCATCCGCGCGTGCGATTCGTCCGTCCCGTCGCCCAGGCGCACCACCCAGTTCGCGGAGCGCTCCGCGTGATAGCGCGTCTCCTTGACGGCCTTGGCGGCGATCGCCGCGACGCGCTCGTCGGCCGAGCCCGCGAGACCCTGCAGGTGCAGGTGGTGCGCATGGTCGAAATAGAGCTGCCGCGCCATGGTGACCGCGTAGTCGCCGTTAGGATGCTCGACGAGCTGGAGATTGCGAAATGCCGGACCGTCGCGCAGGAACGCGAGCTCGTCCTCGGTGCGGCCCCGCCCGTGGACGCGCGCCTCCACCTCCCCCGCATAGCCCAGCCACAACCGCGCCTGCCCGAGGAGATCGAGGCCGACGTTCGCGAGCGCGATGTCCTCCTCCAGCACCGGTCCGTGGCCGACCCACGCGCCGAGACGCTGGGCGAGCACGAGGTCGCTGTCGCCCAGGCGCAGCAGGTATTCGAACAGCGGCTCGTCCATGCCGTTGCTAGAGATGCTTGACCTCGTCGGGCATCGGGAAGAACGTCGGATGCCGGTAGATCTTGTCGTTCGCAGGGTCGAACAGCGTCTCGCGGTCGCCCGGCGCCGACGCGTGTACGTCAACCGAGCGCACCGCCCAGATGGACACGCCCTCGTTGCGGCGCGTATACACGTCGCGCGCGTTGCGGATCGCGAGGGTGACGTCGGGCGCATGCAGGCTGCCGACATGCTTGTGCGCCAGGCCATGCTGCGAACGGATGAAGATCTCCCAGAGCGGCCACTCGCCGGCGGTCGCCTCGGTCGCGGCGCCGCTCACGAAGCGGTCGCCGCGCGGCGCGCCTGCTTGGCCGCATGGGCGAGCGCCGCATCGCGCACCCAGCGGCCGTCATCCCAGGCCTTGACGCGCGCCCGCAGCCGCTCCTGGTTGCACGGGCCGTTGCCCTTCAGCACGGCGTGGAACTCGCTCCAGTCGATCGCCCCGAAATCGTAGTGACCCGTGGCCTCGTTCCACGCGAGGTCGGGGTCCGGCATGCGCAACCCGAGGTACTCCGCCTGCGGCACCGTCTGGTCGACGAAGCGCTGGCGCAGCTCGTCGTTGGAAAGGAGCTTGATCTTCCACCGGGCCGACTGGGCGCTGTGAACGCTTTCGGCGTCGGGCGGCCCGAACATCATCAGCGACGGCCACCACCACCGGTCCAGTGCGTCCTGCGCCATGGCCTTCTGCTCGGCGGTGCCCTTGCACAGCGACATGAGGATGTCGAAGCCCTGGCGCTGGTGAAACGACTCTTCCTTGCAGATGCGGACCATCGCGCGGGCGT
Source organism: Burkholderiales bacterium (assembly GCA_038239945.1). Lineage (GTDB taxonomy): Bacteria > Pseudomonadota > Gammaproteobacteria > Burkholderiales > Casimicrobiaceae > VBCG01. Next base: position 107,191 of record JBBSEG010000007.1, read on the forward strand.
ACGGGCCGTACGAGCAGCGGCACAGGGGGATCTGGTTCATGATCGCGGCGCCGTCGACGAGCCAGCCGACGGTGCCGATGTCCGCCCACGTCAGCGTCGGATAGTTGAAGATCGACGAGTAGCGGACCTTGCCTGCGTGGAGGTCCTCGATCAACTGGTCGCGCGTGACTCTGAGCGTTTCCGCCGCAGCGTACAGATAAAGCCCGTGGCCGCCTTCGTCCTGCACCTTGGCCATCAGGATGGCCTTGCGCGCGAGCGTGGGCGCGCGCCCGATCCAGTTGCCCTCGGGCAGCATCCCGACGATCTCCGAATGCGCGTGCTGCTGGATCTGCCGCACCAGCGTCCGGCGGTACGCGTCGGGCATCCAGTCCGTCGGCTCGATCTTCACGTTGGCGTCGACGCGCGCCTGGAACGCCTGCTCGTCGGGCGTCATGTGCGCGATGTCCTTCGGGCCGCCGGTGCCCGTGTCGACCAGCTGTGCATACATTCACTGCCCCTCCGCCCGTGATCGTAGCCGTGCGCCGCGCCAATTATGATACAGTTTTAGCGTGCGTCAAGTCATTTCTGTATCAGATCGCGTCGAGGCCGCGGGCCGGACGCAGGCCGACCCGCAGATCGCGCGCTGGATCCGGCGCACGCTCGCCGAGGATCCGCCGCGCGCCCGCTCGCTGATCGTCACGATCTGGGGCGATGCGCTCGCGCCGCACGGCGGCCAGGTCTGGCTTGCCGGCTTGATCCGCCTCCTCGAGCCGTTCGGGGTGAACGACCGCCTCACCCGCACCAGCGTGTTCCGTCTCGCCCGCGACGGCTGGCTGTCGCGCGAGACGCGCGGCCGCCAGAGCCGCTACCGATTGACCGCCGCAGGCCGCGCGCGGTTCGCCGCCGCGTACCGCCGGATCTACGCGCCACCGCCCCTGGACTGGCACGGCGCGTGGGAGATGATCGTGGACCTGCCGGGGTCGGACGCCGCCGCGCGCGCCGGTTTGCGCGAGGACCTGCGCTGGGCCGGCTATGGCGCGCTCGCCGCGGGCGTATTCGTCCGGCCGATCGTCGGTGGCGAGGCCCAGGCAGGAGAATCCGCGGCACCTCCCGATGCGCTGCGACTGCTTGTGCACGACGCGAAGCCGCCCGGGGAAGCAACCCTTGCGCGACAGGCGGGCGCCCTGTGGGACTTCGCCGCTATCGCGCGCGACTACCGGCGTTACCTGGCCCGCTTCGGGCGCGTCATCGACCGGTTCCGGATGCGTCCGATCGAGGCCAGCGACCCGGCCCAATGCTTCATCGTGCGCACGCTGCTGATCCACGCCTACCGGCGCACGCTGCTGCGCGATCCACGCCTGCCCCCTACCCTGCTGCCGCTCGACTGGCCCGGGAATGCGGCCTACGCGCTCACGCGCGATTTCTATCGCCTCACCCGCGCCCGCGCCGAGGCCCATCTCGCGGCCACCCTCACCGCCGACGGCAGCGCGCTGGCGGCGGCGGACGACGCGTTCCACGCGCGCTTCGGCGGCGTGACGACGCCATGAGCAGGCCCCGCCGCGGGTCAACGAAACGCCGTTTCGGCAATTCGGAATGGAAAAAACTACCCGCGCGCGCCGGTGCGCCCGCGCCGCGCGCGCAAGCGCGCTGATTGCATGCGTGAAAACGTCGGCGCCGACGCCAAGCGACCGGTGGCATGCCGGCTGCTTCGCCAAAGGTCCGACGCGCGCTATGCGCGGGCCGCTACCGGAGGTACCCATGCCCAACGAAACGAAGCCCGGTAAGAAACTCGGCCCATCGACCGCGCCCATCGAGGTGACCGACGCGGCGCCCATGAATCCCGGCGACGACGCCCCCGCGGGCACGCCGGGCACCGGCGAGAACATCTGTCCGGTCTGCAACGGGGCGGGCCGGTTGCGTGGCGCGTCCTGCGCCAACTGTGGCGGGAGCGGCCGCATCGTAGCCGGCATCGGCGGCGCCTAGCGCGACCGTTACCGGCCAACCATCGCAAGCACGTCGGCCTTCAAGAAACGCTCGACGACCAGCATGAAGCCGATCGACGGGAGCAGCAGCAACAGCGCCGTGATGGACGCGATCTGGTAGTTGCCGCCCATGCTTGCGTTGAACATCAACAGCGGCAGCGTGGTGATATCGGGAACGCCGACGAAGAACGTGCCGGTGAACTCGTCGAGCGACTCGAGGAAGACGAAGATCGCGCTCGCCATGAGTCCCGGCCCCGCCAGCGGCAGCGTCACGGTGCGAAAGCACGCCCACGCCGAAGCGCCGAGGTTGCGCGCCGCCTCCTCCAGCGAATCGTCCACCGCCGCAAATGCCGCGGATGCGATCCAGACCGCGAGCACGAGTCCATGCGACGCGTGCACCAGCACCACCCCGGTCACCGTCCCGGCCAGTCCGATCTGATAGAAGACGCGCGCGATGTTCACGTAGACGGGAAGGTTGGGCACCGCCTGCGGCAGCAGGAAGGCGAGCAGGATGAGGCCGCGCCACGGCAAGCGCAGGCGCGCCAGGGCATAGCCCGCCGGAACGGCCACGGCCAGGCTCAGCGCCACCGTGAGCAGGGCGATCCACACGCTGGTGCCGAGCGAACCCAGCGCGTTCCCCCGGGGCGCGAACACGCGCCGCCAGAACGCGAGCCCGTACTCGAGCGGAAGCTTGGAGGGGAAGTACCACTTCTCCGCGAACGCCCAGAGCACGAGGTTGAGCAGCGGTCCGAAGATCGCGAACGCGAACAGCGCCAGCAGCACGGCCCGGACCATGGCAGCCGGCAGGCCGGACGGCCGGGCGAGCGCAACGGAGGTCATGCCGCAGGCTCCGCCTTCGCCACCGCATGGCGCAGATAGAACGCCGCGCCGACGGCCGCGAACAGCAGGCAGATGAGGCACAGTGCGTTCGCCACCGCGTAGTCGCCGTGCGTGTTGATCCGATAGGCGACGTCGACCGTCACCATCGTGGGCGAGTTCGGATTGATCATCAGCGGCACCGACAGCACCGACAACATGGTGACGAAGGACAGCACCAGGCCCACGAGGAGCGTGCCGCGCACCTGCGGTAGCACGATGCCGCCCAGCACGCGCCAGCGCGGTGCCCCGAGGTTGCGCGCCGCCTCGACGTGCGTGCGGTCGAGCGACGCCATCGCACCGGCGAGGAGCAGGGTCACGAACGGCGCCTGCTTCCAGACGAAGGCGATCACGATGCCGCGCCAATCCAGCACGCTTTGCGCCGCGAGCGGGTCGAGCAGGCCGGTGCCGATCAGGACGTGATTGAGCAGCCCGTTCTTCGCCAGGAAGGTGCGCATCACCTGGCCGGCCACGACGAAGGGGATGAACAGCGGCCACCGGTAGAGCCAGCGCAGCACCGCCACGGCGCGCCGGTTCTCGCCGAGGGTCAGGTAGCCGGCGATGGCGATGGCCACCAGCGCGATCAACACCGTCGAGGCGGCAACGATCGCCACCGTGAACACCAGGTCGTTGGTGTAGAGGTCGAGCGACTTCTCGAAGTGCGCGAGCGTGAAGCGGCCGTCGGCGGCCCGGAACGCGCCGATCGCCGACAGCCCCAGCGGCAGGACGAAGAACAGCGCGACCACGAGCAGCGCCGGCGCGACCAGCGCCAGGCCGGTGAGCCGCCGCCACCGGTCGGCGCGGCGGGCGGCGCCTGCGCGGCCCGGCCCCACCTTGCTATTCGTCATCCGCGCGGAGCCCCGCCATCGCCGCGCCGGCGGGGACCACGTCCGCGCCTACTTCAGCACCACGCGCTCATAGCCCTCCACGATGTCCGTGAAGTACTCCGACAGCGGGAACGGCCGGCCGTAGCGCGACAGGTCCTGCGGCGAGATGTCCGTGAAGAGCTTGTTCCATGCGGCCGGGTCCATCTTCGCCTGCACGTGCTGCGCGTCGATGCCCGGGTACCAGTTGAACTGCTTGACGATGCCATCGGCCTGCACCTCGGGGCTCTCGGCGAAGTCGATGAACTTCTTCGCCATCGCCGCGTTGGCCGCCTTGGCCGGAATCACGTAGTACATCGGCTGGCCCGGCAGGCCCGGGGACGGCAGCTCTAGCTTGACCTTCGGGTTCATCTTGCCGTCGGCCTGCCAGGTGTAGAACATGTCGACCCACACCGGCCCCATCGCGATCTCGCCGCGGTTGAGCATGTCCAGCGTGCCCGCGTTGCCGGGCGTCATCACGACGTACTGGTTGAACTCCTTGAGTCCGCCGAGCGCCTTGTCGATCTGCGCCTTGTTCGCGGGATCGTACGGGCCATGCTCGAGCTTGTCGGCGATGCCGCTGTTGGCCGAGACCCAGCCGGTGACGAAGCCCACGCCCGACATCCCGCCCTTCACGCCGTTGTAGCCGAACTGCTTCGGGTTCTTCTTCACCCACTCGTTGAGCTCGGCGAAGCTCTTCGGCGGCTGCTTGACGAGGTCCGGGTTGTAGGCGAACGCGATTTGGCTGTGGAACATCGGCAGCACGTAGCCGTCGACGTTCGCGCCGAGCGCATTCTTGGCCGTGTCGCGCGACACCAGCTTGCCGGCGCTCACGTCCGCGCGGTAGGGCATCAGCAGCTTCTCGTTCACCATGGTCGCGGCGCCGCGCTGGTGCACCACGGCGACGTCGACGTCCCACGTCGCCGAATTGGCCTTCTGCTGCGCCGAGAGTTTCTCGTAGATCTTCTGCGATCCCGAGTCGCCTGGTCCGGTGCCGACGGCGCGCACCTTCACGCCGGGGTTCATCTGCTCGAACTTCGGCCCGAGATAGTTGTTGACGTAATCGACCATGTTCTGGTCGCCGGCGCTCACGACATTGAGCGTTTGCGCAACGGCGGGGGCAGCGCTCAGGGCGCCGATCGCCGCGGCCACGAACAGCATGCGAAGCTTCATGGATCTCCTCCTCTTACGGTTGTCGCTTGGGATGCGGCGCGCGGAAACAGGAGCAGCGCGCCGCGCGGAACGGACACGGCAACCGGCGCGCCCTCCGCGATGCGATCGGGGGCGTGGCCCCAGACGTCCGCGCCGTCGGTGCGGACGCGATAACGGTAGGCTTGGCCCACGTAGAGCGTCTGCACGACGTGGCCCTGCAGTGCGAGCTCGTCGGCGGACACCGCCGCGGGCGCGGGGCGCACGCGGGCCGTGTCGCTGCGAAAGTGCGCGGTCAACGGCTCACCTTCCGCGCCGGAGCCGGCCGGTCCGAGGGTGCCGTCGGCCCCGCGGGCGAGCGCGATCGCGTTGTCGGCGCCCATGAACCCGGCGACGAACGCCGAGCGCGGACGATGATAGATCTCCTCGGGCGAGCCCACCTGCTCGACCCGGCCGTCGTCCAGGACCGCGATGCGGTCGGCCAGCGTGAGCGCCTCCTCACGGTCGTGCGTGACGTACACGGCGGTGATGCCGATGCGCTGCTGCAACGCGCGCAGCTCGTGCCGCAGCTCGATGCGCACCTTGTAGTCGAGGTTGGACATGGGCTCGTCGAGCAGCAGCAGCCGCGGATCGACCGCCAGCGCGCGGCCGAGCGCCACCCGCTGGCGCTGGCCGCCGGAAAGCTGCGTCACCGGCCGCGGGCCATAGCCGGCCAGCTGCAGGAGCTCGAGCATCTCCGCCACGCGCTGCGCGATGGCTTCCTTCTTCCAGCCGCGCATCTTGAGCCCGTAGCCGATATTGTCCGCGACGCTCATGTGCGGCCACAACGCGTACGACTGGAACATCATGGCGGTGTCCCGCTTCTCGGGCGGAAGCGTGGTGATGTCCAGGCCGTCGACGCTGATCGAGCCCGCCGTGGGCGTGACGAAGCCCGCGATCGCGCGCAGGAGCGTGGTCTTGCCGCAGCCCGAGCTGCCGAGCAGCGCCACGAGCTCGCCGCGCGCGACGTCGAGGCTCACGTTGCGCAGGACGGGCGTGTCGCCGTACGACGCCGACAACGACTGGATGGACAGGTAGGGGACCATGAGGCGGTAGCCGCCGGGCGTACGCTGCGCCGCGGAGCATGCCCGTCGAGTATGACGCCAATGAGTCGTCGCGTTAAGGTGCGGTCGTTGTGCAACGCAGCAAGCTCGCTCGGGCATGCTCGCGCCCCCGACCCCCCCCCCGGTGCCGGCGGGGACCGCCGCCGCAGTCGCAGCCGCGCTGCATACGGCAAACGACAACCATCCAGAGTGGGAGAGATGATGAAACGCAACGACGCAACGGCACGCACGGCGGTCCTGCTGGCAGGCCTGGCAATCGCAGGCACGGCGAGCGCCGCCGACATCAAGGGCGCGGCGATTCTCGACCACCCATGCGGCAAGGTCGCCGTGAAGCATATGGGCCTGATGCACGCGGGCAAGGTCGACGAGGCGAACAAGCTCTCGACGAAGGAAATGAGGATCAGTGGAAGGCGATGCCGGCCAAGGATCGCGAGATGATGGCGAGCATGGCCAAGGAGATGTCCCCCACCGAGGCGCAGTTCGTCGCCGCGATCAAGTCGGACGGCGTACTGGCGGTCGACGGACCGGCTGCAACGCTGACGGTAAAACTTCCACCCGCAACGCGAACGGCTCGAGCACGTCGACCACGACCCAGAGCTTCAAGGTCAACGGCAGCGAGTGCCTGGTCGTCCGCTAGGGGCGCTTCACAGTCAAGCCGCGCGCGACCCCATGCCCGCTCAGGTATCGGCGGGCTCTTCCTCGTCGGGCTCCTCGACCGGGGATTCGGGATGCTTCGGCTCCTCGATCGGCGCGGCGGGGTTGGGGGAAATCGGCGACGGATCGTCGACCGGATGGCGCCGCGGAGCAATCCGCAGCGGCGGCCGGTCGGCGACCGAGGGGTCGGGCACGTCGTCGTGCGCAAGCGCGCAATTCATGCAGCCTCCGCGGCGGTGTGGTTCATCGCTTTAAGGCGCGGTGCGGAAGCGCGCCGCGAGCTGGTCGGCACCCCGCGCCAGGAGCCCGACGTCGTTGCCGACGGCGGTGAACAGCGCGCCCGCGGCCAGGTAGCGCCGCGCGAGCGATTCGTCGGCGGTGAGGATGCCCGGCGCCTTGCCGGCGCGCCGGATGCGGCGCAGCGCATCCTCGATGACCGGCACGACCGCCTGGTTCGCCGTTTCGCCGGTGTAGCCCATCGACGCGTGCAGGTCGGCCGGACCGATGAAGATCCCGTCGATGCCCTCTAGCGCGGCGATGGCCTCGATCTCGTCGAGCGCCTCGCGCGTTTCCACCTGGACGAGCAGGCAGAGCTCGCCGGCGGCCCGGCGGGCGTAGTCGGCGACCCGACCGAAGCGCGATGCGCGGGTGGTGCCCGCGACGCCGCGCACGCCGTCCGGCGGATAGCGCGTCGCGGCGACCGCCGCGCGCGCCTCCGCGACGTTCTGGACGTACGGGAGCAACAGGCTCTGCGCCCCGATGTCGAGCACCCGCTTGATCGTCACCGTGTCGTTCCACGGGACCCGCACGACGGGCGTGGACGAATACGGCGCGATGGCCTGGAGCTGCGGGACGAGCGACTCGAGGTCGTTGGGCGAATGCTCGCAGTCGAGCAGCAGCCAGTCGAAGCCGGCGCCGGCGACCACCTCGACCGCGTAGTGGTGCGACAGCGAGCACCACAGGCCGATCTGGGAGCGGCCTTCGGCGAGGGCATGCTTGAATGCGTTGCGCGGCAGGTCCAGGGGTCCTCCGGTCAGCGAATGCGACGCACGATGCCCGCCGCGGAACAGGCGCGGGCGGCGGCGCGCGCGCCGCCCGTCCACACCGTGTCGCCTTCGTCGTCGTCGTCGTCGTCGTCGTCATCATCGTCCTCGGCGACGCCGTCGTCGTCCTCCGGGTCGCCGATCGGCACGGGCTCATCCGGCTCGCCGGGACCCGCGTGCCAATGCGGCCGGAGCAACGCCGCCGAGGCATCGACGGGCGGCACGCTCACGCGGGCGGTATGCGCAGCTTCTGCCCCGGGTAGATCTTGTCCGGGTTCGACAGCATGGGCTTGTTGGCCTCGAAGATCTTCATGTACTGGTTCGCGTCGCCGTACTGCTGCTTGGAGATCTTCGACAGCGTGTCGCCCGACACGACGGTGTAGTACTTCCCTTCCGGCGCACTCTGGTCCACGGACATCATGTCCTTGACTCCCGAGACGCCGGCGACGTTGCCGCAGCACAGGACGATCTTCTCGCGCGTCGCCTGGTCGGGCGCGACGCCATAGACCGTGACCGTCGAGCTGGCGCCGTCATAGGTGATCGTCAGCCCGGTGGCCGACAGGTTCTGCGTCTTGACATAGTTGAGGATGGCGTCGGCAGCGCCGGAGTTCGCCGCATCGCTGCCGCCGGTCGCGGCTGGCGAGGCGGCCTCCGCCTGGCCGTGGCCGAACAGCTTCTCGCCGGCCTCCTTGACGAAATCGATGAGTCCCATGCGCTTCTCCAATGTCGTGGCGGCCCGGTCGGGCGTCGCGCCAGCATACACCGGCGCGAAGTCGCGAACGGCGGCCCCGCGCGTCGCCGCCGGCGCCCGCTGCGCGACCCACCCTTGCTGCGCGGCGAACAGCGCCAGCAGCGCGCCCGCGAGCGCCAGCGCGACGCGAAACGACGTGGCAGCCGGCAGTCCCATGGGATGGAACAGCAGACCGATCGCGCACGCACCGAGGATCGCGCTCGCCGCGACTTGCGCGCGGGGCGTGGACGCCCACGGCTGCTCGCCAGCGGCCTGCCAGCCGATCCACGCGCACGCCCATCCGGCCGCGAGGCCAACCGCGATGTCGATCGGCCAGTGCACTCCGACCGCGGCGCGGCTCAACCCGATGAGGATCATCACGAGCAGGCCGGCGGCGCGCACCGGAGCGCTCCGATAGGCGAGGAAGACGATGCCGCCGAGAATGCCGGCCGCCACGGAATGACCCGACGGGAAGCTGCCGTGTTGCAGCACTGGCCCCATCACCGTCACGCCGTCGTTCATGAGCACGAGCGCGGGCCGGTCGTAGGGGACGAGCGCCTTCAATCCTTGCAGGACGAGGCTGCCGGGAATTGCCGCGATCATGCCGGCCCACGCCGCGTCGGGCCGCCGCGCCAGGAGCACCGTGGCGAGCGCGAACACGGCGAGCCCGTCGCCTGCATACGTCGCCGATTGCCAGAACGCTTCGAACAGGACCGGCGGGACGATGCGCGACGCCGACTGGAGCGCGCGAAACAGCGGCACGTTGCCGCCGGCGACCAGGATCGCCAACGCCACCACGAGCGGCACGACCAGGACCGCCGCGTACGCACGGCTCATCCGCCAGCGGCGTCGCGCGCTCACGGCCGCAGCCGCACCACGAGCACCTCGCGGCGCGCGAACACCACGTCGAAGGGCGGCAGATCGGCGACCCGATCGGCGCGGGTGAGCACGAGCTCGCCCGGCTGCGGACGGCGCGCGGGCGTCGCTGCCCGGCGATACACGCTGAAGCTCGGCCAGTTCGCGTTGAAGGCCACCACCACGGGCGCGCCGCGCAACGCGAAGCCGGCGGCCGCGACCGGCCCCTGGTACCACGCAAGGCCCTGCGGCCACAGCACGAGCACCATGAACAGCGCCGGGATCGCGCCGGCCGCGTAGAGCGCCGCATCGGGCGAAAGCCGCGGACGCCGGAGCGCGACGAGCACGAGCGCTGCAACCAGCAGGGCGAGGGCGACCAGCGCCGGCACGACGAGCGACTGCATCGACCGGGCGAAGTCGTCCAGCAGCAGTCGCGCGAGCGGCGCGCTAGCCTTCGCGGCCGCCATTTCGGCGAGCGCCGGCAGCAGCGCGCCGAGGGCCAGGCCCGCGACGGCGGGACCGGCGACCCAGGGCGTCCCCGCGAACCGCCGCCGATGGATGGCGAGCAGCAGGAACAGCGGCGACATGCCATAGAGTAGGTAGTGGGGAAGCTGCGTGCGCGAGAGCGAGAACAGCGCGAACACCGTGACGAACGCGCAGGCGGCGAAGCGCTGGACGTCGTCGGCGCGCACCTCGCGCCAGCGGGCGATCGTCCCGGCAAGCGGCGCGACGAACGGAAACACCAGCAGCGGCAGCGCGGCGAAGTAGTACCAGCCGTAGCCGCCGTGCCCGAGCATCGTCGCAGTCAACCGGTTGACGTTGTGCTTCAGTAGGAAGCCCTCGACGAACGCCTGCCCTTGTGCGCGGTACTCGAGCAAATACCAGGGCAGCGCGAGTGCGAGCAGGACCCCCCATGCCAGCGGGTCGCGCAGGAGCCGCAACGGCCGCAGCCATTCGCCGCGCGACCAGCAGTACGCGCCGACCGCGAGCGCCGGCACCGCCAGCGCCACCGGGCCCTTGGAGAGCGCACCGAGACCCATCCACGCGAACGCCGCCACGAGATCGCGCCGGCGGCCGTCCGCGAGATGGCGGTAGAGCGCAAACAGCGCGCCCGCGACGAACGCGTTGAGCAGCGCATCCGCGGTGGCGCTCCGCGCGATGAGCAGCGGGCCGAGCGCGCTCGCCAGCATGAACGTCGCCATGTGCGCCGCTTCCGGCGCGAAGCGTCGCGCGAACCGGAACAGCAGCCATGCCCAGAGGCAGGCCGCCAGCGCGGAGGGCAGCCGGAACGCCCACTCGACCGGCCCGGCCAACGCAACCGGCACGGCCTGCAGCCAATACGTCAGGACCGGCTTGTCGAAGCGCAGCTCGTCGTTGAGCCACGTAGTGACGAAATCGCCGCGCGCCAGCATCTCGCGGGTGGCCTCGGCAAATGCGCCCTCGTCGACGTCGGCCAGCGGCGCCGCGCCGAGATTCCAGAAGAACACGACTGCGCAATAGACCGCCAGCAGCCAGCCGGCGCGCCGTTCGCGCCCGCCCTGCATCAGCGCGGCAGCTGCCAACCGCCGGGCGCGTCGACGAAGCGCGGCTCGATGGTGTAGCTCGTCCGGCGGTTCTGGTCGCCGCCCATGCGCAGCAGGATCTCCGCCAGCACGCCGGTCGTCACGAGCTGGATCGCGGCGAGCACGCACACGACGCCGATGAGGAGGAGCGGACGGCCGCCGATCGCCTCGCCGAGCGCGAACTTGACGAACGCAAGCCAGGCGAGCGCGGCCGCGCCGAGGCCGCCGATCCCGAGGCCGAGAAGGCCGAAGAAGTGGCCCGGCCGGGCGTTGTAGCGCAGGAAGAAGAAAACGACGAGGAGGTCGAGCACCACGTGCACCGTACGCCACAGCCCATACTTGGACGTGCCGGCGCGGCGCGGCGAATGGTTGACCGGCAGCTCGGCGATGCGCCGCGCCGGAATGACCGTGACCAGCCAGGCCGGGATGAAGCGATGCATCTCGCCGAACAGCGGCACCTGCTTTAGCACCGCCGCGCGAAACACCTTCAGCGTGCAGCCGTAGTCGTGCAGGCGGACGCCGGTCATGCGCCCGATCAGCCGATTGGCCAGCAGCGACGGAAGCCGGCGCGTGAGGAACGCATCGTGGCGCTGCTTGCGCCAGCCGGCCACCACGTCGAGGTCGGCTTCGAGGAGGTGCCGGGCGAGCGGAACGATGTCGGCGGGATCGTTCTGAAGATCGCCGTCCAGCGTGGCGATCAGCTCGCCGCGCGCAGCCTCGATGCCCGCCTGCATCGCCGCGGTCTGGCCGAAGTTGCGGCGCAGGCCGATCACGCGCACGTGCTCGCCGCGCGCGGCGCGTTCGGTCTCGAGGCGGGGCAGCGTGTCGTCGGCGCTGCCGTCGTCGACGAGGATGAGCTCCCACGCCCACGGGCAATGCGCGAGCGCCGCGTGCACCTGCTCGAGCAGGGGCGCGACGTTCTCCTGCTCGTCATAGAGCGGGACGACGATCGACAGGTGCAGGCCCGGGGCGGCGCCGGCCGGCGCGCGCCGCTCGAGGACCGCGGTGGTGGCGTGCATGCGTGTCAGAGCGTTGCGGCAAACGGATTAGTATGCGCCATTTGCTGACCGCTCCCGCCCGCCCTCCCGTCTACCGCACGCTCCTCGCCCTCGCCGTCGCGGCAGCTCTCGCCGGCGCAGCGATGTGGGCAGTCGACCGGTTCGTCGGCTGGCAGGCGATGGCAGACATGGCGCAGCGCGTGCCGGCGCAGGCGTGGGGCGGCTTCGGGTTGTGCATCACGCTGTCATATCTGGCGCGCGTGCTGCGGCTGTGGCGCCTGCTGCACGACGTCGAGCCGCGCCTGCGGGTACGCCGGGTCGCGCCGGTGTTCTTCGTGCACAACGCGCTCGCGACGTTGCTGCCCGCACGAGCCGGCGAAGCCGCGATGCCGCTGCTCGCACGTCGATGGCTGGGAATGGACTGGGCCGCGACCGTCGGCGCGCTGGCGTGGTGGCGCCTCTCCGACCTTGCCATCTTCGCCGGTCTGGCGCTGGCGTTGCTCGCCGCCGGCGCGACCGTCCTGGCACCGCTCTACGCCGCCGCGCTCGCCGCGTGCGGCCTGCCGTTCGCGGCGTTCGTTCTCCGCCGGCCGCTGCGACGCGCGATCGCGCGCCGCGCGCCGGGTCGCGCGTTGTCGGGGCTCGCCCTGCGGATGCTCGACGGCATGCCGGCGCATCCGCACGCCCTGGCTGCCGATCTCGTGCTCGCCGCATGCGCGTGGTCGGCGAAGCTCGCCGCCTTCGCACTGCTGCTGCACGGCGCGCTCGGCGCCCAGGCGGCCCATCCCGATCCGCTGCCGCCATGGCCGCTGCTGGCCGCGGCGGGCCTCGCCGGCGACGCGAGCGGGGCCTTGCCGCTGCCGACACTCGGGGGCATCGGTCCGTTCGAGGCGGGCGTGACGGCCGGGCTGACCGCCCTTGCGGTGGACCCTCGCACCGCGCTCGCGCTGGGCGTGACGCTGCATGGCGCGATCCTCGCCACGATCGTCGTGACCGGCATTCTCGCCTTCGCGCTGGGTTTGCAGGGCGAGCGCGCGCATCGGCTCGATGCGCTTATCCCGGGCAAGGGCGCCGGGGAATAGCCAACCGGGACCCGGACCCGCACGCCGGCCGCTCGATGCGGCGGTCGATGCGGCGCTCGATGCCGCGATCAATGGAACAATCAGTCGCGCCGCCAAACGGTCGCGAGCCACGGCTGCTGGTCGCGCGGAAGTCCCTCGGGCCGGTAGAAGTGCTCGAGCTCGGAGAACCCGGCGGCCTCCAGGTAGCCGCGCCATGCGGCAAGGTCGTGGTAGGCGCCGTAGCGGCCCCGGTTCCACCCTTCCTCGTTGTCGCCGCGCGGATTGGAGCTGAAGAGCACGCCGCGCGGCTTCAGCGCTGCACGCAGCGTTGCCAGCACGCGCGCCAAGTCGGCACGCGGCACGTGGAACAGCGACGCGTTGGCGAACACCCCGTCGAACGTCGCGTCCGGGAGGTCCAGGCTCAGGAAGTCCTGCTCCCAGACCTCGCAGCCGCTGTGCGCGCGCGCCATCGCCGCCAGCCGGGTCGCGCCCTCGACGCCGATCGCCGCGTGGCCCATGCGGGTGAACGCGGCGAGGTCGCGGCCCGGGCCGCAGCCCAAGTCGAGAATCGCGAAAGGCGGCCGGCCTTCCATATGGCGCAGCAGTGCGGCGATATTCTGCGCGACGTCGTGATCGCGCGTGCCTTCCCAGAAGGCGTCGGCGCGCGCATCGTAGTGCTGGAGCGTGCCGCGCGAGGTCTCGTTCAGGGCCGCGCTCCGGGCATCGGACGCGATGGCGCCGCTACTGCGCGCAGCGGCCGGCGTCCCCCTGCGAAAGCGCGGCTTCCATCGCGGCAGGCGCGACCGGGCTTGCCGAGGTCGTTGGTGCCGTGGAACCCGAAAACCCGGGCGAAATCCTGCGGTCCGGCGAAATACACGAAGTCAGGCCGGCGCGAGCGCGCAGCAGTCCAGGGCAGTGCGACACGGCATGACGCTTCCTCGTCGAATCCAGGCGTCCAGGCCCCGATGGTACGACGCCAAGGCGCCGCGCATCGATGCGGATCCGGGGGCGCAAGGCGACCCGCTTGCGAGCCTGAACAAAACCGCCGGCGCGCCGGGCGCGCCGCGGGGCCGGTTCCGCTATACTCAAATCGGCCATAACAGTCGCGCCGCCAGCGACGCCATCGCGAGGAGATCGTCATGCATACGTCCACACGGCCGTTCACGCCGTTTCGCGTCACGTCGTTTCCCCGGCTCGTCGCCGCGGCCATCATCGCGCTCGCATCCGGTGTCGCCGGTGCCGGTGAGATTCGCGTCGCGTGCTACTCCGACGGCAACGAATGCGAGGTCACCCAGGACCTGGCCAAGCGCTTCGAGGCGCAGAACGCCGACGTGAAGGTGATCGTCGACAAGGTCCCCTACAAGGCGATCCTCGAGCAGCTACCCGTGCAGCTCGCGGCCGGCGAGGGTCCGGACATCGCGCGCGTGACCGACCTGGGCGGCCTCGCGAAGTACTACCTCGACATCACTCCCTACGTCAAAGACCCCAAGTACTGGGAAGCCAATTTCGGCCAGACCCTCAAGTGGCTACGCGCCGATCCCGCCGACAAGGGCATCTACGGGATGATGACCCAGCTCACCGTCACCGGACCCTACGTCAACAAGACCCTCTTCGAGCAGGCGAAGATCCCCCTGCCCGGCCCCAAGGCCACCTGGGACGAATGGGCCGATGCGGCGCGCAAGGTCGCCAAGGCCACGCAGACGCCCTACGCGATCGCGTTCGATCGCAGCGGGCACCGGTTCATGGGCCCCGCCATCAGCGCCGGCGCGAAAGTGTTCGACGCCAAGGGCAACCTCGTCATCGACGACGGCTACAAGGCGATGGCGAAGCGCTTCTACGACTGGAATCGCGACGGCACGTCGCCCAAGGATATCTGGGGCGGCGTCGGAGGGAACACGTACAAGGACGCGTTCGAGGAGTTCGCCAACGGCCGGGTGGTGATGTACCTGTCCGGCAGCTGGCAGATCCGCCGCATGGACACCCAGATCGGCAAGAACTTCGACTGGATCGCCGTTCCCAATCCCTGCGGACCGGCCGCCTGCACGGGCATTCCCGGCGGCGCCGCGTTCGTGGCGCTCAAGCGCACCAAGAACCCGCGGGACGCCGGCCGCTTCCTCGACTACCTCGCCAGCGAACCCGTGTACACCGAGTACATGGCGCGCACGGAGAACATCCCCGCGCACGCGGGCGTGGCGAAGAAGGGTGTCGACTACAAGATCTCGACCGCCGCCAAGGCCGCGCTCGATACGTTCGTCGCGGAGGTGCCCAAGCTGGCCCCCGTCGCCTACGACATCCAGGGCTACAAGTACAACCGGGCGATCTTCAATCCTACCGCCGCGCGGCTGGGGCAGGCGATCGCGGGCGAGATGTCGCTCGACGACGCGGTCAAGCGCATCGGCAGCGACATGGACGAGCAGGTCAAGGCGGCCCAGAAGTAACGCCGTGAGCACGCCGTGAGCACGCCGTGAGCACGCCGCGTGCGGCCGCCGCCGGCTTCGCCGCGTCCGCCTTCAAGGGCGCGCTCGACGCGCTCGACGTGCCGATGCGCGCGGTCCAGCGCGTGCTGGGCGTGCCGCGCATCGCGTGGATGTTCGTCGCGCCGAACCTCGTCATCCTCGGCCTGTTCACGTTCCTGCCGATCGTCATCGACTTCTATTTCGCGTTCACCGGCGGGGTGCAGCTCTATCCGTCGCAGCGCCCGTTCGTGGGCGCGGAGAACTTCGCGGTGCTGTTCGACTGCACCGATTACCTCGACCCGTCGAGCTGCAACAAGGATCTCTTCTGGCGGTCGATCTTCAACACCGCCAAGTTCGCCGCCCTGCAGGTGGTGCTGATGGTCACGTTCGCGCTCGTCACGGCGCTCGTGCTCAACCGCAAGATCATCGCGCGCGGGTTCTGGCGCGGCGTGTTCTTCTACCCGGTGCTGCTCTCGCCGGTGGTCGTCGCGCTCATCTGGAAATGGGTGCTCCAGCGCGAAGGCATCCTGAACGCGGCACTGGTCGGCGTCGGGGCCTCGCCGGTCGAATGGCTGACGCAGGCGAACTGGGCATTCTTCTGGTGCATCTTCGTCAGCATCTGGGCCCACATGGGTTTCTACATGCTGATCCTGCTCGCCGGGTTGCAGGCGATTCCCGCCGACCTCTACGAAGCCGCCGAGATGGACAGCGCCTCGCCGTGGCGCCGCTTCTCGCGCATCACGCTGCCGCTGCTGATGCCCAACCTGGTGGTGGTGCTGGTCCTGGGTCTGATCCGCGCGGTGCAAATCTTCGACGAGATCTTCGTGCTCACCGGCGGGGGGCCCGGGTCGGCGACCACCTTCATCGTGCAGTTCATCTACACGACAGGCTTCGCCGAAGCCATCCGGCAGTACGGGCTCGCGGCCGCCGCGTCGCTGGTGCTCGCGCTGTCGCTCCTGTTCCTCACGCTGATGCAGCTCAAGCTGTCGAAGCGGTCGACGGCCAGCCGGACGGGGCGCGGCGAATGACCAGCCTCGCGACGCTCGTCACCGCCACGCGGGGCCGGCATGGCCGCCTCGACTGGACGGACTGGCTCTCCTACGCCTACCTGGTCGCCGGTCTGTTCATGATGTTCGGCCCGGTGCTGTGGATGGTGCTCTCCTCGTTCAAGACGCCCGCCGCGCTCACGGAATTTCCACCGCAGCTCCTCCCGTATGGCCAGGCGAGTGTGACGGTGCAGGGGCATGACCAGCCGCTGCTCCTCTACCGCGTGGCCCAGCCCGACGGGTCGCTGCGCGAGCTCGCCGAGGTCCAACGCATCGGCATCATCTCCACCATGGTCGATCCGAAGCATCCGGACGAGGAGATCCGCGTCAACGTGAAGGACCGCCAGCGCGTACGCGAATTCAAGCTCGCCACCGGCAACTACACCGAGATCTTCGGCAAGTTCACGTTC
>JBBSEG010000008.1:0-120048 GCA_038239945.1 Burkholderiales bacterium
CCGTCAGCGCTGGGTCGAGCTCGTTCGCGCGCTCGATGCCGCGGGCGGCGTAGAGGCGCGCCAGCACCGGGTCGCCGCCGGCTGCGAGCAGCGCCACGACCGCGGCCGGCACGGCGCGCCGGACGATGGCCGCGGACACGGCTCGGGAGGGCGCGGCAGCGCCAGCGTGCGCGGGGCCCAGCGCGCAGTCAGGCGCCTCGCGAAGGACGGCGCGGACGCGCTCCACGCGAGCGCCACGCCGTTGCCGTCGAGTAGCACGTCGAGCCGGTCGTGCTCGCCGCGCTCGAGCGCCATCAGCGCGGGACTGAGCACCTCGTCGACGACGGCCTCGGCGTCCTGCACCGTGCCGATCGCAGGGGTCACGATGACCGTGCGCGCGACCGTGCCTGAAGATGCCGTGCGCGCGGCGACGGCGATGCCGCGTGCGAGGTCCCCGTGCCGCGACGGCGGCGCATCGACGCGCACGCCCGCCGGTGTGCCGGCATCCTGCAGCCGGCCGCCGCCCCAGAACCAGATGGCGTTGGCCGCGCCGGCGCCACTCGCTTCGCGCTCGAGATTCACGGGATGGGCATGGAAGAGCATCTGGATTTCGTCCTGCCAGCGACGCCAGCGGGGCGCGTCGTCGCCGCGCGGCAGCCACTGCGCAAGCTCGGCGCCGCGGGCGCGCTCCACCGTGGTCGTGGCGAGCGCGGGCGAGGGGGTGCAACGCACGAGCCATACGTTGGGCCGCGCCGCGTGGAACGCCAGCCCGTCCCCCAGGAAATGCGCGTTCAACGCGGTGAGGAGCTCCTGGCCGTCCGCGCGCGCAAGGTCGTCGACGCGGCCGGCGAGCAGGACGTCCGAGCGCCCCGGCACCAGCGTGACCGGATCGGCCACCAGCCAGTAGTCGTTGCCGGCGGCGAGGCCGGCGCCCGCGGCGAGCAGCGCTGCGACCGGCGGGTCGGACGGCAGGCCCAGCAGCGCGCAAACGAGATGCGCGAGCCCGTCGGGACCGGTGCGCGGCGCGCCGCTGAAATGCGCGAGTCGGGCGAGCGCGGCCTGGATGCGGCCCTGCGCCGCGTGCACGAGGAGACCGGGAGCGACGAGGACCATGAGACGACGCGGCGGCGCGCGACGCGCACGGCGTGCGCAATCGGGCGGCGAGTCTAGCATGCGATAATGCGCCGCCTCCTCCCTCCGGCCCGCGCGGGCCCCGGTCTCCTCCTTGTCCCCGTACGAACTGGCCATCGGCCTGCGCTACACGCGCGCCCGCAAGGGCTCGGGCCGCAACGCCTTCATCTCGTTCATCGCGCTCATCTCGATGGCCGGCATCGCGCTCGGCGTCGCCGCGCTGATCGTCGTGCTGTCGGTCATGAACGGCTTTCAGCAGGAGCTGCGCAACCGCATCCTGTCGGTCGCCTCGCACGTCGAGATCTTCGGCTTCCCGACGCTGCGCAATGCGGCCCAGGTGGCGGCCAGCGCGCGCGCCAACCCGCATGTGATCGCCAGCGCTCCTTACGTCCAGGGTCAGGCGATGCTGTCCGTCGGCGACGCGAATCGCGGCGTGCTGGTGCGCGGCATCGACCCTGCGCAGGAGCAGACGGTCGCCGACATCGGCACGCACATGCGCGGGGGCTCGCTGGCCGACCTCACGCCGGGCAGCTTCCGCATCGTGCTCGGCGCCGAGATCGCGCGGGCGCTCGGCGTGCGGGTCGGGGACAGCGTGGTGGTCATCACGCCGCAGGGCGTCGTGACGCCGGCGGGTGCGCTGCCACGGATCAAGAGCTTCACCGTGTCGGGCATCTTCGAGGTGGGCATGTTCGAGTTCGACAGCGGGCTTGCGCTCATCAACCTCGACGACGCGCAGCGCCTCTATCGGCTGGACGGCGCCACCGGCGTGAGGCTGAAGCTCGACGACCTGTTCGCCGCACCGCTGGTCGCGCGCGACCTGCTCGCGACGCTGCCCGAGGACGCCGGCGTGCGCGACTGGACCCGCATGCACGCCAACTTCTTCCGCGCCGTGGCGATCGAGAAGCGCGTGATGTTCATCATCCTGACGCTCATCGTGGCCGTCGCCGCGTTCAACATCGTCTCCGCGCAGGTGATGGTGGTCACCGACAAGCAGGCCGACATTGCGATCCTACGCACGCTGGGCGCGGCGCCGTCGTCCATCCTCGCCATCTTCACGATCCAGGGCGCGCTGATCGGCATGATCGGCACGCTGATCGGCGTGGTCGGCGGGGTGCTGCTCGCGTTGAACATCGAGACGGTCGTGCCGTTCGTCGAGCGCACGCTGGGCGTGCAGTTCCTGGACAAGACGATCTACTACATCAGCGACCTGCCGTCGGACCTGCAGGCGGGGGACGTGCTGACCATTGCCGTCATGGCGCTCGGCCTCGCCCTCGTCGCGACGCTCTACCCGAGCTGGCGCGCGGCGCGCGTCAACCCCGCCGAGGCGCTGCGCTATGAATGAGGCGCCCGGCGACGTGCCGGTGCTCGCGTGCCGCGGGCTCGCGAAGACCTATCGCAACGGACCGCTCGACGTCGCGGTGCTCACCGGCGTCGACCTGTCGATCGCCGTGGGGGAACACATCGCGATCGTCGGCGCATCGGGGTCGGGCAAGAGCACGCTGCTGCACCTGCTGGGCGGGCTCGACGCGCCGTCCGCGGGCGAGGTGAGGGTGGAGGGCCGGCCGTTCGCGTCGCTCTCCGAGGCGGCGCGCGGCCGGGTGCGCAATCGCGCGCTGGGCTTCATCTACCAGTTCCACCACCTGCTGCCGGAATTCAGCGCGCTGGAGAACGTCGCGATGCCGCTGGCGATCCGGCGCACGGCGGGCGACGAGGCGCGCGCGCAGGCCGGCGCGATGCTCGAGCGGGTCGGCCTCGCGCATCGCGTGCGGCATCTTCCGGGCGAGCTGTCCGGCGGAGAGCGCCAGCGGGTCGCGCTCGCCCGCGCGCTGGTCACGCGGCCGCGCTGCGTGCTCGCCGACGAGCCGACGGGAAACCTCGACCGCAAGACCGCGGGCGTGGTGTTCGGCCTGATGCTGGAGCTCAACCGGGACGTCGGCACGTCGCTCGTCATCGTGACCCACGACCCCGAGCTCGCGGCGCGCGCCGGGCGCACGCTGCACCTGGTCGATGGAGTGCTGGCCGCCGCGTGACGCGCGAGGATCCGGCGGTAGGTCCGGCGTGACCGACGGGCCGGCCCGCGCTCAGTCCGCCGCGGCGCGCGCCGGCTGCGCGGTCGCGTCGACCGGCTCTAGCAGTCCCGCCTGCGCGGCCAGCCGGCGGAGCACGGCGCGCTCGGCATCGTCGACACCGAGCTGCGGCGCGCGGACGGTGGCGTGCGGAATCAGTCCCTGCAGCTTCAGCACCTCCTTCATGCGCGGACGGTAGTCGCGGATCGGCGCGCGCCAGCAATAACGTGCCAAGGGGCCGAGCCGGGCCCAGATCGCAAGTGCGCGCGTGAAGTCGTGCCGCTCGCAGGCCGCATGCATCTCGATGAGCGCGGCCGTGGCGGTGCCGGCGAAGCCGATCAGCGCGCCGTCGCAGCCGAGGATCATCGCCTCGCAAATGAAGGTGTCGCTGCCGGTGAGGATGCCGAGCCTGCGCGGCAGCGTGCGCGCCGTCGCGATCGTCTCGACGGTCTTGGGCGTATCGAACGACGCTTCCTTCAGCCCGATCACCTGTGGAATGTCCGCGAGCCGCGCGAGCGTTTCCGGCGGAAAGTCCGGCCCGAACGCCTTCGGGAACTGGAACGCGATCAACGGCAGCCCCACCCCCTCCGCGATCGCGGCGTGATACCGGTAGATCATCTCGGCGGGAACCGGGTTGCCGAGAAACGTAGGAAACGGCGGGAACACTGCCAGCGCGTCGGCACCGGTCTCGCGCAGCGTGCGTCCCCAGCGCACGGCATCGCGCGTCGATCCGGCGATCAGGCCCGACACGAGCGGGCAGGCGGCTCCGATGGCGTCGCGGCAGACCCGCAGGACCTCGAGCTGCTCGTCGCGGTCGAGCGCCGGTCCCTCGCTCGCGTCCATGTTCATGGCGACGGCCGTCGGCGACTGCGCGGCGACCCAGGCGATGTAGGTGCGTAGCGCCGGCCAGTCGATCGACTCGTCCGGCAGCATGGGCAGGAACGGCGCGGCGACGATGCCGCGCAGGGGGATCGGCAGGCTCATCGGCGGGCTCATCGTCGGACCAGGTGGCGGACTCATCGGCAGGCTCATCGGCAGACCCGTTGGCTCATCGGCAAGCTCATGGCGGCGTCGCTCCGTGCAGGACGCCCTTGGCGAGGAAGATCGACGTGATGTGCTCCGTCGCGTCGTTGAAGAGGCTCGCGCGCCGTGCCGCCAGGCCGCGCGGACGCGGGAGGGCGATCGGCAGGATCTGCTCGACGCGCCCCGGCCGCGCCGACATCACCACCACGCGATCGGCGAGCAGCACGGCCTCGTCGATGCTGTGGGTGATGAACACCACCGTCTTGCGCGTGGCGAGCCACAGCGCCTCCAGGTCGATGCGCATCTGCTCGCGGGTGAGCGCGTCGAGCGCGCCGAACGGCTCGTCCATCAGGAGCAGCGGCGGGTCGTGGATCAGCGCCCGGACGATCGACGCGCGCTGGCGCATGCCGCCCGACAGCTCGCGCGGGTAGCGGTCGTGGAACTCGGCGAGTCCCACGCTCGCAAGCAGCGCCAGCGCCCGCTCGCGCTGCGGCCTCGGATCGGCGCCGCGCAGCTCGAGCTGGAGCAGCACGTTGTCGAGCACGGTGCGCCATTCGAGCAGCACCGGGCTCTGGAAGACGATGCCGAGGCGCGTCTGCGGGCGCGTCACGGGCGCACCGTGGAGCAGCACGCGCCCGCTGCTCGGCATGAGCAAGCCCGCGATGAGCCGCAGCAGCGTGCTCTTGCCGCAGCCGGAAGGCCCGACGATGGCGAGGAACTCGCCGGCGGGAATGGCGAGGTGGATGGGGTCGAGCGCGCGCACCTCGCGCGAGGCCGCGCCGCGGCGCGAGCGGAACACCTTCGCCGCGCCGTCGATGTCGATGGCCGCCACGGCCCGGCGCGCATCCGGCGGCCGCGCCGCCCCGACCGGCGCGGAGTCGAGAGCGGCCGCTGCCGGCCGCGGGCCCGTCATCGCTGCGCGACGAACTCGTTGGTATGGAACGTGGTCCAGGGCTGCGTGGTCTGGAGGTCGCGGTACTTGCGCAGCAGGTCGATGGTCTGGTCCCAGTCCGCCTGCGCGCCGAAGCCGATCCGTCCCTTCGAGTTCGGCGAATCGAGCAGCTCGATGTCCACCATCAGCTGCTCGAGCGTCGACTGGCGGTTGAGGTCGGGCTTGGCCTTGAGGGCCGCGTCGACCGCCGCGCCCGGATTCTTCTTCGCCTCCTCCCACGATTTCACGGTCGCGCGCACGAAGCGCTGCACGAGATCGGGCTTGGCTTTGATGAGCTCGGAGCGCGTCACGATCGTCATGCCGACGATGTTGGCGCCATTGTCGGCGTAGCGCAGCGCGGCCGGCTGCAGCCCGCGCTGCTTGATCAGGAAGTACTGGTCGTCGGCGCCGCCGAGGAGCGCGTCGGCGCGCTTCTCGAGCACCGCCACGACCTTCGCGGCCGGATCCACCTGCACCATCGAGATCTTGCTCATGTCGAGCTTGTTGTAGGCGGCCAGCGCCTGGAAGAGCTGGCCGAGCGGGTCGCCCGCCGACACCGCGAGCCGCTTGCCCTCGAGATCCTTGGGCGTGCGGATGCCGGTCTCCGCGAGCGACACGACCGAGAAGCCGGTCGAGTTGAGCAGCGACATCACCGACTTGATCTCGGCGCCTTTCGCGGCCGTCGCGATCACGCTCGACGAGTCGGCCAGGCCGAAGGTATCGGAGCCTGCCGCCACCACCTGGACCGTGTTGGCCGAGCCGCGCCCCTCGTTGATCGTGAGGTCGATGCCCTCGGCGGCGTAGAAGCCGCGCTCCTTGCCGTAGTAGAACGGCACGTGCAGCCCGCCCAGGTACCAGTTGAGCCGGAGCGACACCGCGTCCGCCGCGCTCGCGCCGCCGGGTGCGAGTGTTGCGCACGCTGCGACCGCCAGCGCCAGTTGCTTCCATGCACGCATTGTTGCCTCCTGTGAAGCCGGCCTCTCGCGGGCCGGCGGATCAGCCCAGCGGCTCGTCGACGACCTGCCGCGCGACGTGCCAGGGAATGGTGAAGCGCTCGATCAGCTCCACCGCGTAATAAACGACGAGCCCGATCACCGACAACAGGATGATCGTGGCGAACACCATCGGCGTCTCGAGGCTGCCGTTGTATTGCAGCAGCAGATACCCCAATCCCTTGTCGGACGCGACGAATTCCGCCACCACGGCCGCGGTGGCGGCGAGCGCAGCGCCCACCTTCAGCCCGGTGAAGATCTGTGGCAACGCCTGGGGCAGGCGGATCTTGGCGAACAGCCGCCAGGCGCCGGCGCCAGTCGTGCGCGCGAAATCCATGATGTCCGGATCCACCGACTTGAAACCGGCGATGCTCGAGACGACGATCGGAAAGAAGGACAGCAGGAACACGACGAGAAGCTTGGGCGTGAAGCCAAAGCCGAACCAGATGATGAACAGCGGCGCGACGGCGATCTTCGGCACGATCTGGAGGAACACGATCACCGGATAGACCGACTCTTCCATGAAGCGCGAATACGCGATCGCGAGCGCGAGCGGGATGCTCACTGCCACCGCGAGCAGGTAGCCGGCGATGATCTCCTGCGTGGTGACGAGCGTGCTCGCAAGCACCGGGTCGAAGCGCTTCTGGAATTCGGTCCACACCTTCGACGGTGGCGGCAGCAGGTATTCCTTGATGCCGAGCAGGCGCACCGCGAGCTCCCACGCCACGAACAGCGCCGCGAACACGAGAATGGCGCCGCCGCGCTTGCGCAGCCACGCGCCCACCGCCGCGGCGCGCCCGGCGGTCAGCGCGGTCGCGGCGACGGCTGCCTCGCCGGACTCAGTCAACCGCGCCTTCCGGCGCCTGCGCGAGGTCGAACGTGCCGAATTGCGCCGGCATGTTGATCTCGAGCACCTCCAGGTCGTCGGAGCGCGCGACGACGTTGTGCGGCACGCCGGCAGGCTGCGAGAGGCCGGCGCCCGCCGCGACCGTGACATCGCCGTCCACGCCGGCGAAGCGGAACGTGAGCCAGCCCTTCAGGACATAGACGAAGTGAGCGCTCATGTCGTGCCAATGCCAGCCGGTCGGATGCGGCAGCGGCGTGATGGCGCGGATGTGCTTGATGCCGACCTGGCCGCCCGTCGCGGCGGCGAGGCCCAGGTCGCGGTATTCGACGTCGGCCCGCGGCCCGTCGCGGGTGAACGGCGCGTCGCTGCCGCTGGCAAGCGCAAACGCCGACAGCGAGCGGGCGAGCGGCAGCGGCCCGTCGTAGCGGGGCGATTCGGCTTCGGGCATGGAAGAGTCGCCTTTCGAAGGTGAAGCGTCGTACGCGGCGCCGCACCATGCGGACGGCACGCGCGACTGTGCGAGTGTGCGCAAACCGGGCGCGCGGCGTCAATGTGCGGCGCAGCGAAGGCGGCCGCCGCGCGTGTGCGCACGGCGGGCGCCTTAGTATTCCACCACAATGGGATCGAGCGAGCGCCACAGGTACCACGTGGCGACGCTGCGGTACGGGCGCCACCGGCGGCCGAGGCGTTCGAGGGTGCTGCGGGCGCGCCGCCTGCCTCGGAAATAGTGGAGCGCGATCGCCTTCTGCAGGCCGATGTCGTCGAGCGGCAGCACGTCCTGGCGCAGCTCGTGGAAGATCAGGAACATTTCCGCGGTCCAGCGGCCGATGCCCTTGACGTCGCACAGGGCGTCGATCAGCGCTTCGTCGTCGAGCGCGGGCCACCCGGAGGGGTCGAGCGCGCCGGAGCAGAAATGGCCCGCGAGGTCGCGCAGGTACGTGCCCTTCCGTTCCGAGAGCCCGACCCCGCGCAGCGTCGGGGCCGCGAGGACGGCGACGCGGGCGGGGTCGAGGCGCGGCGGGCTCGCCGTGGCCGCGCTGGCCGCCGCGAAGCGCTCCCAGATCGCTTGCGCGGCCTGAACGGAGATCTGCTGGCCGACGATCGCGCGTGCCAGCGTGGTGAACGGGTCGGAACGGCGGGAGAGATGCATGCCCGCGTAGGTCGCGACGAGCCCGCCCAGCACCGGATCAGTGCCGGCCAGGAAAGCGGAGGCGGCATCCCAATAGGCGGGCTTGCCCCGGGATGTCATCGATCGCAGTCCGCCAGTGGCAGCGTAGGGGTCGCGGCACGTCGGGTCGGCGCCCGCGGCGGCAGGTCGCGGGACGGCCGCGCCAAGGACGAAAATGTTAGAGTACGCGGCTTTTTCATTCTTCGGACGACCCGCCGAGGCCCCGATGTTCCGACGTCCGTACCGCGCCCTCGCCGCACTGGTCCTGTTCCTCAGCGTCGCCGCCTCCGCCGCCGACCCGGCCAAGGTGATCCGAGCCTATTTCCCCGCGGGGGAGACCGGCTTCGATCCGGTCCGGATCAGCGACAATTACTCGGCCACTGTCACCGAGGCGATCTTCGAGCGGCTCCTGACCTACGACTATCTCGCCCGTCCGGCCCGGCTTGCCCCCATGCTCGCCGAGGCGCTGCCCGAGGCCACCGACGAAGGCCGCACCTACACCTTCCGGCTGCGCAAGGGCGTCTATTTCGCCGACGATCCGGTGTTCGGCGGGCGCAGGCGCGAGGTGACCGCCGACGATTTTGTCTACACGTTCAAGCGCTTCGTCGACCCGGTCAATCGCTCGCCGTATGCGTTCATGCTGGACGACATCGTCGGCCTGAAGGAGTCCGGCGAGCGGGCGCAGAAGACCGGCGAGTACGACTACCAGGCGCGCATCGCCGGGCTCGAGGCCACGGACCGGTACACGCTGCGCATTCGCCTCGCGCAGACCGATTACAACTTTCCGTTCAAGATGGCGCACACGTCCTACGGCGCGATGGCGCGCGAGGTGGTCGAGAAATACGGCGACGACATCATGGCGCACCCGGTCGGCACCGGGCCGTATCGCCTGAAGGAGTGGACCCGCCGCTCCAAGATCGTGCTGGAGGCCAATCCCGACTACCGCGGCTTCCTGTGGGACTTCGCCGCGGCCGAGCCCGCGTGGGACGGCCCGCTGGTCGCGCAGATGAAGGGCAAGAAGATGCCCCAGGTCGGGCGCGTGGAGATCTCCATCCTCGAGGAGCCCCAGGCGATCTGGCTCGCGTTCCTGAACAAGGAGCTCGACTACATCAACCTGCCCGCGGACTTTCGCGACCGCGCGCTCGACGACCAGGCGAACCTGCTGCCGGCCTTCGCGAAGGAAGGCGTCAAGCTGTTCAATTCGGCCGACCCCGATATCACCTACACGACGTTCAATTTCCGCGATCCCGTCGTGGGCGGCTTCGGCCTGGACAAGATCGCGCTGCGCCGCGCGATCATCATGGCCTACGACACCGCCAGCGAGATCCGCGTCCTGCGCAAGAACCTCGTGCTGAAGGACGAGATGCCCATCCCGGCCGGCGTGGTCGGCTACGAGCCGGGCTACAAGGCGGTCGACCAGTACGACCCCGACCTCGCCAACCTGCTGCTGGACCGCTTCGGCTACAAGGTCGGCGCCGACGGCTGGCGCGCCATGCCCGACGGCAAGCCGCTGGTCGTCCACATCGCCACCGAGACCGGCACCCTCGGCCGCCAGTTCGACGAGCTGTGGCAGAAGTCGCTCGAGCGCATCAAGGTCAAGGTCGTGTTCGACGTTTCCAAGTTCGGCGACAACCTCAAGGCGGCGAAGGCCTGCAAGCTCATGATGTGGGGCCAGGCGTGGACCGCCGACTTCCCCGACGGGGACAATTTCATGCAGCTCCTGTACGGCCCGAACACCGGCCAGAGCAACAACGGCTGCTACGAGTCGAAGGCGTTCGACGCGTTCTACGAGAAGGCGCGCCTGCTGCCGGACTCGCCCGAGCGCCGCCAGCTCTACCTCGAGATGACCCGCCAGATGCAGGTGGACGGCGCCTGGAGGATCGGCGTGTCGCGGCTGCGCAACCAGCTGGTGCGGCCATGGGTCCAAGGCTACAAGCACCATCCGATCCTGCACGCCGAATGGCAATACCTGGACATCGACCAGACCGCCAAATGACCCTCGCCACCGATCGCC
The DNA here is from genome assembly GCA_038239945.1 of Burkholderiales bacterium. Classification (GTDB taxonomy): domain Bacteria; phylum Pseudomonadota; class Gammaproteobacteria; order Burkholderiales; family Casimicrobiaceae; genus VBCG01. The sequence continues at coordinate 10,152 of JBBSEG010000008.1, forward strand.
TGCACCGCGCGCCGCCCGGCCGCGCCCCTGGACGCCGCCCGGCCGGGGCCGGGTCGCTGCGCGCCGTGCTGGCGGCGGGATGCGCGGTCGTGACGCTCGCGTGGCCGGGCGCGCACGCGGCCGACCTCGGCAAGGTCATTCGGCACGTGTTTCCGGCCGCCGAGACCGGCTTCGATCCCGCCGGCGCCCAGGACCTCTATTCCGGCACGATCGAGCAGGCGATCTTCGAGACGCTGCTGACGTACGACTACCTCGCGCGGCCCGCCAAGCTGGTCGCCGGCGCCGCCGAGGCCATGCCGCAGGTCACCGAGAACGGCAAGGTCTACACGTTCAAGGTGAAGAAGGGCATCTATTTCTCGCCCGATGCCGCGTTCAAGGGCGTGCGCCGCGAGCTCGTCGCCAACGACTACGCCTACACGCTGAAGCGCCTGGTCGATCCCAAGCTTGCCTCGCCGTGGGCCTGGCTCGTCGAGGGCAAGATCATCGGCCTCGACGAGATCGCCGACGCCGCGAAGAAGGGCGCGCCGTTCGACTACGACGCGAAGGTCGCCGGGCTTGAGATGCCGGACCGCTACACGCTGCGCATCCGGCTCAAGCAGGCCGACTGGAACCTGTCGTACATCATGGCGCACGAGCCGACCTCGGCCGTGGCGCGCGAGGTGATCGAGGCCTACCGCGACGAGTCCGGCCGCGCGATGTCGAATCCGGTGGGCACCGGCCCGTATGTGCTCAAGCAGTGGATCAGGAGCAACAAGATCATCCTCGAGGCCAACCCCGACTATCGCGGGTTCACCTGGGACTTCAAGTCGAACGATCCGGCCGATGCGAAGCTCATCGCCGAGATGAAAGGCAAGAAGATGCCGCAGGTCGGGCGCATCGAGGTCAGCATCATGGAGGAGGACCAGGCGCGCCTGCTCGCCTTTCAGAAGGGCGAGCTCGACCTGATGAACATGGAGGGCCCGCTCGCGCCGAACGTCTTCGACGGCGACAAGCTCAAGCCCGAGTTCGTGAAGCTGGGTGTGAAGCTTTCGCGCTTCGTCGACCCGGAGATCAGCTACGTATTCTGGAACATGCAGGATCCCGTGGTCGGCGGCATGGCCAAGGAGAAGGTCGCGCTGCGCCGCGCGATGGCCCTCGCCTACAACGTGGACGAGGAGATCCGCGTGGTGCGCAACGGCCAGGCGGTCGAGGCCCAGTTTCCCATCCCGCCCGGCGTGGTCGGCCACGACCCGAAGTTCCGCTCGAGCGTGCGCTTCGATCCCGCCGGCGCCAACGCATTGCTGGATCGCTTCGGCTACAAGAAGGGCGCCGACGGCTTTCGCGCGCAGCCGGACGGCAAGCCGCTCGTGGTGCGCTACTACTCGCGGCCCGACTCGCTCGGCCGCCAGCAGGAAGAGATGTGGAAGAAGGCGTTCGACCTCATCGCCGTGCACATGGAAGGGGTGAAGGAGAAGTTTCCCGAGCAGATCAAGCTCGAGAAGCAGTGCAAGCTGATGATGCGCACCGCGTCGTGGATCGCCGACTGGCCCGACGGCGACAACTTCATGCAGCTCCTCTACAGCAAGAACATCCACCAGAACAACAACGCGTGCGCCAGCATTCCCGAGTACGACAAGCTCTACGAGCAGACGCTTCGCCTCGAGCCCGATTCGCCGGAGCGCGACAAGCTGTACAAGGAGATGGCGCGGGTGATCGAGGCGTACGCGCCCTGGCGGCTCGACATCTCGCGCTACCGGAACATGCTCGTACAGCCGCGCGTGGAGGGCTACCGCAAGCACCCCATCATGCACTCGGAGTGGCAGTACATCGACGTGGCGGGGAAAACGCGGTAATGTGCGCCCCGGCAGGAGTGGCGGCATCCACCCGGCCGGCCGCCGACGCCGCTGCGACAATCATGCGGGAAGCGTCATCGCGGGACGCGCGCAGCGCCGCCCGGCGGCGCTTCCCGTCGCAGGACAGTAGGAGGAGGAGGAGGAGGGCAGTACGCAGTCGCAGGTGCAGGAGCAGAGGAGAAATGATAATAATGGCGGCCTACCCGGACATCCCGGGCACCGGCTGCCACCGCCGCACCGCAGCTCGGTTCCACAAGGACCGGCCGCGGGGCGTTGCGGCTGAAGGCGCGAGGGCTCCGTCCGCGGGCCACGCGTCCCCCGGCAACCCGCCGGCGCGCGACCCGCGCAGGCCTTCCGCCCGACGAGCCCCTTGACCGCCTACATCGTCCGCCGCCTGTGGCAGATGATCCCCACCATGCTGGGGGTGATCCTGCTGGTGTTCTTCCTGTTCAATTGGGTGGGTGGCGACCCGGCCTACGTGCTCGCCGGCAAGATCTCCAACCAGGAGCAGATCGACAACATACGGCGCCAGCTCGGCGTCGACCAGCCGTTCTACGTGCAGCTCGGGATCTTCGTGAAGCAGATCCTGACCGGCGACTTCGGCGCCAGCTGGAGCACCAACGAGCGCGTCTCGCATATCCTCGTCACGCGCCTCGGCCCGTCGCTGACGGTGCTGGTGCCGCTGATGATCCTCGGCACGGCGATCTCGATCGCGCTGGCCCTCGCCGTCGCCTACGTGCGCGGCTCGCTCACCGACCGCGCCGTGATGATCTTGTGCACGATCGCCCTGTCGGTGTCGATCCTGGTCTACATCATCGTCTTCCAGTATTTCTTCGCCTACAAGCTCGGCTGGTTCCCGGTGCAGGGCTGGGGCGACAGCTTCGTCGAAAACCTGGTGGTCTACGCGTCGCTGCCGATCCTGATCGGGCTGGCCGTGAGCATCGCGCCCAACCTGCGGCTCTACCGCACGTTCGTGCTCGACGAGATCAACCAGGACTACGTGCGCACCGCCCGCGCCAAAGGCGTGTCCGAGAACCGCATCATGTGGCTGCACGTGCTGCGCAACGCTTCCATTCCCATCATCACGCACCTGATGGCGGCATTGCCCGGCCTGTTGCTCGGCTCGTTCCTGATCGAGCGGTTCTTCTCCATTCCCGGCATCGGCCGCGAGATCATCCTGGCGGTCGAGCGGTCGGATTTTCCGGTGATCAAGGCGATCACCGTCTACGTGGCGTTCGCGACCATCGCCACCAACCTGCTCGCGGACCTGACCTACAAGGCAGTCGACCCGCGGGTCCAGCTCAAGTAGCGGAGCACCGCCATGGCCACCGATCTCGCGACGCTGCGCTCGCCCGTACCGCCGGTGCGGCGCGAAATTCCGCATACCGTCTCCCCCGGGCTGTGGACGCTCGGCTGGCGCCGGCTCCGCTCGGATCGCGTCGGCATGGTCTCGCTCGCGATCGTCGCCCTGTTCATCCTGATGATGACCCTGTCCGGCACGGGCCTCGTGGCGCGCGATTGGGCGCGCGAGGTGGGCGTGAACTACGCGCCGCCAAGCTGGGCCGGCGCAGCCCCCGCGGGCGGGCTGCTCGCCACCCCGGATACCGGCGTCGTGACGCAAGGCGCTGCTGGCGCGCCGGCGCCGGAGTTCAAGTCGAGCGTCGTCGATCCGCTTGCCGACGTGCTGGCGGAGCTGAAGGGCGAAAAGCCCGCGGGCGGCGCCTCGGCGGGCGACGAGAAGAGCGTCGATCCACTCGCCGACGTGATGGCCGACATCCGCAAGGGCAAGCCGGTCGCCGAGGCGGCCGCCGAGGAGCGCCGCGCCACGCTGCCGATGGGCGGCGACAAGTGGGGCCGCGACGTGCTCAAGAAGACCATCAAGGGGTCGGAGACATCCATTTTCGTTGGGCTCGCCTCCGCGTTCGTGGCCACTTTCTTAGGCTCGCTGTTCGGCGCGCTCGCCGGGTACTACGGCCGCTGGGTCGACGACTTCTTCAACTGGTTCTACAGCGTGTTCAGCTCGATCCCGGACCTGCTGCTGATCCTCGCCGTCGCGGCGGTGCTCCAGCAGAAGGGCACGATGACCATCGTGCTCATCCTGGGGCTTACCGGATGGACCGGCGTGTTCCGGCTCATCCGGGCCGAGTATTTGAAGCACAAGTCGCGCGAGTACGTGCAGGCCGCTGACGCCATCGGCGCTTCGAACCCGCGGCGGATGTTCATGCACATCTTCCCGAACGTATCGCACGTCGTGCTGGTGCAACTCTCGATTCTCGTGGTCGCCTTCATCAAGGCGGAAGTGATCCTCTCGTTCCTGGGCTTCGGCGTGCCGGTGGACGTCGTCTCGTGGGGCTCGATGCTCAACGAGGCGCAGAACGAGCTCATCCTCGGCAAATGGTGGCAGCTCGTCGCCGCCGGCACGGCCATGGCGATCCTGGTGACGGCGTTCTCGCTGTTCACCGATGCGCTGCGCGACGCGCTCGACCCGAAGCTCAAGGGCCGCGCGGGCGCCTGAAGCGCAGCGCATCGGCATGAACGACGCGATCCGTCCGGCCGCAGCGCCGGTCGCCTCGGCTGCGGCCGATCCGCTGCTGCGCGTGCGCGACCTTCGCGTGAGCTTCCGGCTCGACCGCGACAACGTGTTCGAGGCGGTGAAGGGCATCTCCTTCGACGTGCCGCGCGACAGCACGGTGGCCCTGGTCGGCGAGTCGGGCTCCGGCAAGTCCGTGACCTCGCTGGCCATCCTCGGGCTGCTGCCGCCGGAGAACTCGATCGTCGATCCGCGCAGCGAGATCCTCTATGGCGGCCGCAATCTCGCCACGCTGCCCGGGGCCGAGCTGCGCAAGCTACGCGGCGCGGAGATCTCGATGATCTTCCAGGAGCCGATGACCTCGCTGAACCCGGTGTTCACCGTGGGCTACCAGCTCGAGGAAGTGCTCATGCTGCACATGGGCATGACCGGACGGCAGGCGCGCAAGCGCGCGGTGGATGTCATGCGCGAGGTGGGCATCCCCGAGCCCGAGCGGCGCATCGACGCCTACCCGTCACAGCTCTCCGGCGGCCAGCAGCAGCGCGTGATGATCGCCATGGCCATCGCGTGCGAGCCGAAGATGCTGATCGCCGACGAGCCCACCACGGCGCTCGACGTCACCATCCAGAAGCAGATCCTCGACCTGATCGCCGACCTGCAAAAACGCCGCCAGATGTCCGTGCTGTTCATCACGCACGACCTCGCGGTGGTGGGCGAGATCGCCGACCACGTGGTGGTGATGCGCCACGGCGAGATCCGCGAGCAGGGGGCGGCGCGCGCGGTGTTCGAGACGCCGCAGGATTCCTACACCAAGGCGCTGCTGCAGTGCCGCCCGCAGCTCACGCGGCGGCCGCTGCGCCTGCCGGTGATCGACGACTTCATCCAGGGCGTGGGGCCGCAGCACGTGGAGGAGCGCCCGCGCGGCGTGGCGCCCGACGATCCGATCGTGCTCGACGTGCGCAATCTCGGCAAGAGCTTCTGGTCGCGCGAGGGCATCTTCGGCAAGCGCGAGTTCAAGGCGGTCAAGGACGTCTCGTTCAAGCTGCCCAAGGGCAAGACGCTCGGGCTGGTCGGCGAGTCCGGCTCCGGAAAGACCACCGTCGGCCTCACGCTGATGCGCCTGCACGAGGCCACCACCGGCGAGGCGATCTTCGAAGGCCGCGACCTGCTCGCGATGTCGCCCCGCGAGTTCATGCAGTACAAGCGGCGCATCCAGATCATCTTCCAGAATCCCTACGCGTCGCTCAATCCGCGCTTCACGGTCGGGCAGATCGTCACCGAGCCCATGCAGATCCACGGCATCGGCAGCAACGCGCAGGCTCGAACCGAGATGGCCTTCGAGCTGCTCGCCAAGGTCGGGCTGCCTGAGGTCTCGTTCTACAAGTATCCGCACGAGTTCTCGGGCGGCCAGCGTCAGCGCATCGCGATCGCGCGCTGCCTCACGATGAAGCCCGATATCCTGATCTGCGACGAGTCGGTGTCCGCGCTCGACGTGTCGGTTCAGGCGCAGGTGCTGAACCTCCTGCAGGACCTGCAGGACGAGTTCGGCCTCTCCTACATCTTCATCTCGCACGACCTCGCGGTGGTGAAGTACATCTCCGACCAGGTGATGGTGATGAACAACGGCGAGATCGTGGAGATCGCCGACTCCGACGAGATCTACCGCAATCCGCTCCAGCCGTATACCAAGCGGCTGCTGGCGTCGATCCCGAAGGGCTGGCAGGCCCGGAGCTAGCGCGGCTTTTTGGGACCGCGCGTCATGTCGGCGCGCACATCACCACGAGATCGGGCCCGTCGCCCTCGGCGATCCAGCCCTTCGCGACCATCTGATCGCGCACGGCGCGCTCGGCCGTGTAGCGGTGATTCACATCGACCCGGTTGTCGAAAACGCGGTAGATCGGCGCGGTGCCGGTCGGACAGTTGCCCGCGGCCGGCAGATACAGCTGCATGAAGCGTGGATCCTCCAGCACGAACGAGGGATGCGCCATGCCCGTTGCGGCGCACTCGGCGGCGCCCCGGCCGAAGAAGTGCGAGTCGCCCAGCGCGGGCGGGATGTAGTAGCGGCACACTTCCGAGCTGTCCGTTTGCGGCGTGATATACGCCTTGAACGAGTGCCCGGTGCGGATCCATCGGGTGGGCGTGAGGCCGGCGTCCAGATGGGCCTGCTCGGCCGTGACCCAGGTGATGAAGTAGTGGTCGAGCGACGCGTTGTAGTACTCCACCACGCTGACGGGCGCCGCGGCGTCGGTCAACGGGTAGGCGAAGCCCGTGATCGAGCGGGTCGTCGTCGCGCTCACGTGGAAGTCGAGGCGCAGCTCCGTCGACCGCGGCCCTTCGACGGAGGGCAGGAAGCCCACGATCGCGTTGCACGAGTCGCCGACCGCCAGCGTTCGGCCGATGCAGTCCGTGCCCAGCGTGAAGTCGGCGCTGTCGCCGCCTGCCAGCGACAGCGCGCGCATCGCGTAGGGGAACGTGCCGCCGTTGCGAATGGTGAACGTTTGCGCGGCCGCGGCGACGCCAACCGTCTGGCCGGCGAAGTCGATCCAGTCGGGGATGAAGTCCGGTGGCTGGTACCCGGCGAGCTGCGTGCCGACGTTGAAGGCGCTGAGCTGGATCTGCGCGGACGGGGTTGAGTCCGCAGCGATGGTCGCCGTCGCGCTGATCGCCCCGGCCGACTGGTTGGCGAGCGCGACCCCGAACTCGAGGCGGCAGCGTCCAGCGGGTCCGAGCACCAGCGCGCTCACGCACGTCCCTGCGACCGAGAAGTCCGGCGCACCCTGGAGCGTGATGCCGGTGAGCGTCAACGGGGCGTCGCCGGTGTTGGTGAGGTAGACGGCCTGGACGTCGTTCCCCTGGGAGAACTCGACGAACCCCCAGTCGACCAGCGACCGGCTGACGCCCAGCACCGGCGCGCCGCAGGCGGCCCCTGCCGCCAATGCGGCCAACGTGGTCGTTGCGACGACACCCAGCATCCGCCACTTCATCCCGATCCTCATGTGCCACTCCTCCGGCCGATCATACGCCACGTGGCGTCGGGCGTTGGGCTCATCGCTCCAGGTCGAGCCGCTACAGCGCGAGGATCGTGACCGCGAATACCGCGAGGTGGTAGAGCCGCAGGATGCCGGCGCAGGCGCCCACGAGCAGCGCCGCCTGCAGGAGGCGCAGCGCGCGCGACCGGTTGTGCCGAGCGTGCCGAGTGCGCGGTACAGATACCAGCCCAGCGCGCCGGCCTCGATGGCCGTCACCACATGGTCGAGCGTCGCATTCTCGACCTGCACGCCGGCGGCAGTCAGTGCGAGCAGCGCGAGCGCGACGAGCGGAAAGAGCGCCGAGAGGCCGATCAGCGCGAACGTGAAAAAATGCGCGGCGAAGGTGAATACGCCGCGAAGGTCCGGCGCCGCGCGGTGAGGAACGGCGCGAGCGCGAGCAGGGGCACCATCAGGATGACCAGCGACTTCGCGTGCACGACTTCGAGCACCTGGAACGCGGTGGCGAAGACGGGGTCCTGCGCCGCCGCATGGCCGCGCTTCCAGTGCAGGAGCGGCTGGGCGAGGCCGAGGATGTCGTTGTCCAGATGGACGGCGAGGGGCCACGACAGGATGCTCACCCCGCTCGCCGACTGGACGAAGAAGAACGCCACGTTCGTCCACAGCAGGAGCGACAGCGGCGAGAGGTAGCCGACGCGCTTGCCGGCGTTCCAGTCGCGCGTGAGCCGCCCGGACGGGGACGCGAGCGCCTGCAGGCTCGCGCGAAGGCGCCTGAGCCAGGATGGTGAGCGCGGCGGCGACGCGAGCGCGCGACCGTCGAGACCGAGACGGCGCTCGCCGCAGCGGGCGCAATACGGACCTTCCGACGCCGTGCCGCAGCTCGGACAGGACCATGCAGCGGCGTCCGCGCCGGACGCGGGCACGCCGCAGGAGACCCGGGGACTGGCGCGGCGCCGGCGTCGCGCATCGCGCCGGTCGCCTCAGCGCGGGGGGCGCGTCACAGCGTGAAGCTCATCGCACGAAGCAGCGCACCCGGCAGCGTGGTGCTGCTCAGCGTGCGCGCCCCGTACGTGCCGGCATCGAGCACGAGCTCCGTCTCCCGCGTGAGCTCAGCGAGATTCTCGCCCAGCATCCGGTAGAGCGTGTCGTCGAAGCGCAGCGGCTCGACGGGCGCGACCACGCGGCCGTGCTCCACCCAGAACGTGGCGAAGCGCGTCATGCCGGTCATCCGGCACGCCGGCTGGTCCGAATAGTTGAGGTACCAGAGGTTGCCGATGGCAAGCCCGGTATCGAGCGCCGCCAGCGCATCGGCTGCGGGCAGCGCGCCGCCGCGCATCGCGAGCGAATCGGGCATCTCGCTGCTGTTCGCGCCGTTGGCGACGAGGTCGAACTCGCGCGCCGTGCGCGGCGATACCAGGGCGCCCGCGAGCATCCCGCCGGCCACCAGCGGCACCGTGGGCGGGCGCGCGAAGCCTTCCGCCTGGAACGAGGGCGCCACGCCGCTCGCCGGGCTCTCGTCCAGGAAGACGCGCCGATCCAGCGTTGCGCCGGACTGCATGCGCGTGAGCGAGCTCTGGCGCGTTTCGAGCGCCCGTCCCGAGAACCCGCCCCAGGCCAGCAACCCGGCGATCTCGTCCATCGCGTTCGGTGCGAGATACGCGCGGTAGGTGCCCGGCGACAGCGTCCTGGCCGGGAGGCTCACCAGCGCGAGTTGCGCGCGAGCGTCCGCCATCTTGCGTGCGAACGCGCTGCTGTCCCACGCGAAGCCCGCGTAGGTCGATTTCACCGCCTTGTCGCCGCGGTGGTAGAGACTCCACTGCAGGTTGAAGGTGGTCGCCTCGTGCCAGTTGCGCTGGCCCTCGGAGTTCGCGAAGCCGCGCTGCACGGGCCCCGCGGCCAGGATGCCGACCAGGTCGTCGCCCGCTGCGGCGCTCAGGATCGCTTCGACGATCTCGGCCGAGTGCGGCAAGGGGCCCCCGCGCGCGCTGCGGCTGGACGCGACCGTGTCCGGCAGCACCAGATGCGGATCGTCGGCGAGATCGGGGATCACCGTGCGCAGGCCGTCGAGCGCCCCGCCCACCGCCGCGGAATCGTGGGCGAGGTCGCCCGTGAGGCAGAGCGAGTGGGTCGCGTGGCGCGCCCCGCGCACCAGGCGCACGTCTAGGTAGCGTTGGGCGACGTGACCGGGCTGGCGCACCTTGCCGCGGTTCATGCGCACGAAGTCGGTGGATTCGGCCGCGAACGACGCCGCGTAGCGCTCGCCGGCGCGAAGCGCGCGGTCGAGCGCCGCGGCGAGGTCGTGGAAGTAGCCTTCCATGGCGGGCGCGCTGGCCGGATCCGCCACTGCGAGCGGTGCGGGAGCGCCCATCTCGTCCTTCCTCATGCGGCACCCCCGAACACGTCGACATCCGCGAACACGCACGCCGGCGTCGCATGGCCGACGCGAATGACCTGCGAAGGCTCGCCCTTGCCGCAATACGGCGTGCCGAGGACCTGCATCGTATCGGCGTCGCCCACGCGCGCGAGGCTGCGCCAGAAGCTTGCGCTGATGCCGCGGTAGTTGGGGTTGCGGACCACGCTGCCGAGCGCGCCGTTCTCGATCAGCCGGCCGCGCTCGCACCCGAACTGGAACTTGTTGCGCGAATCGTCGATGGACCAGGAGCGGTTCGTCTCCATGAGCACGCCGCGCTCGATCGAGCCGACCAGCGTCGCCATGCTCTCGGTGCCCGGCTCGAGGTTGAGGTTGGCCATGCGGTCGATCGGCGGCCGGTTCCAGTTGTTCGCACGCGCGTTGGCAACCCCCGCCAGGCCGGCCCGCGCCTGCGAGATCGAGCCGCCAAGCGCGCGCTCGAGGATGCCGTTGCGGATCAGGTGGGTCTTCTCCGCGGGCGCGCCGTCGTCGTCGAAGGCATAGCTGGCGAGCTCCTCCGGGCGCGTGGGGTCGAACGTGACGTTGAGCAGATCCGAGCCGTAACGATACGAGCCGATCATGTCGGCGGTCACGAAGCTCGTCCCGGCGAAGTTGCGCTCGTCGCCCAGAATGCGGTCGAGCTCGAGCGGATGGCCGATCGACTCGTGGATCTGCAGCACCATCTGGTCGGGTGCGAGGAGCACGTCCATGCGCCCCGACGGGCAGTTCGGCGCGGAGAGGAGCTCGAGCGCCTCCTCGGCCACGCGGCGCGCGCCGCCGGCGAAGCCGAAGCGCGCCAGGACCTCGACGCCGCCCTGCTGGCAGATGCCGCGCTGGCCATTGAGCGAGCGCTGCTGAGTGTCGCCGTTCGCGTGCGCGGTGACGGTGATCGAGGGAAGCAGGAACCGGTACTGCTGGACGACGTCCCCGCCGGTGCTCGTGACCAGCCGATGCGTGGCGGTGCACACCTCGCACAGCGCTTCCCAGTCCACGATGCGCGGATCGATGGCCGCGTCGCGGGATTCCTGGACCAGGAGCTCGAACCACTCCCGGTGGGACGGCATCGGCGACGACAGCGACGGCGAGGCGTAGCGGCCATGCGGCGCGGGCCGCGGCAGCGTGCGGGCGTCGAGGAGCGCGTGGCCCGCCGTGCGACGGGCCCAGTCGGAGGCGCGCGCCAGGGCGGCGCGCAGCCCATCGGGCGAGGTGTCGGCCGTCGCGGCATACCCGTAACCCCCGTCCGCGTACACCGTCGCCATCACGCCGGCCTCGTCGCTCACCGAGAAGGGCAGTGGAACGTCCTTGCGCACGGTGTACGAACAGGATTGCTCGTGGACGAACCGCAGCGACCAGAAGTCGGCGGCAATGTCGATGCGCGGCAGGGGACCGTCGAAGGGCATGGGATGGCGGGCGCTGAGCATCGACGGCGTCTCGCGCAAGGCCGGAGTGGCCGGCGTTGCGGGCCGCATCGATACCCGCGTCGCGTGGAGTGGGGTAAGCCGCGATTATCGCATTGCCTGCGCCGGCCCCGGTCAGTCGCCGCCTCCCCCGCATGCGCAGGCTCCAGGCCGTCCGCCACCTCGTTGCATCAATCGTGCTCGGATGAATGCCCCGCTGCTGCCATCCGCGCCAGCGCGTCCCCGGTGACGCGACAGATCTTCCAGTCCTCCAGCACCCGCGCACCGAGCGCCTCGTAGAACCGGATCGCCGGCGCGTTCCAGTCCAGCACCGACCATTCGAACCGGCCGCAGCCTCGCTCGCCCGCGAGGGCGGCCAAAGCCCCGAGCAGCGCGCGGCCGACGCCGCGGCCGCGCTGTCCGGGGCGCACGAACAGATCCTCCAACCACAGGGTGGGACGGCCCAGGAAAGTCGAGAACGTGTGGCAAAACAGGGCGAAACCCGCGGCCTCGGCGAAACTGCCCCGGTCGCGGGCAATCAAGACCTCGGCTAAGGGGCGCGGACCGAACAGCGCGGCATGGATCTGCCCCTCGGTGGCGACGCACAGGTGCGCGAGCTTTTCGTACTGCGCGAGCGCGCGAATCATTGCCATGATTTCGGGCAGATCGGCTGGGGTCGCCGGAACGACGGACGTCGAACGTTCGTTCACGCCGATGGGACAGCCTGTTGCAACGGCGCGACGCGCAACCCGAGGATCGCGAGGTCGCGAGCGACGCCGTCGAGCTGCGCCACCTCGGGCAAAAGCCCCCACGACGCGAAGCCGTGGCGCCCGAACAGCCGCAGGCTCGCCGAATTGTGGGCGAAGACGAACGCCAGCATCGTGTGGACGCCGAGCGACGGTGCCGCGGCGATGGCATGGGTGAGGAGCGCCTCGCCCACCCCGCGCCGGCGCGCGGCCGGGGCCACGTAGACGCCGGTCTCCACGGTGGCCGCGTAGGCCGGGCGGCCGTAGAAGGAGCGCAGCGACAGCCAGCCCCGGACGCGGCGCCCGGCGTGCACCCACAGCGGGCGACGGGCCGGGTCGAACTCGTCGAACCATGGACGACGCGACGCCACGGTCACCGGAGCGAGGTCGGCGGTCGCCATCCGGCTCGGAATCGACGCGTTGTAGATCGCGACGATCTCCGCCAGATCAGCGGCTTGGGCGAGTCGTATCGGCATGTTTGGCGGATTTGCAACACCGCAGGGGCCGATTCTAGCAACCGCCGCCGTTTTGGTTGCTGCTCAAATCGGCACTGTTGTAACGTTGCTACTGTGTGCCGAAAGGCCGACATAACGTCCCTTTTCGTACCACTCTCTCTGGGGGTTTCTACATGAGTTTCCAACGCAAGAAGGTCGCGACGGCGCTCGCCTATATTTTGGGCGCCAGCGGCGCAGTGTCGCTATCCGCGGCAAACGCGCAATCGTCGTCGCCGGACATCCGCGTCGAAGTGACGGGATCGAACATCAAGCGGGTCGAGGGTGAAGGGGCGCTGCCGGTCCAGGTCATCACCCGCGACGAAATCAATCGCACAGGCACCACGAGCGTCACCGAGATCCTGCAGTACATCTCGTCCAACACCAGCGGCGGGCAAACCTCGTTCGCCAACACGATCGGCGCGCAGACCAACAGCGTGCAGACCGCCTCGCTGCGCAGCCTGGGCGGCCAGAACACCCTGATCCTGATGAACGGCAAGCGCCTGAACCAGGCGTCGGGCGAGATCCAGGGCGTGTACGGCGTGAACCTCGATTCGATCCCGTTCTCGGCGATCGAGCGCGTCGAAGTGCTGAAGGACGGTGCGTCCGCGGTGTACGGCAGCGATGCCATCGGCGGCGTCATCAACTTCATCATGCGCAGCGACTATCGCGGCGTCGAGGCGACGGCGTACTACGGCTCGCCCACGCGCGGCGGCGGCGGCGAGGTCTACAACGCTTCCCTGTCGGGCGGCATCGGCGACCTGTCCAAGGACCGCTACAACCTGTTCGGCTCGTTCTACTATCAAAAGCAGAACTCGCTCGACGGCAACAAGCGCAGCTTCTCGAACACCAGCCTGGCGGTCGACCAGGGGCTCGTCGGCGTGTCGGGCAACACCTTCCCGGGCTTCATCACCACGGGGGGCATCGGCAGCAGCCTCAGCTACCCGAACTGCTCGCCGTCCATCGCGGTGCCCGGCGGCTTGATCTCGGCCAGAGACCGTTGCTACTTCGACCCGGCCGCGGCCGCGGGCGTGAACATCATCCCCGAGACCGAGACCTTCAGCTTCTACGGCTCGGCGCGCTACCAGATCAACCCCGACTGGCAGGCGTACGCCACGGCCGCATACACGCGCGCGGACAACGACTTCGTCATCCAGCCCACCCCGGTCGGCAATGCGATTTTCTATGGCCCGAACGGCGACATCCCGTCCACGTTCCTGCTGCAGCCGACCAGCCCGTACTACCCGACGGCGGCCGCTGCCGCCGCAGGCGTGGGCGGCCAGCCGCTGAACATCCGTTTTCGCGCGTATCCGCTCGGCCTGCGCGACGACGAGGACATCAACACCAACTACCAGGGCGTCGCCGGCATCAAGGGCTCGCGCTGGGACTGGGACTTCGACTTCGACTTCGCGTACAGCCGCGGCAAGACCACGGAGCAGCCGAATCGCGGCTTCGCGCGCTACAGCCAGCTCGTCCCGGTGCTGAACTCCGGCATCATCAACCCATTCGGCCCGCAGTCGGCCGCCGGGCAGGCCGCCATCGACGCCGTGCAGTTCACGGAGAAGACGTTCGACGGTACCTCGACCGGCTATGTGCTCGAAGGCAAGGGCTCGAGGGACATCTACAAGCTGCCGGCGGGTCCCCTGGCGCTGGCGGTCGGCGGACAGGTCGCCCGCCAAACGCTGGAGCAACGCTTCAACCCGGCGTTGCAGATCGGCGACGTCACCGGATTCGGCGGCAACAACCTCGACATCGACGCGTCGCGGCGCTACTACGCGGCGTTCGCCGAGCTCAACATCCCGATCATCAAGAACGTCGAGGTGGGCGCCGCGGTCCGGTTCGACCACTACAGCGACTTCGGCCACACGACCAATCCGAAGGTCTCGGTGCGATGGACGCCCGTGCAGGAGCTGCTCCTGCGCGCCTCGTACGGCCGCGGCTTCGTGGCGCCGACCCTCACGCAGGCCTACGGCGCGAACACCGCCGGCCTGTCGACCCCGGGCCTCGAAGACCCGGCGCGCTGCGCGGTCACCGGCGATGCGGCCGACTGTCTCGGGCAGTTCGGGGTCACCTTCGGCGGCAATCGCAACCTGAAGCCGCAGCGGTCGGACCAGTGGCAGGTGGGCTTCGTGCTCGAGCCGGTGCGCAACTTCTCGATCGGGATGGACTACTTCGATCTCGACATCAAGGATGTGTTCAGCAACGGGCCGGCGGTGGAGACCATCCTCATGGACCAGGCGCGTTTCGGCGGCCTGATCACGCGGGGTCCGGTGCAGCCGGAGTTCCCGAACATCCCGGGTCCGATCCTGGCGGTCGACCAGCGCTTCATCAACCTGGGCGAAGAGAAGATCCGCGGCTTCGACATCGACATGAAGGGCAACCTGCCGCCCACGCCGTGGGGCCGCTTCGACTTCACCTACGCGGGCACGTACTACCAGAAGTTCGACGTGCTGCAGATCGACGGCACCTTCGGTGGCTTCGTGGCCAACCAGCTCGGCGCGTCGACCAGCGGCGTCACCCCGCGGTTCAAGCATTACGCAACGGGATCGTGGACGTACGGACCCTACTCGGCAACACTCGGCCACACCTACGTCACTTCCTACGTGGACGTCGGCACCGATGGCAACGACAATCCGCGCCGGGTGGGCAACCTCAGCCTGTGGGACCTCTACACGTCGTACACCGGCTTCAAGAACCTGAAGCTCGTGCTCGGCGTGAAGAATCTCTTCGACACCAACCCGCCGTTCACGAACCAGCAGACCACGTTCCAGGTGGGCTTCGATCCGACGCAATACGACGCCCGCGCTCGCTTCGTCTACGGAAGCGTGACGTACACGTTCAAGTAAGCGTTTCAGGCAGCACGAAAAAGGGGGCGCTCGCGCCCCCTTTTTTTTCGACCCTGCCGCAACGCAGATTCGCGCCGCGGGTTTTGGCGACCGCTACTTCAGCAGTGGCAGGGACGCCGCGATCTCGTATTCCTCGACCGCGCGGATCTTCGACTCGAGCTGCAAGTAGCGGGCCGCCTTGCGCGGTGGCAGCGAGCGCATCAGGCGATTCTGGAGCGTGCGCCGCGCCTTGATCTCGGCTTCGTCGGCGGCCATCAGCTCCACGGCGAGGCTCTTCGCATAGGGATCGGTGAGCGGGCGATCGTTGCCCACCACGTCGACGATTGCCCGCGTGCGGCGCCGGTCGGACATGTTGAGCGAGCGCTGGTAGAGGTCGTAGATCGGCCAGAACTTGTTGCCCTCCGCGGCGGACAAATCGAGCATCGACGCGACATAGGCGCGCTTGTCGGCCTGGACTGCCTTCCGCAACGCCTGCATGTCCGTGGCGTCGCGGACGGCATCGGCAGCGGCATGGGCATGCAGCGGGAGAAACCCGGCGGCCACCGCCAGGAGAAGTGCCGCGATCGAACGGTTCATGGAAACTCCAGGTTGGTGGGTCGAAAGACGGTGGTCATGGCACGGGTTTCGTGCCGCCTTGCAGCCGTTGCACCACCCCAGGGCCAAGGGGTTCGCAGGAGGGGGCGCCATCGGAGTCCGAACACAGCGCTATGCTGCGCATCCCCCTGTTTTAGCACGTCGGACGGGGCCGTCGGGCGCGTCGTCGAACTGGCCGCGAGCGTGGCAGGCGCTGGACCGGCCCGGAGCCGCCGCGGGCTCGCTAGATGCTTGCCCGCACCGAACCCCGGAACGCCGGTGAGGAGCCATGCGAATGGCACGTTGGCTGACAGACACGGCAATGGGTTTGTCTTATAGGTGCAACAGTTTCTTTGATTTTTGGCGTGGAGGCCATTAGCATTCGCCCCCTGCACCGGGAAAGGCCGAATGCGGTCCGCGAGGCATCTCGCCGGGCTGCTGACGGCCTTGAGCGCCGTGGTCGTCGGACGTCGCTGACCCGGCACCCGCTCAACCCCCTTCCTCGAACCTACTCGCTTGGAGACGACATGAATCCCTGGCATTCGACTCGTTGGGCCGGCATCGCCGCGGCGCTCCTCCTCGCCGCCGCCTCGGTGCTCGCTCCCGCGGCGGCCGCCCAGCAGCCCGCCGCGCCCGCCGCCGCTGCGGCCGCCCCCGCCACTGCACCTGCCGCGACTCCTCCGGCCGCACCCGCCGCCGCTGCCACGCCGGCCGGCCGGCAGGTGGAGTTGGTCGACAATCCGTACGGGCTCGAGGCGCTCTGGAAGGGCGGCGACATCATCGCCAAGATCACGCTCACCATCCTCGTGCTGATGTCCATCGGCAGCTGGTACGTGATCATCAGCAAGCTCTACGAGCAGACCAAGCTGCGCAGGCAGGCCAAGGCGGCGAACCAGACGTTCTGGGACGCCGACACCGTCCAGGCCGGCGCGACCGGCCTGAAGACCGGCAGCCCGTTCCGCTTCATCGCCGAATCCGGCCTCGACGCGACCAAGAAGCATAGCGGGCTGCTGGGCCGGGTCAACCTGAACGACTGGATCTCGATGTCCATCCAGCGCGCGATCGACAACGTCCAGAGCCGCATGCAGGACGGGCTGGCGTTCCTCGCGACGGTAGGCTCCACCGCCCCGTTCGTGGGACTGTTCGGCACGGTGTGGGGGATCTACCACGCGCTCACCGCCATCGGCATCGCCGGACAGGCGTCGATCGACAAGGTCGCCGGTCCGGTCGGCGAGGCGCTGATCATGACGGCCATCGGCCTTGCCGTGGCGGTGCCCGCGGTGCTCGGCTACAACTGGCTGGTGCGCCGCAACAAGTCGGCGATGGAGGACGTACGGGGCTTCGGCGCCGACCTCCACGCGGTGCTGCTGAGCTCGACGGCGGCCGCCACAGCGCCCGCGCCCGCGATGGCGAGGGCGTAAGCCATGGCAATGACCGTCGGAGCCGGCGACGCCGACGAGGACGAAGTCGTCTCGACCATCAACACCACGCCGCTGGTCGACGTGATGCTGGTGCTGCTGATCATCTTCCTGATCACCGTGCCGGTCGTCACGACGTCGATCCCCGTGCAGCTGCCGAAGGAGAGCAACGAGATCCGCGAGACCAAGCCCGAGAACATCACGATCTCGGTCGACCCCAACGGCCGCATCTACTGGAACGACCTGCGCATGCCCAATACGGAAGCGCTGGTCGACCGGCTGAAGCGGATCTCGCGCCTCATTCCCCAGCCCGAAGTGCAGATCCGCGGTGACGGAACTGCCGACTACGAAGGCGTCGGCAAGGTGATCTACGCCGTGCAGCGGGCGGGCATCCTGAAGGTCGGCTTCATCACCGAGCCGCCGCCGCGGGGGGGTTGATCATGCCGCGCGCGCAATCATCCGAGGAAACGCCATGTCGATGAACGTAGGCGGCGGAAAGGCCGACGCCGATCCCGACGTGATGATGGACATCAACACCACGCCGTTGATCGACGTCATGCTCGTCCTGCTGGTGATGCTGATCATCACGATTCCGATTCAGCTCCACTCGGTCAACCTCAACATGCCGGTCGGCAACCCGCCGCCGCCGCTGGTGGAGCCCGAGGTGCTGAAGATCGACATCGACGCATCGACGCGCATCTTCATCAACGCGGAGCTCGTAAGCGATCGCAAGGAGCTCGAGGACCGCCTCGCGCTGGAAGCCGCCAAGCAGCCGCAACCCGAGCTGCACCTGCGGCCGGACAAGTCCGCGAAGTACGCCGCCGTGGCCCAGGTGATGGCGGCCGCGCAGCGCCTCGGCCTGACCAAGATCGGCATCGTCGGCAGCGAGCAGTTCATCGAGTAGCCACCGGCGCGCCGCTACGGAGCAACGACATGGATTTCGCAAGCAGACAGAGAGACCCGAAGCGCCACCTGGTCGGCATCTCGACGGTCATCGCCCTGCACATTCTGGTGATCTGGCTGTTGATGAGCGGGCTTGGACAGAAGGCCATCCAGGTGATCAAGAAGCCGATCACGGCGACGATCGTCGAGGAGATCAAGAAACCGCCGCCGCCGCCGCCGCCGCCGCCCAAGAAGATCGAGCCGCCGAAGACGCCGCCGCCGATCCAGCAGACCTACGTGCCGCCGCCGGACATCCCGCCGCCCACGCCTCCGGTGTCGGCGCCCGTAATCACCGCCGTGGCGCCGGAGCCGCCGAAGGAGCCTTATGTCATCGCCGCGCCCGCGCCTGTGATCGAGGCACCGCCGGCGCCGCCGGCCAAGCCAGCCGTGCGGCGGGGCATCTCGCGCGTATCGGGCGACGACCCGAGCTACCCGCGCGAGGCGATCAAGGCCGGCGTGCAGAAGGGACGCGTGGTCGCGCGCGTACGCGTCGACGAGAAGGGCAACGTCACCGACGTGGAGATCATCGCGGCGAATCCGCCGCGCGTGTTCGACCGCGTGGTGCGGGACGCGCTCTCGTCGTGGAAGTTTCGGGGCGAGGGCGAGAAATACGTGGGCGAAGTCGAGATCAACTTCACGCTGAAGGACGAGTAGCCCGCGCGCCTGCGCTACGCCCGTCGCAGCGCGACTGCGGTACCCGTCCAGGTGGCGAGCCCCAGCGCCGCCACCACGGCGGCCACTTCGTAGAGCGAGAACGAGCGGCCGGCAAGCAGCCCGAAGGCACCGCGCGTGACGTCGAGCACCGTGCCCGGCAATGCGAAGGCGAGCCCGATGCCGGCAGACGCCCACAGGGACGTGAGCGCCGGCTTGCGCCAGCGGGGCAGCGCTGCCGGCGCCGGCAGGGCGCTCATGATGCGCGCCGTGAAACCGGCATCGTCGACGTAGGCGTCGCGATGCGCCGACGCGTCGGCGGCGAGCAGCCGATCCGTCCAGTCGGCGGCGGAGTCGTCGTGCAGATCGGCTTCGGTGTGAGGCATGGAAGTCATCCTGCCGCCGGGCCGGGCTGCCAGGCCGCGAGTGCCAGCTTGAGCTTCTGCTTGCCACGCAGGACGTGCGTCTTGATCGTGCCGACGGGGCAGTTCAGGACGTAGGCCGCTTCCTCGTGCGACAGATCGTTATGGTAGCACTGCACGATCGCCGCACGCTCGCCCTCGGACAGCGTCGCGAGCGCGCGTTCCATGTCGATGCGCAACGTCGTGGCGCCCGCGTGATCGCTGGTTGACGCGGCGTCGTGCGCATCCTCTGCGGCGTGCGCGTCGTCGGCCAGTGCCGCGTCGCGATCGGCGAGCGGCTCCTCGCGGCGCTTCCGCGCATGCGCGAGCCAGCAGTTGGTGGCGATCCGGTAGAGCCAGGTCGAGAACCGGGCTTCCTGCCGGAAGCTGCGAAGGTTGCGCCATGCGAGCACGAAGGTCTCCTGTGCAAGGTCATCGGCCAGGGCGTGATTGCCGGCGGTCAGCTTGCGCAGGCAGGCGCGCACCGATGACTGGTGCCCCTTGACCAGCTCGGCGAACGCGTGCCGGTCGTCCCCAACCACGCAACGCGCGATGAGGTGTGCGTCCGTGACCGCGTGCGGCGACGCCATCGGGGCGCGACGCATCCGTACGCTGCTCCGGTCCCGTCACGCGGGGCCGGGGGGTGGCGGGCCCGCGTCCCGGCGGGCGGCCGGGTTGGCGGTCCGGTCCTCGAAGAACCACAGCACGGCGTAGCCGATTCCGAGGAAGAGCAGGATCAGGCCGACCCAGTTCGGCGTGCCGTCGTCGAGAATCGAATAGAACGTGAACGCGAGCCCCAGCGAGACGAGGATGACGCCCTTGCGCAGGTCCGACCACGCCGCGCGCCGGCGCAACTGCTGCGCCTGCTCGTAGAGCGGTATCGCCCCCGGCGGCACGACGGCCGCGGCGGCGGGCGGCGCGACGAACTCCATTGCCTGGGCGGGCGGCACGACGCCCTTCTCGGCGAGCCGCAGCATCGTCTCGTTCTGCATGCGCGTCTTGCGGATCTTGTACCAGATGAGCAGGACCACGATCATCAGGGGCGTCAGGAACAGCAGCATCACGGTCATGAACACGAGCCCGGCGAGCCACGGCGCGTCGTTGACGAAATCCTGGAACGAGTCGTACTCGCGGTCGCTGCCGAAGCCGCGCACGTTCACGTGCTTGCTGCCCTTATGCACGGTGACGCCGTGACGGTCGATCGTCACCTCGGACGCGGGTCCGCTGCTGTCCGCCGCCGTGTCGGGTTCGTCGGCAGGGTCGGCGACCGGGGGCGCCGGGATCGGCGGAGTTGTCGCGGCAGCGACCGGCGGCGCGATCGCCGGCAGCGGCGGGACGTTCGCGGTAGGACGAGCCGACTTGGACGACGGGCCTGGCGCCACCCGATCGGGTGCCCCGTCCGGCGTAACGGGCGGCTCGGCGGCCTCGGCGGCATCGATGATGACGATCGCGGGTCCGTCGAGCGGCGGCCAGGCGAGCGCTCCCGCGGCGGCCAGCCCGGCGACGACGGCGGTGCCGAGCACGAGGCGGCGCAGCCACGGCTGCCGGATGGGGTCGATCGCGTACCTCATGCATGCTCCCAAAGGGTTGGTGCCGGTTGGATGCGGCGACGCGACGGTTCGGATTCGCCCCGGCCCGTCAAACGTTCGACGCGTACGGCGAGGGGAAGAAGCGCCGCAGAAGTGCGCGGGCAGGCGGACGGCGCAGGCGCCGCGGTGCCGGCTTGCACCGGGGTGAGGCGCATTGCCCATGCTATCATCGACGCGGCTTTTCACGCGCGGCGCACGCTGCACCTCATCCACTCGATGCCCGTCGCTCCCGCCCGCGCTCGCCCGTCTCGCCCGGTGGCGGCGCCCGCATCGTCAGGGCGGCACGGCGGCACGGCCTGGCAGCTCGCCGCCTCGGCGCTCGCTGTGCTGCTGGCGCTCCTTGGCGCAGGCAATTCCGCGACGCTCGCGCAGACGGCCGCGCCGGCGGCCGTCGCGGCGCCGGCCAGTGCGCCGAGTCCCGCATCCGTTGCCGCGGCTCCTGTTCCCGCCGCTCCTACCGGCGTCCCGCCGAGTGCGAGCGCGCCGCCGGGCAACGATATGGTCACGCTGAATTTCGTCAACGCGGACATCGACGCCGTGGTGAAGGCGGTGGCCGACATCACCGGCCGCAACTTCGTCGTCGATCCGCGCGTGAAGGGCACGGTCAACATCGTCTCCGCGCGTCCGGTGCCGCGCAGCCTGGTGTACCCGACGCTGCTGTCCGCGCTGCGCATGCAGGGCATCGCGGCCGTCGACAGCGGCGCCGTGGTGAAGATCGTTCCCGAGGCCGACGCGAAGCAGCAGGGCGGTCCCGTGGTGCAAGGCCTGGGCGGCGGTGGCGGCGACCGGCTGGTCACGCAGGTGATCGTGCTGCGCAACGAATCGGCGGCGCAGCTGGTACCGGTGCTGCGGCCGCTGATCACGCCGAACAACACCATTGCGGCCTATCCTTCGAGCAACGCGCTGGTCATCACCGACTACGCCGACAACCTGGCGCGACTCGTGCGGATCATCGCCGCGCTCGACCAGCCGGGCGGCGAGCCGCAGGTGGTCCCGGTGCGCAACGCCTCGGCCGTGGATCTTGCGAACGTGGTAACGCGGTTTCTCGGCGACGGCGCCCCGGCCGGGGCCGGGGCCACGGCCACGGCCGACCCGCAGCAACGGCTGCAGCTCATGGCCGAGCCGCGCTCGAACAGCATCCTGGTGCGCTCCGACAATCCGGCGCGCGCGGCGCGCGCCCGCCAGCTCATCGAGCAACTCGACACGCCGCAGCGGGCGGGCAGCAACGTCTTCATCGTGTACCTGCGCAATGCCGACGCCGCGCGCGTCGCCGAGACGCTGCGCGGGCTGTACGGCGGGACTGCCGCGGACCGCAACGTCGGCCAGTTTCCCGCGCCGGCGTCGGCCACCCTCACCGCGACGGCACCGGCCAACGTCGCCTCCACGACCACGCTGACCGCGCTCGGGGGCTCGCCCGCCGCGGTCACCCCGCTTGCGGGCGGCGGCGGCGGCGCGCCCGCCGCGTTCGTGGCCGGCGGTGCGACGATCCAGGCGGACCTCGCCAACAATGCGCTGGTGATCCTCGCCCCGGAGGCGATCTACAACAACCTGCGCGCCGTGATCGACAAGCTCGACCTGCGTCGCGCCCAGGTGTTCATCGAGGCGCTGATCGTCGAGGTGACCTCCGACAAGGCGGCCGAGTTCGGCATCCAGTGGCAGGTGCTGACCGGCGCGAACCAGAACCGCACCGGGCTGCAGGGGGTCGGCGGGACCAACTTCACGCCACGCGGCAGCGGCAGCAACATCATCGACGCCTCGGCCAACCTGGGCAGCCTCGGACGCGGCCTCAACATCGGCCTCATCAACGGCAGCATCACGATTCCCGGGCTCGGGACGATCAGCAACCTGGGCCTCCTAGTGCGCGCGCTCGACACGGACAATCGCGCGAACATCCTGTCGACGCCCACGCTGCTCACGCTCGACAACGAGGAGGCGCGCATCATCGTCGGTCAGAACGTGCCGTTCATCACCGGGCAGTACGCGACGACCGGCACCACCACCACGCCCCAGCCGTTCCAGACGATCGAGCGGCGCGACGTCGGCATCGTGCTGCGCGTGAAGCCGCAGATCACCGAGGGCGGCACCGTGCGGCTCGCCCTCTACCAGGAGGTGTCGCGCGTCCAGGACACGAGCACGGCCGGCCCGATCCTTTCGAAGCGCGCGCTCGAATCGTCCGTCGCGATCGACGACCAGCAGATCGTCGTGCTGGGCGGCCTGATCCAGGACAGCTACACCGACGCCGCCGACAAGATCCCCTACGCGGGTGACGTCCCGATCTTCGGCCAGCTGTTCCGCTACGACTCACGGGTGCGGCAGAAGACCAACCTGCTGATCTTCCTCAAGCCGACGGTGATTCGCACGAGTGCCGACGGCCGCGAGATCAGCAGCGAGCGCTACGACTACCTGCGGGGCGAGCAGGAGCGCTTGCGCCCCGACGAGCGCTGGTTCTGGAACGATCCGACCTTCCCCAAGGTGCCCGCCACGCCGGCGATGCCCGGCAGCCGCGAAGGCGAGACGTCGACGTTGCCACCGGCGTCGCCGTCGCCGCGCTAGCCGCCGCGCCGTCGCGTCTGCCATGCGCATGACCGCCTCGACCGCCGCAGAGATTGCCGATCCTGCCGTGACGGCGGCGGTGCCGTACGCGTTCGCCCGCGCCCATGGCGTGCTAGCGTGGGGCACGCAGGGCGGAGCCGCCGTCGTCTGGCTGCGGCCCGACGCCACGCTCGAGGGCATCGCCGAGGTGCGGCGGGTGCTCAACCGCGCGCTGGTCACCCGCGCGGTTGCGGCGGACGAGTTCGCGGCGGGGCTGGCGCGCGCGTACAACCAGGGCAGCGCCACGGCGTGGTCGGAGGGCACGGCGAGCGAGGGCGATCTCGCGCGGCTGATGCAGGACCTCCCGCCCAGCGAGGACCTGCTCGACCACGGGCCGCAGGCGCCGGTGATCCGCATGATCAACGCGCTCCTCCTCCAGGCGCTGCGCGAGCGCGCGTCGGACCTCCACTTCGAGCCCTACGAGGGACGCTCGGTGGTGCGGTTCCGCATCGACGGCTCGCTGCGCGACGTGATCGAGCCGCCGCGCGCGCTGCACGCCGCGCTGGTGTCTCGCCTCAAGATCATGGCGAGCCTCGACATCGCCGAGAAGCGGCTGCCGCAGGACGGGCGCATCGGGCTCAAGCTCGGCGACAAGCAGGTCGACGTGCGGATGTCCACGCTGCCGACCGGCGCCGGCGAGCGCGTGGTCCTGCGCCTGCTCGACCAGGACGCCGCGCGCCTCGACCTCGCGGCCCTCGGCATGAGCGCGCCCACGCTCGAAGGCGTCGACCGGCTGATTCGCGCGCCGCACGGCATCGTGCTCGTGACGGGACCGACCGGATCGGGCAAGACCACCACGCTGTACGCTGCGCTCTCGCGCCTGCCGCGGGGGTCGACGAACATGATGACCGTCGAGGACCCGATCGAGTACGCGCTCGACGGCGTGGCGCAGACGCAGGTGAGTCCGCGCATCGAGCTCACGTTTGCCCGCGCCCTGCGCTCGATCCTGCGGCAGGATCCCGACGTCATCATGATCGGCGAGATCCGCGACCTCGAGACGGCGCAGATCGCCGTGCAGGCGTCGCTCACCGGGCACCTCGTCCTCGCCACGCTGCACACCAACGACGCGGCGAGCGCGGTGACACGGCTTGCCGACATGGGGGTGGAGCCGTACCTGCTCGCGTCGAGCCTGCTCGGCGTGCTCGCGCAGCGCCTCGTGCGCACGCTTTGTCCCGTGTGCCGGACGAGCGCGCCGGCCACCGTCGCCGAAGCGGAGCTGGCCGGATCGGTCGGCATTGCGGCCGGGGCGCCGCTGGCGCTCGCGCCGGGTTGCGACGCCTGCAACCACACGGGCTATCGCGGCCGTACCGGCATCTACGAGCTGCTGGTGGTCGACGAAGCGCTGCGCCCTCTCATCCACGACGGCGCCGGCGAAATGGCGCTGCGCGCCGGCGCCGTGCGCACCGGCATGCGCACGTTGCGCGAGGACGGCGGCCGCTGGATCAGCGCCGGTGCCACGTCGCTGGCCGAGCTCGTGCGCGTCACTCGGGACGGCTAGCCGTGGGAGCGTTCCGCTGGGAGGCGGTCGACGCGCGTGGACACCCGCGCCACGGCCTGCTCGACGCCGAATCGCCGCGCGCGGCGCGCGATCGCCTGCGGGCCGACGGGCTCACCCCGACCGCCGTCGACGACGCCCCGGCGCGCGGCCAACCGCTCGCACGTCTGAAGCTGTCCGCGCTGGCGGTTGCGCTGTTCACGCGGCAGCTTTCGACGCTCGCGCGCTCGGGCATGCCGCTCGACCAGGCGCTCGCCGCCCTCGAGGAGCAGGCCGACGACCTGCGCGTCGGCGTGCTCGCCGGCGCGCTGCGCGGCCACCTCGCGGCGGGGGAGTCGCTCGCCGCCGCGCTCGCGCGCTATCCCCGCACCTTCTCCCCGCTGTACTGCGGTCTCGTGGCCGCGGGAGCGGAGACGGGCCGCATCGACGATGTGCTCGCGCGCCTGGCCGACTACCTCGAGGCGCGGCTGGCGTTGCGACAGAAGTTCGTGGTGGCGATGATCTACCCGGCGCTCGTCACGCTCATCGCGCTCGGCGTGATCGCCGTGCTGCTCGCCTACGTCGTGCCGCAGGTGGTGTCGGTTTACCAGCAGAGCCGGCAGACGCTGCCGTTCCTCACGCGCGCGCTCATTGCCACTAGCGAATTTCTCCGGGCGACCGGCTGGATCTGGGCGCTGGTCGGAATCGCGGGCGCCGCCGCCTTCGTCCGCGCGCTTCGCCACGCGACGTTTCGCGCCCGCTGGCAGGCGCTCCTCCTGCGCACGGCGGTCGTCGGGAGGCTGCTGCGCACGCTCGACAGCGCGCGCTTCGCCAGCACGCTCGCAATCCTGGTGGCGAGCGGCGCGCCGCTGCTGCGCGCGCTCGACGCGGCTGCCGAGGTGATGCGCATGGCGCCGCTGTCCGCCGCGGCGCGCGCGGCGGGCGCGCTGGTGCGCCAGGGCGTATCGCTGTCGCGCGCGCTGCGCGAGCAGCAGATGTTCCCGCCCGTGCTCGTGCACCTCGTCGCCAACGGCGAGCAGAGCGGCGCGCTCGCGCCGATGCTCGAGCGCGCCGCCACCGAGCTCGAGCGCGAGACGGAGCGGCGGCTGACCTTCGTGGCCGCGCTGATCCAGCCGGCGCTGATCGTCGCAATGGGCGTGATCGTGCTGGTGCTGGTGCTGGCCGTCATGCTGCCCATCGTCAACATGAACCAGCTCATCCGATGACTCTGCGGCCCGCTCTGTACGGCTTCATGCGACGTGCGAGCGCCGCGGCGCTCCGGGCGCTCCTCGTGCTGATCGGCGCGGCATTGCTGGCCGGCGCGGCGGCGGTGCCCGCTCCGTTCGACCCGACCCGCGATGCCGCCGCCGATCTCGCGGCCGCGCTGGTCGAAGCGCGCGGAGAAGGCAAGCGTGTGCTGGTCGACGTCGGGGGCGAATGGTGCTCGTGGTGCCACGTGATGGACGCCTTCTTCGCCACCGAACCCGAGGCGCGGGCGGCACGCGACCACAACTACGTCTGGCTCAAGATCAACTGGTCGCCGCAGAACAGGAATGCAGCGGTGCTGTCACGCTGGCCCCGCATCACCGGTTACCCGCACCTGTTCGTGCTGGCGCCCGACGGTTCGCTGCTGCATTCGCAGGACACCGGCGCGCTCGAGGCGGGAGAGGGCTACGACCGGACTCGCGTGCTCGACTTCCTGGAGCGGTGGCGACCGTAGCGTTGCCTGGCCGCCGCGGTGAATGGAAACGCGCGGCACCTGGCGCAGTTGGAGCGCGCGGATCAGTCGCGCTGGCGCGCCAGCGCCCACGCCACGTGCTCGCGCACGAGCGCCGACGGGTCGTCCGCGCGCGCTTCGAGCGCCGCCACGATGGCTGCGCTGTGCGGCGCGTTGCCGAGCGCCACGGCCAGGTTGCGGGACCAGCGGGCATAGCCGATGCGCCGGATCGCGCTGCCCGCCATGCGCTCCTGGAATGCCGCTTCCGGCCAGGCGAACAGGTCGACGAGCGCGGCGTCGTCGAGACCGTTGCGCACCGACCGGAAGTCCGGGCTCGCGGCGCGCGCCGCGAAGCGGTTCCATGGACAGGCGAGCTGGCAGTCGTCGCAGCCGTAGATGCGATTGCCCATGAGCGGCCGCAGCTCGACCGGTATCGGGCCCGGATGCTCGATGGTGAGATACGAGATGCAGCGGCGCGCGTCGAGCTCGTAGGGCGCCACGATCGCGCCGGTGGGACAGGCGGCGATGCACGCGCTGCAGGTGCCGCAGTGGCCGGTGACCGCGGCCGTCAGCGGCAGCGGGAGGTCGGTGTAGATCTCGCCGAGAAAGAAATACGAGCCTTCCTCGCGCGTGAGCAGCAGCGTGTGCTTGCCGCGCCAGCCCAGGCCTGCGTGGGCGGCGAGCGCGACTTCCATGACGGGCGCGCTGTCGGTGAACACGCGATGTCCGAACGGTCCGACCTCCGCGCCGATGCGCCGGGCGAGCTCCGCGAGCGCGTTGCGCATGACCTTGTGATAATCGCGGCCGAGCGCGTAGCGTGAAACGTACGCGCGCGCAGCGTCGCCCAGGACCGCGTCGGCCGCGCGCGCCTCGTCGGGCCAGTAGTTCATGCGTGCGGAGATGATGCGCAGCGTGCCCGGCACCAGATCGGCGGGGCGCGCGCGGACGCTGCCATGGCGCGCCATATAATCCATGTCGCCATGCCGACCCGCGTCGAGCCACGCTATCAGCTTCGCCTCGTCCGCGGACAGCTCGGTATCCGCGATCCCGAGCGCCGCGAAGCCGAGCTCGCGGCCCCACGCGACGATGCGCGTCGCGAGCGCTGACCAGTCGCCTTGGGCGGCCTTCATCTGCCTGCCCCCTGCGGGCGCATGGCAGCGTGCAGCGCCCCCCGGATGAGACGCGCGCGCCGTTGATGCCTGCGCCGTGCACGATCGCCCTTCGCGATGCGGCGGCGACCGCGCGAGCGGGCGCGCTGATCGCCCGGTGCGTCACCGGAGGGATGTTCATCACGCTCGACGGCGAGCTCGGGGCGGGCAAGACCACGCTGGTGCGCGGCTTGCTGCGCGCAGCCGGCGTCGAGGGCCCGGTCAAGAGTCCGACCTACGATCTGGTTGAACATTATTCGCTTTCGAGCATATACTTCTATCACATTGATTTGTATCGCTTCACAGATGCCTCCGAATGGGACGATGCGGGCCTTGCCGAATGCTTTGGCGCGGCTGCGGTGGTGCTGCTCGAATGGCCGGCGCGCGCCGCGACGCGCTTGCCGCCACCCGATCTCGCGCTCGCGCTGCGCATCGATGCCGGCGGCAGCGGCCGCATGCTGTCGTGGCGCGCCCGCGGCGCGTCCGGTGAACGATGCGCCGCCGCGCTGAGCGCCGGGGTGCCGGACGCCTGACGCCGGCGTCGCCCGGTCGGCGGCGCGTGCTGCGCTGGACGCTCATGTCCGCGTCGATCGGCGTAGCGCTGCCGGCGTGGGCGGCGTCGGTCGCGGTCGCCTCCGCCCGGCTGTGGCCCGCGCAGGAATATACCCGGCTGATCGTCGAATCGTCCGCGCCCCTTGCGCACGAGCTCATCACGCTGGCCCAGCCGGACCGCATTGTCGTCGACCTGCCGGGCGTCGCCGCGGGCGGCGATCTCGAGCGCCTGCCGGCGCGCGTGCAGGCGAGCGATCCGTACGTCGCGCGGATCCGCTTCGGCCGGAAGGGCGACGACGGTCTGCGGATCGTCCTCGATCTCAAGGGGCCGGTGGTTGCACAGATCTTCGCGCTACCGCCGGTGGCCGAGTACGGTCATCGCCTGGTGGTCGATCTGTATCCGCCGCGGCCGCTCGATCCGTTGATGGCGCTGCTCGACGACGAGCGGAGAAAGGACGAGCGCGCAGCGCGCGAGGTCGCCGCGGCGCCGAACGCGGACGCGTCGCGGCTCGGACCCGCGACCGACGGTGCCCGCGGGCCGGCGGCGCGCCCGGACGCCGGCCGGTCGGACGCGCCGGCGGCGCCCTCTCCGTCGTCGAAGGCGGAGCCGGGTGCACCGAGTGCCGCACCGAGCACCGCGCCGAGCACCGCGCCGAGTGCCGCGCCGAGTGCCGCGCCGAGTGCCGCACCGAGCACCGCGCCGAGCACCGCGCCGAGCACCGCGCCGAGCACCGCGCCGAGTGCCGCGCCGAGTGCCGCGCCGAGTGCCGCGCCGAGCACCGCGCGCGGCGAGCCGCCCCGGGTCCGCGGCGCGGCGGCCACCACCGCGGCTCCACCCGCACCTGTGGCGCGGCGCCTGACCATCGCCATCGACCCGGGCCACGGCGGCGAGGATCCGGGTGCGGTCGGGCGTCGCGGCACTTTCGAGAAGGACGTCGTGCTCGCGATCGCCCGCAAGCTCAAGGCGATCCTCGACGAGGACCGCAACACCCGCGTCTACCTCACGCGCGACGACGACTACTACGTGCCGCTGGCGGTGCGCGTGCAGAAAGCGCGCCGCGTGCAGGCCGATCTGTTCGTGTCGATTCACGCCGATGCGTTTCGCGAGCCGCAGGCGCGCGGCTCGTCGGTGTTCGCGCTGTCCGACCACGGCGCGACCAGCGCGGCGGCGAAGTGGCTCGCGCAGAAGGAGAACGCAGCGGACCTGATCGGCGGCGTGAACCTCGACGGCCGCGACCCGGTGCTGGCGCGCACGCTGCTCGACCTGTCCCAGACGGCGCAGATCAGCGATAGCCTGAAGGTCGGCCAGCAGGTGCTCAACGGCATCGCCACTCACAATCCGCTGCACAAGCCGGGCGTCGAGCAGGCGGGCTTCGCGGTGCTGAAGGCGCCGGACATCCCGTCGATCCTGGTGGAGACGGCCTTCATCTCCAACCCCGAGGAGGAAGCGAAGCTGCGCAGCGAAGCTCACCAGCAGCGTTTCGCAGAGTCGATCGCCGGCGGCATCCGGCGCTACTTTCGGCAGAACCCACCGCTGGCCCGCGCATGAGCCGCCGCGCGGCCGCGCTAAAATGCACACCGGCGCCTTCGCGTCCGTCCCCCCCGAATCGCCCCGCATCGCGATGATCCGCTTCTTCGTGCTCTTCCTCGTGCTCCTGGCCGTGCTGTTCGGCCTCGAGCTCACGCCGCCCGTGCAGGAGTGGTTCGTCGTGCCCTGGACCAATGCGCTGGCCCGCTTCTCGGCGGGCCTCGTCACGCTGTTCGACGCCGACGTCGCATCCAACGGCAAGGTGCTGCGCTCGACCACGAACAACTTCGCGGTGTCGATCGAGGCCGGCTGCAACGGCGTCGAAGCCACGCTCGTCCTGCTTGCGGCCATGCTCGCGTTCCCCGCATCGTGGGCGCGCAAGGCGCTGGGGCTCGTCGCGGGCATCCTGGCCGTCCAGGGGCTCAACGTCGTGCGCGTGATCAGCCTCTTCTACATCGGGCAGTGGAATCGCGACGTCTTCGAGTGGGCGCACCTGTACGTGTGGCAGGCGCTGATCATGCTCGACGTGCTCGTCGTCTGGTTGCTCTGGGTGCGCACGCTGCCGCGTCCCGGCGGCGACCCGCCGCTGCCTCCCGGCGCGGCGCCGGCCCCGGCCTGACGCGAGCCGCGCGCGATGGCCCGAAGTGCCATGCGTTCGTTGCGGCCGCCGCGGCTGTCGGCGTTCGTGCTGGCGGTGCTTGCCTGGCTCCCGCTGTCGTTCGCCGTCTGGTACTTCGCGGCGCCGCTCCTGCTGTGGCCCTCGGTGCTGGCGATCGAAGGCGTGACCGCCGCGGCATTCCACGACCTCGTCCGCGGCATCGAGCAGACCGGCGCCACCGTCACGTTCACCACCTCGCTGCGTCCGGGCACCGGCGTGTCGGGCGGCGTCGTCACCGTCGACGTCAACCTGCTGCTGTACTCGTTCGGGCTGCCGCTTCTCGCGGCGCTGATCATCGCGGCGCGCGAGACCGCGTGGAAGCGCCACTTGCTGGTGGGCTACCTCGTGCTCGTGCCGTTCGTGGCATGGGGCGGGCTCGCGGACTTCCTGAAGAACGTCGCCATCACCGCGGGTCCGCAGGTCGCGTCGCAGGCAGGCTTCTCGGCGGCCCAGCGCGAGACGATCGCCTTCGCGTTCCAGTTTGGTTCGCTGATCCTGCCGGCGATCGTTCCTGCGATCCTCTGGGTGCTGTTGCACCGGCGCTTTCTCGAGCGCCTGCGTGCCGCCCCGCTCGTCAGCTGACGACGCGCTTGCGCGCCAGCTCGCGCTCGCGCAGCACCTTGCGCTGGACCTTGCCGGTGGTGGTCATCGGCAACGCGTCGACGAACTCGATCTCGCGCGGGTACTCGTATGGCGCGAGGTGGCGTCGCACATGCTCGCGGAGGTCCTCCTCGAGCGCGGACGACGCAGCGTGCCCCGCGGCCAGCACGATGAACGCCTTGACCACGTTGCCGCGCACCTCGTCGGGCGAGGGCACCACCGCTGCGTTCGCCACTGCGGGATGCCGGACCAGGCAGTTCTCGATCTCGGCCGGACCGATCCGGTAGCCCGCCGCCTTGAATACGTCGTCGGCACGGCCCTGGTACCAGAAGTAGCCGTCGGCATCGACGGTCACCACGTCGCCCGTGCGGCACCAGTCGCCCGTGTACTTCGCGCGAGTGGCGGCGGGATTCTTGAAATACTCCAGGAAGAACACGGGATCGGGGCTGCCGTCGGGCGCGATGCGGTGCACGGCCACGTCGCCCGTCGCACCCGCGCCGACGGGCTCGCCGGCGTCGTCGAGCACGGTAATGCGGTGGCCCGGATAAGGGCGCCCCATCGAGCCGGGCTTGACCGGCCACAGCCGGTGCGAGTTGCCGATGATGTAGTTCATTTCCGTCTGCCCGAACATCTCGTTGACGGTGACGCCCAGCGCCTCGCGCGCCCAGTCCAGGACCGCCGTGCCGACCGCCTCGCCCGCGCTCATCACGCTGCGCAGCGCGATGTCGTAGCGCTCGCGCGGCCTTGGCACGGCCTTCATCATGAGCTTCAGCGCGGTGGGGAACAGGAACGTATTGCGCACTTGGTAGCGGTCCATGAGCTCGAGCGCGCGCTCGGGCTCGAAGCGGCCGCGGTAGCCCACGATCGGCTGGCCGAAGTAGAGCGTGGGGAGGAGCGCGTCCATCAGGCCGCCGGTCCACGCCCAGTCGGCCGGTGACCAGAACAGGTCGCCCGGCTGAGGAAACGCGTCGTGCGAATGGACGAAGCCGGGCAAGTTGCCGAGCAGGCACGCATGGGGCATGAGCGCGCCCTTGGGCGGGCCGGTGGTACCGCTCGTATAGATGAGGAGCGCAGGGTCGCCCGGACGCGTCTCCACAGGGTCGCAGCGTGTCGATCCGCGCGCCAGGAGCGTCTCCCAGGCCGCGACGCCCGGCATCCCGATCCCGGCGCCGGCCACGCCGATGACGTGCGCGAGCCCCGTCAGCCGGTCGCGCACCGGGGCGAGGTTGGGCAGCGACTGCGGGTCGACGAACGCTACGCGCGCCTCGCTGTCCGCGAGCCGGTATTCGAGCGCTTCGGGTCCGAACAGGAACGAGAGCGGCACGGCGATCGCCCCGAGCTGGTACACGGCGAGGTGCGCGATGACCGTCTCGGGCCGCTGCGGCAGGATGAGCGCGACCTTGTCGCCGCGCGCGATGCCGAGCGCTGCGAGCGCCGTCGCCAGGCGGTTCGCCTCGCGCTGCAGGTCCCAGTACGTGAACGCCGCGCGCGCACCCGATTCGTCCTCCCAATACAGCGCGAAGCGCGTGCGGTCCGCCGCCCAGCGCCCGCAGCAGGCGTGCGCGATGTTGAAGCGGGCGGGGACGTCCCAGCGGTGAGCGGCGCAGACCTCGGCGTACCGGTCGGCAGCGGGTGCAGCGGGCGCTGCGGCGTTCAGGGGTTGCGGTGACCGCGGTGGCCGGGAATGGTCGGCGCGCCGGTCACGCTGGTGCCGAGCTCGAGTGGCTCGACGGCGGTCCACACCCACCCCGGCTGCTGCTCGAGCAGGCGCCCGAACCGGATGGGCGACACCGATTTGGACGTCACTAGCTTGAAGCGCCGGGACGCCTGGTACTCGGCCGCGGGCACGACCAGCGACTGCACCGGCACGTCGGACTCGCGCTTGCGCAACGCCAGGAACAGCGCGCCGAACGACCGGCCGTTGATGGTGATCGCCTCGCCGTCCACCGAATAATCGCCGTCGACGTGCTTGCGCGCCTCCATGAGGTCGACGCCGAGTAGCGTGGTGGCGATCACCTGGAGGCCGATCTCCGCGCGATCGGCGGTCATGCGCTTCATGCGCCGGACGATGCCGAGCGTCCAGCTCGTCTGGCCGTGCGGCCGGATGGCGGCGAGCGTGTTCAGGGTGACGGCGTTCGCGACGCTCATCGGCGCGAACAGCTTGAAGCCCGTCTGCGACACGTCCTTCACTTCCCACGGTCCACCGGGGGCGGCGAAGGCACTCAAGCGGCGCCGCGTAAGCTCGAGCCTTCGGTCGAGCTCGTTGCGCGTGCGGCCGAACACCGCCAGCTCCATGGTGCCGCCGAAGCTGTCGCCCGAATCGATCCTCGGAATCGAATTGCGCTCCTCTTCCTGCAGATAGCCGGCGATCTTGGCGAAGCCGACGATCGCGTCCACCGTGCCGGCCGCGGCGGTGCGCTCGCCGCGGCGCGCGAACGGGCGGAACTCCGGATCGACCTGCGCGGCGAGCTTGTTGAGCAGGTTGAGCTGCTCCGTCCGGCGCGGCGTCTTGTCGGACATCGGATGGTTGCGGATCTTCTGCTCGACCATCACGGCGTTTTGCATGAGCGTCGCGTGGAGCGTGCGCGTGTCGAGGAACAGCACGCGGCCTTCGAGCGGCCCAGTTGGCCGCCGCTTCAATCCCTCGCGGCTGGCCATGTCGATGAAGAAGGAGGTCACCGACGACGGCTCGAGCGTCAGCCGCAGCCCGGCGCACCATTGCGGCATCTCGCCGCAGATCCACTCCAGGTGGCGCGGCGTGAGGTTGCCCGCGTTCATGAGCTGGAGCAGAACCACGAGGAGGAACTCGTGCTCGAGCGTGGTGGTGGACCCGCTCTTCCCGAGCGCGAGGGGAATCCGCTCGACCTGCCGCGAGCAGGCGAGCGAGAAGAGCGCGTGCAGCTCCGCCCACTTCGCCGGAATCCACTGCTCGAAGCGGTAGAGGCGGGTCTTGCCATCGAAGCCGAGATGCACGACCTGGCGGCACAGAAGCTCGGGCAGGAGTTGCTGCCACTTGACGCTGTGCGCATGCTCCGAGATTTCCCGCGAGAATGCCTGGTAGGCGAGCAGGAACGCCTGAGTGAGGTCGAACAGCGCCGACCAGAGCTGGTGTTCGATCTTCGAGCTGCGGCTTGCGTGCTCGAGGTACTGTGCGGTCAGCGCCTCGCGCAGTGGGACGGTAAGCACGTCCAGCTCGAAGACCGCCTCGAGGCGCGCGGGCGTACGCCGGGCGGTGCGCTCGGCGATGCGGCCGAGCTCGGCGAGCAGCTCGCCGTGCAGCGCGAGCGGATCGCCGGACGGAAACGTCGCGATCCAGCGCGCAACGGTCTTCGTGTCGGCGAGTGGATCGCGCGTCGTCTTGCCGAAAGTGAACATGTTCCCCGTGTCACCGCGCTGCGCGGCCGAACGGCCGCACGCGCGAACGCGCTTCGTGCGCGCCGTCCAGGGCGGACGGCGTCGAGCCAGCGCTGTCGTGACGGCTGGATCATCGCCTAAAGGATGCGGCGAGGGCAAGCTCGTCTGGCGGCGCTTGGCACATATCGTGCATGGTACTGGCCGTGCAGCACAGGTTCCCGGGGGGTGCCAGTGCCGCAGGATACGGCCCGCGCGATGGGCCCCCGCGGCTATTCTTGTGCAGGACAGCCTGCTCAGCGAATGTGACGCTAACCGCTCAAGGAACGACGTACATGGGCATCCTGATCAAAGCACCGACGCGTCGCCGCGACGGTGGACTCAATCCCGTCCTCGCCGCCCAACCCCACGACGAGCCCTCCGACGCGCTGCATATCCGCGAGGTCGTCCGCATCACCGGACTGCGCCGCGAGCAGCTCTACATGTGGCAGCGTCGCTACGGATTCCCCGCGCCGTTGCGCGACCCGTTCGGTGATCGCGTGTACCCGCCCGACCAGGTGGGACGCCTCAAGCTGATCAAGCAGCTGCTCTCCGAAGGATGGCGCGCCGGCGCCGTGGTGCCGCTCGCCGAGACCGCGCTCCAGTCGATGCTCGGGCTCACCGTGGCCGACGCCGCCCCGCTGCCGGCCGAGATCGACACCGCGGTGCGGCTGCTCGGGCAGCATCGCATAGGCGAGCTCCAGAACCATTTGTCGAAGCTGCTCGTCGGGCAGGGCTTGCGCAAGTTCCTCGAGCAGACGCTCATTCCGCTCAACGAGGCCGTGCACGAGCACGTCGTGCGCGGCGAGATGCAGACGTACCAGGAGCTGCGTTTCGCCGACCTTGCGCAACGCCTGCTGCGCGACGTCACGCGGCTGGTGCGGCCCACGCGCGACGCGCGCCAGATCCTGCTGGCCACGCCGCCGAACGATCCGAACCAGCTCGGGCTAGCGATTCTCGAGCTTTTGCTGTTCACCGAGGGTGCCAACTGCCTGACGCTCGGCGCCGGCGTGCCCGCGCAGGAGATCGCCGGCGCCACCAGGGCCTACAAGCCGGCTCTGGTGGTGCTGCTGTTCGACCGCGGCATCTCCGGCAAGATCGCCGGCCAGGAGATCCGCAGCCTGCGCCAGGCGCTGCCGCCCGATGCCCCGCTGATCGTCAGCGGACGCGCCGTGAACCTGCTCGCGAAGCCGATCGACAACGCGCAGGTCGCCGCCGACTTCAACTCGGTGATGGCGCGCATGCGCGTGCAGGGCCTGCTCGCACCGGCGCCGGTCACCCGGCTCGACAACTTGCCGGAAGAGCCGCAGCGCGCGTAAATTGAGGGCGTGCAACGCCTGCTCTCGCCGACCGTTCCGCTGACCTCGAGTGCCTTGCGCCGTGGCGCCTGGCATGCGCTTGGGGTCGTGCTGGCCACGGTGCTCGCCTGGCTGATCCTGCAGGGCTATCGCCAGCCCGAGCTCTTGCTCGAGCTCGCGAACATGCGCCTTTGCTAGCGGGGCCGGTTGCGCCTTACGGCTCGTCCAGGAAATCCTGCAGCTTGCGGCGATCCTTTTTGGTGGGCCGCCCCGGCGTGCGCGCCGCGGCGCCGGCGGCGCGCTCCGCGATCAGCCGTGCGCGCTGCGCGGCGCTCGCCTCGGTTTCGCGGTAGAGCAGCGCCGCTGCCGACGCCGAGCCGCGCCGGTCGGCGACGCCGGTCACGGTCACCGTCCACGCCAGCGCGGACTTGCGCACCTCGACGGCCGCGCCGGTGCCCACCGGATGCGCCGGCTTGATCCGCTCGCCATTCACGCGCACCTGCCCCGCCTCGACGGCCGCCGCCGCCAGCGTGCGCGTCTTGTAGAAGCGCGCGGCCCACAGCCACTTGTCGGCGCGAACGCGCGCCGGCCCGTCGGGCGGCGGTGCGCTAGCCCGCGCCACCGTGCCCGTTCGGATCGGCATAGCGGCGCATCCAGTCCGCGGTGGCGCGTGCGTCCGGGTAATCCTCCGCGTCGAGCGCCGCGATCACGCGCGCGCGATCGTCGGCCGTGCGATTCTGCGACAGCTTGAACTTCGCCTCGAGGTGCCGGATGCGCAGCCGGAACGCCACGATGGCGCCGATCAGCGCGTCGCGCTCGCGCGCCGGCATCGCGAACTGCCAGGGCGCCGCGCGCCCGCTCTCGAAGCGCTGGACCAGCGTCTCCAGGATGCTGCGCGCCTCGAGAGGATCTTCGACCAGCTCGAGCGTGCCGTGCGCATGGACGGCGGCATAGTTCCAGGTGGGCACGCCGCGGGACGGCGCGCCGTACCACGCCGGGGACACGTAGGCGTGCGGTCCGTGGAACACGGCGACCGACGGATGCGCTGCCGCAACCCGCCAGTGCGCGCTGGCCCGCGCGAAATGACCGAGCAGCATGCCGTGCGGCTCGCAGTTCGGCACCAGCAGGAGGGGCAGGTGCGAGATCGCGACGTCATGCACATGGGGCGTCACCAGCGTCGCGAACGGATGGTCGTGCATCAGCCGCGCGATGGCGGTGCGGTCGGGCGCGGCGAACGACGACGGGATGTGGAGAGTCATGCGCTCAATGGGGAAGCCCGGCGCCAGGACCGAACAACGCACGCGCGTCCGCCGGCGCGAAGCGGAACGAGCGCCCACAATACTCGCACGTCACCGCCACCTCGCCATCGGCCGCCAGCGCCGCCTCGACCTCGCCCGCGCCGGCAATGCGCAGCGCGCGCTCGGCGCTCTCGCGCGAGCACCGGCAGCGATGCCGGACCGGACGGGCCGCGAACACGCGCAGGTCCGGCTCGGAAAACAGTGCGCGCAGCAGGTGGGTCGCGGTGGACTCGGCCAGCAGGTCGCGCGCCGTGTCGGCCGCCCCGAGCCGCGCGGCGGCGGCAGCCCAGGTCGCCGTGTCGGCATCCGTGGAAGAGGGCAACCGCTGGATCAGCAGGCCGACGACCGAGTCGCCCCCGGTCGCGATGACGAGCCGGCTCTGCAACTGCTCCGAGGTGGCGAGGTAGTGCTCGATCGAGGCCGCCACCCCGTCGCCCTCCAGCTTCACGATGCCCTGGTAGAGCGCCGCGCCGCCGCGCGGCTCGGGCGTGATCGCGAGCCGCGCGCGCTCGTCGCCGCCTGCCAGCTCCGCCAGGCCGGCGCCGCTGCGAAGCGCTGCGACGGCGTGCTCGGACCACTGCGCGGTCGCGCGAAGATTCAAGCCCCCGTCGCATTCGACCACGAGGAGCCGCAACGGTCCGTCGCCGCGCATCTGCACCACGAGACTGCCGTCCGGCTCGAGGCTCGCTGCGAGCAGTGCGACCGCGGCCAGCAGCTCGGTGAGGGCGTGCGCGACCGCCGGCGGGTAGGCGTGGCTGGCGAGGATGGCCATGCGCGTCGCCTCGAGTCGAACCACGCCCCCGCGAATCGCGGCGCGCTCGAACACGAACGGGACGAGGGTGTCGGGCCCCGCCGGACTATCCGCGGCCGTCACGCGCAGCCGCGCGACCGCGGGATGCACGCCCCTGCCGCCGAACTGCTAGTCACGGCGGGCGAGCGCCATGGTGTAGAGCGTCATCGGCAGCGCCGAGTTCTTGTCGAACAGGGCGCCGGCCTCGACGCCCGCCTTCGCCACCGCTTCCGGCGTTCGCAGGCGCGCATACACCGCCTGCATCGCGCCGAGCGCGAACTCGCGTCCGGAGCCGGCCGCCCAGAACTGCGTGTACTCGAACACCTCGCGCATCGAGTACACACCGAAGATCCCGAACGCGTTGGCGATCAGCGCGGTGATCTGCGTGGACTCGTACGGATCGTCGTCCTCTTCCTTCGGATTGAGGAAGTGCTGCTCCTTGAGGATCGGATGGAGCTTGCGGAACGTCTCGAAGATCCCGAGCTTGGTGGAGAAGTCGACGTCGGCGTGCTTGGCCAGCAGGCTTTCGAACACGAGCTGGTGCGCGGCAGACCCGCACAGGCCGATGAAGGTGTCGCGGTGGCGGACGATCTTGTCGGACGTGCGGTCGTGCACGGCGGCGAGGCGCGTGTCGCCGAAGGTCGTGAGCGAATCAGCGGCGATGGCGACGGAATCGCCCTTGCGGACGACGACGAGCGTTGTCATGACGAGGAAGGGGAAGCGAAGATGCGAAGAGCGGCTGCGCAACGCCGATGCGCTGCGCGTGAGGACCGATTATACGGCAGCCGCGCGACGGCGCCCCAGCGCACCGGTAGCGCGGCGCGGCATCACGCCGGAACGCTGCGCGCGCGGTCGATCGCGATGCGCGACGGTTGCCACGCCGGCACCGCGTACGCCCAGAACTGCGCCACCGTGCGCGGCCGCGCGAGGGGCGCCGGCTGGTCGAGAAAGGTCCACGCCGCAAGCAGCGCCTCGCATGGATCACCGGCCAGCGGCGCCGCGCCCTGCTGCTTGGAGAGCTTGCGTCCGTGGCGGTCGACCGCGAGCGGCACGTGCAGGTACTCGGGCGTCGGCACGCGCAGCGCCCGCTGCAGGTGGATCTGGCGGGGCGTCGAGGCCAGGAGATCGGCGCCGCGCACCACGCTAGTCACGCCCGACCATGCGTCGTCGACCACCACCGCCAGGTGATAGGCGAACCAGCCGTCCGCGCGCTGCAGCACGAAGTCGCCGATCGCTGGCCCCAGCGCCTGGCGCTGCGCACCGAAGACGCGGTCGGTGAAGCCGATCGCCGCGTCGCCGACCAGAATGCGAAGGCTGCGCTGCGTGCGTCGAGCGCGCGTAGCTTCGATGCCCGCGCGGCACGTGCCGGGATAGGCGCTCTCGCCATCGTCGAGCGATGCCGTCTCGAGCTCGCGGCGCGTGCAGGCGCAGGCATACACCTGACCTTCCGCGGCCAGCTGCGCGAGCGCGGCGGCGTAGTGCGCGGTGCGCGTCGACTGGCGCAGCGGCGGCGCGTCCCACGCGAAGCCGTGGGCGGCGAGCGCGGCGACGATTGCGTCCTCGGCCCCGCGTACGCTGCGCGGCGCGTCCACGTCCTCGATGCGCAGCAGCCAGCGCCCGCCCGCGGCGCGCGCGTCGGCGTAGCTTGCGACGGCTGCGACCAACGATCCGAAATGGAGGGGTCCCGTCGGCGACGGCGCGAAGCGGCCGCACGGCGTGCGCGCAGCGGGCGGCATCGAACCCGGCTCGACGAAAGCGGGGGAAACCGATCAGCGCGCGGGCGCGGCGCCGACGGTGGAGACGCTGAACTCGGGCAGCGGCGTGGCGATGCGATAGCGCAGCGCGGCGGTCATCACCGCGGTCGGATATTCGGCGCGGCCGAGGCTGCCGTTGTAGCGCCCGAGCGCACGGTAAA
The DNA here is from genome assembly GCA_038239945.1 of Burkholderiales bacterium. Lineage (GTDB taxonomy): Bacteria > Pseudomonadota > Gammaproteobacteria > Burkholderiales > Casimicrobiaceae > VBCG01. The sequence continues at coordinate 49,925 of JBBSEG010000008.1, forward strand.
CGTCGCCATTCTCCATGCCGAGATAGTGGCGGAGGATGGTGCAGCCGTACCGCAGGTTGGTGCGCAGGTGGAAGAGATTCTGATCGGTGCTGCCGATGAGGCGCGTCCAGAACGGCATGACCTGCATGTAGCCGCGCGCCTCGGCGCTCGAGACGGCGTACTTGCGGAATGCGCTCTCGTGGTGGATGACCGCCAGCACGAGCTCCGGGTCGAGCGCGGCGCGCGTGGCTTCGTAATGCACGGTGGCGAGAAGATCGGTGCGGTCGGCCTCGCGCGCGATCCGGGGTGCGAGGCGCTTGGACATCTCGCCGATCCAGGCGGCGACGTCGGGCCGGAGGGCGTAGTCCGCGGGGGCGGGCTGGTCGGCGACCGCGGCCGCGAGGCCCGCCACGACGGAGGGCGCAAGATATTCCTCGGCCTGGGTGCCGGCGCGTGCGTCGGCACCCCAGCCGAGCAGGGCGGCGAACAGGACGGCAATGCCGAGGACCGCCATGGCCCGGCAGGGATTGACACGGTGCGTCATGCGTTTCCGATGCGTGCGCGTACGAAGCGCCCGATTTCCGCCACGGGCACGGGCGTGGGCGCCGTGTCGCGGCGCGCCTGGTACTCGACCCGGCCGTCCTTCAGCCCACGGTCGCCGATCGTGACCCGGTGCGGAATCCCGATCAGCTCGAGATCTGCAAACATCGCGCCAGGCCGCTCGCCGCGATCGTCGAGCAGTACCTCGACGCCCGCGGAGGCGAGCTCGCCGTAGAGCTGATCGGCGAGTGAACGGACGGCGTCGCTTCTATCGTAGCCTACAGGGGCGATTGCGACTGCGAACGGCGCCATGGCCGGGGGCCAAATTATGCCACGGGCATCGTGGTTCTGCTCGATCGCGGCGGCCACCACGCGGGTGACGCCGATGCCGTAGCAGCCCATCTGCATGACCCGGGCCTGGCCGGCGGCGTCGAGGTAGGTGGCGCTCATGGCTTTGGAGTAGACATCGCCCAGGGCGAACACGTGGCCGACCTCGATGCCGCGCACGATTTCGAGCACGCCGTTTCCGTCGGGCGAGGGGTCGCCCGCAACGACATTGCGAAGATCGGCGGTGACATCGGGCTCGCGCGCGTCGCGGCCGAAATTAACCCCGCGCAAATGGAAGCCTGCCGCGTTCGCGCCGCAGACGAAATCGGCCATTCGACCGACCTGCCGATCGGCGACGAGCGGCAGGTCGTCCGCGATCCCGACCGGCCCGAGAAATCCGGGTGCGCATCCGGTCGCATCCAGGATCTCCGCCTCGCTCGCCCAGCGCCATCCGGCCATTCCGGGCAGCTTGCCGAGCTTGACCTCGTTCAGCATGTGATCGCCGCGCAGCAGCAGCATCTGCACACGGTCCTGCGCGTAGATCACGATGCACTTCACCGTGCGCTCGAGCGGGAGGCCGAGCAGCGCGGCGACGTCCTCGCAGGTCGACTGGGTGGGCGTGGCGACCCTGACCATGGGCTCGGCGGGAGGGAGGCGCGGCTGCGGCGGCGCGAGCGCTTCGGCCTGCTCGACGTTCGCCGCGAACGTTCCGCCGGGCGCAAACGCGATCGCATCCTCGCCGGATTCGGCCAGCACCTGGAACTCGTGCGAGGCGAACCCGCCGATGGCGCCCGTATCCGCCTCGACGGCGCGAAACCGCAGGCCGAGGCGCGTGAAGATGCGCTCGTAGGCCGCGTACATCGCGCGATAGCTCCGCATGAGGCCGTCGCGGTCGGCGTCGAACGAATAGGCGTCCTTCATCAGGAACTCGCGACCGCGCATCACGCCGAAGCGCGGCCGGATCTCGTCGCGGAACTTGACCTGGATCTGGTACAGGTTGAGCGGCAGCTGCCGGTAGCTGCGCACGTCCTTGCGCACGATGTCGGTCATCACCTCCTCGTGCGTCGGCCCGAACAGGAAGTCGCGCTGCTGCCGGTCGACGATCTTAAGGAGCAGGGGACCGAACTTGTCCCACCGGCCGGTCTCGTCCCACAGCTCGCGCGGCACGACGTGCGGGAGATAGGTCTCCAGCGCCCCGGCCGCGTTCATTTCTTCGCGCACCACCTGCTCGACGCGCCGCAGCGTGCGCAGGCCGAGCGGCAGCCACGAGTAGATGCCGGTGCTGACCTTCTTGACCAGCCCCGCGCGCAGCATGAGCTGCTGGCTCATGACCTCCGCCTCGGCGGGCGCTTCCTTCAGGGTGGGCAGGTAGAAGCGCGACGCGCGCATGCGACACGACCGGACGACAAAGGAGCGCGATTCTACCGGACGCCGAAGCGCTGCGCGGCCGGGCCGGGCGGACCCTTGCCGCCGGGCATCCGACGCGCGGCGCCGCCCACGCGATCGCCTAGGCAGTCGCGGGGAAAGCCCTTATAGTCGGCCCCGACCGGCGGTCCGCCCGGGTGCGAAATGGCGCCCGGAAGACGAGTCAATCCGCGGCGCGGACGCACGGCCGAACTGCAATGCTTGGGGCAGCCCGCGCGCCGCGTGCCCGAGCCGTTTCGCGGTGCGCCGATCGATCGGTTCGTCGCCGCGCAGCGCCGCGGACGGTGGCCGCGTGCGGGGACGCCATGCCGCCTTCAATGCAGCGTCGCCACTCGACGCGCCACAAGTCCGGTCGGTTCCATGTCGGCGCGACGCGTGTGCTAGCTGGAATCGTCGGGATGCTCGCCAGCGTCGCGGTTGGCATGGCCGTGGCGGTCGAGCTCGTCGCGCGCGCGGCCGACCTCGCCGACCTGTCGCTCGAGCAGCTGGGGAACATCGTCGTGAGCTCGGTCGCGCGGCGTCCCGAATCGCTCGCGTCCGCCGCGGCTTCCATCTACGTGATCACCGCCGAGGAGATCAGGCGCAGCGGCGCGACGTCGTTGCCCGAAGCGCTGCGGCTTGCGCCCAACCTGGACGTGGCGCGCGCCGATACGAACCAGTACGCGATCAGCGCGCGGGGCTTCAACAACGTGCTCGCGAACAAGCTGCTGGTGCTCGTCGACGGCCGCACCGTGTACACGCCGCTGTTCTCCGGCGTGGTCTGGGAGGCGCAGGACGTGCTTCTTGCCGACGTCGACCGCATCGAGGTGATCAGCGGGCCAGGCGGCACGCTGTGGGGCGCGAATGCGGTCAACGGCGTCATCAACGTCATCACGCGCAACGCCGCCGAGACGGTCGGCACCATCGCCTACGTCGGCGGCGGGAACCTCGAGTCGGGTGCGCCGGCCCGGCAGGGCGGCGCGCTCGGCGCCGACGGCCACTACCGGATCTACGCGAAGTATTTCCGGCGCGAGCACAGCGAGCTGCCGAACGGCACGCCCGTGCGGGATTCCTCCGATCGCACGCAGGCGGGATTTCGCGCCGATCAAGCGACCCCGCTCGGCGCGGTCACGGTGCAGGGGGACGCGTATTGGGGGGACATCGACCAGGCGCCCGCGGGTCGCTCGATCGGCGGAGGCAACGTGCTTGCGCGCCCGGTACGGACCTTCGACGACGGCGGCAACCTGCGGCTGCAGGCGTACTACGACCATACGTATCGCAATCACGAGCAGCAGTTCACCGAACACCTCGACACTGGACGTCGACGCGCAGTACGGCCGCCGGGTCCTCGAGCGCCACCAGCTCCTGGTCGGCTCGGGCTACCGGTACTCGAACGATCGCGTCGGCAACACCGTGCTGCAGGCCTTCCTTCCGGCCGATCGGACGCTGACCTCCAGCAACGTCTTCGTGCAGGACGAGATCGACCTCGCCGCCAGGCTGACCCTCACGCTGGGCGCCAAGGTCGAGCGCAACGTCTACACGGGCAGCGAGTTCCCGCCCAGCGCGCGGCTGGCCTATCGCGTGCGCGACGACCTCCTGGTGTGGGGCGCAGCGTCGCGGGTCGTCCGCGCCCCGTCGCGCATAGACCGCGAGTTCTACAGCCCCGGCGTGCGGCCGTACCTGCTGATCGGCAACGATACGTTCGCCTCCGAGGTCGCGAACGTGTACGAGCTCGGCATCCGCGGCCAGCCGGCGCCTGCGTTGTCGTATTCGCTCACGGTGTTCGACGAGCCCTTCGACCGGTTGCGCAGCCTCGCGCCCACGCCGTCAGGTCTCGTGTTCGCCAACGGCGTGGAGGGGCGCCACCGCGGCGTCGAGGCATGGGGGTCATGGCGTGCCGCGCCCTGGTGGCGACTGATCGGCGGCGTAACCGCGCTGCGCGAGAGCCAGTCGGTGAAGGCGGGTGCCGTCGACCTGAGCCCGGCAGGCGCGCTCGGCAACGATCCGAGCGCGTGGTGGTCGGTGCGCTCCTATGTCGACCTGTCGCCGCAGCACGAGCTCGACGTCTCGCTGCGGCATGCCAATGCGCGCACCGCGGCGACGCCCGCGGTGCCAGCCTATACCGCGGTCGACCTGCGCTACGCGTGGCACCAGTCGCGTGCGCTGGAGATCGCGGTGACCGGGCAGGACCTGTTCGAGCGGCGCCACTACGAATGGAGCAACCGCGCCGAGCTGGGCAGCGGGGCATTCCTGAAGGTCACCTGGACGCCGTGATCGCCGGACGCCGCGCTTCCGCGCTCGCTGCGGCGGCCGTTCGCGCCGCCGCGGCCGTGGCCGCGCGTGCGCGGGCGCGCGCGCATCCGCTCGCCGGCGCGGCCTGCCTCCTCGCCTTCGCGGTGCTGGCGGTGGGCAATGCGCTCGCCCAGCCGGTGGGCCCCGTCACGGAGTGCGGTGTGAAGGCCGCGTTCATCTACAAGTTCCTCGCCTACGCCGAGTGGCCGCCGAGCACCTTCGCGCGACCGGACCAGCCGATCGTGGTCGGCGTCGTCGGCGCGGACGATGTGCAGGGCGAGCTGGCCGAGGTCGTGCGCGGCCGCCGGGTCGGCGAGCGCCCGGTCGACGTGCGCCGGCTGCGCGCCGCCGATTCGCTGGAAGGCGTGAACGTGTTGTTCGTGGGGGCCGCGGAACGCGCGCGCATCGCTCCGCTCGCGCGCGCCGCACAGGCGCGCGGGACGCTGCTGATCTCGGAGACCGACGACGCGCTCGACCAGGGCAGCGCCATCAACCTCGTCGTCGTCGATGGGCGGGTGCGCTTCGAGGTCGCGCTCGACGCGGCGGAGCGGGCCGGCATCAAGCTGAGCTCGCGCCTGCTCGGCATCACCACCGGCAAGCTCTCGCTGCGCACGGATCTCGTCGATCTCGACGCGGTGCTGCGCGCGGCCGTCGATACGGCGCGGCCGATCATCGAGGCGCGCCGCCACGTGCTGACGATATCGCTGCCGAAGCGGCCCGTGACGCTCGAGGCGGACGCCACCCGGCTCGCGCAGGTGTTCTCGAACCTGCTGAACAACGCGGCGAAGTTCACCTCACCCGGCGGGCGCATCGACGTGCGCGTCGAGCGTGATTCCGACCAGGTGACGGTGCGCGTGGTGGACAACGGCATCGGCATCGCGCCGGCGATGCTCGGGCACGTGTTCGAGATGTTCACGCAGGCGGACCATGCGCTCGAGCGCGTGCACGCGGGCCTTGGCGTCGGGCTCACGCTGGCGCGGCGGCTGGTCGAGCTGCACGGCGGAACGCTCGAGGCCGACAGCGCCGGGGTCGGGACCGGCAGTCAGTTCATCGTGCGCCTCCCGATCGCGCCGGCGCAGGCCAAGGCCGCGCCGCGTACGGTTGCGGGTCCTGGACCGCCGCCCGAGCCCGGCGCCACCTCCGGACGGCGCGTGCTGGTGGTCGACGACAACCAGGATTTCGCTAACAGCCTGGCGCTGATCCTGCGCGCCCAGGACAACGAAGTGCGGGTGGCGCAAGACGGCGCGGCCGCGCTGGCGCTCGCCCGCGATTGGCGGCCGGAGATCGGCTTCCTCGACATCGGCCTGCCGATGGTCAACGGCTACGAGCTGGCGCGGCGGCTGCGCGGTGATGCCGCCACCGCGGCCATGCGACTGGTGGCGGTGACCGGCTGGGGGCAGGACAAGGATCGGCAGCGCGCGCTCGACGCCGGCTTCGACCGTCACCTGGTGAAGCCGGTTGAGCCTGCGCACGTGCTCGACCTGATGGGCGCGCTCACGCCGCGCGGGTGACTGCTGCGTTGGACGTACCGCTCGAGCTTCCCGATCCGCGCCGCTGGCCGGATGCCGGCACGGCGTCGCACGCTGCCGCCGCGCTGCATGCGCTTGCGCAGGCGAGTCTCGCGGCCGGCGACAGCACGGCGGCCGCGCGGCACGACGCGGCGGTCGACGCGACGCTCCGCGGCTGGCTGCGCGACGGCGACGGCGCCGCGCTGGACGAGGCGTTCGCGCAGGCCCCGTCGGCCGCGGTGCATCGCCACCTGTGGCGCCGGCTCGCGCTCGTCGAAGCCGCGGTGTTGCGCAGCCCGGCGCTGGCCGTTGCGCTGTTCGCCCTCCCGCTCGTCATCGTAGCCGGCCGGGAAACCGTCGGAGAGGGGCCTGTCGAGCTGGACGGGATGCTGCCCGAGCCGGGGCGTGTGGCCGAGCTGCTCCGCGAGCACGACGCGCTCGGGGGCAACCGCCAGTTCGCGGTGGGTGGGGCGCTGGCCGACGCGACGGCGCTCGGTTTGAACGCGCTGGCGCGCCTGGTGGCGCAGGGACACCGGGCGCTGCACGCCGGCGGTTTCGAGCCGCTCGCGCTTGCGCCGGCCCCGCTCGTGGTCGCCGGCACGCAGGAGGTCGCGCATTTGCGCTTCCTCGTCGGCGGGCTGTTGTGCGGGCCGGACGCAGAACCCCTGCTGGAGGCGCCGGTCGGCGCCTGGGGCATGCCGCTCGCGCGGCGCGTGTCCGCGGCGCTGGGACGGCCCGGCGTGACCGTGCTCGCGCTGCCGCGCGCGCCGCAGCGGCTCGTTCCGGCGCTGGCGGCAGGTCGCGCCGCGCAGCGCGACGTCGCCTTGCAGCTATTCGCGGGGAATGCGCTGCGGCGGCTGCGCGGATCCTTCGGTGAGCCCACCGCGGTGATCAGCGCGCATGCGGCGCCAAGTGCAGCCGGCGGCGGCGAGTTGCGCGTGTCGCTTTCCTCGGTGTTCGGTCCGCGCGACGCCGAGGGCTTTCGCTTCCCGCTCGAGCCCTACGAGCGCACGCCCGACGTGGTCGCCGCGATCGCGGGACTGCTGCGCGACTGTCGCGTGGCCGACGTGCGCACGACGGCGTCGATCCAGCCGGACCGCGATCCGACGACCGGGCTCCTGTGCTTCTGCAGGCCGGACCGCGGGGCGAGCAGCCCGGGTGCGCGGTAGCGCGGAGCGCGCGTCGCGGCCGCCACCCGGATGCCGCGATCCAGCGATGGCTTCGCGTCGATGCGCCTCACCCGACCCATGCCGCTGATGCGCTCCTTCACGGTGGGCGTGCCGTAGTACTCGACGTTGCCCGCTCCCGAGATCGAGGCGGACAGCTCCTTCTCGACCCGTACGACTACGTGGCCGACGCCGCTCACGCTGATGCTCGCCCGGTCGCTTTGCAGCGCCTCGGCCTGGTACTCGCCGGCGCCGGAGATGGCGATGTGCTGCTCGGTCGCCCGCCCCGCGAGCTCGGCCTTGAGCGCCCCGGAGCCGCTGACGCGCAGCGTGTCCGCCCGCAGCCCGTCGATGTGAACCGCGCTTCCCCCGGACGCCGACAGGCGCAGCTGCGGCGCCTCGAGGCGCACGGCGGACAGCTTGACCGCGCCGCTCAGCGACAGCGCGTCGAGGTTGCGGAACGTCACCACCACCCGCGCCGTGCGCGTGCCGCCGCCGCGGCCAGCGAAGAACGACCACCAGCGGCGGGTGTCGCGCACGGCGATGCCGAGCGTGTCGCCCCGCACGTCGGCCACGATGCGCAGCCCGCGCGCGGGCGTCTCGACGCTCACGTGCTCCGCCTCGCCCTGGCGCAGGACGACTTCCACCGGCCCGGCAACCTCGAGGCGGTGGAACGGGGCGACGTCCTGGTCGGCGGTCGCGATCTCCCCGGCGCCGCCGCGACCGAGCGTCCACCACGTGAGGGCGAGCGCCACGGCGACGGCAGCGGCGATCATGAGGGGCAGGACGTGGCGTGGCATGGCGGCTCCGTGGACGGCGTGCGTTAGATGCGGCGCAGGACGCCCGTGGATTCGCAGGTGGCGCGCCGCGAACGGCCTTGACCCGCCATCGCCATGGAATACTGTATACCGCAACCGAAGCGGGCCTTTGCCAGGATGCGGTTGGAATGGACGGGCACCCGCGTCATTGGTCGAATCGTCGCGCCCGGCGCACGCGGGCCGACCCCGCCGGCCGCGCGAAGGGCTGTGATGGAAGACTGGTCGTTTCCGCCCCGTTACGACGCGAGCTACCTGCCCCCGCGCGGGGCGCGGTTCTGGTTTCCGCGCCGCGAAACCATGCCGCCCGCCGACCGCGACACGGCAATCCTCGCCCGCCTGCAGCAGGTCACCCGCTATGCGTGGGAGCACGCGCCGTTCTACCGGCGCAAATGGGACGAGGCGGGGTTTCATCCCGACCACCTGCGCTCGCTCGAGGACTTCGAGTCGCGCGTGCCGGTGGTGACCAAGCACGAGCTGCGCGAGGCGCAGGCGCGCCAGCCGCCATTCGGCGATTACCTGTGCGTGCCCGAAGCGGAGATCCATCACATCCACGGCACGTCGGGCACCACCGGCAGGCCGACCGCGTTCGGTATCTCGCGTGCCGATTGGGAGGCGATCGCCAACGCCCACGCGCGGATCATGTGGGGAATGGGGATCCGGCCAGGGGACGCCGTGTTCGTCGCGGCAATCTTCAGCCTGTACATGGGCTCGTGGGGCACGCTCGCCGGCGCCGAGCGGCTGCGCACCAAGGCGTTCCCCTTCGGTGCGGGCGCGCCCGGCATGACCGCCCGTGCGGCGATGTGGCTCGACCTCATGAAGCCCCAGGCGTTCTACGGCACGCCCTCGTTCGCGATCCACCTGGCGGAAGTGGCCCGCGCCGAAGGCTTCGATCCGCGCCGCTTCGGCCTGTCGACCCTGCTCTTCTCCGGCGAGCCGGGCGCGTCGGTCCCCGGCGTTCGAGACCGCATCGCAAGCTCGTTCGACGCGCGGGTAATCGATTGCGGGTCGATGGCCGAGATGACCCCCTTCATGAACCTCGCGGGCAGCGCGGAGACGGACGGCATGCTGTTGTGGCAGGACGTCGTCTACACCGAAGTATGCGACCCGCGCACGTTCCAGCGCGTCGCCTACGGTGCGCGCGGCACGCCCGTCTACACGCATCTGGAGCGCACGTCGCAGCCGATGATCCGGCTCTTGTCCGGCGACCTCACGCTGTGGGAGTTGGGCCCCACTCCATGCGGACGCACGTATCCGCGGCTGCCCCAGGGCGTCTTCGGGCGCATCGACGACATGTTCACGATTCGCGGCGAGAACGTCTATCCCAGCGAAGTGGACGCCGTGGTGAGCCAGCTTACCGGTTACGGCGGCGAGCATCGCATCGTGATCACGCGCGAGGGTGCTATGGACGAGCTCGTGATTCGCATCGAGTCGGACGCAACCGGTTTCATGATCCCGCAGGCGATGCGCGAGGAGGCGACGCGCGCGCTGCACCGGCTGCTCGGCCTGCGCGCCAAGGTGGAAATCGTGGGGCCGGGCACGTTCCCGCGCACCGACTTCAAGGCGCGCCGCGTGCTCGACGATCGCGAGGTGTTTCGCGACCTCAGCGCGCGGCTGTCGGGCTAGCGGCCGCCGACCCGCGGCGCCGCGGGTGGGCGCGTCGCGTCGCGCCCCGTTCACCGGCGCGCGGCCAGTCGGTATCCTGACGATATGAAGCTTTCCTACCTGCAGCATGACGTCGTGCTCGCGGGCGCGGCTTCGATCGCGCCCGGGGCCGCCGTGATCGGGCGCCTCGCCGCCGGCGACGGGCTGGTGCTCCGCCCGTTCGCGACGCTGCGTGCCGACGGCGAGACCATCACGGTCGGGCGCAATGGGTGGTTCGGCGAGCGGTCGAGCGTGCACATCGTCGACGGCAGCCTCGCGACGACGATCGGCGACGACGTCACGGTCGGCCGGTGCGGCCTCGTGCATGCGTGCTCAATGGGCGACGGTTGCGTGGTGGGCGAGGGCGCGGCGGTGCTCGATGGCGCGACCGTCGGCGACGGCGCAGTGGTCGCCGGCGACAGCGTCGTCACGCCGCGCAAGGCGCTGCCGGGCGGGTGGCTCTACGCCGGGGCACCGGCGCGGCCGGTGCGGCCGGTGCCGCGCGACGAGCGTGCGGCGTTGGCGCAGTCGTTGCGCGCGGACCGTCCCGGCCCGCTCCTCGCCTCCGCGGCGCTGCCGCCGCTCGGCATGCACACATTCACGCCGACCCGCACCGACGCGCCCGGGGCGGCGGCCGATGGCGCCGGCGCGGGGCCGTTCTACGCGTGGGCATCCATCCGGCCGCGGCTTGCGCGCGCCTACGTCGCACCGACAGCGGTGCTGGTCGGCGACGTGGTGCTCGACGACGACTCGGGCGTCTATTTCGGCTGCGCGGTCGTGGCGCGCGGCGCGCGCATCGTGGTAGGGGCGCGCAGCAACATCCAGGACAACTCGCTGCTCGTCACCGATGCGGCGCGCGGCGACCTTGCGATCGGCTGCGGCGTTACCGTGGGGCACAACGTGCAGATGGGCGCGGGCCGGATCGGCGACCAAGCGCTCGTCGGCATGGCGTCGCGCGTCGGCGACGGCGTTGTCGTGGAGGAAGGCGGCTGCATTGCCGCGGGAGCGTTCGTGGCGCCGGGCACCGTGGTGCGCGCCGGATGGATCTGGGCCGGCCGTCCCGCGCGTGCCTTTCGCGCGGTCACTCCGGAGGAGCGTCAAGGCTTTGCGCGCGGTCGCGACGTGTACGTGGGTTACGGCGCCGCTTATCGTGGCCGCTAGAGGTCGGCGGCGATTCGCGCGCGGCGCGGCCCGCGCGCGCCGCTAGGGCTTCGCCGCGAGCCGGATATCGCCGTACCACGCGTCCGCGGTCTCGCCCGTATTGTCCGTGTCGGTGAGCACCCCGACCGCGAGCAGCGGCCCGGGCGCCTCGCCGAAGGCGCGGCGAAAGTCATCGCGCCAGTTGCGCGACACCGCCTGCCACGCGCCCACGGCCGTGTCGCCGCTGGCGACCACGATCATCTGGACGCGCCGCGTGTGCGGATTGGGCACGACGGTGCCGACCGCGAGGCGCGTGGCGTGGATGTACATGAGCGTCGCGTACGGAAGCGGCCGGCCTGACAGGCGCTCGCTGACCTGGTCGACCGTGCGATCGCGCAGCGGCAGCTTCGCGTGGTCGCCGTCGAACTCCAGGATCACGCGCGCCGGCGCGTCCTCGCGGGCCGCCACTTCCGGATCGGCCTCGGCGAGCGGCGCCGCGATCTTCCAGCGCCAATTCACGTACGGCAGCGCTTCTGCCGAGCCGGTTACCGGCTGGGCGAGCCCGCTCGCGGCGCGCTCGGCATGCGCGTGCAGCACGACGGTCCCCGCGTCGTCGACCAGCCGGTATTGCGTGGGCGTCTTGCGCTCGCTGATGCGAAACGGCGTCCAGGGCGCGGGCAGCGCTCCGCCGGCCGCGCCCGCCGAGAATGGCGCGACCCGCGCCTCGCCTGCGGCCGGCGCCGGCTGGGCGGCCGGTTGCCCGATGGCGAGCGCGCACGCGGCCGCGGCGCAGAATGCGGCGACCCTGCGACGGCGCGCCCGCGGTGCTGCCGGTGCACGGCCCGGTGCGTGCGACCTGCCCCCGTATAATCCGCACACGATGAGCCTTGATCGAGTGCCTGCCGGGCGGGACGTGCCGAACGACTTCAATGTGGTCATCGAGATCCCCATGCACGGCGAGCCCATCAAGTACGAGGTGGACAAGGAAACCGGCGCCGTGTTCGTCGACCGCTTCATGTCGACGGCCATGCATTATCCGTGCAACTACGGTTACATCCCGCGGACCCTGAGTGACGATGGCGACCCCTGCGACGTGCTGGTGCTGTCGCCGGTGCCGCTGATCACCGGCGTGGTGGTGCGCTGCCGTCCGATCGGCATGCTGAAGATGGACGACGAGGCCGGCGGCGACGCCAAGATCCTCGCCGTGCCGATCGACCGGCTTTCGTCGCTGTACCGCGCCATCGAGACCCCGCGCGACCTGCCTGAGATCCAGCTCTCCCAGATCGCACATTTCTTCGAGCATTACAAGGATCTCGAGCCCGGCAAGTGGGTGCGCCTGTCCGGCTGGGTGGGGCCGGAGGAAGCCAAGCGCGAGATCCAGGACAGCGTCGCGCGGCACGCGAGCGCCGCCTCCGCCCCGTCGCTTGCGCCGCGCGGGTAACTCGGCGCGCCGGCCTCGTTTCGCGGCAGGGTTTCCCGCCGGGTTCGTGCTGCTGTGGAGCACGGGCTTCATCGCCGCTAAATACGGGCTGCCCTTCGCGCCGCCCCTCATGTTCCTGCTCCTGCGCTTCGTGCTGGTGGCAGCACTGATGGCGTCCGTCGCGGCGGTCACCGGCGTGACATGGCCCGCGACGAAGCGCGCGGTCGCGCATGTGGCGGTCGCCGGCCTCCTCGTGCACGCCCTCTACCTCGGTGGCGTGTGGTGGGCGATCAAGGACGGCATGGCGGCGGGCACCAGCGCCATGATCGTGGGGCTGCAGCCGCTGCTCACGGTCGTGCTCGCGCGCGCCTGGCTGCGCGAGCGCGTGCTGCCGCGCCAGTGGCTCGGCATGGTGTTGGGACTTGCCGGCGTGTGGCTCGTGATCGGCTCCAAGCTCGGCGCCGCGGGCACGTTCGTGGGCGACGCGCAAGAGTTGCTGCCGGTCGGGATCGCGCTGGTCGGCATCAGCGTGGGCACGCTCTACCAGAAGCGCTATTGCGCGCATGTCGACCTGCGGGCCGGCGCGGTGGTGCAGTTCACTGCGTGCGCGCTTCTGATCCTGCCGTTCGCGTTGCAGGAAACCGAGCCGATCCGCTGGGCGCCGGCATTCGTGCTGGCGCTCGGCTGGTCGGTGCTCGTGCTGTCGGTCGGCGCCATCAGCCTGCTGTATTGGCTGCTCCGCCACGGCGGGACCGCCGAGGTGGCGCGGCTGTTCTACCTGGTGCCGCCCGTCACCGCGCTGATGGCGTGGCTGCTGTTCGGCGAGACACTCGACTCGTTCGCCCTGGCGGGCATGGGCTTCATCGCCGCCGGCGTGGCGCTCGCTCGACCGGGGCCGCCCGCGGCACCCTGACGCGCACAGGACGCCGCGCGGCGTCCTGCGCCAGCCGCGTGCCGGCAAGGCGGTCGTGCAGGAACTCTCGGTCGCGATCGATCGCGGCCCAGACGAAGTTGAACGCCACGAGCCATGCCGCATGGGCGCCAGCCCCCAGCGGCCGCAGCCACAGGTAGGCCAGCGCCGCCAACGCGGGTCCGATCCAGGCGGCGAGATAGCGGGCCAGCGCGGCCCGCCGCCCCAGGGGAGCGCCGTCGCTCGCGTCCACGAGCCGCATCCGCCACGTGCGCTGCGCCAGGGTCGCGCGCCCGCGTGTCCACGAGGCGGTGAAGTACCACGCCAGCGCGGCGAAGATCGCCAGGAACAATCCCACCCGCGCCGGCAGCGGCGGCACCGACAACGCCGGATGCAGGCCGCGCGGAACCGGCGAGACGAGCGGCAGCATCGCGAAGCCGAGCACGAGCACGAGGGCCGTTACCAACAGGGCCTCGTAGGCGAGCGCCGCGAGCCGGCGGGGCAGCGACGCGGGCGCAAAGGACGGGCCGAAGGGGTCGCGGCGCGCGATGCTGCCGCCCGCGACGACGCCCGGCGAGCGGCCGGTCACTGGCCGGCGGGGGCGGACTGGCCGGCGGGGGCGGATTGGCCGGCGGGGGCGGACTGCCCGGCGGGGGCGGACTGCCCGGCGGGGGCGGACTGCCCGGCGGGGGCGGATTGGCCGGCGGGGGCGGCGGGCGGCGGACCGGCCGGAACCGGCGGCGGCGCGCCGGCCGGTGCCGGCGAGGACGGTGAGGTGGACGGGGCCGCGGTGACCGGGGGCGCCACCGGCGGAGGGGCGACGCTGGGCGTCACGGCCGCGGGCCGCGCCGTTGGCGGCAGCGCCGGCGTCCGGGCGCCGCCCCGCGTAGCGGGGGGCTTGGTCGCTAGCGCTTCGCGGCGCTCCGGCGGAAGCGTCTGGTACTGCTCCCACTTTTGCCGGACCTCGCTCTTTTTCTCCGGCGGGAGCTGGCCCAGGGACTTGTAGCGCTCGCGGGCGCCGGCCCGCTGCTCGGGCGTGAGCTCCGCCCACGTGCGCATCTGTGAGCGCACGCGCTCCTGCTGGTCCGGCTGCATGGTGGGATAACGCTGCGCCAAGCCGCGCCACTTCTGGCGGCGGGCGGCGTCGAGCTTGTTCCAATCAGGGGCCAGCGGCGCCAGGACGTTGCGCTCCTGGGGCGTGAGCTCGCTCCAGCTGGGCGAGCGGAGCGCGATCTGGCCGGCGGCGGCAGCGGCATGAACCGCGGCCGCCAGGGCGAGCGCGCCGATCAGTGCTCCGCGTCGTCCTTGAGCCAATTCAGGAATCCGCGGTCCAGGTAGGCGTCGATGGGCAGGTCCGACGAGAGGATCTGCGCGTCGAGGTCCTGGAACTCCTGCACTTGCTGGAACGCGCGCCATTGCTGCCAGCCGAACGTCGCGGCAGCGACGATCAAGGTGATGCCGAGCCAGCGCACCGGGTTGAACCAACCGCGACGAACGTCGGTCCGGCCGCGGGCGGCCCCTGCGAAGGCGGGCGCGAGCGCAAGCGATTCGGCGTAGGCCGGGTCGAGCCGGGCGAGGGCCGCGGCGCGCGCCTGCTGCAGACGATAGGCGGTGCCGGCGCGCAGGGCGGCGGTGCCCGCGTCGAGACGGGCCGTTATCTTGGCGGCGAATTGGGCGTCGTCGTCGGTGATCACAGGTGGACTCCCTTGGCCGAAAGGATGGCGGCCAGCGCGCGGACCGCCCGGGAACAGTGCGTTTTCACGCTGCCCTCCGAGCATCCCATCGCGGCGGCCGTCTCGGCGACATCGAGCTCCTCCCAGTAACGCAGGAGAAACGCCTCGCGTTGACGCGCCGGCAAACGGGCCAGCGCCTGCTCGACCAGCCCCACCACCTGGGCCTGGGCGAGCTGGTCGGCCGGATCGACGGGCACGCTCGAATCCGGCTTGGCCGCGAGCGTCTCCAGCGGATCGTACTCCTCGTCCTTGTCGTCCTTGGACCCGAACGCCGACAGGACGGTGGTCCACGTCGAGCGCACCTTCTGGCGCCGGAAGTGGTCGTGGATCGTGTTCTGAAGGATCCGCTGGAACAGGAGCGGCAGCTCCGCCGGCGGCTTGTCCGAATATTTCTCGGTGAGCTTCAGCATCGAGTCCTGGACGATGTCCAGGGCCGCATCCTCGTCGCGCACGGCGAACATCGCCTGCTTGAACGCCCGTCGCTCGGCGCCGGCGAGAAAGGCAGAGATTTCTTGGGTGGAAGCCAGTGTTCGGTGCTGCCGCGTTGATTCGCTCGGATTATAGGCAAATGCGTCGCCTGGGGCCGAAGGGCGGGGCGCGGACACACGAGCCCGGCACGGGCCGCGGCGCGCTTGACCGGCCGCCGCGTTTGCCGGTAGTGTGCTCCATTCCGGGCCGCGCGCCTGGATGTCGTATTGCAGCAACGGCCGTGTGTGCTCCCTCTGGCGACGCCACAAGCGTCGAGGAGTCTCCCTCGGAGTACGGCCGATTTGCCCGTTTCGCGGCTTTCCACCCGGTCGAAGCCTTGAGGGGCGCGCCTACCTGCGCGTCCGGCAAATAGCGCAAGCCCCGCAGGCGTCCTGGCACGCGGCGGGCCGACCCTGTTATCCAAAGGCCAAGCGTCATGCAACTTACCGGTGCGGAAATCCTCATCCGCTGTCTCCAGGAAGAAGGCGTCGAATACGTCTTCGGCTATCCCGGCGGGGCGGTCCTCAACATCTACGACGAGCTGTTCAAGCAGGACAAGGTCAAGCACGTGCTCGTCCGCCACGAGCAGGGCGCTGTGCACGCCGCCGACGGCTACTCGCGATCGTCCCGCAAGGTCGGCGTGGCGCTGGTGACCTCGGGTCCAGGGGTCACCAACGCGGTCACGGGCATCGCGACCGCCCACATGGACTCGATCCCGCTGGTGATCGTGACCGGGCAGGTGCCCACGGCGGCCATCGGCCAGGACGCTTTCCAGGAATGCGACACGGTCGGCATCACCCGACCTTGCGTCAAGCACAACTTCCTCGTCAAGGACGTGGCCGAACTGGCGGTGACGATGAAGAAGGCGTTCTACCTCGCGAGCACGGGGCGGCCGGGTCCGGTGGTGGTCGACGTGCCGAAGGACGTGACGCAGGCGCACGCCGAGTTCGCCTACCCGAAGACGATCAGCATGCGGTCGTACAACCCGGTCACCAAGGGCCACGCCGGGCAGATCAAGAAGGCGGTCCAGCTCCTGCTCGACGCCAAGCGGCCGATGATCTACACGGGCGGCGGCGTGATCCTGAACAACGCCTCCGGGCCGCTCACCCGGCTCGTGCGCCTGCTGGGCTACCCCTGCACCAGCACGCTGATGGGACTCGGCGGCTTCCCCGGCACCGATCCGCAGTTCACCGGCATGCTCGGCATGCACGGCACGTACGAATCGAACATGGCGATGCAGGGCTGCGACGTGCTGATCGCGATCGGCGCGCGCTTCGACGACCGGGTGATCGGCAACCCGGCGCACTTCTATCGCGCCGACCGCCGGATCATCCACATCGACATCGACCCGTCCTCCATCTCCAAGCGGGTCAAGGTGGACGTGCCGATCGTGGGCTACGTCGCGGACGTGCTGGAGGAGATGGCGCGCCTGATCGAGTCGTCGCCGCAGCGGCCCGACCCGCAGGCGCTCAAGGCGTGGTGGAGCGAGATCAAGGAGTGGCAGCGCAAGGACTGCCTGCGCTACGATCGGAAGAGCGCGCTGATCAAGCCGCAGTTCGTGATCGAGAAGCTCTACGAGCTCACCGGCGGCGACGCGTTCGTCACCTCCGACGTCGGCCAGCACCAGATGTGGGCCGCGCAGTACTACAAGTTCGACCAGCCGCGCCGGTGGATCAACTCCGGCGGGCTCGGCACCATGGGCTTCGGGTTGCCGGCGGCGATGGGCGTGCAGCTCGTCAACCCGGGCGCGACGGTCGCGTGCGTGACCGGCGAGGCGTCGATCCAGATGTGCATCCAGGAGCTGTCGACCTGCAAGCAGTATCACCTGCCGATCAAGATCGTGAACCTCAACAACCGCTACATGGGGATGGTGCGGCAATGGCAGCAGTTCTTCTACGGCAACCGCTACGCGGAGTCGTACATGGATGCGCTGCCCGACTTCGTGAAGCTGGCCGAGGCCTACGGCCACGTCGGCCACAAGATCGAGCGGCCCGGCGACGTCGAGGGCGCGCTGCGCGAGGCGCTCGCCCAGAAGGAACGGCTCGTGTTCCTCGACTTCATCACCGACCAGACGGAGAACGTGTTCCCGATGGTGCCGGGGGGTCGCGGGCTGACCGAGATGATCCTCGCGGAGGAGCTGTGAGGCCGTCCGCGGAGCACTGGGCCGGGGAGCGCATCCGATGAGGCATATCCTTTCCATACTGGTGGAGAACGAGTCCGGCGCGCTGTCGCGCATCTCGGGACTCTTCTCGGCGCGCGGCTACAACATCGAGTCGCTGACGGTGGCGCCCACCGAGGACCCCACGATGTCGCGGATGACGATCGTCACCGCGGGCTCCGACGACGTCGTCGAGCAGATCACCAAGCAGCTCAACAAGCTGGTCGAGGTGGTGAAGGTGGTGGACCTCACCGAAGGCAACCACATCGAGCGCGAGCTGATGCTCGTCAAGGTGCGCGCGGCCGGCAAGGATCGCGACGAGATGAAGCGCCTCGCCGACATCTTTCGCGGGCGCATCCTCGACGTCACCGACAAGAGCTACACGATCGAGCTCACCGGCACGGGCTCCAAGCTCGACGCCTTCATCCAGGCGATGGAGCCCGGCGTGATCCTCGAGACCGTGCGCACGGGCGCGTCGGGGATCGGCCGGGGCGAGCGGATCCTGCGGGTCTGAAGCGGACAAGTCACTGGCTCCCTGCGAATCGCGGGGACGACAAGAAAGGGAACGCGACATGAAGGTCTACTACGAAAAGGACGCCGACCTCTCGCTGATCAAGGGCAGGAAGGTCACCATCGTGGGGTACGGCTCGCAGGGCCACGCCCACGCGCAGAATCTCAACGACTCCGGCGTGAAGGTCACCGTCGGCCTGCGCAAGGGCGGCGCTTCGTGGGGCAAGGCGAAGCAGGCGGGCCTCAAGGTAGCTGAGGTCGACGCCGCGGTGAAGGGCGCCGACGTCGTGATGATGCTGATGCCCGACGAGAGCATCGCCGCCACCTACAAGAGCGAGGTCGAGCCCAACATCAAGAAGGGCGCGACGCTCGCATTCGCGCACGGCTTCAACATCCACTACGGCCAGGTCGCGCCGCGCGCGGACCTCGACGTGGTGATGATCGCGCCCAAGGCGCCCGGCCACACGGTGCGCTCGACGTACGCTGCCGGCGGCGGCGTGCCCATGCTGATCGCCGTGCACCAGGACGCCTCGGGCAAGGCGCGCGACGTCGCGCTCTCCTATGCAGCGGCGATTGGCGGCGCGCGCGCCGGCGTGATCGAGACGAACTTCCGCGAGGAGACCGAGACCGACTTGTTCGGCGAGCAGACCGTGCTGTGCGGCGGCGTGGTCGAGCTCATCAAGGCCGGCTACGAGACGCTCATCGAGGCGGGCTACGCGCCCGAGATGGCCTATTTCGAGTGCCTGCACGAGGTGAAGCTGATCGTCGACCTGATCTACGAAGGCGGCATCGGGAACATGAACTACTCGATCAGCAACAATGCGGAGTACGGCGAGTACGTGACGGGTCCGAAGATCGTCACGGCTGCCACCAAGGAGGCGATGCGCGATGCCCTCAAGCGCATCCAGTCGGGCGAGTACGCGCGCGACTTCATCCTCGAGAATCGCGCCGGTGCGCCCACGCTCCTGTCGCGCCGCCGGCTTACTGCCGAGCACTCCATCGAAGTGGTGGGCGAGAAGCTGCGCTCGATGATGCCCTGGATCCGCAAGAACAAGCTGGTGGACCAGACCCGCAATTGACGCGCGGGCGGGCGGCGAAGACCGGCGGTTCGGATTCGGCCGCCATTGGTCGGCCGGCGCCGCGCCTAGCGCCGGCCCGCGGGATACTGGTTGCTCGGAGGAGTGGGGTGCGCATGCGCAACCGGACGAGACAGGGCGGATGGATCGGGCTGATCGGGCTGCTGCTCGCGGTCGCCATTGTCGCGCTGCTGGGGAAGACGCTGCTCCAGCAGCTGGGCGTGCTAGGCGCGCCTCCCGACAAGCGCGCGCTCGCGCGGCCAGGCAACGTCCAGGCCGACGTGGTGGTGCCGACGCCCGCTGTCGCGCTCGAGCGCGCGCGCGGTCTCGAGCAGGCGGTTCAGGAACAGGCGCGCGAGAACGCGGTGCGCATCGACAAGGCGACGTCCCCGTGAGCCGCGCCACCGCGTCCAGGAAAGGCTGAGGCAACGGCCATCGACCCCAAGTGGTGGCTTCGGGGCGGCCTGGCGCTCGTCCTTGTCGCATTCGTGCTGCTGATCGCGCGCGGCAGCATGCTGGCGTTCTCGCCCGAGCACCAGCGGATCGATCGCGTCGAAGCGGCCGCGATGGCCCGTCCGTTGCCGACGCCGGGGTCCGGCCCCGCGGAGTAGCGCCGCCGGCGCATGCCGGTCGCCTCCTGCGTATCGCGGCGGCGCGCAGAAAGCCGATGCTAGAATCGGCCGAGTCGTTCGTCGCGCGCCCATTGTCCAACTATCCGCATCCGCTGATCGCCCGCGAAGGGTGGCCATTCCTGGCGCTGGCGCTGTCCGCCGCCGTCGTGCTCACGTGGCTCGGGTGGTGGGTCGTCGCGGTCGTGGCCTGGCTGCTGTTCTGCTTCATCCTCCAGTTCTTCCGCGACCCGCCGCGCTTGGTACCCGCGCAGGCCAACGCAGTGGTCTCGCCCGCCGACGGGCGCATCGTCCGCGTCGAGCGGGTGCGCGACCCCTACCTCGACCGCGACGCGCTGCTGATCAGCGTGTTCATGAACGTGTTCAACGTGCATAGCAACCGCAGCCCGGTCGACGGCGAGGTGAAGGCCCGCTGGTATCACGCCGGCGGATTCGTCAACGCGGCGCTCGACAAGGCGTCCCTCGAGAACGAGCGCAATGCGCTGCATCTGCGCACCGACACGGGCCGCGACGTCACGTGCGTGCAGGTGGCCGGGCTGATCGCGCGGCGCATTCTCTGCTACGTCGACGCCGGCGCACGCGTTGCCCGCGGCCAGCGTTACGGCTTCATCCGCTTCGGCTCGCGGGTCGACGTCTACCTGCCGCCCGATGCTCGGCCGCGCGCCGTCGTGGGCGACAAGGTGCAGGCCACGTCCACCATCCTGGCGGAGCTGCCCGGGTGAGCGCGGGCGGACCGGCGGTGCGTCGATGAGCGCGCCGGCCGGCGACGATCTCGTGCGCGAGCGCGCGCTGCTCAAGAACCGGGTGCGCCGGCGCGGCATCTACCTGCTGCCCAACCTCTTCACCACCGCGGCCCTGTTCGCGGGCTTCTACGCGATCGTCCAGGCGATGAACGTCAACTTCGAGCACGCGGCCATCGCGGTGTTCGTCGCGATGGTGCTCGACGGCCTCGACGGACGCGTCGCGCGCCTGACCCGCACGCAGAGCGCTTTCGGCGCCGAGTACGACAGCCTCGCCGACATGGTGAGCTTCGGCGCGGCGCCCGCGCTCGTCATGTACGAGTGGGCGCTGCGCGATCTCGGCAAGCTGGGCTGGATCGCCGCGTTCGTGTATTGCGCCGCCGCCGCGCTTCGGCTCGCGCGCTTCAACACGCTGCTCGAGGTTTCCGACAAGCGCTGGTTCCTCGGCCTGCCGAGTCCGTCTGCGGCGGCGCTCGTCACCGGCCTCGTCTGGGTGGTCGACGACCTGGGCTTCGATCCAGAGCCACTGCGCTGGGTGGCGTGGGGCGTCACCATGTTTGCCGGCCTGACGATGGTGAGCAACGTGCGCTTCTGGAGCTTCAAGACCATCAACCTGAAGAAGAGCGTTCCGTTCGTCGCGGTGTGCATCATCGCGGTGGTGCTGGCGCTGCTGGCCTGGCAGCCCGCGGTGGTGCTGTTCGCGGGGTTCGTGGGGTACGCGCTGTCGGGCTACGTATTCGCGGCCTGGGCGGCGTTGCGCCGGCGCCGCACGCTGCCCGCGCCGCCCTGACGGCCGCGCACGCGATGAGCGACGCACGCCGCATCGCGGTGGTGATTCCCTGCTATCGCGTCGCGCACCACGTCGGCCCCGTCATCGCCGCAGTGGGACGTGAGATTGCGGCGATCTATGTCGTGGATGACGCCTGTCCCGAGTCCACGGCGGACGCTGTGGAGCGTGCCTGCCACGATCCCCGGGTCCGGGTATTG
This sequence comes from Burkholderiales bacterium, assembly GCA_038239945.1. Lineage (GTDB taxonomy): Bacteria > Pseudomonadota > Gammaproteobacteria > Burkholderiales > Casimicrobiaceae > VBCG01. The sequence goes on from JBBSEG010000008.1 coordinate 71,371, forward strand.
CGCCATGGGGTCAACCAGGGCGTCGGCGGCGCGACGCTGACCGGCTATCGCGCCGCGCTCGCTGACGGTGCCGACATCGTGGTCAAGCTCGACGGCGACGGCCAGATGGATCCGGCGCGGATCCCGTGGCTCGTCGCCCCGCTCGTGTCGGGCAGCGCCGACTACGCGAAGGGAAACCGCTTCTTCGAGCTCGACTACCTGCGCACGATGCCGCGCCTGCGCCTGCTCGGCAACTCGCTGTTGTCGCTCGTGAACAAGCTGGCCAGCGGCTACTGGGACATCATGGATCCGACCAATGGCTTCACGGCGATCCATCGCGAGGCGCTCTCGCGCCTGCCGCTCGACAAGCTCGACCGTGGTTACTTCTTCGAGTCGGACATGCTCTTCCGGCTGTACACCCTGCGGGCGGTCGTGGTCGATGTGCCGATGCCGGGGCACTATGCCGGGGAGCCGAGCAGCCTGCGGCTATGGCGCGTGGCAACGTCGTTCCCGTTCAAGTACGCGCGGGCGGCGTGGAAGCGATTCTTCTATGCGTACTTCCTGCGGGACTTTAACGCCGGTACGCTGCAGTGCCTTCTCGGCGCCCTGGTGAGTGGCTTCGGCGTGGCGATCGGCGCGTGGTTCTGGATCCGCTCCGCCCACACCGGTGTGCCGACCACCTCGGGACAGGTGATGATCGCCGCGTTGCCGATCCTGGTCGGCGCGGAGCTCCTGATCGCGGCGCTGAACTATGACGTGCAAAGCGTGCCACGCGAGCCGTTGCAGCGGCTCGCGGCGACCCTGGGCGTGGCGTGTTGAGCGGGCACCGAACCGGCATGGGCGCGCCGCGGCGGCGACGGATCGGCCGCCGGTGACCTTCGCCCGCTACGTGCTGGTCCAGCTCGTGGTTTACGCCATCGACCTCGGGACCTTCGAGCTCCTCATTCACCTGGGCGGCGCGCCGGTTGTCGCAAATCTCGCCGGCAAGGCGCCGGCAGGGCTGTTCGCGTTCCTCGCGCATCGCGCGTTCACCTTCGGCGTGCGTGGCCGGGACGGCATCCGGGGCCAGGCGGTGCGCTACGTGGCGCTTCTGCTTCTGCACGCGCCGTTGTCATCGCTTTTGATGGTGGGGCTGCTGACGGCCACGCGCCACGTGACGCTCGCCAGGATCGGCGGCGACGTGCTTGCCGTGGGCCTGACCTTCATGCTCACCCGGCACGTGGTGTTCGGCGCCGCGCTGGGCGCGCGCGACGCGCCGGACGACCAGGCGCGATGACCCGCACGCTGGTCATCACCGGCGCGTCCGGCTACATCGGAAGCGTGTTGGTGGCGCAGGCGCGCGCGGCGGGCTGGCGGGTGATCGCGGCCACACGCCGGCGGCCGCCGGTCGACGTCGAATGGCTTCCATATGCGCTTGACGCCGCACTCGCGCCCGAGCGGCTGCCCGAGGGAGCGATCGTCGTGCACCTGGCCGCCGACACCTCGGCCGCTGCTGCTGCCGAAGCGCTCGAGGTGGCCGCGATCGAGCGTCTGCTTGCGGCGGCCGCATTGCGCTCGGTGCGCGTGCTGTTCATCTCGAGCCAGACCGCGCGGTTGGATGCGCCCACGCCGTACGGCCGCGCGAAGGCGCAGGTCGAGCGGCGCGTGCTGGCGCGCGGCGGCACGGCCATCCGGCCGGGCTTCGTCTACGGCGGCGCGCCGGCCGGCGTGTTCGGCAGCGTGGTGGCGCTGGTGCGGCGCGCGCCGGTGCTGCCGCGGCTGATGCCCGCTCCGATCGTCCAGCCGATTCACGTCACGGACCTGTGCACGGCCATCCTGCGGCTGGCCGAGGGTTCGGCCGGTGTCGGCGGCGTCGTCCAGCTCGGCGCGCCGCAGCCCGTGCCGCTGCACCGCTTCCTGCAGCAGGTCGCGTCGCACCGGTTGCGGATCCGGCGCTGGATGGTGCCGATACCAACCGCCTGCGTCCGCGCCGCGCTGCGCCTGCTCCCCTCGCGAGCGGCCGGACTGCGCAATCGCGTGCGGTCGCTGCTCGAGCTGCCGATGATGGACACCGCCGGCGACTTAGCGGCGCTCGGAGTGGTGCTGCGCCCGTTGGCCGAGGGACTGGCGCCGCGCGGTGACGAGCGCCGCCGCGGTCTTCTCATCGAAGGAGACGCGTTCATCTCGTACGCGCTTCGCGCGCGCGCCCCGCGGTGTCTGGTGAAGCGCTACGTCGGCGTGATCGAGCGGCTGCGCAACGCGCGCCCGTTGCGCATCCCGCCAAGCTTCGCACGCCATCCGCGAGCGGTCCTGCTGCTCGATGTCCGGCGCGACGGGGCGGCGCCTGAGCTCGATTGGCGCCTCGACGCCGCGGTTGCGCTCGCCGAGGCGTCCCCCGAGGGAGCGCACACGCTGCTCGGATTTGGCGACCGAGGCGCGGCGGGTGCGATCCTGCATCTCGCGGGGGCGCTCCTGCATGAGGCGGCGGTGCGCGCGCTCGGGCTATGGTCGCGCGCGGCGCGGCGGCGTGCGTCGGCTGCGTGAGCTCCCCCCCGACGTGCGACGTGCTGGTGATCGGCAGCGGACCGGCCGGCGTGTCGGCGACCTTTCCGCTGGTTGCGGCGGGTCTGCGCGTCACCATGGTCGACGGCGGGGCGTTGCCCGGCGTGGCCCTGCCGCACGGGGAATTTCTGGCCGAGCGCGCCGGCGACGCGCGTCAATCCGACTGGATGCTTGGCCCGCAATTCGAAGCGCTGCACCATACCGCGCTCGCGCTGTCGCCGAAGCTGCGCGTGCCGACGCTCGACTACGTCTTCCGCGGGTTTGCGAGTGCCAACCGGATCGAGGCCGCGGGCTTCACCCCGATCGGGTCGCTCGCGGCTGGCGGCCTGTCGAACGCGTGGGGGTGCGGCGTGGCGCGTTTCGACGCAGCGGACCTCGGCCGGTTTCCATTCGCGCCGGGCGAGCTCGAAACGTCCTTCGAAGCGGTGGCCCGGCGAATGGGCTTGAGCGGCGCGGGCGCCGACGATCTTCGCGCGCACTTCGGCGTGGATGATTGGGCGGATCCCGCGGTCGAGCCCGACGCCTTGCATCGCGCGCTGCTCGACCGATACGCGATGCGTCGCGCGCGGCTGCTTGGCGCCGGCTTTGCGCTCGGACGTGCGCGCGTGGCCGTCCTCACGCGAGCACGCGGTCCGGCACGAGCCGCGTGCTCGCGCGCGGGCTTCTGCCTGTGGGGATGCGCGGAGGGCGCCATGTACGCGGCGGGGCAGGACCTCGCCACGCTTGGTGCCGGGCCGGGCTTCACGTATCGCCCGGGCCACGTCGTGTCGCACCTGGCGAGCGACGGCGACGGCTGGACCATGGACGACGGCGCGGGTCTACCGCTGCGCGCCCGGGCGGTGGTGCTCGCCGCCGGCACGCTCGCCACGACGGCCATTGCGCTTCGAACGCTCGGCGACACCGACGAGCATCGGCTGCTGTCGGCGCCGAGCGCGGCATTCGCGCTGTGGCTGCCGCGGCATCTAGGCGCTCCTCGTGAGCGCGCGGCGGGCTTCGCGCAGGCGGCCTACACGCTGGCCGATCCGGACGGCGCCATCTGCGGCTTCACGTTTTCGACGCATGCGCTGCCGCTGGTCGAATTCGTGCGCGGCGCGCCGCTCTCGCGCGGCGCGGCGCTGCGCCTTACGCGCGGCCTGCTGTCCTCGACGCTCGTGGGCAACGCGTTCTTCTCCGGCGCGTATAGCGCCAACCGGGTGCGCTTGCGCGCGGACGGCGTGCTGTCGATCACGGGCGGCGCGTCGGCCGAGCTCGGTCCGGCGCTCTTGCGCGCGGAGCGGCGCCTGCGCGCCTGCTTTCGTGCCCTCGGCGCGCTTATGCTCCCTGGCAGCTTCCGCGCCGGCGCCGCCGGCGCCGACGCGCACTACGCGGGCACGCTGCCAATGCGGCGTGAGCCCGCGCGCGGCGAGACCGACGCGGACGGCGCGATCGCCGGCCTGCCTGGTGTATACGTCGCGGACGCTGCGGCGATGCCCGAGCTTCCCGCGAAATCGCACACCTTTGCGATGATGGCCGGGGCCGACCGCATCGGCCGCCGGCTGGCCCTGCGGCTCGCGTCACGCGGCTGATCTCGTTGTACGGCTGATCTCGTAGGGCGGCTGCGCCGCGAGCCGTCCACGTGCTCGTGCCCTCAGCGCGGGGCCACGGCCGACGGCTGCGTTGCGTCCGGCGGCAGCGTTGCGCCCGGCGGCAGGGTTGCGTCCGGCGGAGCGATGAGGGCGATCCGGACGTTGCCGGCCTGCCACAGCGGCGTCGTATACCGGTCGCGGAAGGCCGTCATGCCCATCTCGAGCGGCGTTCCTTCGACGGCGACCACGATGTGCGTGAGCTGCCAGCCGCGCGCGAGGCCGAGCACGGCATCGGCCGTGGACGCGTTGGTGAGTGGTGCATAGGCCACCGGATCGTGCCAGGACCACGCCCGCGAGTAGCCCAGGAAGCCGGCCGGGCTCGGGCCGTTGAGGAAGAATCCGACGCGCGCGTACGGCGCGCGCTCGTTCAGCCAATCGGCCGCTTGGCGCAGCGCGGCGTAGCGCCGGATGTACGCCGCGCGCGCCGCGGGATCCACCGCGCAGCGGATGCAAAGGTCCGCGTTGAACCAGCTCCCGGCGTCCATGTAGCGCACGTTGAGCGCGATCGAGGCCGCGCCGAGTGCGAGCGCCAGACCACGCACCGTGGGGCGGCTCGGCAGGTCGTGCAACGCCCAGCCGGCGGCTGCCGCGATGACGAGGAGCGCGGGCAGCAGATAGCGCAGATAGGACTGCTGCAGGTAGATCGCCACGAAATAGAACACCCCGAGCGCGACGCACGCCCATTGGGCGCGCGGGTGGCGGCGCACGGCAAACGCGACCACGACGAGTGGAAGGAGCAGCAGCCAGTGATAGCCGGGAACACCGGTCGCGCCCGGCCACGTTTCGACGAAGCGGCTGCTGTCGAGCACGAGGTCGTAGGGCGTCGACGGACGCAACGGGGAATTGTAGAGCCAGTTGTTGAACGAGCTCGTCGCGGTGAACAAGGGCGAGCGAAAGACGCCGTTCATGAACGGAAAGACGGGGTTGCCGGTGCGCCACCACGCGTTGAGGTAGGGCCACGCGCCCGCCGCCGTCGCGCCGAGGAGCGCGAGCCGCAGCGGCCACCCGGCGAAGCGCGGCGCCCGCGCGCGGCTTGCGAGCAGCAGCCCGGCAGCAAGCGGGGCGACGAACACCAGCGCGGTGGCTTTGCATTGCATCGCTCCGGCTGCGCACCAGATCGCCGCGCACAGCGTTGCGGGTGCCCGCGTGCGCAGCCATTCGAGCGCCGCCAGCAGGGCGCCGAGCAGGAATGCGCACAACAGACCTTCAGCGAAGAGCGAGCCGGTCAGGAGAAAGGCGATAGGCGCCGAGGCGAATAACGCGACGGACGCAAGCGCTGGCCACCGCCCCGGTTCGCCGCCGACGAGCCGGTAGAGCAGGCGGCAGGTCATGACCCCGGCGGCGAGATTGAGCGTGCGCGCGCAGTTCTCGCCGTCGAGCACGTAGCCGACGGCGAACAGCCAGTCGGCCCCGAGCGGCATCAGCGCCCAGACATAGCGGTCGACGGCCGGCAGCCAGGCGTGGCGCGCCGCGACCAGCCGCGCGAACTGCAGGTGCATGGCCTGCGCATCGTGACCCACGTCGGGGCGCGCGACGACAAACAGGTGCAGCACGATGACGGCGGCGAGCAGGGCCAGCCAGCCACGCTCGACCGGCTTCATGGGGCGCGCGGGGCGCAGCCCGACGGCGACCCGCTGCAGCAGCGCCGCCACTCGGTCGCGGCGCCAGGCGATCATGAGCGCCGGCACGATCGCGTAGACCGGCGCGAAGTGGAGGCGCAGGTTGGCGACCGCCGCCAGCGCCGCGAGCGTGACCGAAAGGCCGGCCAGCAGCGCGAGCTCGAGGTCGAGCGGCGCGTCCGAGCGCGCGTGCGCGATCCATCCCAGGATGGCGTCCCCGAGCAGCAGCGCACCCGTGAGCGCAAACAGGGCGCAGAGCACGGCACCGGCGGACAACAGCGCGAGCGCGGTGGCGAAGAGCGCGCCGCCGACCGCAAGGGCCGGTTGGCGGCGCATGCCGAACGCGAGCGCGGCCGCGATCGACAGGCTGATCAGACCAACTTGAGCCAGGGCGGTCGTGTCGACCGGGTTGTAGATGCTCGCGGGCGGCTGTCGCCCGACGGCGTACACGACCAGTGCCGCGTGCAGGACCAGGAGCGCGAGCAGCGCGTACGCGGCGGCGCGGGACCAGCGGGTGCCCCGGTCGAGGATCATGGCGGGTGTGAGTCGGGCGGGGTGCGCGCGAGTGTGGCACAGGCCAGCGCCGTATCGCCCGCGCGAACCCGCTTGCATCCGCCGCGTCGATCGGTTAAGGTTTGCGCATGAGCAGCTTTCCTATTCTCGCCCACGGCGCCCGGACCGCAGTCGCGTCCGCGCTCGCGCCCATCCCGGGCCTGCTGCTCCTGCTGCGCCCCGCGCGCACATAAACCCACCCCTCCGTTTCGAGCAGCACCCGCGCCGTCCCAAGCACCGGACGGTGATTCGACCTGGTCCGGCCATTGGCCCGAGGACTCCATGATGATCGATCCTGCGCAAAAGTATCGCCCGTTCGCCCCCGTCGCGTTGCCCTCCCGGCAATGGCCCTCGCGTACGGTCGACCGCCCGCCCATCTGGCTGTCCACCGACCTGCGCGACGGCAACCAGGCGCTGATCGATCCGATGGACGCCGATCGCAAGCTGCGTATGTTCCGCGAGCTCGTGCGCGTCGGGTTCAAGGAGATCGAGGTCGGTTTTCCGTCCGCGTCGCAGACCGAGTTCGACTTCGTGCGCAGGCTGGTCGAGGAGGAGCTCATCCCGGACGACGTGACCATCCAGGTGCTCACCCAGTCGCGCGAGGAGCTGATCGCGCGCACGTTCGAATCGCTGCGCGGCGTGCCCCGGGCGATCGTGCACCTGTACAACCCCACCGCGCCCCTTTTCCGCCGCGTGGTGTACGGGAAGAACCGCGCGGGCATCGTCGAGATCGCCGTGCAGGGCGCGCGCTGGTTCGCGCAGTGCGCGGCCGACCAGCCGGGCACGGACTGGCGCTACGAGTATTCGCCGGAGACGTTTACGATGACCGAGCTCGACTTCGCGCGCGACATCTGCGAGGCGGTGATGGACGTCTGGGCGCCGACCGCGCAGCGGCCCGTGATCCTCAACCTGCCCGCCACGGTCGAGGTGTCCACGCCGAACGTCTACGCCGACCAGATCGAATGGATGCATACGCACCTGTCGCGCCGCGACTCGATCGTGCTCTCGCTGCATCCGCACAACGACCGCGGCACCGGCGTTGCCGCCGCGGAGCTGGGCGTGATGGCCGGCGCCGACCGCGTCGAAGGCTGCCTGTTCGGCAACGGCGAGCGCACCGGCAACGTATGCCTCGTCACGCTCGGCATGAACCTTTATTCGCAGGGGATCGATCCGAAGCTCGACTTCTCGGACATGGGACGCATCATCCGCACCGCCGAATACTGCACCGACCTGCCGGTGCATCCGCGCCATCCCTACGCCGGCGAACTCGTATTCACCGCGTTCTCGGGCTCGCACCAGGACGCCATCAAGAAGGGCCTCGCCGCGCAACGGGATGCCGAGGCGCGGGGCGAGGCGCAGTGGGAGGTGCCGTACCTGCCGATCGATCCGGCGGATGTCGGGCGCACCTACGAGGCCGTCATTCGCGTCAACAGCCAGTCAGGCAAGGGCGGCATCGCCTTCCTGCTCGAGCGCGATCACGGCTTCTCGCTGCCGCGCCTCCTGCAGGTCGAGTTCAGCCAGGTGATCCAGCGCATCACCGATGCGACCGGCCGCGAGGTGCCGTCGGCCGACATCCGCGCCGCGTTCGAGCGCGAGTACGTCGCGGCGACGACGCCGGTCGCGTATCTCGACCATCGCGCGCAGCATGCCGCGCAGGGCGGGCAGGAGATGATCAACGCGCGCCTGTCGCTCGACGGCGTGGAGACGCTGCTGACGGGCACCGGTAACGGTCCGGTGGACGCGTTCGTGCATGCGCTGCGCGATGGCGCGGGCTTCGACGTGCATGTGCTGAACTACCACGAGCACGGCATGGGGGCGGGCGAGGACGCGACGGCGGTGGCCTATGTCCAGCTGCGCGTCGGCGGCGAGCAGACGGTCTACGGTGTCGGCCTCGATCCCAACATCGTGACGGCAACGCTGCGCGCCGTGCTCTCGGCGGTCAACCGCGGGCTCGCGCAGGGCCTGCTGCGCGCGCGCCTGCTGCAGTCGGTCGCGGCCTGAGCGCCACTCACGTCCACACGCCGTAGAGCAGCACCCAGCTTGCGGTGACGACGGCGACGCCGCACGCGAACGCACCGGTGCTCGCGAGCCGCCTGGCTCGGCTGTGCAGCTCCGCGCTCTGCCGCCATGCGAGCCGGACGCTCCAGGCGGCGCCGAAACCGACGATCGCGGCGCGCGCCGCGGTCGCCCAGCTCGTGGCGACGCCCTCGTGGCGCAGCAGCGTGATCGTCAGCCCGGAGAGGCCCAGGAACACGCCGAGCCCCGCGAGCGGGACGAGCGCGTACGCAAGCCGGGCCGCCTGCCGGCGCCGGGGTGCGGGCCATGCCAGCGCCGCGCCGAGCAGCGCGGCGTAGACGAGACCGCCCTGCACCAGCGCGGTCGCGGCGATGTAGGCGACGATCAGCACGCCGTCGAGCGCCGTGAAGACGTCGTTGGCGTCGGCGTAGTGCGTGAGCAGCCACCATGGCGCGTCGCTCGACAGAAGCCACGCGGGCCCGTGGTCGATGACGTAGCCCGCGACGAGCAGCTTCAGCTGTACGAACCAGGGGCTCGCGGCCCAGTGGAAGGCGCCGATCGCCACGCCGAGCATCCCGAATACGATCAGCACAGCGTCCTTCTCGCTGGCGGTTTCAAGGCGCATCTTCACGATCTCGCGCTCGGGCGAGCGCGCGGTGAGCTCGACCGCGCCCAGATGGTCGCTGCAGCGGCCGCACATGTGGCATTCGGCGTTGCCGTCCATGCGCTTGATGCGCACCATGGGCGCGCAGTTCACCGGGTGGATCGGGATGTGCCCGGCGTTGCGCGACCACGCCGCGGTGTCGACGCGAAAATGCACCGGCGCGAGCCGCGCCATCACCGCGAACACGCCGTTGACCGGGCACAGGTGGCGGCACCACACGCGCTTCTCGCGGCCGTACAGGTAGCCGACCGCCATCGCCGCGAGGGTGGACCCGCCGAGCACCAGCAGCGCGGCCTGTGCGTATTGATAGACACTCACGAGTTGCCCGTAGACGGTCGTCACGGCAAACGCGACGAACGGCCAGCCGGCCCAGCGCAGCCAGCGGGGGACGGGACGGCCGCGGCCGAGCGACGACATGGCCTCGGTGAGCGTGCCCTCGGGGCAGAGGAGCCCGCACCATGCGCGCCCCATGACGAGCATCGACAGCAGGACCAGCGGCCACCACAAGCCCCAGAACGCCCATTGCGCGAGCACTGCGAGATGGTCGAGCGCGCGGGCATCGTCGGGCGGCAGCGGCAGGAACGCGGGGACGATCACGAGGAACGCGTACGCGCCCACCACCAGCCACTGGACGACGCGCAGCGCCTTGGCATGGGTGCGCAGCGTGGAGCCGACGCGCGCCAGCAGCGGCCGCCGCAGCGCCGGCGCCAGGGTGACCGTGCTCACTTGACCACGACCCTGCCTTGCCCGGTGGCGGGATGGAAGTCGTCGAAGAAGCGATATTCCCCCGGCTTCAACGCGTTGATCACCACGAACGAGGTCGCGCCCGGGCCGAGCACCTTCTCCTGCTTCAGGTCGCGGCTTTCGAACTCGATCGGGCCCTTCCCGGCGTTCTCGATCACGATCTTGAAGCGCCGTCCCGCGGGCACCTCGAGCGAGGCGGGCTCGAAGCGGCCGTCGCGCGCGGTCAGCTTGTAGGAGAGGAGCTCCTCCGCGTGCGCACCGGGCAGCGCGAGCAGCGCGCCTGAGAGGAGGAGGGCGAGCGGCGCGCGCATGGACATCAGTAGCCGCCCTTCTTACCCACGCCCGCGTAGGTGAACTCGTACTCGAGCCGGAAGGGCGCGAACCACGCGGCGACGCCGGTCTCCTTGTCGACGTGCCGCCCGAAGTGCGACTGGGCGGCGTCCGGCGGGGCGACGGTGACGGCGATGCGGTACTTGCCGGGACCCGCGAGCTTCACGTTGTCGCCGTAGTGCGCGCCGTCGGACGCGACCATGGGCATCAGGGCGCCGCTCGCCGCGTCCGTGCCGCCGACCTTGCGAATCTCGTAGCCCAGCACGAGGTACGGCACGAAGGTGCCCTCGGGGAACCCCTGCGCGTTGTGGCCCATGGCCTTCACGTCGGCCTCGAGGTGGATGTCGGACGCGCGCGCGTCGCGCATCATCCCGGCCGGCTCCATCGTGACCGGCTGCAGGTACACCATCGAGACCTCGAGGCCGGCGCGGACCTGCGGCTTGCCGATCGGATACTCGAGCGCATGCACCGCGCCGCTGGCGAGCGTCGCGAGCGCGAAGGCGCATCCGGCGGATAGTGCCGCGTGGCGACGTTCAAGCATGGCGTTCATGTGCGCTCCCATCGCGGCGGTTGTGGACACGCCGCGCGGGGCCGCGGAGCGGGTCCGTCCGCGCTGCCCGTGGCGGCGTTGCAACACTGGTGGTCATTTTACCTCAAATCGGCAGTGCGAATCATTCTCATTTAGTTTACAGTTCGACGCATCGACGTCCGGAAGGAAAGGCGATGTTCGACGTGGAGATTCGCTGGGCGCGCGGCCTGGCGTGCATTGCGGTGGCGGTGTTGCTTGCCGGGTGCGGCGGCGGGGGCGGCAGCGATGCGGGCGGCGCCGCGCCGCAGGGCGACGGGCAGGCGGTCGCGGCGCTTTCCGCGCCAGCGGCGCTCGGCAAGCGGATTTTCTCCGACCAGTCGCTTTCGGCCTCCGGCCGGGTGGCCTGTGCGAGCTGCCACGATCCCGCGCATGCGCATTCCCAGCCCAACGCCCTGCCCGTGCAAACGGGCGGAGCGCAGCTCGACGCCGCCGGCTTTCGTGCCGTGCCGTCGCTTCGCTACCTGCGCCTGACGCCGGCGTTCCATTTCGAGACGGACGGCACCCCGGCCGGCGGCTTCGATCGGGATGGACGCGTCAGCACCCTTACGGAACAGGCGCGGCGGCCGTTCCTGTCGGCCTTCGAGATGGCGAACGTCGATGCCGACGCCGTGGCGCGCAAGCTTGCGGGCGCGCCCTACGCGGAGGAGTTCCGCCGCGTGTTCGGCGCGGATGTCTTCAACGATGGCGAGACCGCGTTCGATCGCGCACGCTTCGCCCTCGAGCGCTACCAGCGCGAAGACCCGGTTTTCGCCTCGTTCGACAGCAAGTACGACGCGTTCCTCGGTGGCCGCGCTCGCCTGGCCGAGGCCGAGCTGCGTGGCCTGGCGCTCTATAACGACCCCGCGAAAGGCAATTGCGCCGCATGCCATCCGAGCCGCCGGGGGGCCGACGGCGCCCCGCCTTTGTTCACCGATTTCACCTACGACAATCTCGGCGTGCCACGCAACGCGGCGATCCCCGCGACGCGCGATCCGGCCTACCGGGACCTCGGCCTGTGCGGGCCGGACCGCCTCGACCTCGCGGCGCGCACCGATCTGTGCGGGGCCTTCAAGGTCCCGACGCTGCGCAACGTCGCGACTCGCCAGGTGTTCTTCCATAACGGCAGATTCGCGTCGCTGACCACGGCGCTCGAGTTCTATGTGCAGCGGGATACCGACCCGGCCAGGTGGTACCCGGCTGGCGCAGAGGGCGCCGTCGAGAAGTTCGACGACCTGCCGGCGCCGCTGCGGGGCAACGTCAACCAGACCGAAGCTCCCTACAACCGCCGCGCCGGCGATGCGCCCTCCCTCACCGGCGCCGAGATTGCCGACCTGGCGGCGTTCCTCGACACCCTGACGGACGGCTACACGCCGTAACCCAACATGACCTCTCGCACCTCCGCTGCCTCCGCTTCGCGTCCGCTCGCGCTCCTTTCCGCCGCCATCCTGCTCGCCTTGGCGCCGGCCGCGCATGCCGACGAGGCCGCGCTCGCCCAGCGCCTCGACGAGCTCACGCGGCAGCTGCAGGCGCTGCAGGACGAGCTTGCGCGCGTCAAGGCGGACGCCGCGACTGCCCGGCAAGCGGCCGCCTCGGCGACGAGCGCCGTCGAGAAGCAGGCCGCGACGGTTGCGGGAACGCCCGCGCCCGCTGCGGTGGCCGTGAATGCGGCTGCGGCGGGACCGGGCTATGCATTTCCGCAGCTCGGCGCGGACACGGTGTTGTCGAGCTACGGCGAGATCCAGTATTCGCGGCCGAGCAAGTCGACGGCGGACACGACGGCCGACGTCGGCCGATTCGTGATCGGCCTCCAGCATCGCTTCGACGAGCGCAACCGGGTCGTCACCGAGCTCGAGGTCGAGCACGCGGTGTCGTCGGCCGACGATCGGGGAGAGGTCGAGGTCGAGCAGGCGTACGTGGAGCATCGGTTCAGCGATCCTCTGTCGGCCAAGATCGGGCTGTTCCTGATGCCGGTTGGCCTGTTGAACGAGAACCACGAGCCGACCGCCTACTACGGCGTATTCCGCAATTTCGTCGAGACCGCGATCATTCCCACGACCTGGCGCGAAATCGGCGTGGGATTGACGTGGCGTACCGACAACGGGCTCACGCTCGACGCGGGTCTGACGACCGGATTCGACCTGTCTAAGTTCGATCCGAATTCGGCGGACGCCCGCGCGTCGCCGCTGGGAAGCATTCACCAGGAAGGCCAGCTTGCCCACGCGCGCAGTCTCGCAGGCTACGCTGGGATCAACTGGCGGGGCGTCCCCGGTCTGCACCTCGGCGGCAGCCTCTTCTACGGCGGCGCGGGCCAGGGACAGGACTTCGCCGGCCGCGCTGCGAAGGTCTCGCTCTACGAGGGCCATGCGCGCTGGACGCCGGGACTCTTGGATCTCTCGGCGCTGTACGCGCGCGGCCACATCTCCAACACGGCGGCGCTGAACGAGACCTTCGTCGGCGCGCTGACGCTCGTCCCGCAGAGCTTCTACGGCTGGTATGGCCAGGCCGCCTATCATCTGTGGACCCGGGGCGACCTGAGCGCGGCGCCGTTCGTGCGCTACGAGCGCTTCACCACGGCCAAATCGTTTGCGGCGCTTCCCGAGGGACTTGCACCGGCGGTCGTTCAGGACGCCAGGGTCGCCACCGCGGGACTCAACTTCCACCTGCATCCGGGCGTCGTGCTGAAGGCCGACTACCAGTGGTTCCAAGGCGACTCGAGCCGCAACCGACTCGACCTCGGGGCGGGCTATTCCTTTTAGCGACGGATCCGGATGAAACGGCGGCGGTTCCTGGGCGGCGTGGCCGCCGGTGCGCTCATCGCACCGGTGTTCGCTGCCGATTACCTGAGCGCCGACGAGGCGCGCCGCGTGCTGTTCCCCGCGGCCGAGACGTTCGCGCCGATCGATCTCGCGCCTGCCGCCGCGCGCCTCGGCGTTCCCGCGGGACGTCTGGCGCGCCTGCAAGCAACGGAGGCGCGCGCACAGGACGCGCGGCTCGGCTTCGTCGCCACCGACGAGGTGATCGGCAAGTTCGAGCTGATCGGCTTCGCGGTCGGACTCACCAACGCCTGCGAAGTGCGGGCCGTCGAGATCCTGGCTTATCGCGAGAGCCACGGTTACGAAATCCGCCAGGCGGCGTGGCGCGCGCAGTTCGTCGGCAAGGGACCCGCCGCGCCGATCCGGATCGGCAGCGACATCCGGAACATCAGCGGCGCGACCCTGTCGTGCACGCACGTGACCGACGGCGTGCGCCTGGTCGTCGCGCTCCTCCGTGCGTGGACGGCGCCATGACCGTGACGCGGCGCGCGCAATGGCGGATGGGAACCCTGGTCGAGGTCGGCGCCGATGCGCCGGCGCAAGCGCTCGGCTGCGCGTTCGACGCCATCGGCGCGGTGGCCGCGCGCATGTCGACCTTCAGCGCCGCCAGCGACCTGTCGCGGCTCAACGCCGCACCGCCCGGCGAGCTCGTTCTTCTGCACGCGGACACGCTCGCCGTGCTGCGCTTCTGCGCGCGCATGTTCGCGCTCACGGAGGGCGCGTTCGACATATCGCTTGGACGCGGACGTGGCGACTGCGGGTTTCGCACGCGCCCCGAAAGCGCCTGGCGAAGCGGCACGGGCGTGGCACTCACTCTCGACGGCGTGGCCAAGGGCTTCGCGGTCGACCGCGCGGTCGCGGCGCTGCGCGCGGCGGGCGTGCCATCGGGGTTCGTCAATGCCGGCGGCGACCTGCGCGTCTTCGGTGCCGTCGCATTGCCCGTGCTGCGGCACGCCGGCCGGCAGCCCGCGACGATGCGCGTGCAAGAGCGCGCGATGGCGACCAGCGAATACGGCGCGCGGCGCCGCCGCACCAGCGCGGCGTCGCTGTGGGGACGCTCCGGCCGCCGCCCGGCGTCCTATGGCGCGGCCGTGCTGGCCACCGAATGCATGGTCGCCGACGCGCTCACCAAGGCCGTCGCCGTCGCGGGCCGCCGCGCGCTGCCCTGGGCACGCGCTCTGGGCGCGGACGTGATCTGGCGGACCTGACCGATGTCACTGCGGCTGGCACGGGGACATCGCCGCGCGGTCGACGCGGTGCTGGCGCTGGTCGCAGCGTCGGGCGTCGCCTGGCTGCTGCTCGACCAGGGCGATGCGCTCGCCGCGGGTCCGCGCTGGTGGCTGCGGCAGGACGTGCGCGTGCACGCGCTCGCCGCGCTCGCGACGCTGTTCGTCGCCGGGACCCTGTGGCTCGCGCACATCCGCCGCGCATGGCGCGCGCGCCGTAACCGTCTTGCCGGCAGCTTCGTCGTAGCGCTTCTCGGCGCACTCGCAGGCTCGGGCTATCTGCTCGGCTATTTCGGCGACGAGCGAGCGCATGCCGTGATCGCGCGCATCCATTGGCTGGGCGGACTGGCAGCGACGCTGGTCTACGTCCTGCATCGGCTGCGCGGACCGCGCACCCGCCCCTAGTCCGACGCAGCGCGGCATCGCTGTCGCGACCGCCCGCTGGTTCGGAGCGCGGCGCGGCCGGCGCGCGCGCTGCGTTTCGTATACTGGCGCTTTACGCGAGGAATGCTCATGGCCGGTGTGCTGACCGTCGTCGCGCGAATCAGGGCCGCGCAGGGGAAGGGCGACGCGCTCGCCGCGCTGCTGGCCGAGCAGGCCGCGGCCGTGCGCAGCGCCGAGCCGGGGTGCCTCGCCTATCGGCCCCACCGGTCCACGCGCGATCCCGAACTCTTCCTGTTCTACGAGACCTACGTCGACGAGGCGGCCTACGAAGCGCACCGCGCCGCGCCGCACCTGGCGGCGTTTCGCCGTCACCGCGAGGAGCAGCAGCTGGCCGACGGCGCGGTCGAGGTCGAGGTCTACCGCTCGCTCGCCGACTGACATCACAGGAGACGCTCATGGCTCATTACGTCGACGGGTTCGTCGTTCCCGTTCCGCTGCGCAACCTCGAGGCGTACCGTCGCATGGCGGAGCGGGCCGGCAGCATCTGGATGGAGCACGGCGCGCTGCAGTACTGGGAGGCCGTGGGCGACGACGTAAAGCCCGGCAAGGTCACGTCCTTTCCACAGGCCGTGCAGCTGGAGGAAGGCGAGACCGTCGTCTTTTCGTGGATCGTCTACGCGTCGCGTGAGGAGCGGGATCGCATCAACGCCAAGGTGATGGAGGATCCGCGCCTGAAGGACATGATGGACCCGGCCAGCCTGCCGTTTGACGGGATGCGCATGTTCTGGGGCGGGTTCTCGAGCGTGGTGGAGCTCGGGGTCGGGCCGCGCTGACCATGGCGGGCACCAGCTACGGGCCGGGCATCTCCATCAGCGGCGCGGTCACCCCGGAGTACGCGCAGATTCTCACGCCGGAGGCCCTGCAGTTCGCCGCGCGGCTGCAGCGCGCGTTCGGCGACCGGCGCAATGAGCTCCTGGCGCGCCGCGCCGCGCGCCAGGCGGAGTTCGACGCGGGCCGGCTGCCCGATTTCCTGCCGGCCACGCGGGCCGTGCGCGAAGCCGACTGGGTATGCGCGCCGGTGCCTGCCGACCTGCAGGACCGTCGCGTGGAGATCACCGGCCCGGTCGACCGCAAGATGATCATCAACGCGCTCAATTCCGGCGCGCGGGTGTTCATGGCGGATTTCGAGGACGCGAATACGCCGCGCTGGGACAACAACCTGCAGGGCCAGATCAACCTGCGCGACGCGATCCGCCGGCGCATCGACTACGTGTCGCCAGAGGGCAAGCCGTACCGTTTGCAGGATCGCACCGCGGTGCTGTTCGTGCGCCCGCGCGGGTGGCACTTCCCGGAGAAGCACGTGCACGTCGACGGCCAGCCGATGCCCGGCGGCCTGTTCGACTTCGCGCTCTATTGCTTCCACAACGCGAAGGAGCTGGTGGCGCGCGGGTCGGGCCCGTATTTCTACCTGCCGAAGCTCGAAAGCCATCTCGAGGCGCGGCTGTGGAACGACGTGTTCGTGATGGCGCAGGACGAGCTCGGCCTGCCGCGCGGGACGATCAAGGCCACCGTGCTGATCGAGACCATCGTGGCCGCGTTCGAGATGGACGAGATCCTGCACGAGCTGCGCGAGCACTCGGCGGGGCTCAACGCGGGGCGGTGGGACTACATCTTCAGCTGCATCAAGAAACTGCGCAGCAACCGCGATTTCTGCCTCGCCGACCGGGCGCTCATCACGATGACCACCCACTTCATGCGCAGCTACGCGGAGCTCCTGATCCGGACCTGTCATCGGCGCAACATCCATGCGATGGGCGGCATGGCGGCGCAGATTCCCGTCAAGAACGATGAGCGCGCCAATGCCGAGGCGTTCGCGCGGGTCAAGGCCGACAAGGAGCGCGAGGCGACCATCGGCCACGACGGCACGTGGGTCGCGCACCCGGCGCTCGTCCCGGTGGCGGACGAGGCGTTCAACCGGTTGATGCCCACGCCCAACCAGATCGCGCAAAAGCCACGCGCGGACGTCAACGTCACCGCCGCGGACCTGCTGCGCTTCGAGCCCGCGCAGCCGATCACCGAGGCCGGCCTGCGGCTCAACATCAATGTCGCCATCCAGTACCTCGGCGCCTGGCTGGCGGGCCAGGGAGCGGTGCCGATCTTCAATCTCATGGAGGACGCTGCCACCGCCGAGATCTCGCGCTCGCAGGTCTGGCAGTGGATGCGCTCGCCCAAGGGCGTGCTCGACGACGGGCGCAAGGTGACGCGGACGATGGTCGGGGCGATGATTCCGGAGGAGCTTGCGGCGATCGGCGCGCTCCTGGGCGACGCGGCCCCGGCCGGCCGCTACGCGGAAGCCGCCGACATCTTCGCCAACCTGGTGAACGACGACACGTTCGTGGAATTCCTCACGCTGCCTGCCTATGAGCGGATCGATTGATGGCGGATCGATCGATGCGCGCGGCGGCGGCCGGCGGCGTCGCGCGGCGGTGACGAGCCCGCGTTTCGGTGCCTCGCGCCGGATGGTCCGTGCGCCGCGCCGGAAGATCCGCGGCGCTGCGCCGTGACGGGCGCCGGTGCGGCTCCTGCGCCCCCCGGCGCGCCCGGGCCGCAGGCGCCGCAGCCGTTGGCGGGTCTGCGCGTGGTCGAATTCACGCACATGGTGATGGGCCCGACCTGCGGCATGCTGCTCGCCGACATGGGCGCGGAGGTGATCAAGGTCGAGCCCATCGATGGCGACCGCACGCGCACGCTGCTCGGCGCCGGCGCGGGCTTCTTCCCGATGTTCAATCGCAACAAGAAGAGCATTGCGGTCGACCTGCGCAAACCGGACGGCGCCGCCGTCGCCCGGCGCCTCGCCGCGACCGCGGACGTCGTCGCGGAGAACTTCAAGCCCGGCACGCTGCAGAAGTACGGCCTCGACTATGCGAGCCTCGCGGCAGCGGACCCGCGCCTCATCTTCGTCGGCCACAAGGGCTTCCTCCCGGGTCCGTACGAGCACCGGCCGGCCCTCGACGAGGTGGTGCAGATGATGGGCGGGCTCGCGTACATGACCGGCCGGCCGGGCGACCCGTTGCGCACGGGCAGCAGCGTGAACGACATCATGGGCGGCCTGTTCGGCGCGCTCGGCGCGCTCGGCGCGCTGATCCAGCGCGGCATCACCGGGCGCGGCATGGAGGTGCAATCGGCGCTGTTCGAAAACAACGTCTTCCTGATGGGCCAGCACATGCTGCAATACGCCGTGACCGGCAAGCACCCGGCACCGATGCCGGCGCGCGAGTCGCCGTGGGCCATCTACGACGTGTTCACCGTCAAGGACGGCGAGCAGATCTTTCTCGCGGTGGTGAGCGACGCCCAGTGGCGCACGTTCTGCGACGCGCTCGGCTTCGCCGACCTGAAGAACGAAACCGCCTACGCCACCAACAACCAGCGGGTGCAGGCGCGCCCGGCGCTGCTGCGCCTGCTCGGCACGCGGCTGGCGATGCATTCGGCCGCCGCGCTCGCCGATCGCTTCGAGCGCGCCGGACTGCCGTTCGCGCTCATCCGCCGACCCGAGGATCTCTACGACGATCCGCATTTGCGCGCGACCGGCGGCTTAGCCGAGATCCGCCTGCCGGACGGCGCGCGCGCCGGCGAAGCCGTGCAGACGGCCCTGTTTCCGATCACGCTGGCCGGACATCGGCTCGGCGTGCGCATGAGCCCGCCGACTCTGGGCGAGCACACGCGCGAGCTCCTCGGCGGCTTGGGCTGTTCCGCGGCGGAGGTCGACAGACTCTATGCGCGCGGCGTCGTCGCCTGAACGCAGCCGGCTCGTTCCATAAACGAATTGAGGAGGACCTGCGTGAACTCGATCGAATCACCGCGCGCCCGACGCGCGACGCTGCGGCGACTCGTGGCACTCGTGGCCGCGACGACGCTCCCGGCCGGCCTCGTGCACGCCCAGGTGGGCGAGAAGGTGATCCGCTTCATCCTGCCCAACGCGACGGCCTCGGGCGTCGACACCATCACGCGAGCCGCATCGCCCGCCCTCGCCAGGGCGCTCGGCCATCCGGTGGTGGTGGAGAACCAGCCCGGTGCGGGCGGCGTCGTCGGCACGGCGGCGCTCGTGAAGTCGCCGCCCGACGGCATGACCCTCAGCGTCGTCTCCAACAACCACGTGATCTATCCGAGCGTACTGAAGTCGGTGCCGTTCGATCCGATCGCCGACATCACGCCGATTGCCGTGATCGGCACGACGCCCATCGTGCTGGTCGTCAATCCCGCGAAGCTGCCGGCGAAGAACATCGCCGAGCTCGTCGCGCTGCTGAAGGCGAAGCCGGGCGCGTACAACTACGGCTCGTCGGGCAACGGCACGTTCCTCCATCTTGCCGCGGAGCTGTTCATGCAGGAGGCCGGCGTGCAGTCCAGGCACATCCCGTACAAGGGGGTGGGTCCGATGCTGACCGACCTGCTGGGCGGGCAGGTCGAGATCGGCGCGTTGTCGCTGCCGTCGATCCAGCAGCATCTCAGGTCCGGAGCGCTGCAGGCGGTGGCGGTCACCGCCGCGACACGCACGCCCGCAGCGCCCGAGATTCCGACCGCGATCGAGCAGGGCATGCCCGGGTACGTGGTGGATGCGTGGTTCGCGGTGATCGGGCCGGCGCGCATGCCGCCCGCAGAGGTCAGGCGCATCCGGGACGCGTTCGCCGCGGCCTTCGCGAGTCCCGAGGTCGTCGACGCGATGGCGCGCCAGGGCAACACCATCGAAGTCAGCTCGCCCGAGTACGCCGCGCAGTTCTTCCGCAGCGAGCTCGCCAAGTACGCGCGGATCGTGAAGTCCGCGGGGATCGAGCCGCAATGACGCAGCGGCACGCGCAGCGGCGCATTGCCCGGCGACACCGATAGTCGCAGGCTATCGCGCCCATTGCCTCAGTCAATTGGACCGGGCGGGCGAAAGACGCGCAGAATCGGCTCACGCCCGCGCTTGAGCGTGGCCGCAATCGATGCCCCGCTTCGTCAGCGCGCGGGCCATCCACGAGGAGACACCGCCATGAAGCCCCTGAAAGGCACCCGTACGCACGACAACCTGAAGGCCGCGTTCGCCGGCGAGTCGCAGGCCAACCGGCGCTATCTCTATTTCGCGAACAAGGCCGACATCGAGGGCCAGAACGACGTCGCCGCGTTGTTCCGCTCCACCGCCGAAGGGGAGACCGGTCATGCCCACGGCCATCTCGATTACCTCGCCGTCGTTGGCGACCCCGCGACCGACCTGCCCATCGGCAGCAGCCGTGACAACCTGAAGGCCGCGGTGGCCGGCGAGACGCACGAATACACGGACATGTATCCCGGCATGGCGAAGTCCGCGCGCGACGAGCAGTTCGACGAGATCGCGGACTGGTTCGAGACCCTCGCGAAGGCGGAGCGCTCGCACGCGAACCGCTTCCAGAAGGCGCTGGACGCGCTGACCGACTAGCGCGTCACATGGCGTGCCGGCGGCGCGCAACGCGCCGGCGCGCGCGCCTTGCCCACCGATGACTCTCCGCGAAGGCAGCCTTGAGGCGCCCACCCGCCATCCGGTCGAGTGGCGGGACCCGGCGTACTACGACGAGTCCGCCATCTTCAAGGAGATGGCGCGGGTCTTCGACATCTGCCACGGCTGCCGCCGTTGCGTCTCGCTGTGCGGTGCATTCCCCACGCTGTTCGACCTCGTCGACGCGAGCGCCACGCTCGAGGCCGACGGCGTCGCCAAGGCCGACTACTGGAAGGTGGTCGACCAGTGCTACCTGTGCGACGTCTGCTACATGACCAAATGTCCGTACGTTCCGCCGCATCCGTGGAACGTCGACTTCCCGCACCTCATGCTGCGCGGCAAGGCCTACAAATTCCGCCACGGCCGCGTCACGCTCCGCGACCGGATCCTCACGAGCACCGATCGCGTCGGCCGCCTCGCGACCATTCCGGTGGTGGTGAAAGCCGTGAACGCCGCGAACCGCAACCCGGCCGCGCGCGCGGTGCTCGAGCGCACGCTCGGTGTGGCGGCGGATGCGCAGCTGCCGCCGTATGCGCAGGAGCGCTTCCACGCGACGGCGCGCAAGTCGCTGGCCTGGCCGGTGCGCCGCGGCGAGCGCACGCCGGGCAAGGTCGCGGTGTTCGCGACCTGCTACGTCAAGTACAACGAGCCGGGCATCGGCACCGACCTCCTGAAGCTGCTCGAGCACAACCGCATCCCTTACGTGCTGCTGCCGCAGGAGCACTGCTGCGGCATGCCCAGGCTGGAGCTCGGCGACCTCGAGACGGTCGAGCTCGCGAAGCGTGCGAACGTGCCCGCGCTGGCCGCCCTCGCTATGGATGGCTACGCCATCCTGACGCCCGTGCCCTCGTGCACGCTCATGTTCAAGCAGGAGCTGCCGCTGCTGTTCCCCGATGATGTCGAAGCGGCGACCGTGCGCGACGCCATGTTCGACCCGTTCGAGTATTTCGTTGCGCGCGACAAGGACGGCCTGCTGGACCGCTCGTTCGTGCAGCCGCTCGGCCAGGTCAGCTATCACATTCCCTGCCACGGCCGCGTCCAGAACATCGGGCAGAAGACCCGCGAGACCCTCGAGCGCGTGCCCGGCACGACCGTCAACACGGTGGAGCGCTGCGCGGGTCACGACGGCACGTGGGGAGTGAAGCGCGAGTTCTATGCCGCGTCGATGAAGATCGGCAAGCCGGTGTTCGCGCGCATGGCCGACCCGGCGCCCGACTACGTCGCCTCCGATTGCCCGATCGCGGGTCGCCGCATCGTGGAGGGCATCGAGAAAGCGGGGCTCGGCAGCCCGCGCAAGGAGCATCCGCTCACGCTGCTGCGCATCGCCTACGGGCTCGACTAGCCGCCGGTTCCGCCCTCAACCATCCGATCGCACCGATGCCCAAAATCACCCGCGAATCCCTGCAGACACTGGAGGCGTATGCGCGCACGCGCGCCGCGTTCCGCGCGCAGGTGCTCGCGCACAAGCGTCCGCGCACCGTTCACCTGGGCGAGCATCTCACGCTCATCTTCGAGGACGAGCTTACCGTACGCTACCAGATCCAGGAGATGCTGCGCATCGAGAAGACCTTCGAGGAGGCGGGCATCGTCGACGAGCTCGACGCCTACAACCCGCTGGTGCCCGACGGGCGCAACCTCAAGGCGACCATGCTGCTCGAGTATGAGGACGTGGGGGAGCGGCAGCGTGCGCTCGGCGAGCTCAGGGGCGTCGAGGATCGCGTGTTCGTCCAGGCCGAGGGTTGCGCGAAGGTCTACGCCATTGCCGACGAGGACCTCGAGCGGGAGAACGAGCACAAGACCTCCGCCGTGCACTTCCTTCGGTTCGAGCTCGACGACGCGATGGTGGCGGCGCTGAAGACCGGTGCCGGTCTCGGCATTGGCGTGGACCATGCGCGCTACAGCGCGTTGCTGCCCGGCGTGGGCGACGCGACGCGCGACGCGCTGATCAGGGATTTCGCCTAGGCGCTGCGCGCACCGGGCGCCGGCCGGTCGAGGCGGTACACGTAATCCCAGGCCGGCGCCCCGTGCACGGGATCGGTCGGGGATGCGCCGCCGACGCGTGCTAAACCTAGCGCCTCTGCAAGGCGCTGCGAAGGTTGGTTGCGGGTGTCGACCTCGATGCGCACCGTGGTCACCGCGCAGTCGTGCCACAGGTGCGCGAGCACGGCGGCGCACGCCTCCCGCGCGATCCCCCGGCGTTGCGCCCGCCGGAACACGAAATAGGCCAGGTACGCCGTGCGGTCCGGCTTGACCGTCGCCTGCATGTAGCCGACGTAACGACCGGTCTCGCGCTCGCGAACCGCGTAGTTGAGCCACAGTTCGCCCGTCGGCGCGTGCGGGTTCGCGATCCGGGTGAAGCGCGCGCGCATCGCCGCGGCATCCACCGGCGCGGGCCCGAGGTAGGTATAGAGCGCAGGATCGGCGAGCTCGTCGAACACGAGGTCGGCGTGGCCGGGCGCGATCGCCTCGAGCTCCAGGCGCTCGCTGGCCAGCGTACGCGCGGCGTAGTCGAACGGTGCTGGCGGTGCGCTGACGGGGATGCTCAATCCCGGAAGTTCTCGTACTGCAGCGGATAGTCGGTGATCGACTTCTTGACGACCGCGACCGCCTCCTGCAGGTCGTCGCGCTTCCCGCCGGACACGCGCACCGCGTCGCCCTGGATCGAGCCCTGCACCTTCATCTTGCTCTCCTTGAGCAGCTTGACGATCTTCTTGGCGAGCTCCTGCTCAACCCCCGTGCGCACGGTGACGAGCTGCTTCACCTTGTTGCCGGAGATCTTCTCCGCGTCGCCGTACTTGAGCGAGCGCACGTCGACCCCGCGCTTGGCGAACTTGGCGAGCAGCACGTCGGTCACCTGCTTCAGCTTGAACTCGTCGTCGGCGTAGAGCGTGAGGGCCTTGTCGGCGAGCTCGACGCGCGCGTCGGAGCCCTTGAAGTCGAAGCGGGTGGAAATCTCCTTGTTCGCCTGGTCGAGCGCGTTGCGGATCTCGACCTGGTTCACGTCGGACACGATGTCGAACGACGGCATGACGGCTCCTTCGAAGAGGCGGCGACCGTAGCACGGACTCCGCGGATGGCGCAAACCGGTGCAGCGACAGGTTGCCTGCCGCAGCATTGCGCCGGGACGATGCAGCGTTCCACCTGTCCCGGAAGGTCCGGGCGGCGCGCCGATGGCTCGCGTCCGATCGGTGCGGATCGCACCCACTGTGGCAATACCGCCACGCTGCGCCGATGTCTCAGGCACCGGACGAGCCCGCACTTGCATCCGGCGCTGCACTTTGGCATGGTAAATGCATGCGAGCTGCGCACGGAGGTGGACGAAGCATGGATCCCGTCATTCCGCTGGCCGATCTACAGCCGATCTACTCGGTCGCCGAGGTCGGCCGTGCCCTCGAGGACGGCGCCGCCAAGCGCAACGAGGGCCTCAAGGGCTGGTACGACCGGATGCGCGAGCTCGGCGGCTCGCGCTTCATCGTCAAGCCTTCCACCGCGGCCGCCGTCGACGACCTCTACGACGGCTCGCCCAATTTCGTTGCGGTGCTCGACGACCTGCGCAAGTTCCTCGCGCTGGCCGTCTCGGGCAACGAGGCGGTCCAGTTCACGCCCATGCTGCTCGTCGGCGAGCCGGGGCTCGGCAAGACCTACTTCGCCAAGAAGCTCGCGCATGCGCTCGCCACCGGCTACGAGTTCGTCTCGATGAGCTCGCTCACTGCCGGCTGGGTGCTGACGGGCGCCTCGGCTCAATGGCACAACGCGCGGCCCGGCAAGGTCGCGCAGACTCTGATCGAAGGGGACTTCGCCAACCCGGTCGTGGTGCTCGACGAGGTCGACAAGGCGGGCGGCGACGCCCGCTACGATCCGATGGGTGCGCTGTACACGCTGCTCGAGCGCGACACCGCGGCGCATTTCAAGGACGAGTTCATCGACGTGGGCATCGATGCCTCGCACATCCTGTGGGTGGCGACGGCCAACGACGAGAGCGCCATTCCCGATCCCATCCTGAACCGGATGAACGTCTATGTGATCGACCGCCCGGACGCGGAGGGCGCACGGCGCATCGCCCTGGCGGTGTATCACGAGATCCTCGACGCGCACCGTTGGCCGTTCGCGCCGGAGCCCTCCGACGACGTGCTCGATACGCTGGCCGGGCTGCCGCCCCGCGACATGCGCAAGCTGCTTCTCGACGCCTTCGGCACCGCGCGCCTTGCCAATCGCGATCATCTCGTGCCCGCCGACATCGACGTCCGCAAGCTGTGCGGCCGCCGCGCGCGCGTCGGGTTCTGACGACGCGACGCGGGTCGCGCGGCTGGCGTCCCGTGGCCACGGCCGCGCGGGTCTCCCCGGGAGCCCGTCACCGCGCGCTCGTTCGGCGCTGCCTGTCGGTGTCCTGCCGATAGCAGAAGTCACCTTGCGCTGATGGCGCGGCACTTCGGCGCGCGCTACGGTGCATCGACTGCGGAGCAATCGACGGAGGCGCCACCAAGGCGTCGCTCGTCGAAGCCTCTCCGCAAGCGTCCGGTGGAGCCCCTCGTGCGCGCACCTTTCGATTTTCCCTATGCCTCGTGTTGGCCGTCGGGCTGCTGGTGGCGGCGTGCGGCGCCAGCGCCGCCGATACGAGCGCGTCGCCGGTCGTCGCCCGCACCGAGTTGCCCTCGATGAACGGCGGCATCTCGAAGGAGGAGGCCGACGCGATGCGCCAGGCAGCGCATGGCTACTCGCTCGAAGTCACCCTGGCGCGCCGCGGCGAGATTGCCGGCAGCAACGAGTTCATCGCCGATGCGCGCCTACGCGTCACTGACCGCGCCGGCCGCGTCGTGATCGACCGCGACGCGATCGGTCCGATCTTCCTGGCCGGACTACCGGACGGGGCCTATACCGTCGAGGCCACCTATGCCGGCCAGGCGAAGTCGCAATCGGTGCAGGTGAGCGCTGCGCACCGGGCGCAGGTGTCGTTTCTCTGGCAGTGACCCGCTGGCAGCGACCTGGCGGGTCCGTTGCGAGGGCGACGGAGCGCTTCAGCCGATCTCGTCGATCGACTTCGGCCAGCTCTTGTGCAGGAGGCGGGACAGCGACCGGTCGGCGAGCAGCCGGCCCCCCGTCTGGCACCTGGCGCAGTAGTTGCACTCGTTCTCGGCGTAGACGATGCGCTGCACCGGCGCCCCGCACACGGGGCAGGGCTTCCCGTAACGGCCGTGGACGGCCATCTCGGGGCGGAACGCGGTCACCTTATCCGGAAATCCATCACCGGTCAGCGCCCGCAGCCGCGCCGTCCACTCGTTCAGCACCTCGCGCGCCGCCGTATAGAGCTGCGCGACCTGCTCCGGCGTGAGCTTGCTGGTGAGCGCGATCGGCGAGAGCTTGGCGCGATGCAGGATTTCGTCGGAGTATGCGTTGCCGACACCGCTGAACAGACGAGGATCGGTGAGCGACCGCTTCAGCGTGTGGTTCTCGGCGCCAAGCCGCGTCGCGAATTCAGCCAGGTCGGCGGTCTCGATCTCCAATCCGCCCATGCGGAAGGCGTCGAGCCCGGTGAGGCCGTCGACCAGGTGCAGCGCGGCCCGCCGCCTGGTCCCGGCCTCGGTGAGCACGAGCCAGCCCTTGGCAAAATCAAGGCGCGCAAGGCTGATCCGGCCGGGCGGCTTCGCGTTGCCCTCGAGCCAGCGCAGGCGGCCGGCGATCATCAGGTGGATGACCAGATAAAAGTCGCCCTCGAGCGCGATGACGAGCCGCTTGCCGAGCCGCTCGACGCCCTTCACCACCTTCCCCTGCGCCTGCTCGATCGGCGGGGTCGCGGTGCGCAGCACGAACGGATTGAGCAGGACGACACGCTCGAGCACCTGGCCCACGATGCGCGCGGCCAGCGCCTCGCAGTAGACGACGACGTCGGGAAGCTCGGGCATCGCTTTCGCGATCGGGCGCTCGCGGCCGGGAGGATTCAGCGCCGGTGGCGGGCCGCGATGCGCAACCGCAGCGCGTTGAGCTTGATGAAGCCCGCGGCATCCTTCTGGTCGTAGGCGCCCTCGTCGTCCTCGAATGTGGCGATCTTCTCGTCGAACAGCGAGTCGGGCGACGCGCGCCCCACGCACATGATCGTGCCCTTGTAGAGCTTGAGCCGCACAGTGCCGTTGACCACGTCCTGCGACGCGTCGATGAGGCCCTGCAGCAGCCGCCGCTCGGGGCTGAACCAGTAGCCGTTGTAGATCATCCGCGCGTAGCGGGGCATCAGGTCGTCCTTCAAACCCACCACTTCGCGGTCGAGCGTGATCGACTCGATCGCGCGGTGCCCCTTCAGCATGATCGTGCCACCGGGGGTCTCGTAGCAGCCGCGGGACTTCATGCCCACGTAGCGGTTCTCCACCATGTCGAGCCGGCCGATGCCGTGCCGCCCGCCGATGGCGTTGAGCCGGGCGAGCACCTCGGCGGGAGAGAGCTTCTCGCCGTCGATGGCCGTGATGTCGCCGGTCCTGTAGGTGAGCTCGATTACCTGCGGCTTCGCCGGCGCCTTCTCGGGCGACACGGTGATGCGCCACATCGACTCCTCCGGCATGTAGTCGGGGTCCTCGAGCACGCCGCCCTCGTAGCTGATGTGCAGGAGGTTCGCGTCCATCGTGTAGGGGGCGCGGGTGGCCTTGCCGGCCGCGCGCTTCTTGAAGTCGACCGGGATGCCGTGCCGGTCCGCGTATGCGAGCAGCTTGTCGCGCGAGAGCAGGTCCCATTCGCGCCAGGGAGCGATCACCTTGATGTTCGGCGCGAGTGCGTACGCGCCGAGCTCGAAGCGCACCTGGTCGTTGCCCTTGCCGGTCGCGCCGTGGGCGATCGCGTCGGCGCCGGTCTTCTTCGCGATGGCGACCAGCTCCTGCGCGATCAGCGGCCGCGCGATCGACGTGCCGAGCAGGTACTCGCCTTCGTAGACCGCGTTGGCACGGAACATTGGGAACACGAAGTCGCGCACGAACTCCTCGCGCAGGTCTTCGATGTAGATGTTCTTCTTGCGGATGCCGAGCTGCTCGGCCTTGCGGCGCGCAGGCTCGAGCTCCTCGCCCTGGCCGATGTCGGCCGTGAAGGTGACCACCTCGCAGCCGTAGGTGTCCTGCAGCCACTTCAGGATGACCGAGGTGTCGAGGCCGCCGGAGTAGGCGAGGACGACCTTCTTGATTGCGCTCATGGGTGAACCCAAGCCTGCGGGAAGTGGGTGGGCCGTCACGCTGCGACCGGTCGGGTCGGGCGATGCGTCGTATCCGGGCGGCGCACGCTATTCAGTCCGCAGGCCCAGCCTGCGGATCACCGGCGCCCAGCGGGCCTGGTCGGCATCGATGAGCGCCGAGAGGTCTTCGGGCGAACCGCCGCGCAGCTCGAAGCCCTGCGACTGCAGCTTCGCGACGACGTCCGGCGCACTGAGAATGGCGTTCATCTCGCGATTCAACCGGTCGATGATCGGGCGGGGAGTGCCCGCGCGCACCAGCACGCCGTTCCACGCCTGGGCCTCGAACCCGGGATAGGTCTCGGCGATCGCGGGCAGTTCGGGGAACAGCGAGAACCGCGTCGCGGTGGTCACGGCGATCGCCCGCAGCTTGCCGGCGTCGATCTGCGGCTTGAGCGGCTGCATGACCGCGAACAGCATCTGCGTCTCGCCCTGCACGGTGGCGATCACGGCCGGCGGCGAGCCGTTGAACGGCACGTGCACGATATCGAGCCCGGCCATCGACTTGAGGAGCTCCATGCTGAGATTGGAGGAGCTGCCGTTGCCGACGGACGCATAGTTGAGCTTGCCGGGATTCGCCTTGGCATACGCGACAAGCTCGGCCAGCGAGCGGATCGGCAGCGCGGCGTTCACGGCGAGGATGCTCGGCTGGTTCGAGGTGACGATGACCGGCGCCAGGTCCTTCTGAACGTCGTACGTGAGCTTCTGCAGGTAGGGCGCGAACGCGATGGGACCGGGAAAGGCCAGCACCATCGTGTAGCCGTCGGCCGGGCTGTGCGCGACCTCCGCGGTGGCCACGGTGCCGCCCGCCGCCGGCTTGTTCTCGACGACCACCGGCTGGCCGAGGCGATCCTTGAGCTTCTCGGCGATCGCGCGGCCGAGCGCGTCGATCGAGCTTCCGGCCGGCGCGGACATCAGGAACCGGATCGGACGCTCGGGCCAGGCCTGGGCGGAGGCGGGGGTTGCGGAGCAGGCGACGAGCGCGGCGAGCGCGGCGAGCAGATGGCGAAGCATGGATGCACTCCTGGCGAGGGGACGCTGCGATGTCAGGTTCGCGCGGCGTGTCGCCGGCACGGGCGGTCCGCCAGGTCGCGCGCCCGACGCTGCGGGCGTCACGCGGCGACGCGTCCGCAGACGAGATACTCCAGCAACGCTTTCTGCGCGTGCAAGCGGTTCTCAGCCTCGTCCCACACGACGCTCTGCGGGCCGTCGATCACGTCGGCGGAAACTTCCTCGCCGCGGTGCGCGGGCAGGCAATGCATGAACAGCGCATCGGCCGCCGCGACCTCCATCATGTCGGCGTCGACCATCCAGTCGGCGAACGCCGCGCGCCGCGTCTCGTTCTCCGACTCGAAACCCATGCTGGTCCAGACGTCGGTGGTGACGAGATGGGCGCCGCGGCAGGCGTCCATCGGGTCGTCGAAGATGCGGCAGCGCGACGCGTCGCGCACGCCGGCGAGCGACGGATCGACCGCGTAGCCGGGCGGCGTGGAAACGTGCACGGTGAAGCCGAACACCTCCGCCGCCTGCAGCCACGTGTAGCAGACGTTGTTCGAATCGCCGACCCAGGCGACCGTCCGGCCGGCGAGCGTGCCGCGATGCTCGAGGTAGGTGAACATGTCAGCCAGGATCTGGCAGGGATGGTATTCGTTGGTCAGGCCATTGATCACCGGCACCCGCGAATGCGCGGCGAAGCGCTCTATGATCGTCTGCTCGAACGTACGGATCATCACCACGTCCACCATGCGGGAGATCACGCGCGCGACATCCTCGATGGGCTCGCCGCGCGACAGCTGCGTGTCGCTGCGGTTCAAGTTGATCGCGATGCCGCCGAGCTGGTTCATGCCGGCCTCGAACGAGACGCGCGTGCGCGTGCTGGCCTTTTCGAACACCATCGCCAACGTGCGGTCGCGCAGCGGCTGGTACAACTCATAGCGCTTGAAGCGCTCCTTGATCCAGCTCGTGCGCGCGAACAGGTGCTCGAGCTCCTCGCGCGAGAAATCACGCAACTGCAGGAAGTGCTGGGGGCAACGGTGCTCGGGCATGCGCGAGGCTTCGGATGGACCGGCGCGACCGATCGACAGGATGCGCGTAAAATCAACATTTTAGCACGACAATGCAGTCGCTCGGCGGCCACCCCGTCGCCATCCCGTAGGCCACGCCTTGCTGCCCGGCCTCGCCGCGCTTCCACGCCTCGCTCGTCACTTTGCAATCCGACTTTGCAATCCGACCTTGCAACCCGACCTTTCAACCTGACACCCGCGACCTCGTGCTCTTGGGGCGTGACGCGCAACGGCCGACCGTTCCGGCCCGGCGCTGGGCCGAACGGCTGGCAGGCCTGGCCGCGGCGTGGGGTCCGGCGCGCGCCGCTGCCTGCGCCGCGCTGATGATGCCGCTGGTCGTCGACGGGGGCAGGCCTTCATCGCGGGCCGCGCGCTCCAGACGGTCGAGCCGGGCCTGTGCCGGTGTGGTGCCGTTGCGCGTGGCCGCGGCGCTTCGCCGGGGCGCGCCCGGCAAACGAACGGGGCGCCCGCGAGCGCCCCGTGTTCTGGTCCCGCGCAGGTGCGCGGGAGTAGGCACCGCTAGGCGAGGGCCTTGATGGCCTGCGCGAGGCGCGACTTGGTGCGCGACGCCAGGTTCTTGTGCACGATGCGCTTGTCGGCCATGCGGTCGATGACCGACTGCGATTCCTGCAGCGTGCGCGTGGCCACGGCCTTGTCGCCGCCTTCGATCGCCTTGCGCACCTTCTTGACCGACGTGCGCAGCGCCGACTTGAGGCTCGCGTTGCGCTTGCGGGTTTCCTCCGCCTGCCGGGCGCGCTTGCGGGTTTGCGCGGTGTTGGCCATGAGTGGTTCCTCGATCCAGTTTCGGATGCAAAAAGTCGACCGCGCATAATACGCGATTCGACCCTCGAAGGCAAGGCAGCCGGCGTTGGCAAGCTGCATTGCGCCGGCATGGCGGCTGAGGGCCGCGGCCCCGGCCGGATCGCATCGCCCGACCCCTTGAACCTCCTCAAAGCGCTTTCGACTGTCAGCGGCATGACGCTGCTGTCGCGGATCACCGGCCTGGCCCGCGAAAGCCTGAAGGCGACCGCGTTCGGAGCGGGCTTTCAGATGGACGCCTTCGAGGCGGCGTTCCGCCTGCCGAATCTGCTGCGGCGGCTGTTCGCCGAGGGCGCGTTCGCCCAGGCATTCGTGCCGATCCTGGCGGAGTATCGCGTCCGGCGCGGCGACGATGCAACGCGCGCGCTCGTCGGCCGGGTGGGCGCGTGGCTGGCACTCGTCCTGTTCCTGGTGACCGTGGCAGGCGTGCTGGCCGCGCCGTGGCTCGTCTACGCGCTCGCGGGCGGCTTCGCGCGCACGCCGGGCAAGGTCGAGCTGACCGCCGAGCTCATCCGGCTGGTGTTTCCGTACGTGCTCTTCATCTCGCTGACCTCGCTTGCGAGCGGCGTGCTCAACGTCTACCGTCACTTCGCGATCCCCGCGTTCACGCCGGTCCTGCTCAACGTCTCGATCATCGGGGCGGCCGTGCTGCTCGCGCGCTTCTTCGACCCGCCGATCAT
This sequence comes from Burkholderiales bacterium, assembly GCA_038239945.1. Taxonomy (GTDB): domain Bacteria; phylum Pseudomonadota; class Gammaproteobacteria; order Burkholderiales; family Casimicrobiaceae; genus VBCG01. Next base: position 102,701 of record JBBSEG010000008.1, read on the forward strand.
CGCGCTGGCCGTGGGCGTGGCGATCGGCGGCGTGGCGCAGCTCTCCCTGCAGGCCGCCGCGCTCGCCCGCCTTCGGCTGCTGCCGCGCTTCGCGTTCGACCGCCACGACGAGGGCGTACGACGCGTGCTCCGCGCGATGGGGCCTGCGCTGATCGGCGTGTCGGCCGCGCAGATCTCGGTGCTGATCAGCACGCAGCTCGCGGCGCTGCTCGGCGATGGCCGCATCTCGTGGATCACCTACGCCGACCGCCTCATGGAATTCCCCACCGCGCTGCTCGGCGTGGCGCTCGGCACGGTCATCCTGCCGTCGCTGGCCCAGCATCACAGCGACGCGAACCACGCGGAATACTCGGACCTGCTCGACTGGGGACTGCGGCTCGCGCTCCTGCTCGCGCTGCCCGCGGCGGTGGCCCTGTGGCTCCTCGCCGTGCCGCTGGTGGCCACGCTGTACCAGTACGGCCGGTTCACCGTCGACGACGCGTTGCAGACCCGTCTCGCGCTGCTCGGCTACGCGGTCGGGCTGCCCGCGTTGATCGCCATCAAGATCCTCGCGCCCGGCTTCTATGCGCGCCAGGCGATGCGCACGCCGGTGCAGATCGCCTTCGTGACCGTCGTGGTGACGCAGGCGCTCGCGTTCCTGTTGGCGTGGCCGCTGCGGCTCGGGCATGCGGGCCTGACGCTGGCGACCAGCCTGGGGGCCTGCCTTAACGCGACGCTGCTGTTCCTCGCGCTGCGCCGGCGTTCCTTCTACGCGCCGCGCCAAGGCTGGTGGCCGTTCGTGCTGCGCGTGTTCGTGGCGGTCACCGTGCTCGGCGTGGTGCTGGCGCTGCTCGGCGGATCGGCCCGCGGGTGGTTTGCCGCGACGCTGTGGACCCGCGTGGCGTGGCTGGCGGGCCTGGTAGCCGCCGGCGGCGCGAGCTATTTCGCCACGCTGTTCATGCTCGGGATGCGTTGGCGCGACTTCGACCGGCGCGAGCGCCCGGCCGCAAGCGCGGTGCCGGCCGCGAATGCGGCGGCGGATCCGGACCCGCCGTCCTGACCGAAGTGCGCAGGGGCCACACTGCGACCGCTGCAACCGCTGCAACCGAGGGCTACTTGCGATGCGGGCAGCGCACCTTGGTGCAGTCGGCGTAGAGATAGAGCGCATGCTCGCTGATGACGAAGCCGCGCTCCTTCGCCACCTTCACCTGCCGCTTCTCGATCTCGGGATCGTAGAACTCTTCGACACGACCGCATTGCAGGCAGACGAGATGGTCATGGTGCTTGCCCTCGTTCAGCTCGAAGACGGCCTTGCCCGATTCGAAGTGATGGCGCACCAGAAGACCCGCCTGCTCGAACTGCGTGAGCACGCGATAGACCGTGGCGAGGCCGATGTCGAGGCCCTCCGCGAGCAGCAGCTTGTAGACGTCCTCCGCCGTGAGATGACGGACCTTCGACGTCTCGAACAGGCTGATGATCTTGAGCCGGGGCAGCGTGGCCTTGAGGCCGGCGCTCTTGAGATCGTGGGTCATGGCGATCCGTGGAGGGGCGCGCCGAAGCCGCAGCGGGCATCGCGACTATAATAGCCATTTGCTCCGCCGGTTTCGAGCCGGATTCGAACCCTCCCGCGCAATGTACACGCCGCGCCCGCGCCCCTGCCGCGCATTGATCGCCTCGCCCACCGCGGCATGGGTGGCGCGTGCGCCGCGCGTCGCGCTGCTGGGCGCGCTCGCGTGCGCGCTGGCCGGCTGCGCCAGCCTGCAGAGCGCGGTCCCGAAGCTCGATTCGCTGGCTGTGTACAAGATCGACGTCAACCAGGGCAACTTCCTGTCGCAGGACATGGTCGACCGGCTCAAGGTCGGCATGACCCGCCAGCAGGTCCGCCAGACGCTCGGCACGCCGCTGGTCACCAGCGCCTTCCGCGACACCCGCTGGGACTACGTCTACGAGTTCACCCACCAGGGCAAGGTGCGCGAGCACCGGCAATTCACCGTGTATTTCGCGGAGGAGAAGCTCGCGCGCTGGGAAGGCGACGAGATGCCGCAGTCCGTGGTCGAACTCAACCGCTCCGCGGGCGACAAGGCGCTCCGCGGCGTCCCCAAGCAGGACGACCGGCCATTCCTCGAGCGCATCAAAGACATCTTCACCCGGAACTGACGCGTCATGCCCGTGCGCCTCGCGATCGCCGGCGCGAGCGGCCGGATGGGCCGGGCGCTGATCGACGCGGCGCTGCAGTCCCGCGAGAACGTCCTCGCGGCGGCGCTCGAGCAGCCCGGCAGCGCCGCGCTCGGGCGCGACGCGGGCGATCACTGCGGCCGCCGCACCGGCATCGCCATCGAATCGGACTTGGGCCCCGCGCTGGCGCGATGCGACGTCCTGATCGACTTCACCTGCCCCGAGGGAACGCTCGCGCATCTTGCGGCCTGCGAGCGCGCGGGCATCGGCGCCGTCATCGGCACCACCGGCCTTGACACCCCGCAAAAGGAGCGGCTTGTGCAGGCCGGCCGGCGCATCCCGCTGGTGTTCGCGCCCAACATGAGCGTGGGGGTCAATGTGCTGCTCGAGCTCGTGCGCATCGCCGCGGGGCGGCTGGCCGGCTTCGACATCGAGATCGTCGAGATGCACCATCGCAACAAGGTCGACGCGCCCTCGGGCACGGCGCTCGCGCTTGGCGAGGCGGCAGCCGCGGCCACGGGCGTGGCGCTGGCCGACCACGCGTTGTACTCGCGCGAAGGGGTGACGGGCGTGCGCAGGGCGGGCACGATCGGCTTCGCCGCGCTGCGGGGCGGCGACGTGGTGGGCGAGCACACCGTCATTTTCGCCGGGGTGGGCGAGCGGATCGAGCTCACCCACAAGGCTTCGTCGCGCGAGAACTTCGCCGCCGGTGCGCTGCGCGCCGCGCGCTTCGTCGCGGACGCCCGGGCGCGCGGCGACACGGGCGTATTCGACATGCACGACGTGCTCGACCTGCCGCGTGTCGGGCCGTCGGCGCGGGCGCACGCATGAGCGCGGCTGCGTCGCCCGCGCCGTTCCGGCTCGACGGCCGGCTCGCGCTCGTGACCGGCGCGGGATCGGGGCTCGGGCTCGCGATCGCGCGCGGCCTCGCGCAGTCCGGCGCGCGCGTGGTGATCAACGGCCGCGACATCGCGAAGCTCGAGCGCGCCGCTGCATTGCTCGAGGGCGACGGCATCACGGCCGTCGTGCTGCCGTTCGACGTGACCGACGAGTCGGCCGTGGCCGCGTCGCTGGCGACGCTCGCGAAGACCCACGGCGAGCTCGACATCGTCGTCAACAACGCGGCGATGAACCATCGCCAGCCGCTCGAGGCGTTCTCGCTCGAGCAGTGGCGTGCGCTGCAGGCCGTCAACCTGGACGGGCCCTTCCTCGTCTCGCGTGCCGTCGTGCCGGGCATGAAGGCGCGGCGCGCGGGCAAGATCGTGAACATCTGCTCGCTCGCGAGCGACATCGGGCGCCCGCACATCGTGCCGTATGCGGCGAGCAAGGGCGGCGTCAAGATGCTCACGCGCGCGCTGGCGGTGGAACTCGCGCCGTTCAATGTGCAGGTCAACGGGATCGCGCCGGGCTTCTTCGACACCGAGATGAATACCGCGCTGGTGGCCGACGCGCAGTTCTCGGCGTGGGTTGAACGGCGGGTGCCGGCGGGCCGCTGGGCGAAACCGCCCGAGATCGCCGGCGCGGCCGTGTTTCTCGCCTCGCCCGCGGCCGATTTCGTGACCGGCCACATCCTGTACGTCGACGGCGGGTTCTCGGCCGCGTATTAAGGCTCGTTTACGTGCGTCGAGCCTGGGCGCGCAGGCGCTGGCGCGTCGTCGCAAGGCGCGCCGGCGGTTGGCGCGACCCCCCCTTTGCGCTACAATTGCGGCAGCACAGCGGGGAAGGCCCAACCTTCCCCGTTTGCACGTCCGCACGCCGCGCTTGCCGACCTGCCGCCACGGCTTCGTTTCCCGATCGGCCTCGCCATGAACGCCCCGGATTCCCCGGCCGCCACACTGCCCGCCCTGTTTCCTCCGTACACGCCCGCGGTGCTCGCGCTCGCCGACGGAACGGTGCTGCGCGGGCGTTCAGTCGGTGCCGCGGGCGTCGCGGTGGGCGAAGTGGTTTTCAACACGGCGATGACCGGCTATCAGGAGATCCTCACCGATCCTTCGTACGCGGGCCAGATCGTCACGCTGACGTACCCGCACATCGGCAACGTCGGCATCAATCCCGAGGACGTCGAGTCGCAGAGCGTGCACGCGGCGGGACTGGTGGTGCGCGATGTGCCCGCGGTCGCGTCGAGCTGGCGGCGCACCGACGATCTGACGACCTGGCTGCGCGCACAGGGCATCGTCGCCATCGCCGACCTCGATACGCGCAGGCTCACCCGCCGCTTGCGCGAGCGCGGCGCGCAGAACGGCTGCATCGCGGCCGCTGCGGCGCCCGGCGACGAGGGGATCGCCGAAGCGGTGGCGCGCGCGAGAAGCGCGCCGTCGATGGCCGGGCTCGACCTTGCGCGAGTGGTGTCGTGCGCAGCTCCGTACGAATGGAACTCCGGCACCTGGTCGCTCGGCGCGCGCTACGCGCCCATGGGCGAGCCGCGCTACCGCGTGATCGCCTACGACTACGGCGCGAAGCACAACATCCTGCGCATGCTCGCGCAGCGCGGCTGCCACCTGACCGTGGTGCCGGCCACCACCCCCGCGAGCGAGGTGCTCGCGCAGCGGCCGGACGGCGTGTTTCTGTCGAACGGCCCCGGCGACCCGGAGCCGTGCGCCTACGCGGTCGAGGCGATCCGCACGATCGTCGCGAGCGGCACGCCGACGTTCGGCATCTGCCTCGGCCACCAGCTGCTGGGCCTGGCGTCGGGCGGGCGCACGCTCAAGATGAAGTTCGGCCACCACGGCGCCAATCATCCAGTGCTCGACCAGACGACGGGGCAGGTGCTCATCACCAGCCAGAACCACGGGTTCGCGGTGGATCCCGCATCGCTTCCAGCCCACGTCAAGAGCACGCACGTGTCGCTGTTCGACGGAACGCTGCAGGGGATCGCGCGCACCGACCGTCCCGCCTTCAGCTTCCAGGGCCACCCGGAAGCGAGCCCCGGCCCGCACGACGTCGGGTACTTGTTCGACCGCTTCACCGAGCTGATGGACCGGCGCGACTGACATGCCGAAGCGCGCCGACCTGCGGACCATCCTGATCATCGGCGCGGGTCCGATCATCATCGGGCAGGCGTGCGAGTTCGACTACTCGGGCGCGCAGGCGTGCAAGGCGCTGCGCGAGGAGGGCTACCGGGTCGTCTTGGTCAACTCCAACCCGGCTACGATCATGACCGACCCGGAAATGGCCGACGTCACCTACATCGAGCCCATCACCTGGCAGATGGTGGCCAGCATCATCGAGCGCGAGCGCCCCGACGCGCTCCTGCCCACGATGGGCGGGCAGACCGCGCTCAACTGCGCGCTTGACCTGGCGCGCGAGGGCATCCTCACGAAGTTCGACGTCGAGCTGATCGGCGCTTCGAAGAAGGCCATCGACAAGGCGGAGGACCGCGAGAAGTTCAAGGCCGCGATGACGCGCATCGGCCTGGGCTCCGCGACGTCGGGCATCGCGCACAACCTCGAACAGGCGCTGGAGGTGCAGGCGATGATCGGGTTCCCGGCGGTGATCCGGCCGTCCTTCACGCTGGGCGGCAGCGGCGGCGGCATCGCGTACAACAAGGACGAGTTCGTCGAGATGTGCAAGCGCGGCCTCGATCTGTCCCCCACGCACGAGCTCCTGATCGAGGAATCGCTCCTCGGCTGGAAAGAGTTCGAGATGGAGGTGGTGCGCGACCGCAAGGACAACTGCATCATCGTGTGCTCGATCGAGAACCTCGACCCGATGGGCGTGCACACCGGCGACTCGATCACCGTGGCGCCGGCGCAGACGCTCACGGACAAGGAATACCAGATCATGCGCGACGCCAGCATCGCGGTGCTGCGCGAGGTGGGCGTGGACACGGGCGGGTCGAACGTCCAGTTCGCGATCAACCCGGCCGACGGCCGCATGATCGTGATCGAGATGAACCCGCGCGTGTCGCGCAGCTCCGCGCTCGCGTCGAAGGCCACGGGCTTCCCCATCGCGAAGATCGCCGCCAAGCTCGCGGTGGGCTACACGCTCGACGAGCTGCGCAACGACATCACCGGTGGGCAGACCCCGGCGTCGTTCGAGCCGTCGATCGACTACGTCGTCACCAAGGTGCCGCGCTTCGCGTTCGAGAAATTCAAGCAGGCGGACGACCGGCTCACCACGCAGATGAAATCGGTGGGCGAGGTGATGGCCATCGGCCGCACGTTCCAGGAGTCGCTGCAAAAGGCGCTGCGCGGGCTCGAGGTGGGCGTCGACGGCTTCAACCTGAAGTCGGTCGATCCCGACAAGATCGGCGACGAGCTCGCCTACCCGCGCGCGGAACGACTCTGGTACGTGGCGGACGCGTTTGGCATCGGCATGTCGGTCGAGGAGCTGCACGGCTACACCAAGATCGACCCGTGGTTCCTCGCGCAGATCAAGGAGATCGTCGACCTCGAGCTCGCGCTGGAGAAGCGCACGCTCGACCAGATCAGCGCCGACGACATGCGCTCGCTCAAGCGCAAGGGCTTCGCCGACCGCCGGCTCGCGCACCTCATGAAGAGCAGCGAGGATGCGGTGCGTGCGCGCCGCCACGCGATGGGCGTGCGCCCGGTGTTCAAGCGCGTCGACACCTGCGCGGCGGAGTTCTCGACCGGCACCGCGTACCTGTATTCCACCTACGAGGAGGAGTGCGAGGCGCAGCCGACCGACCGCAAGAAGGTGATGGTGCTGGGCGGCGGGCCGAACCGCATCGGGCAGGGCATCGAGTTCGACTATTGCTGCGTGCACGCGGCGATGGCGCTGCGCGAAGACGGGTTCGAGACCATCATGGTCAACTGCAACCCGGAGACGGTGTCCACCGACTACGACACGTCCGACCGGCTGTACTTCGAGCCGCTCACGCTCGAGGACGTGCTCGAGATCGTGCACGTGGAAAAGCCCTGGGGCGTGATTGTCCAGTACGGCGGCCAGACGCCGCTCAAGCTTGCGCGCGACCTCGCCAGGAACGGCGTCCCGATCATCGGCACCACGCCGGACATGATCGACATGGCGGAGGACCGCGAGCGCTTCCAGCAGATGATCCATCGCGTGGGGCTGCGCCAGCCACCCAATCGCACGGCGCGCACCGAGGCGGCTGCGCTCGCCGCCGCCGAGGCGATCGGCTATCCGCTCGTGGTGCGGCCCTCGTACGTGCTCGGCGGCCGCGCGATGGAGATCGTCCACGATCCGCGCGACCTCGAGCGCTACATGCGCGAGGCCGTCAAGGTGAGCAACGACTCGCCCGTGCTGCTCGACCGGTTCCTCAACGACGCGATCGAGGTCGACGTCGATGCGGTGTGCGACGGCACCGACGTCTTGATCGGCGGCATCATGGAGCATATCGAGCAGGCCGGCGTGCACTCGGGCGACTCGGCGTGCTCGCTGCCGCCGTTCTCGCTGTCGGCAGCGGTGCAGGAGGAGCTGCGGCGCCAGACCATCGCAATGGCGAAGGCGCTCAACGTGGTCGGCCTGATGAACGTGCAGTTCGCGATCCAGGACTCGCTCGTCTACGTGCTCGAGGTGAATCCGCGGGCGTCGCGCACGGTGCCGTACGTCTCCAAGGCCACGGGGCGCCCGCTGGCGAAGATCGCGGCGCGTTGCATGGTGGGCCGCACGCTCGCGCAGCAGGGCGTGTCCGGCGAGATCGTGCCCACCTATTTCTCGGTCAAGGAAGCGGTGTTCCCGTTCATCAAGTTCCCCGGGGTCGACACCATCCTCGGCCCGGAAATGAAGTCGACCGGCGAAGTCATGGGCGTGGGCGAGACATTCGCGGAAGCGTTCGTGAAGAGCCAGCTCGCGGCTGGCGTGCGGCTCCCCGAGCAGGGCCGCGTGTTCCTCAGCCTCAAAAACAGCGACAAGCCGCGCGCGATCGAGACCGCGCAGCTCTTGGTCCAACTCGGCTACCAGATCGTCGCGACGCGCGGCACGGCGGCCGCGCTGGCGGCCGCGGGCGTCCCGGTCACGCCGGTCAACAAGGTGGCGGAGGGCCGGCCGCACATCGTCGACATGATCAAGAACGACGAGATCGCGCTCGTGGTCAACACCGTCGAGGAGAAGCGCAGCGCCATTCAGGACAGCTACGCCATTCGCCGCGCCGCGCTCACCGATCAGGTGCCCACCTACACTACGCTGGCCGGCGCACGCGCTGCAACCCTCGGCCTGGCCGGTGTGCGCAAGCTGGTACCGTATTCGATCCAGGCGCTGCACCAGCGCCTCGCCTGACAGGGGATGCCATGAGCAAGGTGCCGATGACCGTCGCCGGATCCGAGCGGCTCAGAGCGGAGCTGCACCGCCTGAAGTCGACCGAGCGGCCGGCCGTGATCCAGGCCATCGCCGAGGCGCGATCGCACGGCGACCTGTCGGAGAATGCGGACTACGACGCGGCGAAGGAGCGGCAGGGGTTCATCGAAGGCCGCATCGCCGATGTCGAGGGCAAGCTCGCCAACGCGCAGGTGATCGACCCGAAGGACGTGGAGGCCGACGGGCGCGTCGTGTTCGGTGCGACCGTGGAGATCGAAGACACCGGCAGCGGCGAGCGCAGCACCTACCAGATCGTCGGCGACGACGAGGCCGACATCAAGGGCGGCAAGATATCCGTCAACTCGCCTATCGCCCGTGCACTGATCGGCAAGATCGAGGGCGACGCCGCCGACGTTCAGGCGCCCGGCGGCGTGCGTGGCTACGAGATCGTGCACGTCCGCTACGGCTGAAGGCCGACCTACAATGCCGCGCTCGACGCTGCCGTCGCACGGCAGCCGTCCCTGGAGGTAGCCGATGCTAACTACCCGCACGACCCGGATCGCCGCGCTCGCCGCGGCGAGCGCGCTGGCCTGCGTGCACGCCGATGTCGCGCAAGCCGTCGACGCGTATCCCATCCGCCCGGTGAGGATCCTGGTCGGCGCCAACGCCGGCGGCGGTACCGATGTCATCGCGCGCATGCTGGCCGAGAAGTTCGCCGAAGGCCTCAAGCAGCCGTTCGTGGTCGAGAACCGGCCCGGCGCGTCCAACACCATCGCGGCCGACGTCACGGCGAAGGCGACACCGGACGGCTATACGCTGCTGGTCGCGACCAACACCGGGCAGGCGATCGCGCCGCATCTGATGAAGCTCGGCTTCGATCCGCTGAAGCAGGTGCAGCCTATCGGGCTGGTCGTGGTTGTGCCCAATGTGCTGGTGGTGGGATCGACGGTGCCGATCAACAGCGTCAAGGAGCTGGTCGCGGCCGCCAAGGCGAAGCCCAACGAGTTCAAGTTCGCGTCGTCCGGCGTCGGCAGCACGCAGCACATCGCCGGCGAGGCCTTCAACCAGGCGGCGGACGTGCAGACCGTGCACATCCCCTACAAGGGCAGCGCGCAGGCGCACGTCGACGTGCTGTCCGGAGAGGTGCAGATGATGTTCGACACCACGTCGTCGGCGATGGGGCAGATCAAGGCCGGGAAGTTTCGCCCGCTGGCCGTCACCTCGCCGCAGCGCTCGGCGGAGCTGCCGAACGTGCCGACCATCGCCGAGGCGGGCTATCCTGCGGCGGAAATGACCACCTGGTACGGCCTGTTCGTGACCGGCGGCACGCCGCGTCCGATCGTGCTGCAGCTGCACGCGGAGCTCGAGCGCGTGCTCAAGCTGCCGGACGTGCAGGCGCGCCTCAAGGGCCTGGGTGGCGAGCCGGGCAACCTCAGCCTCGAGGCCTTCGCCGAGTTGAATCGCAGCGACTACGAGCGGTTCGGCAAGTTGATCCGTTCGGCCAACATCAAGGTGGACCCATGAGCGCAGCCGTCCTCGCACGACCCGACCGTGCCGTCCAGGCACCCCCCGCGCGTCCCCGCATCGCATTCCTGCTCGGCGACCCGAACGGCATCGGTCCGGAGATCGCGGTCAAGGTGCTGTCGCGCGCCCACAACGCGCACCAGGCCGACATCCGCATCTACAGCGAGCGCGCGATCGTCGCGGCGGGCGGCGCGGTGGCGGCGCTGCCGGCGGACTTTCCCGACGCCGAGCCCGGCGGGTCGCCCGCGACCGACGCAGGGCCGCGGCTCGTCGCCCTGCCGCTGCTCGAAGGTGCGGCGATGACTCCCGGCGAGGCCACCGAGGCGGGCGGGCGCGCGGCGCTGCGGGCGCTGACGGCCGCCGCCACCGCAGCCCGCGCGGGCGAGATCGACGGCATCGTGTTCGCACCGCTCAACAAGCACGCGCTGCGCCTCGCGGGGCTGCGCGAGGAGGACGAGCTCCGCTACCTGCAGTCCTTCTTCGGGGTCGGCGGCTTCGTCAGCGAGTTCAACATCACGGGCAACCTGTGGACGTCGCGGGTCACTTCGCACATCCCGCTCAAGGACGTGCCGGCGGCGCTTACGCACGAGGGCATCGTGCAGGCGGTGGGCATCGTCGATCGCTACCTGCGCGCCGCCGGTAACGCGTCTCCGCGCATCGCGGTCGCGGCGCTCAATCCGCATGCCGGCGACGGCGGCTCGCTCGGGCGCGAGGAGATCGACCTCATCGCCCCCGCAGTGGCCGCGGTGCGCGCAGCCGGCGTGAACGTGCACGGACCGCTGCCCGCCGATACGGTCTTCGTGGCCGCGCAGCGCGGCGCGTACGACGCGGTGGTGTCGATGTATCACGACCAGGGCCAGATCGCGATGAAGCTCATGGGCTTCGACACCGGGGTGACGCTGCACGGCGGCCTGCCGGTGCCGGTCGCCACCTGCGCGAGCGGCACTGCCTTCGACCTCGTCGGGCGCAACCGCGCGAACCCGGAAGGTCTCCAGCAGGCATTCGAGCTCGCGGTGCGGATCGCGCGCTCGCAAAGCGCGGCCGGCTAGCGCAGCGCACGCCCGACGGCGCCATGTCCGCCCCGATTCCCGAGTTCTATGCGCGCCCCGGCGACACCGATCCCCGGGAGACGCAGGAATGGCTCGACGGGCTGGCCGGCCTCGTGCGCGCGGAAGGCGCCGAGCGGGCGCTGTTCGTGCTCAAGCAGCTGCAGGTGCACGCCCAGGAGCTCGGGCTGGTCGCCCTCGAGGCGCCGCATTCGGCTTACCAGAACACGGTCCCGCTGGGCCAGCAGGGTCCGTACCCGGGCGACCTCGTGCTCGAGCAGCGCATCACCTCGATCATCCGCTGGAACGCGCTCGCGATGGTCATGCGCGCCAACCTCGCCTCGGGCGAGCTCGGCGGCCACGTCGCGAGCTACGCGTCAGCGGCGGAGATCTTCGAGGCCGGCTTCAACCATTTCTTCCGGGGGTCGGCCGACGGCCACGACGGCGACCTCGTGTTCTTCCAGCCGCACTCGGCGCCGGGCGTGTACGCGCGAGCGTTCCTCGAAGGCGACCTCACGGAGGACCAGCTCGCGCACTATCGTCGCGAGGTGGATGGTGGCGGGCTGTGCTCGTATCCGCATCCCTGGCTCATGCCCGATTTCTGGCAGTTTCCCACCGGGTCGATGGGGCTCGGGCCGATCAGCGCGATCTACCAGGCGCGCTTCATGCGCTACCTCGAGCATCGCGGGCTTGCGGCGCCGAGCGACCGCCACGTCTGGGGCGTGTTCGGCGACGGCGAGATGGACGAGCCCGAGTCGATCGGCGCGCTCACCCTCGCCGCACGCGAGCAGCTCGACAACCTCACGTTCATCATCAACTGCAACCTGCAGCGCCTCGACGGCCCGGTGCGCGGCAACGGCCAGATCATCCAGGAGCTCGAGGCGCTCTTCACCGGCGCGGGCTGGAACGTGGTCAAGGTGCTGTGGGGCTCCGACTGGGATCCGCTGTTCGCGCGCGACACTTCCCACGCGCTCCTGCGGCGCTTCGCGGCCACCGTGGACGGCCAGTACCAGACGCTGGGCGCCAACAACGGCGACTACAACCGCGACCACTTCTTCGGGCTCGACCCGGAGCTGCGGGCGCTGGTCGCGCATATGACACCCGGCGAGATCGACGGCCTCACCCGCGGCGGGCACGATTTCCGCAAGCTGCACGCGGCGTTGCGCGCCGCGCGCGAGCATCGCGGGCGCCCGACCGTGGTCCTCGCCAAGACCAAGAAGGGCTACGGGATGGGCGCCGCGGGCGAGTCGCGCATGACGGCCCACCAGACGAAGAAGCTCGACCTCGAAGGCATCAAGGCGTTCCGCGACCGCTTCGCGCTGCCGCTCACCGACGACGACCTCGCCGAGCTGCGGTTCTACAAGCCGCCCGAGGGCAGCCGCGAGATGGCCTACCTGCGCGAGCGGCGCGCCGCATTGGGCGGCTACCTGCCCCGGCGGCGGCGGGCCGCGGCGCCGCTGCCGGTGCCGCCGTTCGAGCGCTATGCGAAATTCGCGCTCGAGGCGGCCGGCAAGGAGATGTCGACCACGATGGCGATGGTGCGCCTGATGGCCAATCTCCTGAAGGACAAGGCGCTTGGCGACTGCGTCGTCCCCATCGTCGCGGACGAGGCGCGCACATTCGGCATGGCGAGCCTGTTCCGCCAGGTCGGCATCTATTCGCCGCTCGGCCAGCTCTACGAGCCCGAGGACGCGAGCTCGATGCTGTCGTACCGCGAGGCGCGTGATGGACAGCTGCTCGAGGAGGGCATCACCGAGGCGGGTGCGCTCTGCTCATGGATCGCCGCCGCGACGGCCTACAGCGTGCACGGCCGCGCGATGCTGCCGTTCTACATCTACTACTCGATGTTCGGCTTCCAGCGCGTCGGCGACCTGATCTGGGCCGCCGCCGACCAGCGCGCGCGCGGCTTCCTCATCGGCGCCACCGCGGGCCGCACCACGCTCGGCGGCGAGGGACTGCAGCACCAGGACGGCAGCAGCCACGTCGTGGCGGCCACCGTGCCGAACTGCCGCGCCTACGACCCCGCCTTCGCCTGCGAGCTCGCGGTCATCCTCGACCACGGCATGCGCCAGATGGTCGAGCGCCAGGAGGACGTGTTCTATTACCTGACGGTGATGAACGAGAGCTATGCGCACCCGTCGCTGCCGGCGGGCGCGGAGGCGGACATCGTGCGCGGCATGTATCGGCTCGCGCGCGCGGGCGAGCCCGTCGCGCCGGGCGCGGTGCGCCTGCTGGGCTCGGGCACCATCCTGCGCGAGGTGATCGCGGCGGCCGGGCTGCTCGCCGCGGACTTCGGGATTCACGCCGAGGTCTTCAGCGTCACGAGCTTCAGCGAGCTCGCGCGCGAGGCGAGCGACTGCGCCCGCGCCGATCGCCTGAACCCCGCGCGGCCGCGCCGCCTGCCGCACGTCGCGGCGCTGCTTGGCGGCCCCGCGCCGATCGTGGCCGCGACCGACTATGTGCGCGCGTACCCGCAGCTCATCGCGGCGCACGTGGAAGCGCGCTTCGTCGCGCTCGGCACGGACGGGTTCGGACGCAGCGATACGCGCGCGGCGCTGCGGAAGTTCTTCGAGGTGGACCGGCATCACGTGGTGTTGGCGGCGCTCGACGCGCTCGCAGGCGAGGGAACGCTCCCGCGCCAGTGCGTGGCCGACGCCCTCGCGCGCTACGCGATCGATGCGCCGGACGCAGCGCCGTGGCAGCGCTAGGCGACGGCGGCCGCGGGGATCGCTAGCCGCGGCCTCGGCGCCGGCGTGGCTGGACCGCGCGCGGCACGCCGGCCGGCGGCGCGGTGCGATCCGCGGGCGCAGCGGCCTTGCCGCGGGCGGCGCCGTCGCGCCGCGAACGTGGCGCCTGCGGAGTAACGGCAGGCGCTGCGCCCTTCGCCGCGGGCCGCGGCCGGCCGCGGGCCGGCGGCCGCGCGCTGGCGTCGTCGCTGGCGCGCTCCCCGGGTGGCTGGCGGCGGCGCTCCCGGGCCAGTGCGGCCGCGTGGGCGGCCGTCGAGCCGCGCTTGCGGGCCGTGGTCTTGGCCTTCATCCCCCGTACGCCCGTCTTGCCACGCGCGGCATCCGCACCCTTGCCGCGCGGATCGTCGATGCCGGGGGCGCGCTTGCGGTGGCGTGCCCTGCCCGTCGGCCGGCGGGCCGCGGCGAGCTCCGGGTTGGGTCGCCAGAGCACGAACAGCTTGCCGAGGTGCTGCACCGGGGCGGCGTCGACCGCGGCGGCGAGTTGCACGAGCAGCGCCGCGCGCGTCGCGCGATCGTCGCTGAAGACGCGCACCTTGATGAGCTCGTGGGCGAGCAGCGCCACCTCGATCTCGTGCAGTACCGCGGGGGACAGACCCTGCTGACCGATCGCGACGACGGGGTCGAGATGATGGGCGCGGGCGCGGAGCGTGCGACGGGTGGCCGCGTCGAGGGGTGCCATGCGGCGAGTTTAACCCGGCGGCGCCGGCCGGCTACCATGCAGGGACGATGACCTCGCCGCTCAACCGCGCCGGAAAGAAGCACCGCTTCAACCAGGCTTGGATGCAGGAGCACGTCAACGATCCGTATGTGCAGGAAGCGAAGCGGCGCGGTTATCGGTCGCGCGCCGCCTTCAAGCTGCTCGAGCTCGCCGCGAAGGACCGGCTGCTGCGGCCGGGGCTCACCGTGGTGGACCTCGGCAGCGCCCCCGGCAGCTGGTCGCAGGTGCTCCGTGAGCGCCTCGGGCCGGCGGGGCGGGTGGTCGCCGTGGATGTCCTGCCGATGGACGGACTGTCGGGCGTGCAGTTCGTCCAGGCCGATTTCGCGGCGGACGAAGGGCTGGCGGCGATCGTGCAGGCCCTGGACGGACGACCGGTCGATCTTGTGGTCAGCGACCTGGCCCCCAACCTGTCGGGCATCGCCTCGGTGGACCAGGCGCGCAGCGTCCACCTTGCTGAGCTGGCGCTCGAGTTCGCCGCGGCCCACCTGCAACCGGGCGGCGACTTCGCCGTCAAAGTGTTCCAGGGGGGGGGCCTGGCGGAGCTCGAGCGCGAGGTTCGACGCCGGTTCGCCAAGGTGTATCTGCGCAAGCCGAAGGCCTCGCGCGACCGGAGCCGGGAGATGTTCGTCGTCGCAAAGGGGTGGGTCGCGGGCTGACCCGAGCCGTTCCGACGGGTTGCATGCAGGGCTGACTCGACCGTGGCACGGTATCTGCGTGCCGGGATGGTCCGGCGCGGCTGCGCCGGTTAATATGAGGGTCGCCGATGCGCTGCCGGCAGGCGGGCGCTCCGGCGTGCATCGATGCGGGCGCGGCCGCCCGCCACTTTCCTCGGCCGCCGGGAGTCTGGCTTGAACAACCTGTTGAAGCAAATCGGCATCTGGCTCGTCATCGGGCTGGTCGTGCTTACCGTGGTGCAGCAGTTCAACTCGCGCCAGTCCACCAAGGACGCCGTCGCTTATTCCGAGTTCATGGACTCGGCGAAGAACGGCCAGGTCGAGTCGGCCTCCATCGAGGGCCGCACGATCAAGTGGACGTCCAAGGACAAGAAGAAGTTCGTCACGTACAGCGCGCAGGACATCTTCATGGTCGAGGACCTGCGCAAGTACGGCGTGCGGGTCGAGGCGAAGCCCGAAGAGGAGCAGGGCTTCCTCACGCAGATCTTCATCTCGTGGTTTCCGATGCTGCTGCTGATCGGCGTGTGGATCTTCTTCATGCGGCAGATGCAGGGCGGCGGGCGCGGCGGCGCGTTCAGCTTCGGCAAGAGCAAGGCGCGCATGCTCGACGAGGCCAACAACACGGTCACCTTCGCCGACGTCGCGGGCTGCGACGAGGCTAAGGAGGAAGTCGCCGAGCTGGTCGAGTTCCTGCGCGACCCGTCCAAGTTCCAAAAGCTGGGCGGCCGCATTCCGCGCGGCGTGCTGATGGTCGGCTCCCCGGGCACCGGCAAGACGCTCCTGGCGAAGGCGATCGCGGGCGAGGCCAAGGTGCCGTTCTTCTCGATCTCCGGCTCCGACTTCGTCGAGATGTTCGTCGGCGTGGGCGCAGCGCGGGTGCGCGACATGTTCGAGCAGGCGAAGAAGAACGCGCCTTGCATCGTGTTCATTGACGAGATCGACGCGGTCGGCCGCCAGCGCGGCGCGGGCCTGGGCGGCGGCAACGACGAGCGCGAGCAGACGCTCAACCAGTTGCTGGTCGAGATGGACGGCTTCGAAGGCAGCGCCGGCGTGATCGTCATCGCGGCCACCAACCGGCCCGACGTGCTCGACCCCGCGCTCCTTCGTCCCGGCCGCTTCGACCGCCAGGTGGTGGTCCCGCTGCCCGACATCCGCGGCCGCGAGCAGATCCTGCTCGTCCACATGCGCAAGGTCCCGCTCGCGCCGGACGTAAAGCCCGACATCATCGCGCGCGGCACGCCGGGCTTTTCCGGCGCCGACCTCGCCAATCTCGTCAATGAGGCGGCGCTCTTTGCCGCACGCGGCAGCAAGCGGCTCGTCGACATGATCGACTTCGAGCGCGCCAAGGACAAGATCATCATGGGCGCCGAGCGGCGCTCGCTGGTGATGCCGGAGGAGGAGCGGCGCAACACGGCGTATCACGAGTCCGGCCACGCGCTCGTCGCCATGCTCCTGCCGAAGACCGATCCCGTGCACAAGGTCACGATCATCCCGCGCGGCCGCGCGCTCGGCGTCACCATGCAGCTGCCCGAGACCGACCGCTATAGCATGGACAAGGAGCGGATGCTGAACACCATCTGCGTGCTGTTCGGCGGGCGCATCGCCGAGGAGGTCTTCATGAACCAGAAGACCACGGGGGCTGCAAACGACTTCGAGCGCGCCACGCACATCGCCCGCGACATGGTGATGCGCTACGGCATGAGCGACACGCTTGGGACGATGGTCTACGCCGAGGACGAGGGCGAGATCTTCCTCGGCCGGTCGGTCACGCGCACGACCAACGTGTCGGGGTCCACGCTGCTCAAGATCGAGACCGAGATCCGCAGCATCATCGACGAGCAGTACGCGTTCGCGCGGAAGCTCATCGAGGACAACCGCGACAAGATGGAGGCGATGACCAAGGCGCTGCTCGAGTTCGAGACCATCGACGCGGACCAGATCGGCGACATCATGGCCGGCCGGCCGCCTCGTCCGCCCAAGCCGACGTCCGCGGTGACCGCCACGCCGCCGACCGGCACGCCGCCCCAGCCGGGCACCGCCCCGTCGGCCAATCCGGCGTAGGGCCCACTGCCAGGCTCCGCGATGAAGGGCGTGCAGCGATGCGCGCCCTTCGTCGCTCGACGCCCTCTCGCGGCCGCACGACGTGACGGTCGCCGGCGTGCTGCGGTGCGGAGCGCATCGCCTCGACCTGTCTCGTCCGCGCGTGATGGGCATCGTCAACGTCACGCCGGATTCGTTCGCCGACGGCGGCCGGCATGCCGGCCGCGCC